>JBGSHJ010000001.1:0-173826 GCA_041752315.1 Pseudomonadales bacterium
GGACCACAGAATGTACTGAGCGGTGGCGCACTGCCGATCCTTGATCCGCCGGTCAGCTCCAACTTCGAAATCCGGCTGACCAACTCCACGCAGTTTGGCAGCAATTTTGCGGTCAATACCCTGAGACAGAACGGCAACAGCACAGGTGAATTGGCGGGCATCGGGATCGACGACAAAGGGACGGTATCGGCGAGGTTTTCCAACGGACTGACCAAGCCACTGGGACAGGTTGCGCTGGCCAATTTCACCAATGCCCAGGGTTTGCGGGCCGTCGGCGATTCTTCGTGGGTCGACACCATCGAGTCAGGAAACCCGATCATTGCAGCGCCAGGTTCCGGATCACTGGGCCTCATCAATTCCGGAGCGCTGGAGGAATCCAACGTTGATCTGTCTGAACAGCTGGTGAGACTCATCATCGCCCAGCGGAACTTCCAGGCCAACGCCCGGACCATTTCCACCTCGCAGGAAGTGACCCAGACGATCATCAACCTGTAATGGACCGTCTTCTTTACATCTCGAGTGTTGGTGCCAAGCACATCGACCGGGCGCAGACATTGCACGCCAACAACCTGGCCAACGTGTCGACCACAGGTTTTCGCGCGGATCTGGCACGCTCAGAAGCCCGCTGGGTGGAAGGGCAGGGTCATCCGGCTCGGGCGTACGGCGTCAGCCAGGTCGAGCACATGGATCTGTCCAGCGGCAGCAAGCAGTCTACCGGTCGCAGCCTCGATGTTGCGGTTGCCGGATCCGGACTGATTGCCCTGCAGATGCCGGATGGCACCGAAGCGTATACGCGCAACGGCGAGTTGCAGGTGGACGCGTTTGGTCAGTTGTCGAGCAGCGATGGATTGCCGGTGCTGGGTGACGATGGTCCGCTCGCTCTGCCACCGTACACGTCGGTGCATATCGGCGCGGATGGGACTGTATCGGTGCGTCCGGAAGGCCAGGCACCTGACACGCTGCTGGAAATCGGGCGAATCAAGCTCGTGAATCCCGAGCCAGGTGACCTGATGAAGGATGCGATGGGCAACATGGTGCGCAAGGATGGAGAAGCCGAAGGCCGAAGCGAAGGTGTAAAGATCGAGTCCGGATTTCTGGAGTCCAGCAACGTCAACGCCGTGCATGAACTGACTGCGATCCTGAGTCTTGCGCGTCAGTTCGAACTCGAGGTCAAACTCATGAAGACGGCACAGGAAAATGATGAAGCTGCTGGCCGGCTTCTGCAGATCGGCTGATCGACCAGGCCAGACGGCGGCAGACTCCAGAATCCTGACTAAGCTGACATGGAGCCGATTGTTGTCGTGGATTCGTCGATTGCGTGACAACAAACCGGCAAACGGCACAGATGCCCTGAGTACACATGACGCATCTGGCGCGAGCAAGGATACCAAGGAGGCGACATGCAACCAGCATTGTGGGTCAGCAAGACAGGACTGTCAGCGCAGGATACGGCGCTCAGGGCAATTTCCAACAATCTTGCCAACGTGTCAACGGTCGGGTTCAAGAAGGACCGGGTTGTATTCGAGGACCTCATGTACCAGATTCAGGAACAGCCCGGGGCACTCAGCACCCAGGGCACAACCATTCCAAGTGGGGTTCAACTGGGTACTGGTGTCCGGGTTGCCGGCACCCAGAAAGACTTCACGGTCGGTTCGATACAGACCACCAACAATGATCTGGATGTCGCCATCACCGGGAGCGGATTCCTCCAGGTCTCTATGCCGGACGGCACCGTTGGTTACACGCGCAACGGACAGCTGCATCTGGATCAGGATGGCCAGCTGACCACGTCCCAGGGTTATGTGCTTGAACCTGCAATCACGATTCCTGCCGATGCACTGAGTGTCAGCATCGGCAAGGATGGAACAGTCACGGCAACACAGCCCGGCAGCGCCACCCCGGTCCAGATTGGCAATCTTCAGCTGGCTACCTTCGTGAATGCAGCAGGCCTGCAATCCATGGGCAGCAATCTCTACATCGAAACGGCGGCCAGTGGAGCCGCTCAGCAGAGTGCTCCGGGTGAAAACGGCGCCGGTGAACTCCTGTCCGGCAATCTGGAAGCATCCAATGTCAGCGTGGTAGAGGAACTGGTCAACATGGTGGCGACACAGCGAGCCTACGAGATGAACTCGAAGGTTGTCTCTACCGCCGATCAGATGCTTCAGTTTGTGACGCAGAATCTGTAATGCGCAGCCTGACCAACATATGTCTGGCGACGCTCGTCTTCCTGGGTGGCTGTGTTCAGGTGCAACCTTCGCGACCTGAGCCGTTGTACTCGCCGACCTATCCCGACATTCCTGCGGCAGTGCCGTCGTCGAATGGCAGCCTTTTGCCAACCAGTGGTTCCATGGCGCTGTTTGGGGATCGAAAGGCCCTGAGGGTCGGCGACCTTCTGACCATACGGCTTGAGGAGTCAACCTCTTCGTCGAAGTCCGCAGAAACGGCCATCAGGAAGGAATCGGCAACGGAACTCGTCAATCCGCGCTTGTTCGGCAACCTGATCAAGGGTTCCGGTGTGAGCGATCTTTTCAACAGCGTCGAGTCGGAGAATGACTTCACGGGCAATGCCGAGAGCGATCAGAGCAATTCGCTCGATGGCACCATCACGGCGGTGATTGCGCGAGTCCTGCCCAACGGATTGATGCAGGTGCAGGGTGAAAAGTGGCTCCAGCTCAATCGGGGCGAGGAATTTGTACGGGTCAGTGGTTTGGTCAGACCTGAGGACGTCGATGGCGACAATACAGTTTCTTCGTCACGCCTGGCGGACGCCAGGATTGCCTATAGCGGAACCGGTGAACTGGCAGACAGCAACAAGGCCGGTTGGTTGACGCGCTTTTTCTTCAATCCACTTTTTCCCTTCTAGCCAAGGAGCAGGTTCATGCTGATCAGATTGTGGACGCTGTTGGTGCTTCTTGGAGCGACCGCAGCACAGGCTTCGAGCGCGCAGCGCCTGAAGGACCTCGCCGATATCTCGGGAGTGCGTTCCAACCAGCTGGTGGGCTATGGGTTGGTGGTGGGACTCAGCGGCACGGGTGATCAGACAACCCAGACACCGTTCACGGTGCAGACGTTCAACAACATGCTTCGTGAATTTGGCATCCAGCTGCCACCTGGTTCGACACCCCAACTCAAGAATGTTGCCGCGGTTGCCCTGCATGCCGAGCTGCCACCCTTTGCAAAACCTGGCATGCGAATCGATGTCACCGCTTCTTCGATCGGCAATGCCAAGAGCCTGCGTGGTGGCACCTTGCTGGTGTCGCCGCTGAAGGGTCTGGATGGACGCGTCTTTGCCGTCGCACAGGGTAATCTGGTGGTGGGTGGCTTTGGTGCGGAAGGTGCCGACGGCTCATCCATCACCGTGAATGTTCCGAGTGTCGGACGAATTCCCGGTGGTGCCAATGTCGAGGTCGCCGCTCCGGATGGATTCAACGAAGGCAGTCATATCGTCTTCAACCTTCACCGGGCGGATTTCACCACTGCTCGCCGGCTGGTCGATCGCATCAACGCCGTATTCGGCCCCGATGTTGCCGAGTCACTGGACTCCGCCTCGATTGCGGTCCGTTCGCCAGCGGCCAGATCGCAGCGTATGGCCTTTGTCAGTGAACTCGAGAGCCTTGAAATCACGCCTGATGATGGCCCGGCGCGTGTGGTCATCAACTCCCGTACCGGTACCATCGTCATTGGGGCCCAGGTGCGGGTTTCACCCGCGGCCGTTACGCACGGCAGTCTGACAGTGACCATTGCCGAAAGCCTTGGAGTCAGTCAGCCGGCACCGTTTTCCGAAGGTGAAACGGTGGTTGTGCCGGAGAGCAATGTCGAGGCGACGGAGGAAGCCAATCGCATGTTCCATTTTGCGCCTGGTGTCGCCTTGCAGGACATCGTCACGGCGGTCAACGAGGTGGGAGCTGCACCGGGTGATCTGATGGCTATTCTCGAAGCCCTGCGTGAATCAGGAGCGTTGCAGGCGGAGCTCGTGGTGATCTGATGCAAGGCATGGATTCACGCGGTTTTGGTGTCTCGTCCGCCATAGGCCCGGAGACTTACACCGACTACAAGGGACTGCAGGCCCGGCCGACCACCGATTCGCCGGAAGCGTTGCGCAAGGCTGCCAGACAGTTCGAATCCGTATTCCTTCACATGTGGCTCAAGAGCATGCGTGATGCCAACGCCGGATTTGGTGAGGGCAGCTACCTGAGCAGCCCGGCGATGGAGTCGCACCAGCAGATGCTGGATGGAGAAATGGCGGTCAGTCTCGCCAATTCAGGTGGTATCGGATTGGCCGAAGTCATCGAACGACAGTTGTCGGGTCAGAGTGTTCCGGTCAGACGGGACGTCGAGATTGATCTTGCTGCAGGAGGACCCGGCGAAGGATCCCGGGGTGTTCACGGGTCAAGTACTGCCCAGGCAACCAACAACACCATTCACCCGTTGCCCCCAATGGATGGAATCGATGATCCCGATCGGCGCGGATTTCTGCTCCAGCTTTCCAGTGTGCTGGATGGGGTGCTTGAGGGCACACCCTTGCCCAAGCTCGGAGTACTCGCCCAGGCGGTACTTGAGACCGGTTGGGGCAAACGGCTGATCAGGACCGAACAGGGGGAAACAAGTTTCAATCTCTTTGGCGTCAAGGCAACCGGGTGGAATGGTGATGTGGTGGACACCGCAACACGCGAGTTCCAGGGTGGACGTTTCCTGGAGAAGTCCGAAGCGTTCCGGGTGTACGACTCCCTGGAGAGCGCGGTGGGTGACTATGTTGACGTGTTGCGAGGCAGCAGCCGTTACAACCAGTTGTTCTCCGGGGCGCAGGAAATTGCAGGGGATGCCCTTCAGCAAGTGCGCCGGTTTGCCGATACCTTGCAGAAGGGTGGTTATGCCACTGACCCGGGATATGCGGACAAGATTGTTGCCGTGGCCCGCTCGATCATGAGCCTGACTGGAGGCCATTGATGGCTGATCTTCTAGGCATCGGAGTGGCTGGTATTCGCATCAATCAGCAGGCGCTGGCAGTCACTGGTCAGAACATTACCAATGCAAACACGCCTGGTTATTCCCGACAACGTGTTGACGTTGTCGCGCAGGTCAGCGCCGGCAATGCTTCGTCGTTTTCCGGGGCCGGTGCGCGTGTGGATTCCATTCAGAGGATTGCCGACGACTACCGTGTGCGCCAGGTGCGTTCGGATCAGACCAACTTTTCCGATGTGGATGCCTTTGCCACCCGGATGGAGCAGATTGAGGGGTTGTTTTTTGGCGAAGGAGGCGGGATCGATGAAGCCATCACCCGGTTTTTTGACTCTTTGCACAGTGCCAACGCCCGTCCTGCCTCGCTGCCTGATCGGCAGATAGTCCTGAACCAGGCTGAATCGCTGGTCCAGCGGTTCAATAGCGTTCATGCACGTATCCAGGAGCAGGAAAAAGGTGTCAATGAACTGCTTGGCAGTTCGCTGAAGAGGGTCAATGAACTCGCCACGGGTCTGGCATCCATAAACGAACGCCTTGGCGGAATGGACCAGAGTGTGAAAGGAGGGGTTGCGAACACCCTGCTGGATCAGCGTGATGAATTGCTTCGTGAACTGGCAGAACATGTTCGTGTCAATACCGTTGACGCTGGCCATGGCCAGCTGAACGTGTTCATTGGCAAGGGATTGCCCCTGGTGCTCGGGTCCGTCACTGCGCAACTTGAACTCACGGAAGACGCAGCAATTTTGTTGCGCCCGGATCGAGGCGCGGTTGGTCAGATCATCACGCCATCCATCACCGGTGGCGATCTCGGCGGAATGCTCAGATTTCGCGACTCCACGCTGCGCGAGGCTGGCAATGCGTTGGGCAGAATCGCTGCCGCACTTGCACAAACGGTCAACAATACCCATGCCGAAGGACTCGATCTGCGAGGTGCCTTTGGTGGTCTGTTCTTTGGCGATCTCAATGCGGCTGCGCTGACCCGGGATCGGGCGACACCGCTGATTGGCAACAAGGAAGCTCCCAACAGCGCGCTTGATGTCTTTATCGAATCGCCGGATCAACTGACGGGTTCGGATTACGAACTTGTGTTTTCCGACAACGTGCCTGGCGCCTGGACAGTCCAGCGTCGTGATGGTGGGGAAGTTGTCGCGCAAGGTGTACTTGACGGAAATGATCCCCAGGACATCGCTTTTGAAGGCTTGCGCATTCGTCTGACGGGAGCGGTCTTCAACCCGGGTAATCGATATGCGATCGAACCGACAAGGAATATGGCCGGAGCGTTGTCACTGGCCATCGAGGATCCTGCCAGACTCGCTCTGGCGGCACCGATAAGACTGAATGCTGAAGCCGACAACGTTGGCAGTGGCAACCTCTCCCTGCAGTCGGTTGCTGATCGGACACACCCGTTTTTCCAGCCAGGCAGTCTGGTGCCACCCCTCAAACTGGTTTTCACCTCACCAACGACCTACGACGTGATGGATAACTCTGATCCTTCATCACCACGACACTTTGTACCACCGCTGAGAAGCCTGACCTATGTACCTGGCAGTTCCCGGCCATCGCTACCCGAAGAAGGCGACCGGTTGGTGACCATGCAGGGAAACTCCGTAGGGGCCTTGCCGTTGGTACCGTCCATCACGACGGGTCTTGATACGGACGGCAATCGTTACTCCGCGGGTACGGTCGCGGTTTCCTATCGTGACCCCGTCACCGGTGCTCCCTTGCAGAATCAGTCCGTTGGCTGGGGTCCTTCGGCCAGCGCTCGGGAAATCGCGCATTCACTGGGCGCGCTCAGTGGTGTGCACGCACGGGCGGTCACCGAACTCGACATCACCGGACTGACCACCAACAAGGTCGATACCGCGATGGTACTCGTCGTCAATGGACAGTCCTTCAACGACCCCACTTCGCTCAACAAACTTGCCGACGACATCAACGCCAACCAGGTTCTGGCAAAGGAAGGCATCATTGCCCGTGCTGATGGAACCCGTCTGCGACTGACCGACGTACACGGCAATGACATCGTCCTGCATGTCGCCGGCGATCCTACCGATTCGGTGACCGTGCTGGACCAGCAAGGTCGTTCGCAGGTGGTGAACGGTGCAGGATCCGCGGGCTACAAGCACGTTTCCGTGGGTGGTGTTGTCACCACCCAGTTGGCGGCAGGTGTCACGTTGAATGGGGATGGCCAGGGCTTGTTCGCAACCAATCCCGCTCACGTCGGGACCGGTTTTGGATTCGGCTTGTCAATCACGGGTCAGCCGGAGACGGGTGACCAGTTCAGTGTGACTTTCAACGAGGATGCAACCAGTGACAACCGCAATGGCCTCGTTCTGGCGGGATTCTCCGCTGAGGCCGTACTTGGCGACCCGCCGGTTTCATTTGGTGAAGCCTACGCGCTGATTGTTCAGGACGTTGGCAATATCCAGAGCGAGGCCGATGTGCAACGGGAAGCTGCACAGGTTCTGCTCGAACAATCGGTCGCCGCACGGGATTCCGTGTCGGGAGTCAACCTCGATGAAGAGGCTGCGGATCTGATCCGCTTTGAACAGGCGTACAACGCATCGGCGCAGGTCATCGCCGCCGCTCGACAGATTTTCGATACGCTGCTCGACGCAGTTCGATGAGGTAAACCATGCGTATTTCAACCGCTCAGATCCAGCAGTCCGGCATTACCGATATGCAACGCCTCAATCGTGAACTGGCCACGACACAGGAGCAGATCGCCAGTGGTCGCCGGATTGTCCGGGCCAGCGATGATCCGGTTGGTGCGGCCAAGATCATCTCACTCAAGCGCGACATCGAGCAGCGTGAGACGTTCATCCGAAATGCCAGCGCTGCAGAAACGGCACTGTCGCTGGAAGAAAGTGCGCTTACGCGTGTGACGGACATCGTCCAACGTGTTCAGGAACTGGCTTTGCAATCTGGTGGTGGGGGGCTGACATCGCAGGACAGGCAGTTCATCGCTGCAGAGATCGACGAACGTCTGCTGGAACTGAAAGAATTGATGAACGGGCGTGGCCCGGATGGTCAGTTCCTGTTCGCGGGTAACAAGGGTGCCACATCACCGTTTGAAGTGGACGGGACGACCATCCGTTATCGAGGCGATGAGGGACAGCGACAGCTGCAGATCGATCGCGCCCTTTATTTGCAGATCGGTGATCCTGGCAGCCAGGTGTTCATGGATATCCCTTCGGTCAGTCCGTCATTCCAGGTTGACCGGCATCAGGGCAATCGGGGTGACGCCGATATCATTCCTGTAGCAGTGACAGATTCCGAAGCGCTCGGGAAATTTCTGCCGGAAAACATCGTGCTGGATTTCAGACCGACCTCCGAAGCCGGAGGACTGACCAATTTCACGGTACGTCGGGCAAGTGACGGCAGGGTGATCGAGGGGTTGGAGAACATTGCCTATCAACCCGGTTCGCCGATTGAAGTTGCTGGCATGCAGTTCAAGCTGGACGGACATCCCGCCGAAGGTGACCGTTTCACGGTCACCACAACACAAGACCAGAGTCTGCTGCAGACCGTTGCCAATCTGGCTGAAGGACTGAAGCAGATCGACGTGGACAAACAACCGGATGAGTTTCGCAAGCTGATCGAGGAAAGCCTTGGCAACCTGAAGCATGCCACCGACAACGTGCTGCAGGTTCAGTCCGAAGTGGGCGCCCGATTGAATACGGTTTCGTCGGTGCAATCGTTTCACGCTGACCAGAACCTGGCGACCCAGGCACTGTTGTCCGAAGTCCAGGATGTCGACTATGCCGAAGCGGTCAGCCGTCTGAGTTTCCAGTCTTTTGTGCTGGAAGCAGCCCAGCAGGCATTCATTCGCGTCAGTCGAATTTCTCTGTTCAACGTTTTGTGATCCGGGTCACTAAAGTTCCCCCTGCCGCGGCCGTTATCTGACTACGAGTGTCCAGCAACCGCAGGACCCAACGGGTCAAAAGCCTGAAGACAGACAACGGAGCGAATTGGAATGCCTCAGATCATCAATACCAACATCGGTTCGCTGACGGCGCAGCGCAACCTCAACACCACCCAGGCGCAGAGCCTGCAGGCGCTGAACCGCCTGTCATCCGGTCTTCGTATCAACAGCGCTCGCGACGACGCAGCCGGCCTCGCGATCGCCACCCGCTTCACAGCGCAGGTGCGTGGTCTGGGTGTTGCCATCCGGAATGCCAACGACGGTATTTCCATGGCACAGACCGCAGAAGGTGCGCTCGGCGCCATGACGGAATCCCTGCAGCGTCTGCGGGAACTGGCGCTTCAATCGGCCAACGCCACGAACTCCGCTTCGGATCGCCAGGCGCTGGACGCAGAAGCCAAACAGCTTGTCAGCGAGTTGCGTCGTGTCAGCGAACAGACCAACTTCAACGGGAAAAATCTGCTGGACGGCAGTTTGAAGACTTCCGTGCAGATCGGTACCCAGGTTGGCGAGACGGTCGAATTTTCGATCAACAAGGTCACCGTCGACAGGCTGGGTGCCGGAGCCGGTACCGGTGTCGGCGCAGTGGGCAATGCCAATGCGATCGGCAATGGCGACCTGCTGATCAATGGCGTCGCGATTTCCCCATCTGCTGCCGCGGACGACACAGCGTCCAGCAACAACAATGCAGCCAGTGCGATTGCGAAGGTCGCTGCCGTGAACCGCCATAGCGAAGAGACCGGTGTGATCGCCAAGGTTGCGACCAACGTAGTTGCGGGTACCTCGCAGACTGCGGCGGTACTTGCCGGTACGATCACGATCAACGGTGTCGCGATCGCCGTGAACACCACCGCTGCGGCTGATACCAGCCGGGCCGCGGTGGTCACTGCCATCAATGCCAAGAGCCAGCAGACTGGTGTGACTGCCATAGATACGGGCGCGGATGCCTCCGGTGTGCAACTGGTGGCTGAAGATGGTCGTAACGTCCAGGTTGGTCTGAGCACGGTAACTGCAGCGGCGACAGGTATTGCGGCTGCAGGCACTTATGAAGGTGGCTATACGCTCAGCTCGCGTACTGGCGCATCAATCGTCGTGCTGGCCGGTGGTGATGGATCAGGTGCGGGCAACATTGCCAACGCCGGTCTCGTTGCTGGCAGCTTCGCCGGAAACTCGGCGTCAACCACGTCGATCAAGCAGGACGGCACTACGATCAATGCTCTGGCGGCAGGTGACTTGCTGATCAACGGCGTTTCGGTTGGTGCTTCTCTGGCAGCCGATGACACTGCGTCGAGCAGCAACAATGCCGGGTCCGGCATTGCCGTCGCTGCAGCGATCAACAAGGTGAGCGAGCAGTCCGGCGTGACGGCTCGTGTCAATGCAACCCAGCTGGTTGGTGGTGCGACCCAGACTTCAACCACGCTGGCAGCCTCGGCCATCGTCATCAACGGGGTATCGACCTCGGCGTTTGCGACAGGTGCGGATGACGAAGTGAACCGCACGGCGGCGATCAACGCGATCAACGCCATTTCCGGTAGAACAGGCGTCACTGCCAGTGACAACGGCACGACACTGACGCTGTCTGCAGCCGACGGCCGCAACATCAGCGCCGAAGTGGCGACTGCAGCGTTTGGTCTGGCTGTTGGACTGGATGAGAGCCAGGAAGGTATCTACATCAACGCGGCTGCTGCTGAATCGGTCACAGGCGCCGTCACGCTGGAAAGCGCCGGAGCATTTACCGTAAGTGGAGGTACCACCAACGGTGCAACGGGTGTTTCCAACGTTGGTCTGGAAGTGGGGACATTCGGTGGCACGTCGAGCGGTCAGTTCCTTACGGAAATTGATCTTGGCACTGTGGATGGCGCTGAACAGGCTCTGTCTGCCGTAGACAATGCCCTCGACTCGGTCAACCGGGAACGAGCCAACCTCGGTGCGATCCAGAACCGTCTCGACTCCACCGTGTCCAGCCTCGCGATCAACCTCGAGAATACCACGGCCGCCCGGTCGCGGATCATCGATGCGGATTTTGCGGTGGAAACGGCGCAGTTGTCACGTACCCAGGTGCTGCAACAGGCCGGTGTGTCGATTCTGGCACAGGCAAATGCACAGCCCCAGTTGGTGCTCTCCCTTCTTCAGTAGTGAAGCGGGCAGGCGCCAGTAAGTGAGAAGAGCGGGTGGGGTGGCAACACCTCACCCGCAGTCTCATTGCACAGGAAACTGTCATGAATGAAATAAGCGGAAGTCCAACCCACAGAACCAGTGTTGTCAGATCCGGTCGACCGGAAATCGAAACAAGACGAACATCGAGCGAAACGGCAGGCAATAGCCAGGACACCGGCAGGAATGTGCCGGAAGAAACAACGGAAACGACTGTTGCGCCAGTGAGGCAACGCGCGCTGGAAGTGGATCAACAGATCGAGCACGCGGTAGCGTCACTGAACGAATACTCCCGATCGATCCAGCGGGAGCTTGAGTTTTCAATCGATCGTGAACTGGGTCGACCCATAGTCCAGGTGATCGATCAGCGCACCAAGGAAGTGATTCGGCAGATCCCGAATGAAGTCACGCTGAATCTGGCCCGCAACTTGCAGTCCAACCTGGAGCAACTCGATCTCCAGCGGGCAGCACAACAGGCTGGCGTTGAGCAGTTTGTCAGCGTCCAGGCGGGCTCAGGACTGGTGAATACTCTCGTCTAGGACGTCGCCCAGAATGGATACTCCGGGAAACGTTGACCGGCAGCCAGGACTGACCGGGCACCGCGCCCCCGACTTGCGGGTAATGTGGCTGCCAGCGGCCTTGATGAGATGACTGCGGCCGCAGAGATTTGAAGAAGCTCGCCAGCGGCGGGCTGTTTGTGTTTCTGCTTTTGTAATGCATGAAATCAGGACCAGGACATGGCATCGATTCAGTCACTAGGCGTAGGTTCAGGACTCCTCACTTCGCAACTGGTTGAGGACATCATCAATTCTGAACGGAAAGCCACGGATCTTCGTCTGGCGACCCGAAAGGCGACGGTCGAAGCCAAGATTTCCAGCTATGCTGCCATACGCAGTGTAGTGTCCACGGTCAGCGCCGCAGCTGCGGCGCTGTCATCAAGCAATTCGTTGCTGGTCAATACAACGGCCTCTTCAGCGCCGACTTCGATCACGGCGACAGCCAGTGCAACGGCTGAAACCGGCCTGCATACCGTTGATATCACCACGCTGGCGCGCAAGCAGACGCTTGCGTCAAAGCGCTACGATGGCATCGAAAGTGTGGTGGGTGATGGTGTGCTGAACATCCGGTTTGGCACCACCGCCCTGGACGTTGGTGGTGACTACGAGTCGTTCACTGAAAATACCGATAGGGCAGCCATCTCCATCACGATACCTCCCGACCGGAAGACGCTGGCAGGAATTCGTGATGCCATCAACGAGAGTGGCCGCGGCATAACCGCGTCCATCGTTCAGGATGGACAGGGACATGTCCTCGTACTGGCTGCCGATTCGGCGGGTGGGGACAACAGCATGGAGATCAGTGTCACCGAAGGTGTGACTCCAGGTCTCGCGGCGTTGTCCTACAAGGTTGGTGCCGCGACTCCGGGTACACACCTGACCCAGACCGTAGCAGGGCAGGATGCGTTGTTGACGGTGGACGGTGTGCCTATTTCCCGTCAGACAAACGTCATCTCGGATGTGATTCCGGGAGTCACCTTCAATCTCCTGTCGGCGACTTCCAGCACGGCATCGATCTCGATTGCACGTGATGACACTGAAATCAACAAGCGGGTGCAGTCCTTCGTAGAAGGGTTCAACAGTCTGAAAGGTGTGATTGATGAGTTGACCCGGTTCGATGAGAAGGAGAAGACCGGCTCCCTGCTGATCGGCGATTCCACACTGCGCGGACTGCGTACCCAGATGCGCCGGCTGCTTGGCGGTGGAATCTCGGGACTGGACAGCACCAGCGTCCGTGCGCTTGTGGATATCGGAATACGTACGGACCAGGATGCAGGATTTGCACTGACCTTCAATGCCAGCAAGTTCGCCAGCGTGCTCAGCAGCAATCCGCTCGGGGTACGCGATCTGCTTACCGACAGCTCAAAGACGGACGATGCCCAGATCAAGGTGACCAGTTTCCAGCGCAGTACTGCGGCTGGCAACTATGCCGTCAACCTCAGCCAGCTCGCTTCCCACGGATTGCTGTCCGGGACGGCCACGGCATCGTTGGCCAATCCGGTCACCATCGATGCGGACAGTGACGATCTGACACTGAAGATCGATGGGATCACTGCAGCGGTCAAGTTGACCCAGGGTGTCTATGCAACTGGCACCGCACTTGCCAGTGAACTGCAGAAGCAGATCAATTCCATCCCTGCATTAAAAAATGTGGGTCTGGGCGTCACGGTCAGCCATGATACGGGAACCAACCGGTTGACGATCACATCGAATACTTTCGGGAGCAGTTCGACGGTGGCGATCACCACCGTCGATACCGATACGGTTGCGAAGTTCGGCCTGGAGGTGGCGGACGGGTTGGCCACCCGGGGTGTTGATACAGCGGGAACCATCAACGGGATCAATGGCAGTGGCAGTGGCCAGTTCCTGTCCGTGCCACTGGGCCCGGTGCCCGCCACATCAGCGCTCTATCGCGGTACGGCCATTACCGGTCTCGATGCACCACCACTGGTCCTCGACAGTTCGAACAACCAGTTCACGATCAACGTGGACGGTACCAGTTCAGGCAACATCACGCTGGCCGAAGGCAGCTACGCATCTGCGCAGGCATTGGTTGCAGAAATCCAGGCCAGGATCGATGCGGACGTCGCGCTGGGTGCTACCGGTGCGGCGGTCAGTGTTGCATTCAATACGGCAACCAGCACACTGGAAATAACATCACTCACCAAGGGCGCCAAATCGAAGGTCGATGTGGTGTCAGTCGGTGCCGGGGTTCCAACCTCGTTGGGCATCGCGGTTGGTATCGGTACACCGGGCAAGTCGGCCAGTTCGGTTGCAGACCAGGCTGGAGGATTACAGATCCAGGTGCTGGGTGGCGCACTGGGTACGCGTGGTGACGTGTCGCTGATCCGCGGTGTGATGAGTCAATTCAACCGCTATCTGGGTGAAGCCTTGTCGTTCACCGGCACGTTGCAGAACAGGGTATCGACGCTGCAATCCGAACTGGGCGAAATCGAAGAAGAAGGCAAGAAATTCGGTACCCGCATGGAACTGCTGGAGAACAGATTGCGGACCCAGTTTGCCGCTGCCGATGCGTTGATCTCGAAACTGAATTCGACGTCCAGTTTCCTCGATTCACAGCTGAAGAGTCTTCCAGGTTATACGGCGAAAGAATGATCCAGGCGAAAGTTGCCATTGCGGCAGGACGTTACACGGCAGTAACTGCAGCCACGCCACGGAGCACTTTTTTTCAGGCAGATCGATAAAGAAACTGATGATGGTGTCGATACAGTGAGTGCCGTCCATCAACAAGGAAACGTCTTGAACAGCCCAGCCTTCCAGTACCGGAAACTCGATGTGCAATCCCTTGTCAGTTCCGCCAATCCACACAAGCTGATTGGCATGCTGTTTGATGGCGCCTGCTCACGACTCGCCCAGGCGTGTGGACATGCGATGCGCGGTGACCATGAAGGGCGGGGTCGATGCATTGGCGAGACGGTCTCCATCGTCGGTGGACTGCAGGCTTCTCTCGATCAGGAAAAGGGTGGCGAACTTGCAGCCAATCTCGATGCGCTGTACGACTACATGCAGCGTCGCCTGTTCCGCGCCAATGCGGACAATGACATTGCCGCCATCCGTGAGGTCATGGACCTGGTGCGCACGCTCCAGGAAGCCTGGAGTGCAATTGATCCGGCCGTGACGAACATCACCGGCGGCACACGGTCGTGAACGAGAGTCTCGAAGCTCTTGGTCTGGCTGGCAGAACCATGCTTGCCGCAGATGACTTCGAGTCTCTGGCCGATCTCGCCAGTCGCGTCGAATCCTGGGCTACCCACCGCAGCGCAACGGACATCGAATGCGCGCGCGCCATGGTTCAGGACTGGATCGCGATAAGTGGTCGCCGTCGTGACCACTTCAAGACCCGTTTGCTGGCCAGGCAAGCCAGTGCCAACGGGTTGAAATCCTATGCGGGGCAAGCCCTCGCGGTCTGACATTTCCGCTGCCGCCCATCTTTCCGGTTTGTCTTTTTGGGCAAAAGTCAGACGTCATTTCACTATTGTGCCGTCATTTAATTGACTCCTGCGAAAGTCGTACTTTACTTCCCTTGAGACATCGATCACCTGTCTGACGCCCCTTGTTTGTCGCAGGTGTGTCGACCTTGGTGACATCCTTGGTGCGAACTGGGTACGGAGACACATGGAAGCAGCAGCGTTGAAGATTGGCGTAATTGCCGACGACGAAATGGAACAGCATGCGCTGAGACGCATCGTCGAATTCCTGGGGTACGAAGTGTCGCCAATCGACGCCTGTCACGTGGTGATGGTGAACGGCAACGAGAGCATCCGGCAGGTTTCACCCGCAACGCCCTTGCTGTATGTCGGTACTGAGGTGCCCATCGCAGAGAACATCATTGCTCACGTTGACCTCCTTTGTTTGCATCGGATGCAAAGTGCAATCCACGAAGTCCGGACCATTCTCCGGGAGCAGTTGGTCCTTCAGGGGCCGGAGCAGCTCCTGCTGGCGCGCCTGCTCGGACAATCGTCCCGGATGACCCAGGCACGTTCGCTGCTGGGAAAGGTGGCTGGTCGGGATGTGCCCGTACTCCTGATTGGTGAATCGGGGACCGGCAAGGAATTTGCGGCGCGGACACTCCATGCCGCGTCGTCCCGATGCAACCGGCCGTTTGTGCCGGTGAACTGTTCTGCGATTGCGCCCGAGTTGATGGAAGCCGAGTTGTTTGGTCACGAACGAGGTGCGTTTGTCGGCGCCCTGTCCAGCAAGCCCGGGCGCCTCGAGCTGGCAGACGGTGGCACGTTGTTTCTCGAGGAACCGGCTGTACTGGACTACTCATTGCAACTCAAACTTCTGCGGGTCCTGCAAAAACGAGAAATCACGCGACTTGGCGGTGACTCCACCCGTCCAGTGGATGTCCGGCTCATCATCGCTGACCAGGACATTCTGGAGGAGCGGGTGGAGAGAGGCGAGTTTCGCGAAGATCTGTATTGTCAGCTGAGCGCCTATCCGATTCGACTGGCACCACTGCGTGAACGTGTGGAAGACATTCCCTTGCTGATTGATGCGCTCTGCGCGGAGATCGAGCGGGAACAACATCTTGTGATTACCCTCTCTGTGGACGTTCTGAACATACTCGGGCGTTATTCATGGCCCGGCAACATACGGGAATTGCGAACGATTCTGCAGCGACTGGCCATTCAATGCCGGCATGAGGTGGTCACGACCCGTGACCTGCCGACCCGGCTTCGTGAAGCCCAGGTTCCGCAACCATTGACTCAAGGCTCCCGGGAAGTCGTGCTGACTGATGATCCAGAGGCCGTACGTTTGCCTGTCAATGGCATGGATCTGAAAGACTACCTGTCCCGACTGGAGCGAAGCCTGATTGAACAGGCGCTCGACGATGCCGACGCCGTTGTGGCGCGTGCGGCTGACCGACTGAATATCCGCCGCACAACGCTGGTGGAGAAAATGCGCAAATACAGGATCTCCCGATAAGATCATGATTGGACTTCGCCTCGCCAGTTCGCAGCGCAGTGAGTCATTGGCCCGCAAACTCAGTGACATGGGTTGTGATGTCTCCATCCTCGCACCTGATTCAACGCTGGTAGCGGATCTTCTGGTGTTCGACAGCCTTTCGTTCGGAAAGCTTGACTCTGCCCTCGCCCCCACCTTGCCGCCCTGCATTGTCATTGATGGCAAGAACGAGGCGGCAGCCGGAATCGCTGCTGTCCGGCAGGGGGCGCTTGACTACCTCGTCAGCCAGACCAGTGATATCGACGTGATCGGTGGTGTATTCGAATGGCATCAGCGCTGTTCGGGCGGTGGTGTGCAAACCCTGTCTGCCGTGTCCGAGCGTCTGTTCGATCAGGCGCGGCGAGTTGCCGTGACGGATGTGGCGGTGTTGCTCAGCGGCGAAAGCGGTACTGGCAAGGAAGTTCTGGCTCGATTCATTCATGCGCGCAGCACCAGGCGGACCGCAGATTTTGTGACTGTCAACTGTGCTGCGATTCCGGACAACATGCTCGAGGCGATGTTGTTCGGGCATGAAAAGGGAGCATTCACCGGTGCCGTAGAAAGCCGACCGGGAAAGTTCGAATTGGCGCAGCGCGGTACGCTGCTGCTTGACGAGATCACTGAAATGCCCATGGCGTTGCAGGCAAAACTGCTGCGTGTGTTGCAGGAACGCGAAGTTGAAAGGGTAGGCGCACGGGCGCCCAGGAGTGTTGATGTACGGGTCATCGCGACGACCAATCGGGATCTCCAGGCAGCACTGAAGCACGGTCAGTTGCGCGAGGATCTCTATTTCCGATTGAGTGTATTTCCTCTGGCACTGCCTCCCCTGCGCAGCCGTCCCGAGGAGATTCCTGGCCTGGTTACTCACTTTCTCTACAAACACCGTCGACTGGTGGCCCCTCGTCAGATCGTTGGCGTGACATCGGCTGTTCTGGATGTCTTTGCCCGCTACGACTGGCCGGGCAATGTGCGGGAACTGGAAAATGTCATCCAGCGTGCTCTGGTGCTCTGTGATGGTGACCAGATCGATCACACCCATATCGACCTCGGCATGGCAAATCTTGACAACCAGACCGGTGAACTGGCTCAGCGACTGCTGCTGGCCGAAGGCGAAACGATCGTTGCTGCATTGCGGGTTCACCATGGTCACCGTGTGCAAACGGCGGCAGCGCTCGGCATCTCTGAACGTACGCTGCGTTACAAGCTGCGACGATTGAAAGATCTCGGGATGGATATCACATGAGCATCAGTGGAATCTCCGGCAGTGGGCCATTGCCTTTGCAATCATCGCTCGCTCCGTCACGTACCGACATAGATGGGGTGCTGGCGCAGATTCGTGCCATGCGTACGCAATCGTCCCTCGCCGATTCACATGCAGCCAGTATCGCCGATGTCACCAGCGTCCCGACGGCGGTATCTCCCAGCAGCGGTTTTGGTCAGCAGTTGAAAGTGGCACTCGATGGCGTCAACGAGTTGCAGAAGGATGCGGGTGCCAAATCCGAGGCGTTTGCGGCAGGCCGTAGTGATGACCTGGTTGGCACGATGCTCGCCATGCAGAAATCCAATGTCGCGTTTCAGGCAACAGTGCAGGTGCGAAACCGGCTCGTCAGTGCCTATCAAGACATCATGAACATGCCCATCTGAGCCTGATCAGGGGAAACAGGAACCATGTCCGAATCTTCTATTGCAGCACTGCCTTCGCCTTCGGCACGGCTGAAAGTCCCCGGCGGGGATTTCATTCGTGGAGCGGTCAACATGCCCGTTGTACGGCAGGCGACGCTCCTGATTGCGTTGGCTGGAACGGTTGCGCTGGGTCTGTTCGCAGCCTTGTGGATGCAAGACGAAGACATGAAACCGGTAGCCGGGATCAGTTCGCCGACCCAGGCTGCAGAACTGGGTCGCATTCTGGAGGCTGCACGCATTCCTTATCAGCTTGATCACAAGACCAGCACCTTGCTTGTCCCCGCAGAACATTTTTATGAAGCACGAATGCAGGTTGCTGGCTCCACGGAGACCAGAGAAGGTCAGAGTGGTTATGAGTTGCTGGATGAAGAACAGGGTTTTGGTGTCAGTCAGTTCATGGAAAACACCCGCCATCGACGGAGTATCGAAGGTGAACTGTCGAGGAGCATTCTGACCATCAACGGTGTGCAGCACGCCAGGGTGCTGCTCGCCATGCCAAAGAGTACGACCTTCCTGCGTGATCGACGCAAGCCCTCAGCATCGGTGTCCATCACCCTGCAACCTGGCAAGACACTGAACTCCGAGCAGATCCGGGGTATCACCAACCTGGTGGCCGCTGCTGTTCCAGAACTGGATGTTTCAGCGGTCGCGGTGGTGGATCAGAGCGGAAAACTGCTGTCACGCCAGAACGAGGATCCAGCCCTTGAAGCGACTGAACGCCAGCTGAGTCATGTCGCGCGGATCGAAGCGGGACTGCAAGGCAAGATCGAACAGATTCTCGAACAGCTGGTCGGCTCGGGAGCCTACACGGCACAAGTGACCGCTGATGTTGACTTCACGCGCCAGGAGCTGGCCAGTGAACAATATCGTCCACAGGAATCCGCCGCCGTTCGCAGCGAATCGACCTCTTCCGAAGAGCGGGTTGGCAACCTGCCGATTGTCGGTGTTCCCGGCACCTTGTCCAATCAGCCGCCACCCGACCCGGTTGGCAATGTTGCGGCTGCGCAGGCAGCACCGGCCGATGCGGCGACCACCCCGCGCACGACGCGCAACGAGGCAACCCGCAACTACGAAATGGATCGAACGGTACGTTACGAACAACAGAGCGTCGGACGTTTGTCACGACTGGGTGTGTCGGTAGTGGTCGATCATCACCGGAGCATCAACGCTGATACCGGTACCGAGGAAACCAAACCCTGGAGTGCAGCAGAACTGAAGCAGTTGCAGGCTACCATCGCCAGCGCAGTCGGCATCATGAACGAGCGTGGAGATACGCTCAGCGTCACCTCAAGCCCCTTTTACCGGACGGAAGTCGAGATTGCCGAGGCCGCACCTTTCTGGACGGAAACCTGGTTTACGGATCTGCTCAAGCAGGTGTTGGGCGGCATCGTCCTGCTGCTGCTGGCCTTCGGATTGTTGCGACCGTTGTACAAGACCCTGACCCGCGCCGGAGAAATGGTGCATGAACGCCAGGCCATGGAGATGGCAGACATCAATCAGTCGCGCGAGGAGATCTCCTTGCAGACCGCACTGGGTCTGCCCCCTCCGGAACCTGGTCAGGCCATACCCCACCAGGCGCTTGCCAAGCTTGATGCCGTGAAGGGTCTGGTCGCCAACGACCCACATAGAGTCGCGGAAGTTGTCAAACAGTGGGTGACCAGAGATGAGTGAACCTGCTGAAGAGACGTCAATCGGATCTGTGCAGCAGGCGGCCATCCTGCTGTTGTCACTCGGCGAAGACGAGGCAGCCAAGGTGCTGCGTTATCTGGATCCTCGTGAAGTACAGCGTGTTGGTGAAGCGATGGCCTCTCTTGGCGCCATCCCGCGTCGTGACATCGAAATGGTGATCGGCTCTTTTCTGGACGAGGTAACAGAGCAGAGCGGACTGTCTCTGGGTGTACCCGACTATCTCAAACGCATGCTGGTCGGCGCACTGGGTGAACACAAGGCAACGACCCTGCTTGAACGCATCAGCGGCGGCAGTACCGGCGGGCTGGAAAAACTGCGCTGGATGGACTCACGGGCTATCGCGGATTTCATGAAAGAAGAACATCCGCAGGTACAAGCCATCGTGTTGTCCTATCTTGAGGCCGAGCAGGCTGGCGAAGTACTTGGCTATCTCAACGATCCGGCCCACTGTGCAGAAATTGTCATGCGTGTCGCCAAGCTGGATTCGGTCTCCCCGACGGCGTTGACTGAACTTGCGGCCGTACTTGAACAGCATGCAGGCCGCCAGACGGCCAACCGCTTTGCACAACTGGGCGGACGCCGCAGTGCGGCCGAGATCATGAACAAGATGGCACGTGGCACGGACCAGGCAGTGCTTGAAAAGATCCGGGAAAGCGACGAGAGCCTGTGTGAGTCCATCCAGGAGATGATGTTCATCTTCGATAACCTGATGCAGATTGACGATCGGGGAATCCAGACCCTGCTTCGCGAAGTCTCGACCGACATGCTTGTACTGGCACTCAAAGGCGCGGATCCGGCTCTTGCGGACAAGATCTTCAACAACATGTCGAAGCGGGCTGCGGAACTCCTGAAAGATGACATGGAAGCCAAAGGTCCCGTTCGATTGTCCGAAGTAGAGGCGGCACAGAAGGAAATCCTGACCATTGCCCGCAAGCTCGCCGAAGATGGCGAACTGGTCATCACCGGCAACGGCGAGGAGATGGTTTGACGAGTCAACTTTTCACCTGGCCCAGTGTTCGACCAGTTCTTCTGCCACCACCGGTACCCTCATTCGAGGAACTCGAACGGAAGACACGCGAAGCGGCCCGCGCGGAAGGACTTGCGGAGGGCCGTCGTCAGGCGGATCTTGAACTGGCCTCGCGCATCCGCGAACTGGATGTTCTTCGCCAGTCGCTGGAACAGCATCGCATCGAGCTTTCCGGTCAACAGGTCTCCGGGCTGGTCGAGTTTGTTCGTGGCGCGTTTTCTGCCTTGTTGGGCGCCACCCTCCGGATCAACCCGGAAGCCTTCACGACGATGTTGCATCAGGCTCTGGAAAGTCTGCCTGCAGGCGGGAATCTGTTGATTCGAGCACATCCTGAACTGGCGCGATCTCTGGCACAGATGCTGGATCGGACCGTGGAAGAAGATCCATCCCTGCCTCCTTTTGCGGTGCGTGTGGATGCAGATCGTGTCAGCTGGTCGGCAGACCTTCTGACAGAGTTCAACTGTCTTCTCGAGCAGGGGATGTCCGGTGATCGCTGACACGGTTCACTTCACGCTTGCGTCCGCAACCGTCAGACAGATCGTCAGGGCGCGGCGTCGTGGTCGTGTGACGTCGAGTATAGGGCTGCTTGTCGAGGCAAATGGTTTGAATGCAGAACTGGGTGAACGCGCAGAAATATTGACTGCTCATGGACCCAAGGCAGCTGAAGTTGTTGGCTTCAGGGGTGAGACCAGCTACCTCATGCCCCTGGACCGGATGGATGGATTGCAAGTCGACGCGCCTGTACGCCTGGCCATGACGTTACCGGTACCGGACGCCATGTCGGCACTGGGTCGAATCATCGACGCATCCGGAGCCGCTATCGACGGCCGGGGTCCTCTTGGTCAACAAACATCGGCAGTGCAAAGTCTGGAACGAATCAATCCACTGGTGAGGCCACCGATCAGCGAAGTGCTGGACGTTGGTGTAACCAGCATCAACGCGCTGATTACCGTGGGCAAGGGCCAGAGGGTTGGCCTCTTTGCAGGCAGTGGTGTGGGCAAGAGCGTCACGCTGGGGATGCTGGCTCGCAACACCCGGGCCGATGTCGTCATCCTGGCGATGATTGGCGAACGGGGTCGCGAGGTCCGCGAGTTCATCGAAGACAATCTGGGCGGCGGATTGCCGCATGCCACTGTCGTGGTCTCACCCGCTGATGATTCCCCTGCACTGCGTCTGCGGGGCGCCTGGCTCGCGACCGAACTCGCCGAATATCACCGTCATCACGGCAAAAACGTATTGCTGCTGATGGACTCCCTGACCCGATGTGCACAGGCGCAGCGGGAAATTGGTCTGGCATTGGGAGAACCCCCGACGACAAAAGGTTATACACCTTCGGTTTTTGCTCTGCTGCCCAAACTGGTGGAGCGGACAGGCCGGACCGAGACCGGAAGCATTACGGCGTTTTACACGGTGTTGATGGAAGAAGACGATCTGCAGGACCCCATCGTCGACGCGGCTCGGGCGATTCTGGACGGACACATCGTTTTGAGTCGTCGTCTGGCTGACGCAGGAATCTATCCGGCTGTGGACGTGGGTGCTTCTGTCAGTCGTCTACAGACCAGAATTGTGCCGGAACCGGAGCGGGCGCTCTCGATGCGATTCAAGGCGCTATGGTCGCGTTACACCGAACAGGAAGACCTGATCAGCATGGGTGCGTATCAGCGTGGCGCGGATGCATTGACAGACGAAGCCATTGCCCGACACAACAAGCTGGCGGACTTTCTCAAACAGCCTGCCAGTCAGCAGGTTTCTTATGCCGAGTCGATGGCACGGTTGCGGGTTCTGTTTGGTGAGGGCCAGGCGCTGATTCCATGATGACCGTCGTCAAGACTCTGCAGATGGAGCGCTGATCCGGTGGCTGGTCGTTCACAAAACGCACTGGGGGCGCTGCTCAGGCTGCGTCGGGTGCGGATGCTGCAGGCGCAGTCCCGTCTTGCCCAGGTGACACTCCCGGCGGCGACAGCGCTGAGGGAAGTCGCAGATACCGAAGCCCTGGAAAAGGAATACGCGCTCGCGAATCTTGGCGAAGCAGCCCTGCCGGTTGTGCAGCGACACCACCTGTTTGCCGGCAAGATCCGCGACCTGGTTAACAGCCGGCGGCAACAGGCCATCCGACTGAACGAAGAGGCCACGCGCCGGGAAACGGTCTGGCGGCAGACGCTCACCAGCCTGCGCAGTGCAGAAAAAGTTGTTGCGCATATTCAAAAACAGGAGCGGGTTGAAGAGGACCGGAAATTGAGACGCCGGTCAATACATCGTCCGCTCGCATCTGGAAGATGGACAGGTCTCAATGATCCAGAATAAGGAAATTGCCAAGATGGCCATAGTGCAGGAACTCAACTCTGAAGGGACACGCCTGACGATCAATGTGACGGGAAGGTTCGACTTCGGCTCCCATCGGGACTTTCGCGAAAGTTATGAGGCGCTGAAATCCAGCCCTGAACTGTTCACCGTCAACCTGAAGGAAACCAACTTCCTCGACAGTTCTGCTCTCGGCATGCTGCTCTTGCTGCGTGACCATGCCAATGCGTCGAGCGCGAAAGTGGAAATCGTGAATTGTTCCCCTGAAGTACGCAAGATCCTCGCGATTTCGAACTTTGAGCAGTTGTTTGCCATTCATTGATTCCCGAGTAGTGAACCCAAGACATTGAACCCCTGGCATTGACGCTGGTCAGCGATCTCAGTCGTCGTCTGCCACCCTCAGGTTGACCCGAAATGACACGTGTTCTGGTTGCGGAAGACAATGCCACGGATCGTTTGCTGCTGGCACGCATTGTTGAACGAGAAGGCTACGACGTCATCACGGCAGTGGACGGGCATGAGGCTCTGTCGAGGTTTGCGGAGCATTCGCCCGACGTCATTCTCCTCGATGCCATGATGCCCGGGCTCGACGGCTTCGAAGTGGCTCGATATGTTCGCGCGAACTCCCATGCGGACTACGTACCGATCGTCTTCCTGTCTTCACTGACCGGCAATGAATGGCTGCATC
Organism: Pseudomonadales bacterium; assembly: GCA_041752315.1. GTDB lineage: Bacteria > Pseudomonadota > Gammaproteobacteria > Pseudomonadales > Azotimanducaceae > SYFY01. The sequence goes on from JBGSHJ010000001.1 coordinate 23,952, forward strand.
GTTGTCTGGATGCCGGCGGCGACGACTTTCTCTCCAAGCCTTATAACCCGATCGTCCTCAAGGCAAAATTGCAGGCGTTGACCCGTCTTCGGGAGCAACAACAGCAACTCGCGGTACAGCGTCTGGAACTGGTACGACTGCAATCGCACCTGTTGCAGGAGCAGATGGTGGCAAAGTCCGTGTTTGACAACATTGCGCACACGGGAAAACTGAAGGGTCCGTTTGTGAAGCATCTGCTGTCACCGATGTCGGTCTTCAATGGCGATGTCCTGCTGGCAGCACATGACCCATCCGGCGATCTGCTGGTGCTCCTGGGCGATTTCACCGGTCATGGATTGACCGCCGCCATTGGGGCGCTGCCACTCGCAGACATTTTTTATGGCATGACGGCAAAGGGGTTCAACGTCTCCGATATCCTGCGGGAGTCCAATCGCAAACTCCGTGTGGTCTTGCCACCAGGCTACTTCTGTTGTGTGACCATGCTTCGACTGTCCCTTCGCAAGAACACGCTGGAGTACTGGAATGGTGGATTGCCGGCAGCAATCCTCGTGCGTCACGCCAGGCAGAGTGTCTATGAGATCGTTTCGCGTCATCTGCCTCTGGGCATACTGGATGATCAGAATTTTGTCGCCACCACCAGCATGGTGGAAGTTGAACCGGGCGATCGTATCGTTCTGTGCACTGACGGCCTTGTCGAGGTGGAAGACTCCGCCGGAACCATGTTTGGACACGAACAACTGGTCGACGTGGTCCGGCGTGCACCTTTGTCAATGGTCTTTGAAACGGTACTTGCCAAAGTCCAGAAGCACATGGCGAACCAGGCGCGTACCGACGATTTGACTCTGGTCGAGGTTACCGTTCTGGACGCGGTCGACCTGGACCGCTCAGGCGGCGATTCCCTGGGAATTTCTGGATCACCGCAGGACTGGAAGCTCAGCTATGAACTCGGGGCTCGCTCGTTGCGGGGTTTCAATCCGTTACCGATGCTTCAGCACATCCTGATGGAGACGCCCCAGCTTCGCAGTCGAGCCAGCGAAATCTACACGATTCTGGCCGAGACCTACTCCAATGCGCTTGAACATGGGGTCATGGGACTGGATTCTTCCCTCAAGGATTCAGCGGAAGGTTTTGCAACGTACTATGCGCGTCGAGCCAAGGCGCTCGAAGGGCTGGCAGGGTTCATACGCTTTGAACTGTCCAACGAAATCGACAGTTCAGGTGGAGTGCTTACACTCCGTGTGACCGACAGTGGCAGCGGATTTGACTTCAGGAAAGCCGCGCGAGAATCAAAAAACCAGCAGTCCGGATATCATGGTCGCGGAATGATGCTGTTGCATGAATTGTGTGATGAAGTGACATACGAAGAACCTGGAAACTCCGTGCTGGTCCGTTTCAAATGGAGCGCAGATCATGTCTGATCATGTCGACGATGAAGTGTTGCAGGGTCTGCGCGAGATCATGGAAGATGGCTTCACCGAATTGCTCGAGGTTTTCCTGCGGGAATCGGCTGCCCAGCATGCTCAATTGCAGACGTTGTGGCGGTCCGGTGATCGTGCAACCATTGTTGGTCTGGCGCACTCTCTCAAGGGCAGTTGCGCAAACATCGGCGCGAAGGGGTGTGCCGGAATCGCCGCTGAAGTAGAAAAGCTTGCGCACCAGGGAAATTGGGACGAAGTACCGTCACTGTTGCAGGCGCTCGATCTTGAGATGAAGGTCGCGCATGGTGAACTGTCCCGCCTGTGCTGATGAGCAGATCCTGGATTCCGGTTCAGGCAACGATTGTCAGGCGTTCACGGTCCGAGACAGACAGCATGCGATCCCGAGCGGAAAACCACTCCTCCGAATACTCGCAACCGGCATAGGATTCGAACCAGGGTCCGCCTTCCGTGAAGTGGACCAAACGGGCACTGTTGTCATGCCGGTCATAACCAACGAGGTGGTTCCAGCCATGGGGCAATGATCCGATCAGATCATCGTCATCGATCCATTTGAACTGGTGCAGCTCCAGACCGGTTGCCGCGTTGACGTAGTCGGATGAGAGCGTTGTGCATGCTGAGCAGTTCATCAGCATGACACTCGACCAGTTTTTGCGATGATAGCGGGTCTGGACACTGTTGTTGAACTTGACGGTGCTTTCCGGTTGATGATCATGTTTGACGACCTGGATGGTCTTGGCAGGGCTGCGGTGTGCCCACAGTTCAGCGATATCGGCCCGACACAACATGTCACAGTCCATGAAAATGGCATGTCCTTCATAATTGCACAACCACGGAACCAGAAAGCGGGAGAAGGAAAATTCGGTTGAGGCGAGTGCATGCGGCGGTCGATTGTAGACCCCTCGCAACTGGCTCAACATCACCGGAGTGATTGTAACCGGCAGGCTGGCCTGTTCGAGAATGCTGTGTGACAGGACGTTGAAGGCAGCGATTTCACTTCGATCGTAACCTATGAATACCCGGATTCTGTCGCTGGTCATCGTCGTTTCCTCAGGTTTGCGGCGATCCTTTCGATGGGCTCAGCCCAGCTATCGAGAAATATCTGACGGTAGAGCGTGACATCCGGATACCAGGGGGATTGTGTGCCTTGCAGAAACCAGTGCCAGACTGGACGCCTGCCAATGAGCGCATGTGTTTTTACGCCAAGCGCTCCGGCCAGATGCACACTGGCATTGGAAACTGAAACAAACTCATCGAGAGCTGCCAACTGCGCCGCGGCGACTTCCAGGTCGGTCAATGCGTTGCACCCTGGGTCGGTATGCACGGTGAATCCACGTTGCAACGCATGTTCGGCAAGTTCAGCAGCGCCTTCGCCATACTGTGCGCTGATGAAAACAGTGTCTGGAGTTTCCAGAATCGGGTCCATGAGTGTCAGTGGAATCGACTTGCTTGCACCGTTGTACGTACTGTGACTCAGCCATGACAGGCCCACGTACCGGCGGCCGGGATAAAGTTGCTCCCAGCGGTCGCGGAACTGGTTGCGCAGTACGGTGTCGGGTTTGAAGAATTGTTTTGCCGGTGGCAATTCAGCAAGGGTAGGGCGCAGCCAGATGTGCAACTCTCCCAGACCGACAAATGCGTCGTGTCTGTTGAACTCTTCCCTGGTCAACGCAGCCGTGACATTCAAGCGTGGGTCACTGCGACGGAAGAGTGGCAGAAGTCTGGGATCACAGGGAAAGGTCACCTGTACACCGGCATCCAGCAGTTCGCCCAGCATCTGTGCGTACAGAATCTCGTCACCCACTCCCTGCTCACGCAGGACAACAAGTTTCAGGCCAGGACGGATCCGCCCTTGCCAGCGAGGTATGTCGGCGATATCGGGTGTGTTTGAAACACGCTCGCGACTCATGCGCAATCGCCAGCCGGCTTCGATTTCGCCCATGGTCATCAGCATGACCGCCAGCAGTTTCAGGCAGTTTTGATTGCTTGAATCCAGGGCATGCGCCCTTTGCAGCGGAGGTATGCCTCCTGCAAAGTCACCCAGCTGGCTGTAGACCATCCCGAGGTTGGTGAGTGTTTCCGGGTTGTCAGGGGACAGTTGTACTGCGTGAACCGCCAGTGTTTCGATTGTCAGCGCCTGTTCGTCACTGATGAACATCGATTCCGCGAGTATTCTCGATTCCAGAGCGACCAGATAGTCGAGGTCTGCCGGTTGCGCACCTTCCAGCTCGATGCATCGATACGCGTATTCCCGCGCCTGGGACAGCTCCTTGCGCTCCTTGTACAAACGCGAGAGCAAACGGCAACTGTCTGCGCGAGGATGCAACGAAATGTCCTGCAGCAGAGCGTCGATGGCCTTGTCGGCATTTCCCAGTTTTCGCCATGCCAGACCGGTGTTGTACCAGGCCATGGCGTGTGTGGGTGACAGCCGCAGAGCGATGGCATAAGCGTCTATGGCTGCTCGATATTCAGCGGATTCAGCCAGGGCCAAGCCCAGATTGTATTGCAGGTCTGCGTCGGCGGGACGGGCCGTCGTCAGCCTGCGAAGGAAGGGCAGGGCGTTGACCGCTTCGCCTTCGTCCAGCAGCAGTGCAGCCATGAGCGACTGGACGTCGCTGTTGGCAGGGTACTTTCTCAGCAACCGGTTGTAGACCGGTTTCGCCTCGGCACGTCGGCCTTGTATGTGCCAGCGTCTGGCTTCATCCAGTCTGCTGCAGTCCTTGGCGTTCATTGATCTGTTCATGCAGAAAGGCTAGCAAAGACTGGATTTTCTGCTGGAGGCAACCGTTTGCGAGACGCTCCAGGTGCTGCGAGTACCTGCAAGGCAGCCGGGAAACGAAGTCACCAACGTGATCTACACTCCTGGATCGGACACTTTTCGGTGGTTTGCTTAAGTCCCACGTTCCAGTTCTCACGTGGTGTGAAACAACGAGGTGCAGTGGACCGGATGGCAGACAGTCAGATTGCCTGATGCTTGTTTGAGCATCGTGGTGGACTGTGCGCGCTGTTTTTGTTCAGATCGGCAGTCGCAGCACAATGGATATGGATGGTCCAGCCAACTCACAGGACATGGAGGTCCGCAATGAATGTTGCAACGTCTGGAGAGTATCGCGAAGACAACCCGAGCCCACGTTTCCATGAGTTGATCGCTGCCTATCGCCAACTTCATGAACAGGGTTCCCCGGAACACGGCATTGCCGCCGCATCCATGTTTCCTGGACAAAGTCTGGGTGAGCACCTGGTCACGTTGCTGACTGTCACAGAACAGTATGGCGTCCGCACCATGCTGGATTACGGATGTGGCAAGGCAATGCTGTACCAGCCCGTCAATGACATGAGGCTGGGAGATCGAATGGCACGATGTGTCCAGGAACTGCTCGGTGTTGATGTGACCTTGTTTGACCCCGGATTCCGACCTTACGCTGAAAAACCGGGTGGCAGGTTTGATCTGGTGGTCTGCACGGATGTACTTGAGCACTGCGCCGAAGCTGACCTGCCCTGGATCATTGAGGAGCTGTTTGCTTATGCGCGGAAGTACGTGTTTGCCAATGTTGCCTGTTATCCGGCGCGGAAACTGCTGCCTAACGGTGAAAACGCGCACTGCACAATTCGAGATACCCGCTGGTGGGGTGAGCTTTTCAGCGACATTGCGGCGAGATATCCCGGTGTGGACTACCAGGTAGTGTGTACAAGAATCGTCTCGGGTGGTCGGGAACACGACTACCTGGGCCGTGCGTGATCCACAAGTGGGGTTGGCATGCTCATTGCTCTCCAGCTGTTGATTGATTCTCGTATTCACGGGCAACCGAAGGCGTGACCCCCGACCTTCCTGTTTGAACCGTCACGAGAATTTTCCGAGTACAACTCAATGAACGTGTTGACGTTCTTAACCAGAGGCCACTTTGCAGACCACAATCGGAAGCCTGTTGAATACACCGCCTGCAACAACCAACGAAGCCGCAGGCTCCAGCCAGACCAATGCCGCCAATGCGTTTTCTGCCATTTTTGCGCGCGAACTGCAGCAACCCGGCACTGTGGGCAATGCGGCGACCCAGTACCCGGTGAATACCGATGATCAACCTGATCAGGGTGAGTTGCCTCTGATTTCGGTCGAAGAGAGTCCGGTCGATGCGGGCTTGCTCGCAGGCATCTGGGCCATTCTTGACGAGGTTGATTCCCTGCAGGAAGTTGCCGGTGCGACCGGCGAGCGTCTGCCGGAGGAACTGACCGCTGAACTGGTCGATAGCGCCTTTGAACTCGGACGCCTGGCTGATGAATTGTCTTCTGCATTGGTACAGAAGCCGGTTTATCACGCGGGAAATCAGGATTCCGCCGTGGTTGCAGGGAACGGAGCAGTCGCCGGACTTGCCGCGCTGCCCGGCTGGACGACGAGCGCTGAGCCTTCTGGTACTTCCCCGGGCCCGATTCCGAACTCGCAGGCTGTTGCAGATGCGCTCAACCGCTTGCGTTTGTTGCTTGACGCGCCGGGACAGAACACCTTGTCCAACCCGACGACTGTTCCGGCTCCGTCAGCGGCTGCTGTCATGCCCGATATCCCGGGTGCAGTGCCTGCCGCTGGCTTGCCGCTGGCGACATCTGCACCCTCGGAGCTTGCCGGAGTTTCGGGTGCCTCGCTGGATCAGTTGTCCGCGATCAGCCAGGAACTCACGGGTACTCGGGCATTTTCCCGGGATGTCTCGCCTTCTGGCCGCGAAATACTGCAGACCTTGAGCTCGGCACCGATCGCCGTTACCGCATTGCCAGCGGGTATTCCGAGCCCGGTTGACTCGTTGCAACTGGCGATTCCCGTGACGTCGATGCCACAGGTTCCCCACGTGATGCCGGAAGTCCAGAATGTGCTGAGTGCAATGCTGGCTGATCCGGTTGGGCTGAGTCCAGCCAGTGACCAGTCACTGAAATCATTGGTGGCAGACAAGGTTCCGAACGACATCGTCGATTTTGATTCACTCCTCGATGAGGGGTTCAAGCTTCAGGATATGGGCACGGCTGTCATGCGGGAGGCCAGCGCGTTGTCATCGTCCGCCCTTTCCAATCTCGACAGCCTGCTCCGTGGCAGCACCTCGCCAGAAAACCGTCTGCCAGGCGTTGAAGCCAGTACCGCACAACAGTCGAGTGCCGAGAGGACGGCACTGGCCGAATCACGTCCCGCGATTGCAGCGGCAAAACTGGATGTCTGGCTGCGCACAACCGAAGAACTGCCTGACCATATCCTTGCGCATGTCGCCAGAATGCATGCGCAGTCATCGCGGTTCAACGCAGCGGGAGTCAACGATCTTGTACAGAGAATGACTCTCTCTTTGCATCCGGAGGAACTGGGACAGGTGGATGTCCAGATGCGAACGGGTGAGCAGATGAGCCTGGTGTTCAATGCCCGGGAAGGTGCTACTCGTGACCTGCTGGAACAGAACATTGCCCGCTTGCGGCAGATGTTCGAAGCCCAGGGCATCACTCTGGGGGATATCAGTGTCGGAACGGGCGGGGGAACCGATCGACAGGCTCACGACAAAACGTCCAACACCTTCTTGAATCAATCCGCAGATGGTGGCGTCGAGCCGGATCTCGCCAATCCCTCTGGACGGCCGCTGGCTCCTGGCTCCGATCGCCTGATCGACATCCGCGCCTGAGGTGATGCAGGTTGTGGTGGGTCCTGTTGACACTGGCTGAAGCACCTGCGGACTGATTGTCCGCAGTGCCTGCCATCAGGATGCGTTCCCCATTCGACAAAGCGCCAACTTAATGGCGCGTAACGGCCTGCATTCCGGCAGGATTGTTTTTCCGTACTAGACTCGATTCACAGAGCGTTGACTTGTTGACGCACTGAACACGAATTCCTTCAGGATCTGGTACGGAAAACTGACATGGCAGCCAAGAAACAAGCCCCCAAAGCCCAGGCCGAAGTGCCGGCAGTCGCTGCACCTGCGAACAACAAAAAAATGATCATCATTTTTGGCGCGGTGCTGGTTCTGGCAATCGGCGCGAGTGTTGGGGGAACGATGTTCCTGCTCGACTCAGGTACGGCGTCGGATGCAGCGCCAGAAAAGCCAGTTTATACAGAAGCGCTCTACCATACGTTCCAACCGGCGTTTGTCGTTAACTATCTGGTGGCCAACAAGCCACGCTTTCTGCAATCAGAACTTGCGTTGATGGCACGTGATCCTGCAGTTCTGGAAGCGATCATCCAGCATGCGCCGCTCGTTCGCGCGAAGCTGCTGGATACACTGTCCAGCCAGAACTTCGCCGATCTGCAGACACAGGCTGGCAAGGAAGCCTTGCAGACGGCAATGCTCGAAACCGTGAATGCCATACTCGCGGATCAGAAAGTTGATTCGAAAGCAGAGCAGATGCTGTTTTCGACCTTTGTGTTGCAGTAGGTCGAGTCTGCCATGGCTGATCGAAACGTACTCTCGGAAGAAGAAATCGATGCCCTGCTGTCTGGAGTGAACAGTGGCGATGTCGATACTGAAGATGATTCCTCGCCGGCAACAGCAGATGTCCGCCAATACGATCTGACCAGTCAGGATCGTGTGGTACGTGGACGACTGCCGACGCTCGAGTTGATCGGTGAAAAGTTCGCCCGCCAGTTTCGGGTTGAAATGCTCTCGTTGCTGCGGTTCCAGATCGATGTCGGCGCCGGCGGTGTCCAGGTGCTCAAGTTTTCAGAATATGCCCAGTCGTTGTTTGTACCCACCAGCATTGGTCTGACCCGCATCACTCCGTTTGTTGGTGCATGCCTCATTGTCCTGGATGCCAAACTCATTTACCGCATGGTCGAGAAACTCTTTGGTGGAACCAGTGAACTGGCAGACATCGACGGCCGCGACTTCACGCCGACCGAACGACGGGTGGTTGACCGCGTACATGAATTGCTGGCCAAGGTCTACAAGGCAGCCTGGGCTGATGTTCTGGATATTCATGTCGAAGTGGTTGGCCGGGAAATCAATCCGAATCTGCTCAACCAGTTCAATCCGGATGACGTCCTGATGGTTACAACGTTCCGGGTGGCGCTCGAATCCGGCAGTGGCGAAATGCACATCGCCATCCCATATACGGCGCTTGAACCCTTTCGCAGCATTCTCGATAGCCGCATACGCATAGACGGCGAAGAAATCGATAACGAATGGAGTCTGCAACTCGAGCAGCGACTCCTGGAAACGGATGTCCCTGTCAACTGCGAAATCGCCAGCAGACGCCTGCGACTGCGGGAATTGCTGTCGATGCAGGTGGGAGACGTGATCGAACTGGATATGCCGGAGATGCATGAAGTGGTCGTGGGATCGGCACCGGTCTTCATGGCCAAGCTCGGTGAGTCGCGCGGCAATCTTGCGCTCGAATTTCTGGAAGATGTACCCCGTTGAGGAAAACAGTAATGGCAGACGATAACGTCAAAGCAGGTGGCGAAGAATCACCCATGTCGCGTGAAGCTACCCGACCACAGAACCTGGATGTCGTGCTGGATATTCCGGTGCGACTGTCAATGGAAGTTGGCAACACCAACATCAGCATCCGCAAGTTGCTCAAGCTCAACAAGGGCTCCATTGTTGAATTGTCACGCACTGCCGGTGAACCTCTGGACGTGATGGTGAACGGAACCCTGGTCGCACGTGGCGAAGTGGTGGTTGTCAATGACAAGTTTGGCGTGCGACTGCTGGACGTGATGAGTCCGGAGCAGCGGCTGCAAAGTCTGAACTGACATGCAGGCCGACTACCTTCAGATCTTGATTGTTCTGGCATTCATCGTCGGGTTGATATTCCTGATGGCGTGGTTCGCGCGACGACTGACAGCCGGAAGAACACACGACGCCAATGCCATTGCAGTCGTGGCAACACGATTTCTCGGTCCGAAGGAAAAACTGCTGCTGGTGGAGGTCGAAGGGACCCGGGTTCTGATCGGCATCAACGGCCAGAGCATGACCCCGCTGTGCACTGTTCGAATCGCTGCGCAGGATCAGGCCAGACACGACCACGCCGATTTTTCGACAGCGCTGTCCCAGGCTGCGGTGACAGCCGGGACGGTCGCACAGACGGGAGCTGCTGCATGAACTCAACTATGGGCAGGTGGCTGACCTTGCTGGCATGCGGACTGATGTACCCGGGTGTTGCGCTGGCATTACCCGAAATCCCCGCAGTCACCATTACAGGTAGTGGTGACGAACAGAGTTACGGGGTCAGTCTGCAGATCCTCGCCGTCATGACGGCGCTCACGCTGCTGCCGTCGGCGATGATCATGCTGACTTCATTTACCCGGATCGTCATTGTTTTTGCGATCCTGCGCCAGGCCATTGGCATGCAGTCGACACCTTCCAACCAGATTCTGGTGGGTCTTGCGCTGTTTCTGTCCATCTTCGTCATGAGCCCGGTGCTCAAGGAAATCAACACGCTGGCGCTGGAACCCTACCTTGCGGAAACGATGAGTCCGGAAGCAGCCCTGCAGGAAGCATCCGTCCCTCTCAAGAGTTTCATGATGGCGCAGACCAGAGAGGATGATCTGGACCTTTTTCTCGGGCTCGCGGGAAAGAAACTCGAAGGTGATACCGATGAACAGATGCAGGCGGAAGTCGATTTTTTCGTTCTTGTACCTGCGTTCATGACGTCCGAACTCAAGACAGCGTTCCAGATCGGATTCATCCTCTTCATACCTTTCCTCGTCATCGACATGGTGGTGGCCAGTGTTCTGATGTCGATGGGTATGATGATGTTGTCTCCGCTCATCATTTCACTGCCATTCAAGCTGATGTTGTTCGTCCTGGTTGATGGCTGGGTGCTCATCATGGGTACCCTCGCGTCCAGCTTCGGAGTCTCGAGTTGACACCGGGTGATGCACTTTCAGTGTTTGGCGACGGACTTTTCCTGGTGGTCATCATCGTCTGTGTTGCCGTATTGCCCAGCCTGGTGGTTGGTCTGGTGGTGTCCATCTTCCAGGCAGCCACACAGATCAACGAACAGACGCTGTCCTTTCTCCCCCGATTGTTGGCTACCCTGCTGACACTCATGGCGGCCGGTCCGTGGATCATGGGATCGATCATTGAATTCACGCATGGGTTGTTCGACAAGATCCCGCAGATGGTCGGCTGACATGCTGCTTCCCGTTGACGAACTTGTGACCTGGTTCTGGCAAGTGTTCTGGACCTTTCTGCGCATCGGTGGCTTCCTGATGGTGGTGCCCATATTCGGCAACCAGCTGATACCACGACGCATACGTCTGGCCATGGCATGGGTCATGTCGGTCGCGATTGCTCCGATCCTGGAGTCCCCTCCGGTGATGGTCGGATTTGATCTGGGCGTGATGCTCAATGGCGGAATGCAGCTGTTTGCCGGCATCGCCCTCGGTTTTGCGACCATCATGTTCTTTCAGGTGTTCGTGATCTCCGGTCAGTTCATTGCCATGCAGATGGGACTTGGATTTGCTGCCATGGTGGACCCTGGCAACGGAGTTCAGGTCACGATCTGGAGCCAGTTTTTCCTCATGCTGGTGACATTGCTGTTCATCAGCATGAATGGTCATCTGGTACTGCTGTCCGTGCTGGTTGAAGGTTTTCGTGTCCATCCGCTGGGCATCAACATGCCGATTGAGGAACTGGCAGGCGCGCTGGTTCAGCTGGGGAGCTGGATGTTCATGGGTGGGGTCATGATCGCCATGCCGGCAGTCATTTCCCTGCTGGTGGTGAACATCGCGTTCGGTGTGATGAGCCGTGCTGCGCCACAACTGAACGTCTTTTCGCTGGGGTTTCCGTTTTCACTCCTGTTTGGCCTGATCATCGTCTGGCTCATGCTGGCGGGTTGGCAACCCCACTTCGAATCGCTCGCCAATGAACTGTTCCAGATCACTTCCGGCTGGGTGCAATAACCATGGCCGAAGAAAATGATGGTCAGGAACGCAGTGAAGAAGCTTCGGCTCGCAAGAAGGACAAGGCCAGGGAAGAAGGTCAGGCTGTCCGTTCCCGGGAGCTCAACACGATGACGCTGGTCATCGCCGGTGCCGCCGCTGTCTGGTTCCTTGCGCCTGCCAGTGCCCGCCAGCTGGCTGAAGCCACACGCAGGATCCTGGAGCGTATTGCGACACCTGAAACAGGAATGTTTGAAGCGTTGCAGATGGGTCTGGATGCGCTGATCTGGGCTGTCCTGCCGTTGCTGGTCCTGATGATGATTGCCGGACTTGCGTCGTCGTTGGCGATTGGTGGTCTGGTTCTGTCATCGAAGGCCATCAGCTTCAAGGCCAGCCGGATGAACCCTCTGTCCGGACTCAAGCGCATGTTTTCCTCGCAGTCGCTGATCGAACTCGTGAAGTCCATTGCGAAGTTCATGCTGGTCACCGGGGTGTCCATCGGGGTGATGTGGTCCCTTTTGGAAGAGACCATGGCGCTCAGCCAGCTACCCATGGAGGCGGCGTTGTCCTCCGGCTCACGAATTGTCGGACTGTCGCTGCTCCTGATCGGTTGTTCACTGGCCGTGGTGGCTGCCATGGACGTTCCCTACCAGATCGCTGCATTCAACAAAAAACTGCGAATGACCAAACAGGAAGTCCGCGATGAAATGAAGGATTCCGAAGGCAAGCCCGAGGTGAAGTCACGTATCCGGCAGATGCAGCAGGAGATATCACGCAGGCGGATGCTGGCCGACGTCCCGCAGGCCGACGTCATCATCACCAACCCGGAACACTTCGCAGTGGCGATCAAGTACGACTCGGCCCGCAACGGTGCTCCGATGGTACTGGCCAAAGGTGTGGATGAACTGGCCATGCGAATCCGCGAGGTCGGCCGAGCGCATCAAGTTGTCCAGGTACAGTCGCCGCCGCTGGCGCGCGCGCTGTTCTACACCGTGCAGGTAGGTGGCGAAGTGCCGCAGGCGCTGTATGTCGCGGTTGCCCAGGTGCTGGCCTACGTCTATCAACTCAAGTCGTATCGTGCCGGTGATGTGCCGGAAGTACCTGTCTACCGGGAAGCACAGATTCCGCAGGAATTCCGCAAGGATGCAACCGGTGCAAGCCCGATCGATGAAGTACAGGGAGAGTCTCGATGATGAATCGCATCGTGCAGGCGGGCCTGGGCATTCCCGCACTGCTCCTGCTGCTGCTGGCGCTGATGACCATCCAGGTTCCGACGTGGCTGCTGGATGCCACCTTCACGTTCAACATTGCGCTTTCGCTGGTGGTGTTGCTGGCGGCCATCTATGCGCTGCAACCGTTGCAGTTTTCGGCATTTCCAACCGTATTGCTGGTGGCCACGCTGTTGCGACTGGCGCTGAACGTTGCGTCGACCCGAGTAGTCCTGCTCGAAGGCCATAACGGCGGCGCATCCGCCGGTCAGGTCATCGAGGCGTTTGGCGAAGTGCTGGTGGGTGGCAACTATGTTGTCGGCCTGGTGGTTTTCATCATTCTGGTCATCATCAATTTTGTGGTGGTGACCAAAGGCGCGGGCCGAATATCGGAAGTCAGTGCCCGGTTTACGCTCGACGCGATGCCTGGCAAACAGATGGCCATCGATGCCGATCTGAATGCCGGGATCATTGACCAGGCAAAAGCCAAGAAGCGACGCGAGGATGTATCAAGAGAAGCGGATTTCTACGGTTCGATGGACGGCGCCAGCAAGTTTGTTCGTGGCGATGCCGTTGCCGGGATCCTGATCATGCTGATCAACGTGTTTGGCGGCTTGTTCATCGGCATGTCGCAGCACGATCTCGATTTTGCCAATGCGCTGCACAACTACACACTGCTGACGATTGGCGATGGCCTTGTGGCCCAGGTTCCTTCCCTCTTGCTGTCGACCGCAGCGGCGATCATCGTGACCCGGGTGAGTGGTGAAAACGACGTCAGCTCACAGATCATGGGCGAGATGTTCACAGATCCCCGCGCATTGGGCATGTCGGCCGGCATCATGTTCATCCTCGGGCTGGTGCCCGGCATGCCTCATTTCATCTTCATCACCCTTGCGTTGATCGCAGGCGCAGGAGCCTGGTTGATTGCCGAGCGGAGCAGGAAGCCCGCCCAGGAGAGCGACGAACCGGTCGCTGTTGCGCCGGTGGCCAGCGACTCGAATTCGGACGTTGGCTGGGAAGACGTTGCGCCAGTTGACGTGCTTGGCCTGGAAGTAGGGTATCGACTGATTCCCCTGGTCGACCGGAATCAGAGTGGGGAACTGCTCAAACGCATCAAGGGTGTGCGCAAGAAGCTGTCCCAGGAATTTGGCTTCCTTGTTCCATCGGTACACATTCGCGACAACCTCGATCTGGTGCCAAACGGATACCGAATCACGCTGCTTGGGGTCACTGCCGGTGAGTCCGAGATCTACAACGACAAGTGGCTGGCGATTGATCCCGGCGAAGTTTTTGGACGTGTTGACGGAATTGTTACCAAGGACCCGGCTTTTGGTTTGCCTGCTGTCTGGATCGATGGCTCCCAGCGGGAGGCAGCCCAATCCCTGGGTTATACCGTCGTCGATGCAAGTACGGTGGTTGCGACCCACCTCAATCAGATCATGCAGGATCATGCTGCGGAGCTGCTCGGTCACGATGAAGTCCAGAAACTGCTGGAAATGCTGGGCGAATCTGCTCCCAAACTGGCTGAACAGTTGGTACCTGGCGCTGTTTCGCTATCCGTCCTGCTGAAAATTCTGCAGAGCCTGCTGGCCGAGAAGATACCCATCCGGGACATGCGGACAATTGCCGAGTCGATTACCAACGCGGCGGTCGCAAGCAAGGACCCGACTGTTCTGCTGCTGGCTGTTCGAGCTTCGCTGGGACGGATGATTGTGCAGGGCATCTACGGGGCGGAGCAGAGTCTGGATGTCATCACCCTTGAGCCCGAGCTTGAACAACTGCTGGATCAGGCACGTCGGCAGGGCAGTGATCAGGCTCCGGTTCTCGAACCGGGTCTCGCGGATCGTCTCTCAAGATCGCTGATTGCTGCTTCAGAAAGGCAGGAGATTGCAGGCAAACCTGCAGTTGTGCTGGTGTCTGCTACCTTGAGAGGGATGCTTGCACGTTTTGTGAAGCTCTCCAGGCGAGTCATCCATGTACTCGCCTTTGAAGAAATACCAGAGACCAAACAGATCACGGTCATCGCCACCATAGGTCGGGCAGGTTGAGTTCAACACACCCGAATCAGACAAGGAGTTCGCAGATGTGGGGCAAATCACCAGCAGTACCATTGATGCAAGGTTCCAGCACAGAGGCGGCTGTAAAACCCGGAATGCAGGAACCGGCCATTCGCCATTTCACGGGAACTGCCATGCGCCTGATTCTGGCGGATGTGCGTGCCGCGTTCGGCCCTGACGCGATCATCCTGAAGCAGGAGTCGAACAACGGGCGAATCCGGATCACGGCCTGCAGCGAACGCCAGCTCAGCCAAATGGTCTCGGTGGAGGAAACATCTGGCAGAGGCTTGCCTGCCACAGGCCTCGACACGGCCCTGTTTCCTGTGAATGCCTCTAGCAGAGGCATCTCGAGATCGGTGATCTCTGACAACGGTGACTTCGGGATCGTGCCGGTTCGGGAAACGGCAGCACGGTCATCCGCTCAGGTTCAGGACAGCGCTCCGCTGCCTCGTGGTCGGATAGCCGGCGTCGAGTTGCCGGTCGAGGAAACGGCTGGCCGCTCCTGGTGGGGTCGCGCCAGGACAAACTCCCGTCAGGGACCTTCCGGTTCGACAAGTGCAGATGCGCAATTGCTGACAGACCTCGACTATAGCGAATCAGTGGTTGCACAACTGGTCGATGCATCGGATGCCGCAGGGATTGCCGAGCGAATAGCGGGCCAACTGGTAGAACCACGGGGCCCGATCACTGCGGATCCGGATACTGGCACGCTCTTGCCAGGCGCCTATCGGTTCAGCGGACCATCAGGGCATGGCAAGACTTCGCTCATCTCGAGACTTGTGACTGCATTTGTACTCGCTCATGGCACGGAAGGTGTGGTGTTGCTGAGTACCGATCAGGATCGACTGGGCGGTACGCTGAAGCTGGCGCGTCTGGCGCAGTTGCTTGGTGTGGATTTTCACGTGTCAGAAGAGGCGGACCTTCCGCTGTGGTGTCGGCAAGGGCACAGGCTGCTGCTGATCGATACCGATGGGGAACCGTCAACGGCCAGGCGCACGCGTGGCTCACCAGTGGATGTTCTTGTCTTGTCTGCTGTCGCGCAGAACCGCTTGCTGGCCAGGGCGCTCGACGGCGCCAGTCCGGACTGTGTCATCGCGCTGACCCAGCTTGACCAGGCAGAAACGCTGGGATCGGCCTTTTCGGTACTTCTGGCCGATGAACATCTGCGCAGGCCGATTGAATGGCTCGGCTTCGGTCAGAACATCGAGGACAGCCATTGTCACGCCAATCTTGCGAATGTAAGCCAATGGGCTTTGCGGGGCGTTGACCGATCCGGAAAGCGTACTAACTTTTCCTAGGGAAGTTCGGATCAAGCGGGCTGCCCATCGGTGCACACATGTACCACCTGCTTACCGCGTGAAACGACGGGTCTTTCTTCACAGGAGTTGGGCCGGGGGCGCAAGGCGCTCCGACTTGAATGAGTCGCTGGGGTGACTTGTTAGCAAGGATGCAAGGGGACTGCGTGTTTTTGCCTGATGGATCATGCGCAGCGTTCCCGGAACCGATGTTGATCGCGTTGGTGCGATCTGGTGGTGACTTGATTGCAGGAGCATGAGTAATGGAGCAGGGAAGCCTACGGCCGATCCAGGTCGTTGCAGTGACAGGCGGCAAGGGTGGTGTTGGCAAGACCAATGTATCGGTAAATCTCGGCGTTGCCATGGCACGCCTCGGGCGACGGGTAACCTTGCTCGACGCGGACCTCGGACTCGCCAACGTCGATGTCCTGCTCGGGCTCAAACCCAGGCACAACCTCAAGGACGTACTGGATGGCAGCATCAGTCTTGCCGATGTACTGATTGAAGGCCCGATGGGTATACGCATCGTGCCGGCGGCATCCGGGATGCAGGAAATGGTTCGACTCGGGCCGCGTCAGCATGCCGGACTGATCAGCGCGTTCAGTGACATCGCTCATCAGATGGATGTGTTGCTGATCGACACGGCAGCAGGAATATCCGATGAGGTGATCAGTTTTCTGTGTGCGGCTCAGGAAATACTGGTGGTGGTTTGTGACGAGCCGACGTCCATCACTGATGCCTACGCATTGATCAAGGTACTCAATCAGCGATATGGCATCGAGCGGGCGCGCGTGGTCGCCAACATGGTGCGCGGCGACGAGGATGGCCGCAAGGTGTTCGAAAAACTGCAGAGTGTCACCGAGCGGTTTCTTGACATCCAGCTGATTCACGCCGGCTCCATTCCTTTTGACGACCATCTGCGCAGGGCGGTGAGAAAGCAGCGTGCAGTGGTTGAGCTGTACCCGATGAGCAAGGTCGCACGTGCCCTGTTGCGTCTGGCAGAAACCGTGGATAGCTGGCCGATTCCTGCAGTGGCCAGCGGTCACCTTGAGTTTTTTGTGGAGCGACTGGTTGCCGAACACCGGGCTGGCTGATGCGCAACCGCACTGTTTCCGCATACACGTCAGCCGCCAGTGACACCGAGCGACTGATTCACCAGCATCAGATGCTGGTGAAACGGATTGCACACCATCTGATGGGCCGTCTGCCCGACAGTGTTCAGGTTGATGACCTGATCCAGGCTGGAATGATCGGATTGCTGGAAGCGGTTGGCAAATTCGACGCAAGTCTGGGCGCGAGCTTCGAGACCTATGCGGGCATCCGTATTCGTGGTGCCATGCTGGATGAGGTTCGGCGTGGTGACTGGGTCCCGCGGTCGGTCCATCGCAATGCCCGTGCGATCAGTGATGCCACACGCCAGGTGGAGTCGACCACGGGTCGCGAGGCGATGGGTACGGAAATCGCAGGCCAGATGGGCATCGATCTCGACGCATTCCACGGCATGCTGGCAGATTCCCGTGGAGCGCGACTGTTCAGCCTGGAGGAATTGTCGGAGGACGATTCGCAGTCAACGGATGTGTTGCCGGCCAATCCGGTCGAGGGTGACCACATGCAGGCGGCCTTCAGGGAGCAATTGTCGACGGCCATCGGTACGCTTCCCGAACGCGAACAGCTGGTGCTGTCGCTCTACTACGATGAAGAGCTCAATCTGAAGGAAATCGGTGCTGTCCTGGGGGTCAGTGAATCGCGTGTCTGCCAGATTCTCGGTGCGGCGACCACACGTTTGCGGGCACGTGTCGCTGACTGGATCGACACTGAACGTGGATAGACTTGCACTGGCCGGCATCATCATGGGTGTCGGTGCAATCGTGGCTGGCAACGCCATGGAAGGTGGCAATCTTGCTTCACTGGTCAACCTGCCCGCGCTCCTGATTGTCTTTGGCGGCACGCTCGGTGCAGTGGTCGTGCAGACTCCTGTCAGTACACTTTCGCGTGCGCTCGCCATGATGCGTTGGCTGGTCAATCCACCACAGCTGGATCCGCGCCAGCGTGTGGTGATGATCAGTGACTGGTGCAAACTCGCACGTCGCGATGGCATGCTGGGGCTCGAAAGGATCGCCGACACAACCAAGGACCCGTTTGTAGCCCGGAGTCTTGGTCTGGTCGTCGACGGCACATCACCGCGTACCATACGGGAAATTCTGGGAACAGAAACTCAGTGCAGACTTGAAAGGGAACTCGATGCCGCTGCCGTGTTTGCGAGTCTGGGGGGTTATGCCCCGACCATTGGTCTGATCGGGGCAGTGCTCGGACTGATGCAGGTGATGGGGAATCTGAGCCAACCTGATCAGTTGGGACCTGGTATCGCTTCGGCATTTGTGGCCACCGTTTATGGCGTTGCGGCAGCCAATCTGCTGTTCCTGCCGCTGGCAGAACGACTGAAGACTCTGGTACTCGACAGCGCTGGCTTCGACGACATGATGATCGACGGCGTGGTGTCGATTGCGGAAGGGGAGCATCCAAAAACCATTGAAACCAGACTGGACAGCTACTTCGATCGGTCATGAGCAATCAGGGCTCACGTCAGGAACCTGTACTCGGACATGTGCAACCGCGTTCTGCGGCGGCGTTGACCTCTGATCCAGGACCGGTGTCTGCGGACCCGGTTTCCTTGATCGAAGGCGAACTCCCTGCGCCGGAACGTGCTGCTGCCCCGCCGCAGCCGGTAAACAGGACACCTAAGGGGGGCCAGGGACCAGGCCGCGGATCCGTCTCGTTCCAGTCCCCTTATGGCGGTCGCAGCCGGCGAACCGTGCGGAGCACTCGGCTCGACGCTCGCAATCAGTCGGTGGAAAACTCCCGCAATCGCTGGCTTGTCTCCTATGCCGACTTCATGACGTTGCTGCTCGGCTTTTTTGTGGTGATGTATGCGATTTCCTCGGTCAACGAGGAGAAATACCAGCAGATGTCGAAGACCTTCGCTGGCATCTTCGAGAATTCGTCAATGTCCCTGGAGCTGCTACCGGCTGGAGATGTCGTCATACCGGTCACTCCCATAACCGTTGATGCGCCTCCCGACCGACAGCGTGACAGGCAGGCCTTGGAGGGTGATACCGGCCTGCTGACTTCGCGTGAATTCGTGGCAAGCGAATTGGGCGGGATTCTGGCAAACGATGGATTGGACATTGCGGCCAACGAAAACTGGCTTGAAATCAGTCTCGATTCGGCAATTTCCTTCGAACCCGACAGCGCAGAGTTGAAACCCGAGGCCCAGACGTATCTGCAGGAAATCAGCAGGTGGCTGAGTACCTTCGATAATCCGGTAACGGTTGAAGGTTACACCGATAACGTGCCGGTGAACGGACGCCGGTTTGCCTCCAACTGGCAACTCTCATCAGCCCGGGCTTCTTCGGTTGCAGCATACCTCGCGACTGGAGGGATCGATGCAAAACGTGTCTCTGCCGTGGGCTATGGCGAGAATCATCCTGTGGCCACCAACGCAAGTCCCGAGGGACGTGCCCAAAATCGTCGCGTCGTCATTGTGGTAGCGCACAAGGGAACGCTGCCGCGCAATCTCAATGCGGCACCGGAGACAAGTGCGTTTGCCCTTGTTCGACACGGCGACGATTCGCAGTCAGAGGTTCCGCAGCGACGGACCAAACAGGGTGGACTGCTTTTTTCGAACGAATAGCGATGGCTGCAAGTGATCAGCTGTCTGTGCCGACCAGCCTGAGCAGGCTGGAAAAATGGGTATCGAAGTCGTACCGGCCTGCGGTCCAGCCCAATCGAACGAGTACCACGTTGCGGGAGGGTACGATCATGACTCTCTGGGCACGGTTACCTTGCATGGCGTAGGCATCTTCAGTAATGTTCGGCCAGCGCAGTTCACCATCACCACGGTTCAACCAGAACTGGTAACCGTAGGCACGCTCGTTGTTGCTCTTGTTGGGTGTCGTGGCTGCATCGATCCAGGCGGCATCGATCAACCGGGAGCCGTTCCATTGACCTCGCTGCAGCAGGAGTTGACCCAATCGGGCCCAATCCCGGCCGGAGGCATAGATATACGAACTGCCGACCGGCAAACCATCAGGATCCGGTTCAAACGTGGTATCGGCCAGACCCAGGGGACGGCGCAGCTCGTCATTCCAGAAGTCCAGCAGTGCCTGACTGCCACCCAGTGTATGGCGAAGATGCTGCATGATCAGGTTGGTAGTACCGGATGAGTAGCTGAAATGTGTACCGGGTTGGTGCTCGAGCAGTCCGGCGACTGGTGTGGTTACCGAACTGTGATCAAGGAACAGCATGCGGATGGCGTCCGAACCGGGTGCGTACGTTTCGTCAAATCGCAAGCCGGAACTCATCTGCAGCAGATGTTCGAGACGGATGTCGGCACGTTTGTCATGGGTCCATTCGGCGAAAAGGGGACTTGCCGAGGCAGGCAGTTTGCCAAGGGTCTGCAGTCGACCTGCCAGCATGGCGGTGACACTCTTGCCCATGGACCATCCATGCAATGGCGTTTTGCTGGTGATGCCCGGGCCATAACTCTCGGCGATCAATCTGCCGTTGTGCAAAACGATGAGCGCCCTCGTCTGCAGATCGTTCGTCTCATCCTCTTCGAGGAGATGATCGAGTGCCTGCTGGACCTTCGAGTTGATGGTGGTCTCGATCGCCTCATCGCGCTCGACCGGCGTGACCACCAGATTATCCAGCGAAGTGGTGTCGCCAATGTCCAGCGTGCAGCCCAGTCCGGGTCGGAACGTCGCAGTGGTGCGCGCCTGTCCAAACAGGGTGGCCGTGGAGGTGGATTTGTCGAAGGTCAGATCCACCAGACGTGAAAGGGGTGAATAACTGAGCAAGTCGCCCATGATCCGGTCTGCCGTGAATCCGGATACAAAGCGGGTTGAACACCCGAGTTTGGCTGCGAGTCCGGTGGCGACGGGAAACAAGTCTGAAACGCGCCATATCGAAAATCCCAGCCACGTCGGTGCAGCGATCGACAGGATGACCAGCACCGCACCGATCAGCATCAGGGATTTCAGGACTGTCTTCATGAGCACCACTTCAGGGGAATTCGGAAAGCCAGATTCTCAAGCGCCTGTACCGGATGTAAAGCGTGGCGTCAGGTGAGCAGTGTCCTTGCATACGCAATTGCCTGGATCATCTTCCTGCCCGGCCAGGCTTCTTGGCAGGTCATTCCTGCTACGCCTGGAAAGATGGTCAGCGAGCGTCACAGCCATGGCGGAAACCCCGGGTTCATCAAAGATTTCCTTGTGGCCGCCTGGCAGGCACTGCACGGTGATCTCGCTGGAGGTCCGCCGTTGCCAGCCTGTGCCTACCAGCTCCTCCCTGTGTTCCGATGTAAAGACAAGCATGTGTCGCGCGATAGGGCCGGGGACGTAGCTTCGTTCGATGCGCTCATGGTTCCAGCGAAGATACTCATCCCGATCGATGGCCGACAACGTACCACCCGCTCTCAACAGTTGGTGCTGCAGCCACGGACGGACCGTTTCGAGTGTCCCTTGCAGAGAGTTGGTCAGTGCCCTGATCACCGCCATCGAACGACTCTGACGATTGCGGATGAACTGCCGGAACGAGGGTCCCATCAATTGGCGACGGGCAATCTTCGATACAGTTCCCGCTTCGGCTTCCATCGGCTGGTCAGGTGGACTGGAATCAAAAATGACCAGCAGGTCGACCTCTTCTCCTTTCCTGATCAGCATACGGGTCATTTCGAAGGCAATTTTGCCACCGAAGGAAAACCCTCCAATGGCATATGGCCCACGCGACTGGACGGTTTTCAGCTCGCCGATGTAGTGCTCTGCAATCGACTCCACCGAGGAAAAACTGAATCTGCGCCCATCGAGATCGCGTGGCTGGAGTGCGTAGAACGGCTGATCTGCCGGCAGGTGGTCGACCAGCTTGCGAAAGAACAACACTCCGCCATAAATGCCATGTATGCAGAAGATCGGGCGCTTGCTCCCACCTGTGCGAAACGGTACCAGTACCGGCCAGCGGCTGCGCGGTGCGTGCTGGTCGATCTGACGGGCAAATGTCTCTACTGTCGAGGCCTGGATCAGTACCGCCAGCGAGACGCTGATCCCAAGGTCCCGCTCCAATGCAGCAATCATGAGCATTCCACTCATCGAGTCACCGCCAATTTCGAAAAAGTTGTCCAAGCGGTGGATCTGTGGACACCCCAGCACGTCCGACCAGATGCGTATCACCTCGCGCTCGGTTCGTGTTGCAGGTTCGCTGCCGTGCGTAGTTGCCGCGCGCTGTTTCTGCAACTGCAGGGCTGGGTCCGGCAGGGCCTGTCGATCAACCTTGCCACTGCGCAGTTTCGGAAACTCATCGAGATGCAGGAACAGCGAAGGCAGCATGTAGGTCGGCAAATGCAGTGCCAGTCGGTCACGAATCCAGGCAGCGGATTCCGTAGCCCGGCCGGCCATGGGTATCAGATAGGCGACCAGTTTCTGTATGTTCTGAGCATCCCTCCAGGCGACAACGGCAACATCCTGGAACAGTTCGAGGCGGCGCAGCGCGGCTTCAACCTCCCCGAGCTGCACCCGAAACCCCTTGATCTTGGCCTGCAGGTCCTTGCGGCCTCTGAAGTACAGACAGTCGTTTTCATCGACGAAGCCAAGGTCACCCGTATGGAAGATCCGCTTGTGCGGTTCCTGCGGGTCCACCCTCAGCACCGAAGCCGTCAGCTCCGGGTTCTTCCAGTACCCGAGCGTGATGTACTGGCTGCGAACGACTATCTCACCCTCAGTTGCCGGTTTGCCGTTTTCATCCAGCAGGCAGAGTTCCGGATCGCCAACAGAATGGCCGAGGGGCACGAGGGTGCCATCGAACCTGATCGATGCATCGATGAAAAACGATCGGACCAGTCCGGTCTCCGATGAGCCCAGACCAAAATGCATGCGACAAGGTGTCGCGAAGTGCCTCTGGAACTGCGCGATGTCGGAAGCAACGGCCTCTTCTCCGCCTATCTTGATCAGGCGAATGGATGCAAGCTTGTGCCGTTCCTGGAGCGTGGGGATGAATTGCCGGAATACCGTCACTACCGAACAGTAGATCGTGACATCTTCGCTCAGGAGCCAGTCGGCCAGGCCCGTCAATCCCCGCCCGAGGATCGAATAGACGTGCAGCGAGGCTCCATTGAGCAGAGCGTTGTAAGTGTCCCTTTGTGCACCATGAACCGACGGGTTATAAAGAAGAGTCTGTCGATCTACGGGGAGGATGCCGAATGCCGACGTGTATCGCAGCGTGCTGTGCAGGATGTTGCGATGACTCTGCATCACTCCTTTTGGAGTGCCGGTAGAGCCCGAGGTGTAAATCACCGTTGCCAGCGAATCCGGTTCAATACTCAATCCGAGGTCATGATCACACATTGTCGAAAGGTCGCCGTCCACCTTCAACAAGGTGACGTTCGCCCCGGCTGAAGACCCCAGTTGCTCGGTTGACCTTGCATCTGTCAGAACGATGGCACTTCCTGCGGCTTCGATGATCTCCCGGTGCCGGGCAGCCGGACTGCCGGGGTCCAGCGTCGAGTAGAAATACCCGGCTTTCAGCACGCCAAGCGCTGCAGCGATCTGACAAGGCCCCTGATCCAGACAGAGGGCAACCGGGACGTCGTGCGATCCGTTGAGTAACTGCAAGGCACGGGCGATGCGATTGGCGCGTTGGTTGAGCTGTGCGTAGGTGAACGAATCTGTTCCGTCACGCAAGGCCAGCTTGTCAGGCATGGCGCGCACGATTGACTCGAACCGATCTGGAATGGTTCGTTCAGGCCACATTAGCGGACTTGGGTCATGGGTGAACGACCCGGAAGGAGAGCGTTGCATGGAATGCAGCAAACCCGTTGTACACGCTACAGGAGTCTATCCAAAGACAAGCACCACGATTTGCACACCTTTCCCTGACTTCGAAGATTGATGGGTTTCTGTGACCGCCATCACATCCTGTTCCGGTCGCAGACCACATGGCTGTACCGGTTGAAAAGTGGGGCAAGGCCGGCGGCGGGCCTGGCGAACTGCGCCAGATCCGGAAGATGGCAGGATTTTCGTGGCTGCCCGGGCACGTCAAATCCCGGATTGGACATTCCTCCTGGCAAGAGTTCCGAGAAGCCCAGGGTGTTGGCGTTGAAGTCGCAATTTTCAGCAGATTGCTCCCAGGCGCCTCAACACGTGGATATTGTCCAGCGTCGATTTCCGGTCTCCGTCAAATGACACCTTAAGATGTGTCAGTCGGTGTGCTCGCGGCGCCGTACTGTAAAGGTTAAAGTCGCCGATCCTTGCAGATGCCGACGGCCGGTTTTGTTGGTGGCAGACTCCGATCCAGAACACAGGGCCTCTGCCTGGCAGCTTTTTGCGCTGCGTGACTATCAGTTTTTATGGGGTGCCATGATGTGTGCATCCATTGTGGTCTGGCTCCGTATCCTTGCCACGTCCCAATGGTTGCTGGAGACCACCGGATCGGCAGTTGTGGTTGGCGCGATTGGCGTGATCCAGCTCGTCATGCAGATCCCGGCGCTGCTGTGGGGGGGTACTCTCGCAGATCGCCTCGATCGCAAACGGCTGCTGTTCATGGCCAATGGCGGCACTTGCCTGGTCATGCTCACCTTCGGCATGTTGAGCGGACTTGAACTGCTGACTCCGACGCTGGTGTTTGCCGGTATCGCCGTTACTTCGGCCTCGCAGATGTTTGCCAGTCCCGCACGATCGGCGATGGTGCCACGTGTGGTGCCGCCACACCTGCTGTTGCCCGCTGCGGCCAGCGACAACGCTTCGGCAAACATCGCGGCGGTCGCGGCGCCGTTGCTGTTTGCTGCCATATCGCTTGGCGCGGGCCTGACAGCGGCTTTCATGACCGCGGCATTCCTTGGCATTCTGGCCACCCTGTTACCCTTGGCCATACGTGCATCCGGTGTTCCTGAAGGCGATCAGTCGCTGGCAACGTCGCAGATCGATCAGACCCGCGCTGGATTGGTCTATGTGGCCAGGCATCCGATCCTGCCGGGACTGTTTCTGCTGGATACCGGTATCACCGTTGCCTCCTTCTATCGGGAAATACTGCCGGTGCTGGCGCTTGGACTGTTTGCCGGCGGTGCCAGTGCCACAGGTGTCCTGGGCGCTGCGAACTCCGTGGGTGCCATCGTCGGCTCGGTTGTCGCAGCCTTGTTTGCAGGTTATCGCGCCAAGGGCATGCTGGTGCTGTTTGCTTCATTTGGCTACGGGTTTGCCATGTTCGGGTTCGGGCTTGCAGGCTCACTCTGGATGGGCATGCTCATGATCGGATTGCTGGGCGCCACGGATTCCGTCACGGTGGCTGTTCGACAAACCACCGTCATGCTGACCACACCGGATCACATGCGTGGACGCGCTTTTTCGATCATGGTTCTTGCCGCGCAGACGGCGAACAATGTGGGAACGATATGGGTTGGGTTCTGGGTAGCCGGCATTGGCGCTGCCAATACGATGATCCTGGGCGGAGTCATTTCAATTGCTGCCACTGCATTGATCGGCTGGTGGTGGAAGCCGATCCGCACCTTCCGCTCCGACGCATAGCGTGTACTATCGATGGTCGAACGGTTGGGGGAGAACAAGGTGTTCAAGGTTTTTGCGTTTCTGAAACGCAATGCAGAACTGCTCACGCATGACGAGTATCGGGCCGGGCATGTGGGGTTTCATTGCTGCAACTCCCGACGGCTCAAGGATATTCGGGGCTATTCCGTCAACATCTGGGCGAATGCGCCGCTGGGCCCCCGTCTTGGTGCGCTGCACGATGAGATCGTGGTTCGTGAACCGCCCGGATTTCTTGAACTCTGGGATGGTTTCCCGGAGGTCTGGTTTGACAGTCACCGGAGCTGGACCGAAGCCGGCACGCCGGAGCCGACAAGAGCCATGGCAGGTGGGCTGCAGGTAGACCCGAACTGGACACTGGGTGATGGACCGTACCTGTTCGATCCGCTGCCGGATCGGCCGACCGAGTTCAGGTCCTATCACCTGCACATGGAGGAGCACATCGTGGTTCCGGTCGAACGACCTGAACACAAGCTTGTGAAACTGGTTTTGTTCTTCCGTCGCAATCCGGTGTTGGGTGAAGACGCTTTTGTACAGGGTGTGCTCAATCACTATGCACCGCTGACTGCCCGTATTGGCGGACTGTACGGCTGTACGCTGAACTTTCGTGATACCGACCAGGAAGCGGCGTTCCGGAACTATTATCCCGCCGATGCCTGGGCCTTCTCTCCGGAGGGTTATGCCATGCGCCGAGCGTTTTGCGCCTTGTGGGACGGCGCCATCGAACTGCATGTCGACAGTGTCGGGGCGTTTGTTGCGGCGCGTTCCGCACCGGATCTTCACCCTCGGCTGTGTGCTGCAGAGCGTCACCTGTTTGCAGCCAACTGGTATGTCGAGGTGGACGAAAACATGATTGTCATGCCAAACCGGGGCACTTCGCCCTCGTTCTACTACCGGTAGGGGTGCATCGTGCTGAAGGTATTTGGTTTTGTTCGCCGCCACCCCGACCTGACCCATGATGATTATCGTGCTGCCCATGTCGGCTACCACAATTCCTACGGGCGTCGACTCAACAACATTCGTGGTTATGTCCTGAACGTGCGGGCCAATGCCCCCATCACCTCGACGCTTGGTCCGCTGGCCAGCCGAATCACCCGCGATGAAGTCCAGGGATTCGACGACCTGTGGGATGGTTGGGGCCAGTTGCTGTTTGATTCACTGGAGACCTATCTGTCCGCCAAGACACCGGCGCATGACAAGGCTGGACCGCGGGGTCTCGAAGACGACGCTCTTGTGGCCGCGGTTGGCGGCGATGGTCCATGGCTGTACGCCGGTTCGCCATTCCAGTTCATGGTGGTGGAACACGTGGCACTGCCGGTACGAAGGCCCGAGCGCAAACTCTTCAAACTGGTGCAGTTTGCAACGCGACAGAGCGGGCTTCCGGATGAACTCTTTCGCAGTTACGTCTGCGGTCGTTATGCAGCCCGGCTTGCACAACTGCCTGGCTTGCGGGGACTGGTAATGAATTTCCGAACACCACTGGATGTGATGAGCAGGTTTTTCGAACCAGAGGCAGAAGGATTCACCGCCAGGGGCATTGCCGAGCGGGAACACTTCTATGGATCGTGGGACTGCATGACGGAGTTGTGGTTTGATCGTGCAGACCAGTTCGTCGACGGTCGACTGGCGGCTTTGTCCTCCACGCATCTTGACTCCCTCGAGTTGGAGCTGTTTGCGTCGGTCTGTTATCGCGAAGTGGACGAGACGGTGGTGGTACTGCCAAATCGGGCACCGGCCCCTGATTACTACTTCAGATGAGCCGGGAACGGAATGCCGCGATGGCGATGACTCGCGCAACGTTCGCCCTGCGTGCGCAAACTTTTGACTTGAGGAACCAGCGAACATGACGGTGCATCCGGAATCTCTCGATTTTCACATCCCTGGCCTGGATGGGCAGTTCATCGCTGGTGCCTGGCGAGTGGGAACGGGAGAGATGGTTGATGTTTTATCGCCCACGACGGAAGAATCGGTGGCACGTGTTGCGCTGCCGACCGTCGAAGATGCGGACGCCGCTGTGCGGGCGGCGCGTACAGCCTTTGACACCGGACCGTGGGCCAGCCTGTCGGTCGGCGAGCGGGTGGCTGTCTGTACCCGATTGTGCGATGCGATCGAAGCCAGATTGCCGGAAATGAATCGGGCCTGGGCGTTTGAATCTGGAGCAACCATAGCCCATGGCGAGATGATCAATGATGGCGCCGGGGTGAGCGTCTGGCGCGGTGCACTGCTCAGTGCCCGCCGGGCATTGTTCGAAGAAGATCGTGGTGATGTCCTGCTGTTGCGCGAACCGGTGGGAACCGTGCTTGGTATCCTGACGTTCAATGGCCCCATCGTGCTCATGGGCATGAAGGTGATTCCGGCGCTGCTGGCAGGGTGTACGGTCATCGTCAAACATGCACCGGAATCGCCACTCACCTCGCGACTCATCGCGCAGGCCATCGGTGACGCTGGTTTCCCACCAGGCGTCGTGAGCGTACTGGCTGCGGATACCAGGGTGACCCAGTATCTGGTCGGACACCCAGGTATTGACATGGTCGCGCTGACCGGTGGTACGGCCATCGGCGTGGATGTGGTGAAGCGAACCGCCGACCGGCTGGCAAGGACTGCACTGGAACTGGGTGGCAAGTCGCCGGCAATCATTGATGAAGATGTCGATCTGGACGAAGTGATGCAGACCCTGGGTGTTGGCGCGACCGGGTTCATGGGGCAGGTGTGCGTCAATCTGTCACGCGTGCTCGCACCCCGGTCACGATACGGTGAAGTGGTTGAGGCGCTCGCCAGCCACTTTGATTCTCTGAGGATCGGAGACCCATTTGATCCCGCAACGGATCGGGGTCCACTGGCCGTCGAGCGGGCGCGTGACCGGGTGGAGGTGCATGTTGCCCAGGCGAAGGTAGACGGCGCACGAGTGGTGACTGGCGGTCGCCGTCCAGCGTATCTCAATCGTGGCTGGTTCTATGAGCCAACACTGCTTGCCGATGTCGACAATTCAATGCGGGTGGCACAGGAAGAGATTTTCGGTCCAGTCACCTCTGTCATACCCTATTCCGGTATTGAAGAGGCGATCAGCATTGCCAACGATTCACGTTTTGGTCTGGCCTGTTCGATTTACTCCAGGGATGCACAGCTTGCACAATCGATGGCGCGGCGGATCAGGGCTGGCAGCGTGGCGATCAACATGGCCGGAGTTTCGCTGAACCAGCCGTTTGGTGGTTACAAACAAAGTGGCTGGGGACGGGAATGCGGCATGGAGGGCATTCTTGAGTTCACCCAGATCAAGCAGGTGGTCAAGGGTGGTGGTTATCTCAACGCTGGAGTGCAGGCATGAGTGGTGCGGCACCGATTCCATCCACGCAGCTGGAGTTTGCCGGCTCACCCTGTCACGTGCGGGCCCGCCAGGAGATTGAATACCTGCGCCGCTGGTATTGCCGGGCGACGGACCTGTTTGGCATGACGGGCAATACCGATGCCAACGCGGAGGCACGGCGCATCTACCACCGCATCTTCACGGTTGATGCAACCATCAAGGTGACCGGAACGGGCGCTGTTGCACGTAGCGGGCCACTGCAGGCAACCGGACCGGATGGCTGGGCTGAAGTGGTGATGAAGGCACTGCAGGAGTACGTCGTGACCCAGCATCTCTCCGGGACTCAGATTGTTGACCTGCGCAGCTTGCAGACGGCCATGGACGAACACGGAGATGAACAGGTGATCGGAGGTGTGGCGGGCATGACGAGTTATCTGCAGGCCTGGCATGTATGGCCCGACAATCGCCTGCGTCTGGTCATGGGCAACTACGTCGATGAACTGCTGTTTGTACCGGGTACCGGCTGGCAGATTCAAGCCATGAACCTGGTCCATCTGTCTGCTGAAGTCCGCCAGCTGGGGCCGATCTGATCCGAAGACCAATTTGATGACCTCCGGAAAACTCCTGGTTGCCCCGTCGCTGGACGACCCATCAAGCTGGCCGTCTGCACGACAGGGGTGGTATGTCACGTGCGTGCTCCTGTTGGGTTTCACGTTTTCATTTGTTGATCGCCAGGTACTCAACCTCCTGGTGGAACCGATCCGTGCCGATCTGCGCATCTCGGACACCCAGATCAGCTTCCTGCAGGGATTTGCGTTTGCGATCACCTATGTCCTCATGAGCGTACCGGTGGGCCGGATGGTTGACCGGTTCAATCGTATCTGGATCATGATCGGCGGGGTGCTCGTCTGGAGTGCGACAACCATCGCCTGTGGCCTGTCGCGCAACTACACCCAGTTGCTGGTTGCCCGGATGGGGGTCGGCGCGGGGGAGGCCACCTTGAGCCCGGCGGCCTGGTCTGTCCTTGCTGACTATTTTCACCCTGACAAACTGTCGCGGCCGATCAGTGTGTATCTGATGGGGCCATACATCGGTGCAGGGATCGCCATGATTGCCGGTGCGCAAGTGCTCGACTGGACGCGCACCGTTGTGTCCATCGATCTGCCGCTTATCGGCACCCTTGCGCCCTGGCAACTGACATTCATCGCGGTTGGCCTGCCAGGCATCCTGATTGCCGGGCTCATTGCGACCATTCGTGAGCCACTGCGAACAGGACGCAAGGAAGCAGGGCTCGTGGTACCTGCCTGGAGCGAAGTCCGTGCCTACATGCGAGCCAATCAGCGCATCTACGTCGCATTGCATCTGGGAGTGCCGTTCATCATCGTGATGTTGTATGGCCTGCAGAGCTGGACGCCCACCATCCTGGTGCGTGTTTACGGTTGGGATCTTGCCGACGCAGGACGAACCTATGGGGTAATCGCGCTGCTGGCAGGTTCTGCCGGTGTGCTGTCTGGCCCTTTCATTGCCAGGGTACTGGTACGGTGGGGGTACCACGACGCCCCACTGAGAGTGGCTGTCGCGGGGGCTGCGGCGGCGTCATCACTGCTGGTCTGCCTGCCGCTGCAGGACACCGCTACGACGGCGCTGTGCTGTATTGCGGGAGCCAGTTTTTTTGTCACGATGCCACTGGCGCTGATCACCTCGGCCATGCAGATGGTGACACCCAACGAAATGCGTGGTGTCGTGAACGGACTCTACGTGGTCACCACCAACGTCATTGGTCTGGCGCTGGGGCCAACGCTGGTTGCTGCGTGCACGGACTACGTCTTCCGTGACCCCGTGGCCGTAGCCCAGTCACTTGGGCTGGTGTCGCTGTTCATGGGGCCGATTGCCATCGGTCTGCTTCTGGTCGGGGCCAGCGCGTATGAGAAAAAAATGTTGAGCGCGCCCTAGTCGGCTCCGGTACTGGCGTGCTTTCCGTCAGCGTAAACTGGCGTCGTTTCGGACGTCTCCAGACTTCATTAAAAGGTACCGCCATGCGGAGCTGTTTTCCTGGCCTGCCAGGTTTGTCGATTTCAGTCGGTCTTCTGCTGGTCTGGCTGACGGGTTGTGGCAACGGGCAGCCGACCACAGACATTACCGACACCGGGCAGAGCGTCGCTGCGGTGGATGGCTTTGGTCTGGCCTCGGCAGACGCCTCAAGTTATGACGGGCGCGCCTCGATCCGATTGACATTTTCAATGCCGCTGGCAGGTGCCCAGAAGTTTGATGATCTGCTCGCCATCAAGGACAGTGACGGTGGCATTCCGCCGGGTAGCTGGATGCTGGAAAACGAAGGCCATGAACTGCGCTTTCCCTACCTGGCGAGCAACCGCAGTTATACCGTGTCGCTGCGAGCATCGCTTTCGGCTGCGGACGGTTCAACCATTGGCAGGGATGTTGAACAGGTGGTGCATACCGGCCCGCTGGAGCCGATTCTCGGCTTTGCAAGTCAGGGCAGTGTGCTGCCAGCGCACGAATCGCGGGGGTTGCCGGTAGTCACCGTGAACGTGTCGGATGTGGATGTCGAATTCCTGCGCGTGCGTGACAGGCATCTGAATGCCTTTCTCGGCGAATTCTCTTCCGGTGGACGGCGCAGTTACTGGTCGCTCGAACAGATGGCGAAATATGCAGACACGGTGTATGCGAACCGCTTTGCCATCGAAGGTGTACCCAACGAGCGAACCCTGACCTACCTGCCGATTCGGGATATCGAGGAACTGTCTGAGCCCGGGTTGTACTTTGCCGTGATGAAACGCGGCGGTGCGTTTCCCTATGAACAGGATACCAGCCTGTTTTTTGTCAGCGATATCGGTCTCCATGTGCGTCACTATCCGTCCGGCCTGTTGATCCATGCGGCGTCCCTGGAGAGCGGCAAACCCAAGGCTGCGGTGAAACTGGTAGTGCGCGATGCCAAAGGCATCCTGATCGCCAGGTCGGAAACGGATGAAGATGGAGTTGCCCGCTTCGACGGTTACAGCTTGAAGAGCGAGCATCTGCTGCTGGCACAGAAGGGTGATGATCTGGCCCTGCTGCCGTTCAATCAGCCCGCGCTCGACATCTCGGAATTTGCCGTCAGCGGACGACCGCAACGCAACGTCGAGATCTTTCCATGGGCCAGCCGTGATCTGTACAGACCGGGTGAGACGGTTACCGTGTCGGCGCTGTTGCGTGATCACGATGGTGTTGCCATCGCGGAGCAGCCGGTGTTTGCCACCCTCAGGCAACCGGATGGCAAAGCTGTGGTGCAGCAGCAACTGGGCTCCGGGGAACTGGGTTATCACGAATTCAGGCGAGCACTGCCCGCCGACGCAGCCACCGGCCGCTGGTCGGTAGACTTTGCAACCGATCCGGAGTCGAGTGATCGTGCGCAGGGTTTTTCCTTCCGTGTCGAAGAATTCCTGCCGGAGCGGCTGAAGCTCGAGCTGGGCTCCAGCGCGGTACAGTTGCGAGCTGGTGAAGTGTTTCCTGTCACCGTTGATGCGGACTATCTGCATGGCGCGCCGGCAGCCGGGAATCGGTTCACGGCACGACTGGTGCAACTGCCAGAACCTCATCCGGTAGAAACGTTCAAGGACTTCCATTTTGGCGATGCGAAGATGGTCATGCCTGCGGCGGTCGATGATCTGATCGATGTGCGGCTTGATGGTGAAGGCAGGTTCGCACAGGACATCAAGGTTCCTGCTGAAACGCCCTCAGCAACGCCGATCCAGATTGTGCTGGCCGGAAGTGTGCACGAGACCGGTGGGCGTGCAGTGACCAGAAGCCTCAAGAGAACCGTCTGGCCCGCCAATGAACTGGTCGGCATGCGCCCCCTTTTTGATCTGGCAGATGGCGCCAGTCCCGACGCCGACGCAGGATTCGAGATCATACGCACCAATTCGACCGGTGAGCTGCTGGCCGCTGATCGACTTGGTGTCAAAGTGATCCGGGAAGTGCGCGATTACCAGTGGCGATTTATCGACAACGGCGGCTGGACCTTCGACTTCACGACTCGCGATGAAACAGTACTCGACACCGAGATTTCCATGGCAGCAGGTGCGCGCGGCAGGATCAGCGTGCCGGTGACCTGGGGCGGTTATCGACTGGAGATTACCGATCCTGCGACCAGCCTGGTGCTGCGACAACCGTTCGAAGCCGGGTGGGGCAGCAGCGAGAGCCGGGGTCTGGAAGCGCGGCCGGACAAGGTCAAGGTGGTGTTTGACAAGCCGTCATACACCACCGGAGAGACAGCCACCATCACCCTGACTGCACCACACGAGGGTCCGGCGCTGCTCTTGCTGGAAGGGGATGGGCTGTTGTGGCATCGGACACTGTCTGTCGGCCAGGGGACCACGGTTGAACTGCCGCTCGACCCGGCCTGGAATCGCCACGATCTGTTTTTCACTGCATTGGTG
Organism: Pseudomonadales bacterium; assembly: GCA_041752315.1. Taxonomy (GTDB): domain Bacteria; phylum Pseudomonadota; class Gammaproteobacteria; order Pseudomonadales; family Azotimanducaceae; genus SYFY01. The sequence goes on from JBGSHJ010000001.1 coordinate 57,116, forward strand.
TTTCGCCCCGGCTCGAGTGCAGAAGCCATCACACCGAACCGGGCGGTAGGGATTGCCCATGTGCAGCTTGATCGCAGTGGCCGACAGGTGAAGACGGACCTGGAAGGTCCGGCGTCGATGCGACCGATGCAGCCGCTGGCACTCGAGGTGATGGTTCCGGCACTCGCCGGGAAACAGGCCAGTGTGCGTGTGACCGCAACGGATGCCGGTGTGCTCAACATGACCTCGTTTCCGATTCCGGATGCGGCCGCCTGGTTCTTTTCGCCGCGCCGTTTTGGCGTCGATGCCTACGATGTCTATGGGCGCGTGATCGAAAGTTACGCAGGCCGGGAGGCTCGCCTTCGATATGGCGGTGATGCCGCTGTGCTCGCACTGCCACAAGGTCGACGCCCGAATGCACAGATCAGGATTGTCGACCTGCTTGCAGCACCGGTAAGACTCGACGCGACAGGCAACGCGAAGGTGTCGCTGGATGTTCCGGATTTCAACGGCACCCTGCGGGTTCGGGCTGTGGTTTACGGTGATCAGCATTACGGCGCTGCGGAACTTGAAACCCTCGTGCGTGCGCCTGTCATCATGGAAGCCAGTCTGCCGCGTGTGCTGGCTCCAGGTGACAACAGCCGGCTGACGCTTGATCTGGACAATGCAAGTGGCAAGGATGGCAAATTTGCGCTGGAATTTGCGGCGCAGGGTCCGATCAGTGTGGCGGGCGCACCAGACAGTGTGGAACTGGCCAATGGCGAACGCACCACGCTCACCATCCCGGTAGAGGCACGTGATGGATTTGGCACAGGCAGAGTGCAGGTCAGGCTCACCGGTGCGGATGTGGCACTGGAACGCAGTTTTGACGTGGTGGTACGCGCGGGCTGGCCGGCCGTTCAGAGGCTGAAGCTGGCTGCTGCCCGAGGTGGGTCGGTGGTATCGCCCGACAACAGTCTGCGAGAAGGCCTGTATCCGGCTTCGATCGTACAGCGCCTGAGCGTTGGTCGACTGCCACCGATGCCCTATGTCCAGTCCGCCCAGGCGTTGCTGCAGTATCCGTACGGCTGTGCCGAGCAGACGACCTCACGCGCCATGCCGCTGGTCCTGCTCGATGATGAAACCCGTGCACGCCTCGGGATCGAAGCGAGCAGCCTGCGCGATCGGGATGATCGGCCGATCGACGTTTCCGGTCCGGCACGGGCGGTGATGCTGGCGAACGCGTTTGCAAGGCTGGCAACGATGCAGAACGAGTCCGGTCACTTCAGTTTATGGCCAGGTGAAGGGGAGGGTAATTCGGTCATTACACCGTACGTCGTCGAACTGTTGCTGCAGGCCCGTGCGGCAGGTCATGCCGTTCCGGCTGCCATGCTCGACAAGGCGCTCGAACGATTGCTTGAAGACGTCCTCAAGGGAGGCAATACCCATTACGAGTTTGAACACTACGAACACATGCGACTGGCGGAGCTTGCGCATGCCGGTTATGTGCTGGCCCTCGCCGGGAAGGCTCCGCTTGGCACGTTGCGAGCCGTGTATGACAACGAAAGGTCGAAGTTGCTCGCACCGTTACCCCTGGCACATCTCGGGGCTGCGCTGTCGGTAGCGGGAGACAAGAATCGCGCAGCTGCAGCATTCGAGGAAATAACCACACGGCAGTGGAAGCGTCCCGAATGGCTGGGTGATTACGGTTCGAAGTTCCGGGATGACGTGTTGATGGCGGCGTTGGCAAGAGAGCAGGGACTGGCGACGACGGCAACCGACAATCTTGCGCAACAGGCAGCACGTGATCTGCTGGGCGAACGTGGCCATGGTGATGACCAGTGGCTCTCGACGCAGGAGCAGATCGCGATCCTGCGCCTGGGCAAGGTGCTGGTGGCCGGCAACGAGGCTGTGTTCGATCTTGATGTCGAGCATGCCGGAGCCACCGAAACCCTTACCGACCGACGTTACTACAGTCGGCTGATTGACACGGATGAGGTATCGGTCAGCGGGACTCGCTTGTTGCCCAAAGTGGATGGCGATCTTTTTGTTGTCCACGAACTGGCGGGCGTACCACGCAAACCGGACCTCAATTCCCGGGACGACCTGCAGATCCGGCGACGCTGGTATCGGACCGATGGCAGTGTCTTCAGCGGCGGTTCCCTGCAAGAAGGGGAAATTCTCATCGCCGCGATTACCGTTGAGAGCAAGCGCGCGATGAACGACGCCTTGATCACCGATCTGTCGCCGGGTGGTCTGGAGGTAGAGAACCTGAATCTGACTGACGTCACCCAGTGGTCCGGAATCGAGGTTGATGGTGTGGAGATTGCCGGTCAGATCGGCGCCGGATCCGCACGCTTCGAGGAATATCGTGACGATCGCTATGTCGCCGCGGTCAACCTTTATGCTGGCAGCGAGGTCAGGTTGTTTTATCTCCTGCGGGCCGTGACACCGGGCCGGTATCTGGTGCCTCCGGTAAGCGTGGAAGACATGTATCGACCTTCTATGCGAGCGACCGGTGTCAATGAGCAGGATCAAGTCAGCATTGCCCCGCCCTGATGCCTGCATGGTCAGGCCTTGAGATCCTCTGATCAGGTTGTTTCTGCGACGGGTTCAGAGCCTGTCTTGAAGCTCGATACGGTCGGTCCACGAATGCCGGTGTGGCACAAGCTGCTGTTGGCTGGTGTGGCACTCCTTGTCGCGAGCGTCGGGCTGGACCTGTTGCTGCCTCCACCCATTCCCTCGCCAATGGCTCGTACCAGTACCCTGGTGCTGGCCAGGGATGGCTCACCCCTGCGAGCGTTTGTCAGCGCCGACGGGGTGTGGCGATATCCGGTATCCCCGGCGGATGTCTCACCTCTCTACATCGATGCCCTGCTTGGTTACGAAGATCGCTGGTATTTCCAGCATCCCGGGGTAAATCCTGTCTCTCTGCTTCGGGCCGTGTTCCAGGCGCTGCGACATGGCGAGATCATATCCGGTGGTTCGACACTGACCATGCAGGTCGCACGCCTGATCGAACCGATACCGCGCAACGCCAGCGGCAAACTCAAGCAGGTCCTGCGTGCCCTGCAGATCGAGCGACGACTGACAAAAGACGAGATACTCACGCTTTACCTTGAACGAGCACCGTTCGGGGGTACGGTGGAAGGGGTTGAGGCAGCCTCCTGGGCCTATCTTGGCAAGCCGTCAAAACAACTGTCGCGGTCGGAAGCCGCGATGCTGGTAGTGCTGCCCCAGGCGCCGAGTCGATTGCGCCCGGACCGGCATCCGGAGGCGGCACGTCGGGCTCGTGACAAGGTGCTGGATCGAATGCGTGTGCAAGGTCAATGGCCGGACGACACACTGAGTGAGGCGGTGCAGGAACCGGTGGTATCGCGACGCCTTGTTCCGCCAATGCTGGCTGCGTTGTTTGCAGAACGATTGCGGCGCGAGCGGCCGGATGCACGAGTTCTGCGTTCAACCATCGACGTTGCCTTGCAGCGCCTGATTGAATCCCGGTTGGCCGCCGAGGTGTCACGCCTGCCAGCCCGATCATCAGCCGCCGTGCTGCTGATCGACAATCCGACACGAGAAGTGCTTGTCTATGTGGGCTCGGCGCGATTCGCGGATGAAGATCGGCTGGGTCACGTCGATATGATTCGAGCGATCCGTTCACCTGGATCGACACTCAAACCGTTTCTCTATGGACTCGCTTTCGATGCAGGGCTGGTGCACTCCGCCAGCCTGATGGTTGATGCTCCCTATTCTTTCGATGGGTATCGACCGGCCAACTTCGGCGATTTTTTCCATGGTCCGGTCACGGTGGCCGATGCCCTTCGCCGTTCGCTCAATGTGCCTGCCGTGGAACTGCTGCAGCAGGTCACCCCCGAACGATTCACGGCACGCTTGCGACATGCCGGTTTACGTTTGGTGCTACCCAGAGCAGCCGCACCCAATCTTTCGATCATTCTTGGCGGCACGGGTACTCGTCTGGATCAGATCGCGGGTGTTTATTCGGCACTTGCCAACGACGGCGTGGGCGGACCGGTGCGCACGCTGGTCGATGAGCCGCTGCATGAACGCGAGGTGTTGAGTCCTGGTGCTGCGTGGATCGTGCGCGACATTCTGGAGTCCAACCCGCTGCCTGAAAAACTGGCAAGCGGGCTGGTCAACGACATGCGCCTCGCCTGGAAAACCGGTACCAGTTACGGCTATCGGGATGCGTGGGCATTTGGGGTAACCCCCACCTACACACTGGGTGTGTGGACGGGAAGACCGGATGGCACACCGATGCCGGGTCAGTATGGAGCGGTCACGGCGTTGCCGATGCTCGTCAATCTCCTGCGCTCCTTGCCACGATCGGCGGCAGATCGTGCTCCTTCGGTCCCGCCTTCCAACGTGTCGTCCCGTGACATCTGCTGGCCGACGGGGGTGCCTGAAACGGGTGATCGGGAGTCGTTATGCCATGTCACAAAAACCGCCTGGTTGCTGGATGACAATCTGCCGCCCACCCGTGTCACCCAGCGTGGTGACAACCTGCCTCTGGTTCGCGCCATGGCCGTCGACTCATTGACCGGACACCGTGTACCAGCCGATTGCATCGCTGGATCGACCCGAATTGCACGGGTGGCCCGGTGGCCGCTGGCGGCCAGGCCCTGGCTTTCCATCATCGAGAAACGCAAGTCATCACTGCCACCGGTCAAACCGGGTTGTTCCGAATCGGTCGATACACAGCGCGGTCTGCAGATCGATGGTGTTGCGCCAGGTGCGGTACTACGGCGTGCACCGGGATCCCAGCGGGTGCTTCGGGTCCATCTGAATGCGCGTGGGGCCGCCGGCCGTGTGCACTGGCTCGTCAACAACAGACTGGCAGGCATGAGCGAGGGAGAAGGTCGGTTCGAGTTGACCCTGCCCGAGGCGGGTATCAGTTCGATTCTGGCCATCGATGATCAGGGACACTTTGATCGATTGTCGCTGAAGGTCTTAGAATGACGGAAGACCACGATGCTTGAACCGGAGGGTTGCGACGTGAGTGTTGATGATGTGGTGCTTCAGGAGTTGCTGCACAGTGGAGCCGAGAATGATCCATATTACGGAACTGCGCTGCTCTCTGATCACCTGCCGATGGCTCTGGTGTCGCTCAGGCGCCTGGGCGCTTCCGATCTCGAACTGAGACAGTTCCGGGATCGATATGCGACACGTCTGGAACCACAGCGGTTCCCCGAGCAACCGATCGTGGGTGAAATCTGGCCAGATTGCCGAGGCCATCGCCAACTCTATCCCGGATTGCGACGCTACTTTGCGAACGCACTTCAGGCCCAGGGTCGGGACCAGGTGCTGAGGGAGTGGTTGCCAAGACTGATTGAAACTGCGGGGATCGATGCGTTGCATCCGCTGATCCGGACCGCGCTCGCGGTAGAAGCGGAAGCGGAAGCCGAACTTGCCTGTGCACTGGCTTACTGGGTGAGTGCCTGGGAAGCCATGCCGGTTGATGACGGCCCGCGGGAGCGCAGTGACCCGACGGAACTTTTTCACCGATTGCGTTCCCACCCGGTGCTTGGCAATCGTCCTGTGTCCACAGACATGTTCGGGGTGCAGCTTGGGCGTCTGGGTGGATTGCCGGAGTTCAGGCGACTTGTCCGCTGGCGCGGTCCGGCCGTAGGGCTGATGGATCTGGCCCGCGAAGCCGCCCGCGTCTATCTGGGCTTTGGGCATTTTTTTGCCTTGCACATGGTCACCGGCAGCCAGGCGGTGCATCTGCTGTCGCCGTGGGTCGGCGATGACGACAAGGTTGCGGACGCGCTCTGGATGAGTCTTGCCGCAGCCTATCTGATCATCCGTGCACCCGCATATGCCGCCCCCGGAACGTCTGCCAGTCGGGAGCCCTCACGTTCCGCCGTATTGACTTCGGCACTGGCTTCGGAAGATGAACACATCGCCAAACTCGGTTACAGCGCCTTCAAGGAATGGGAAGCGTGGCGTTTGCCGGAACATGCGCTCATCCTGCAACGGATCGAGCAGGGCAAGGCCACCCTTCATTTCTGAAGAACCGGGGTCCGGCGACGACCCAACGGAGAATCTGGACATGACCGATCTGATAGCGCTTTCCAACGCAGTCATCGATGAAGGCAAGGGTGCCGATGCGGTCGGTCCCATCAACCGCATCAATCACCAGCTGTCCGTGATTGCAGATGGTGTAGCCGTGGTTGAAGCCTTTTCGCATTGTGTCCTGTTTGATACCGACGATGGGCTGATCGCCTTTGATACATCGAACGAACAAGGTGGCCGCAAGGTGGTGGATGCCGTGCGCGGCTGGCGCACCAAGCGGTTCAACACCGTGGTCTACACGCATGGGCATGTGGATCATGTCGGTGGGGCGGGTGCGTTTGTGACGGATGCCGAGTCGGCGGGACATCCGTCGATCTCGTTCGTCGGCCATGAAAACGTGCCCAGACGATTTGACCGGTACAACCTGACCAACGGCTACAACCAGATCATCAACGAACGCCAGTTCGGACAGTTTCGCAAGCGAGGCTACGATATATCTGCAGGCAGCAATTTCCTGCCAGCCACGTCCCCAAAGCCCGATCTGACCTATCGTGACGAACTGCGGCTGGAAGTTGGTGGACTGGATGTGGAACTGCGCCATGCCCGGGGTGAAACAGACGATCACACGTGGTCATGGATTCCCCGTTACAAGGCGATCTGCGCCGGCGACTTTTTCATCTGGAACTTCCCCAACGCCGGCAATCCGCAGAAGGTACAGCGTTATCCCGTGGAGTGGGCGGCAGCGATGCGAGCCATGGCAGCCCAGGGTGCCGAGCTGTTCCTGCCGGCGCACGGCCTGCCAGTCGCTGGTGAGGCGAGGATCCGCATGGTGCTCACCGATGTAGCGGAAGCCCTGGAGTTTCTGGTCCGGGAAACCCTGAGCATGATGAATCAGGGTGCACGTCTCAACGATATCGTGCATTCAGTGAAGATCGACCCGCTGGTTCTCGAAAAACCCTATCTGCGTCCCATGTACGACGAGCCTGAGTTCGTGGTGCGCAACATCTGGCGAATGTATGGGGGCTGGTACGACGGTAACCCTGCCCATCTCAAGCCTGCACCAGACACGAAGCTTGCTTCCGAACTTTCGTCACTGGCCGGAGGTGCCTTGCGCCTTGCCGAGCGAGGCCTTGAACTTGTGGCATCTGATCCGAGACTTGCCTGCCATCTGGTCGAGCTTGCGTCGCAGGCTGCTCCTCATGACAAGCGTATCCACACGATCAGGGCGGAGGTCTACCAGAAGCGGCGTGAAACCGAGACGTCGCTGATGGCCAAAGGTATCTTCGGGTATGCCGCCAACGAGTCGAAGTCCAGGAGCGAGTGAGCCTGTTTCGCTCTTCGGTCAGGCCGACAGGGTCGCCGCATCCGTTCAACCCAGCATCTGGTACGCAGCCGTTCGCATGTCATCTGCGAGGGGTAGCGCCGACCCGAGAAACTGGGCCATGACCAGGCCAATCATCTCTTCTGCCGGATCTACCCAGAAAAACGTGCTGGCAGCTCCGGCCCAGCCCAGTTCACCAACGCTGGTCAGTTGCAGCGCTCGCCCGGTGTCCAGCATGACCCGGACACCCAATCCCCAACCATAACCGGGCAGTGGCTGCAAACCGATGGTCAGCGGCAATTGATCTGCGGGGATCCGGTTGGCTCGCATCATTGTCAGCATCGGTCTGGAAAGGATGGTTCGCCCATCTGCAGTCTTGCCATCGATCAACATGCGTGCAAACCCGGCGTAGTCGTCCATCGTTGAAAAAAGACCATGGCCGCCTCGCCGGTGACCGGCCACGTCAGGCGGATAAAAATCGTTGGTGTCGCGGGGTTCGAGCTTGTGTGGTTGCAGATCCAGTACCGGAAGGGCGAGCAGATCACCGGTACCATACATCGGCAGCAGACGATCGAGTTTGGCAGGTGCCACCTGATAGGCGGTGTCGACCATGCCCAGAGGATCAAACAGCTCCTGCCGGGCCAGTTGGTCGATTGTGATACCGGCCGCCTTTTCCACGACATGGGCCAGGACGTCTGTGCACACGCTGTACCGAAACTGGCTCCCGGGGTGGAAGGCGAGTGGCAGCCTGGCGAGTCGTGCCATCATCTCGTCCAGATCGATCACGCCGTCTTCCAGGATCCGCGCATCCCTGTAATACGGTGCGATGTGGCAGCCGTGGATGAAAGGATAGGTGAAACCAGCCCGATGGGTGATCAGGTCCTCCACGGTGATGAAACGATTGGCCGGTTCGAGGCGGCCATCGGGATGCAGTACCCGCATGCCGGCGAATGCGCGGTTGAACTGGGCCAGAGTGTCGTAGAGCCGCAGTTTGCCTTGTTCGACGAGAATCAGCGCGAGTACGGAAACCACGGGTTTGGTCATCGAATACAGGCGATAGATCGGACGCTCCGGCAGTGGACGACCGGTGGCGATGTCTGCAACACCCGCCTGGCCACGAGCCAGGGTTTCTCCCCGACGCTGTACCAGCCATTCAATGCCGGCGTACTGCCGTCGACTGACGTAACCCTGGGCAATCGCATTCATTCGATCCATACGGGACATGCTGAACAACCTCAGTCGGAACAGGGAGTGGCAGTTTAGTCAGGCAGGAAGGGGTTTGTCTTTGCTGGTGAGTGGCTTCACCGGTGAGCGCGGCGAATCAATGGACTGGCCGGTCAGTCTCGAGCAGTCCAGCCTCGGAGAGAATCGTTTCGACAAGCATCGCCGCACCGTCATTGGTCAGGTGATTGTCATCGTAGTACAGCGCCACGCCTCCGATTGACGAGGCGCAACCCGGTCGATTTGGCCTGTTGCAGAAGACCGCGGCCGAATCGATCAGTACGATGGCTGGATCTGCGGCCAACCGGTGGAAGGCCTGCATCAGAGGTGCATGCCGATCCTGATAAACACCGAAAGGAGTGGCGGGGACGTCGACCTGCAAATCACCCCCCATCGCAATCCTTCCCAGATACCGGGGGACATCCCAGGCTTGTTCCGGCACCGGCGTGACCACGTAGATTTTCCGTCGCCCGTTCCGCAAGCCCTTGATGGCCTCGATGTAGGCATCGAGGATCGCACGGCGCCTGGTAATGAGGTCGGCGGACAGAGGGGTACCGGCGACTGTGAAGTAGTGGCCCGGATGTATGGATCTGCCGCCGACGCCGTTTTCGAAATCACTTTCGTTGAGGTATGCGGACCATTGCGCCTGCACGATCAGAATGTCCAGATCCTTCAGATCCACGTCTGCAGTCACGGCATCCACAAACTGGTCACAGTTCAGCGCTTCGGAGCTTTTGAGCTTGCGGGCAAAAGGGCAGCCGTTTTTGGTGTACTGCACAAAACTCTCGCCTTTCCGTTTGAATTCCCGCGTCAATTCCTGCACCAGGGAGGCGGCATGGCTGTCACCGATCAGCCCGACCCTGGGGCGGTCAGGTCCGTTTTCCAGCTCACCTTTCACGCATGCAGGTGGGACGGACTGCTCGCGCTGCAGATTGCAGGGATCAGCGTCGCGTTGACCCACGTACAGCGGACCCAGCCCAACCGTCTGGATAACACCAGCGGGTAACCGTTGCGGGACACCCTCCAGCAACGACAGGGCAAGCCCGGTGGCAATGAAAACGGTGGTGATCACCGCCGCACCCGTAAAAATGAAACGGCGCGAAAAGCGTTGCCGATCCCGAAACGGTGTTTCGACAAAACGCCAGGTCAGCCAGGCAAGGGGGAGGGTGACGCTGCATAACATCCCCATCAACAGCCTGGACGGTTCGTGCAGGCTCTGGTAATGCCCAAATGCCAGCAGAGGCTGATGCCAGAGATACGCGCTGTAACTCATCAAACCGACGGCCACGAGGGGCCGGCTGCCCAGCATTCGACCCACAAAGGTACCCTGTTGTGCCGCGAGTATGATCAGCAGGGCACCCATCGTCGGTACCAGTGCAAAGACGCTGGGAAATGGCGTTCGCCCGTCGAAGCAGACGATGGAGGTGACGATCAGCGCAAGTCCTGCGAAGCCGGTCAATTCACGACCCGGGATCCACCGCATCCTGTTGCCAACCGGTTGCAGGGGCCTGTGCCGAAGGTAGAAAGCTGCCAGCGCTCCGATGAGAAGTTCCCAGCCCCGTGTTGGCAACAGGTAAAATGTTGGCGAAGGCTTGTTATAAGCGCCCCACTGGGCAATCGCCAGACTGGCCAGCAAGCCGATGGTGATGATCCCGATGATCCAACGAGTGCCCAAGCGCCAGCAGGTCATCAACAGGATCGGGAACAGGATGTAGTATTGCTCTTCCACAGCCAGGCTCCAGGTGTGGAGCAGCGGTTTGAGACTGGCTTCCGTCCCAAAGTAGCCACTTTCCAGCCAGAACAGGATGTTCGATGAAAATGTCGCCACAGTTGCGAGACTTTCGCCAAAGTCCCGCAGATCCCTCGGAATCAGCCAGAGCCAGGCAAATGGTACGCATGCGGCCATGACAAAAAACAGAGCCGGCAGGATTCTCCGCGCGCGCCGCTCGTAAAACCGGACAAGACTGAATGTGCCCTGATCGAGGTCGTCGAGCAGGATGGAAGTGATCAGATAGCCGCTGATCACAAAAAACACGTCGACGCCAACAAATCCACCGCTGAACCATGAAAACCCCGCATGGAAGAGAATGACCGGCAGCACCGCGACGGCTCGCAATCCGTCGATTTCGGGTCGGTAGGTGGTTGTCATGTCCGTTGGCAGCGCTGTTGACCATGAGCGGAAGCAGAGCAGTCTAGAGAAGTTCCGCAGACCGTCGGGTGCTCTGCCGCATGGGTTCCTGATGCAGATGGCCCGATTTGCGATTCAGGTCGCAAGTTTTTCCGGGACATGCCGTGGAGCGTGCTGGCCGCCTTGCGTCACACGGTCGATTCCGTACACAGCCAATACTGCTGTCGGCGAAAACAACCACGCGCGTGCAGACGGCAGGCCGGAGTTTATTCAAGGCACAGCCAAGGACTATAGTAGGGTCATCCAGATGAGGAGTATCCCGAGATGGCTGAAACAAAACCTGGTGTTCGCACCCTTGATGCCGCCTTTCAGAAGCTGCTGAACGAGGATTCGCGCCCTATCCCTCCGTCGTACCGCCGGGACAATCCAATTGAGCCTGGGCCAACCAAAGTTCCGGTCGAGCGTTACATATCACCCGCCTTTTTTGACCTCGAAGTCGAAAAGATCTGGAAAAGGGTATGGCAGATGGCCTGCCACGAAGACGATATTCCCGGTGTCGGCGATTACGTCCCCTATGATATTGCCGGGCTTTCGTTCCTGGTCGTGCGAACTTCTCCGACGCAGGTCAAGGCCTACTGGAATGCCTGCCTGCATCGTGGCCGCAAGCTGCGCGAAGCGGCTGGCAAGGCTGCCAAGGAACTTCGCTGCCCATTTCATGGCTGGACCTGGAACATCGATGGCTCGTTGCGCCAGATTCCGTGTCAATGGGATTACCCCGGCCTGAAACCTGAAAACGAAGGTCTGAAGGAGGTCAGAGTCGGGCAGTGGGGTCGATTCATCTTCATCAACCCGGATCCGGATTGTGAGTCGCTGGAGTCATTCCTCGGCGACCTCCCTGGCAACTTCGAGCTGCTGCCGTACGAAAAGCGTTACAAGCAGGCGCATGTTGCCAAGATCATTCGCTGCAACTGGAAGGTGGCATCGGAAGCGTTCATGGAGTCCTATCATGTCATCGCGACCCATCCACAGATCCTGCTCGGTGGTGTGCATGACGTGGATACGAAATATGACGTGTTTGGCAACTACTCCCGCGCCATCCGCTGCGGCGCACTGGAAAGTCAGGGCACACCCGAATGGGATGCGCTGCCCAATGATGGCAAGCTCAGGGTCCGACATCCGCTGACCGGTTGGGTTTATGAAAAAACAGCGGACGGTCTGGTTCAGGTTTCGACACCCAAGGGCGAAACAGGGCTGTACACGGTGCGCGGCGACTGTGTCGAAGGCACACTGGGCGATGTCAACCCGCACCTGTGTGACTGGGTTGGTGGGCGCCAGCTCGATGTCAGTGCCTTTGAACGGGCCATGACGGACCGCACGCTCAAGAGCGGTGGATCACTGAAGGACGACGGGACAAAAGACAAGTCGGACAACAAAAAAGCAACCCATCCGCGCTTTGCCTTTGCACAGACTCAGCGTGAGGCGCTGCGGGAAGTCATTCCGTCCATAGCCGACAGGATCTCCGATATCGAATTTGCCTCGGTGTTTTTCACCTTGTTTCCGAATTTTCATCCCTGGGGATCGTTCAATCGCCTCGTCTACAGGTTCCGACCAAACGGTCGCAAGGTTGATGAGTGCATCATGGAAGCCATCTATCTGGCGCCGATTCCGGAGAATGGTACGCCGTATACACCGTGTTCCACGATTCACTGGCTTGGTGTTGATGATGACTGGACGGACGCACCCGAACTCGGGATGCTGGCAAAGGTATTCAATCAGGATATCCGCAACCTGCCTTATGTCCAGGAAGGTTTGCACACGATGCCGCGTGACTACGTGCAGTTTTCCGACTACAACGAAACCAAACCCAGGCACATGCACATGCTGATCGATGAGTGGATTTCGCGACCTTGACACCCGCTGTCCAGGTGCCATTCATGAAAATGTGTGATGGTCGTCACGGGCCCTGTCAGACCGGCTAGCTAACCGGTCTGAACCCCGTGGCCGACAATACGGCCATGGAACAGACCGCAGCATCACAGTCGATTCCCATGTCCGCCGACGGCGATGCGCAGATTCGCGATCTGCTTCGTCGCATGCCGGCAGCCGTGGCCAGGACGTTTACCAGAGCTCAACTGCAGGCCATGCAGGATGCCGTTGCTACCCGTCAGTGGGGACGCCATCCGCTGGATATCCGGGGCAGTGTGCCTCTCGGCCGCCATCGCTATTTTTTTGCGGTGCTGGCCGGTCGCAACCGGCGCGACATGACGGCACAGGAAAAGGCACTCGACAATGCGTTTGCACTGCTGGTCCTGCTGGCATTCCTCGCCTTTTGTGCAGCATGTGGTTTTGTCACCCTCTATCTGGTCAAGTCTGCGCTCGGGATCGACATCTTTGCCGACTATTCGCTTGGCCTGTGGTCCTGCGTGCAGGACAACGTCCTGTAGCCCGGTCTATTCATGAATCTTCTACTGCGGCTGCCGATATACGTGAAAACACAGTGCGTGCTCCCTCCAGGTGCTCGCCGTACTGTTCAGTACGACTGCGCGCCTTCCGGTCCGCGCCACACTGTCTTTTCGCGCATCTCGTCACCGTCGCGACGAATCTTCAGGAATATTCCGGGCTAGGAGGACGCTGCAACAGCAATCCGGCCGATTTCCCGGCACGATCGGACGAGCGCAGACAGGACGGAAGGTCGTTTACAGGGGAAGCGATTTCTGGGAGTAGGTCGCCGGCGGATTGAAACCTGAGACATCAACATCCACGTTGAGGATCGATGTTACCTTCGATTCCACGGCCACCTGCCCCTGCTCGTCAAATTCGCGGGTCAGCATCGGCATCCCGCCCAGTTCTCCGATGACCTCGTAACCACTGGTCTTGATGGACTCCGTCATGGAAGCCGGCAGTTTGTCCATGACACCCTGCATGAACCCCGACATGTCTTCCACAGCAGCTTTCACTCGCGCGTCGATGCCGGTCCAGGCGGCGACCCAGAATTCCGAACGTTTGACCCCGTCCACCAGGACTTCAATCTGCCTTGTATCCTGGCCGCCGTTGACTGCACGCTTGCCCGTGGATCTGAGCAGTGGCCGTTTCGGCGGAGCGCTCGAGGTGGGCAGCTTGTCTTTCAGGATTCCCTCCAGCATCACCCTTTGCTCCTCCGGCAGGTTCGCAAGCACGCTGTCCACCTGGGACACTGCACCGGAGACCGTAGCTGCCATTCGATCGAGACTGGCCTTGTCCACACGCATGTATTCTTTTTTGTCGTGATCGATGGTGACGAGTTCATCGGTACCGCCGCGAAAGATCACACTGCCATTCCGATCCCCCTTGATATCCACCTTGATGGACTGACCAACGATGTGGATCTGCTGCTGGACGGGTGCAGATCCTGTCTGCGTCACCTCGAGGTTGATTGCGACGCCTGGAACGGCCAGCGCAGCGATCGGGCCAAGACTGAGCAGCACCAGTGCCCGGCGGAGGAGGCTGCGGCCGCATTGGCGACAACCGGCAGCGAGACGGGGTGGAACAAAGCAGAGATACATCGTGGTGTCGATTCCTTGGACAATTGGAAGGAGAGGTAGCCAGTGGCACGCCGCCACGTTCACGGAGTCTAACAGCCCAAGCTGACTGCATCCTGAAGCGTCATCCTGTACGCGTGGCGCTCAACCATGGTCCCTTGCCCGCGCTGACCAGCACAGCCACACCGATGCAGCAGAAACCGGCACACAGCATCCAGGTGGACCAGCCGTGGGTGGCCACGACCCGTGGCAAGCCAAGGTTCAGGAACAGACCGGCAATGGGTGAGAGCGTTGCAGTGATCCCGAACGCGCGACCGACACCATGGGGAGAAATGCTCTCGGCTGTTTCGGAATAGAGGGCACACCAGGAGGGATAGATGAATCCGGCAAAAAACCCGGTGCAGGACCACAGCAGGATCAGTGAGGTTTCTGGCGTTCCGACAGGCAGCCTTGAGCCAATGATGAAACAGGCTCCGGTCGTGATCGCGCCAAAGGCGGTGACCAGCTTGCGCAATCGCAATCGATCGCTCAGCCAGCCTGAAAGAAACACGCTCACCGTGAAGACGATCCAGAACGATGACGTGACAGCGGCAGCTCGTGAAGGTTCGAGACCGTAGTGAAGCGTCAGGTACGTCGGCACGTACGCTGACACCGTGACATAGGTCAATGACCAGAAGACGATGGTGCCGGAGAGTACCCACAGCCGCCAGCTGCGGTAGATCCGGCGCCCCTCGTCGTAGTGGCCCGGTACTTCGATGACCGCAGCGTCCGTCGCCTGATTGCCACGCACACCCGGAGCGAGGTCCCGATAGAAGAGGAACAGCGCAGCAGCCGTTACCACACCGAGAATCGCACCGATCCAGTACTGGGGACGCCAGCCCGGAAAATACGGTAGCGTGTTGGCGGCGATCACGGTCGACATGAGCGCGCCGATGGTAAATGCCATCGATACCCACGCATACACCATGGCGCGTCCCATCTGTGGAGTGAGATCCCGTGAAGCGGCGTGTACGGCAGGATTCATGCCCGCCATGAGAAAACTGCCCGCCATTGACAAAGCAGCCAACGTGTAGAAGCTGGGTGCCAGCGCCCCGCAGACAGAGATCGCCGCGTAGCCAAACACGGGCCAGACGAGCAGAGGCCTTCGACCGAAGCGATCGGCGGCGCGGCTGAGCACCTGGGCGCCGATGCTGTAGACAAGACCTGCGGCAGCCGCCACATAACCCCATTCGATGAGCGTCTTGTCAAAATCCGCCAGGATGTAGACCAGCACCGGACCTGTCTTCAGTCCTTCGTATTGCTCAACGGCCCATCCCAGAACAATCAGGCCGAGCAACCACCAGCGCAGCGCGCCAGTGGGCCGCCAGGAAATTTCCCGGTGGCGCAGATAAGTCCAGAAGCCTTCCGTTGCCAATTGGGTCACGCCGTGTTTCCTCCCCGAAGGCGAATCGTCGATGATGGTAACCGATCCGGTGGGGCGGCCCTGGTCTTCCGGTTCGCCGAAGCAGACCCTCACCCCCGGCTTTGCATGAGTCGTCTGGCGGCACTGTTGATCGACGGGGGAGAACAGCGTTCGCCAGCACCGATTGCCTGACCAGATTTTTACAGTTGACCTGCGTTGCCTGTCTTGTCGGAAAGACCCGGTGAGCAGATCATCTATCCGCCAACGTCAACCTGGGGGCGACGTCGGTTGGGGAAACTTTCTGATCTAGGCGGAACAATCTGGGGGAGACTTTCATGAACAAGTTGATTGCCGAATTTGTCGGCACTTTCTGGTTGGTGCTGGGTGGTTGCGGGAGCGCGGTACTGGCGGCGGCTTTTCCTGAAGTAGGCATTGGACTGCTCGGCGTTTCGCTGGCATTTGGTCTGACTGTGCTGACCATGGCCTACGCCATCGGTCATGTCTCGGGATGCCATCTCAACCCTGCGGTGTCCATTGGTTTGTTTGCCGCAGGGCGGTTTGGCAGCGGTGAACTGATCCAGTACATCATTGCGCAGGTGTTGGGCGGCATAGCGGCCGGTGGTGTCCTGTACCTGATCGTCAGCGGCGGACCGGGTTTCGAAGGTGTTGGCGGATTTGCGTCCAACGGATTTGGGGAACATTCACCCGGCGGTTACAGCATGATGTCGGCGCTGGTCATCGAAGTGGTCATGACCATGATGTTCCTGGTCGTTATTCTTGGAGCCACGGATGCTCGCGCACCTGCAGGTTTTGCGCCGATCGCCATCGGTCTGTGCCTGACGCTTATCCACCTGATCAGTATTCCGGTCACCAATACATCGGTAAATCCTGCACGCAGTACGGGTGTGGCGATCTTCGCGGATGGTTGGGCGCTGACGCAGCTCTGGCTGTTCTGGGTGGCCCCCATCATCGGCGGCGTGCTTGGCGCCCTCGTCTATCGAATGATTGGTGGCGAGAAAAAGTAACCGGTTGTCGCATTGGCCGGGTGCGGCTCGCAATACTCGCATCCGGTCCGCTATGATCTGGCTTCCTTCGGTTACCGGGTTATCTGGGGATGACAACATACGCCAATGGGCGGCGCCTGTTTGATGCAGACAGCCATCTCATGGAAACCGTCGATTGGCTGACCGAATACGCGACACCTGCCCAGCGTGGTCTTGTCAAACCACTGGCAACACAAGCCGGTGGCGCCAACATCATTGCCCTCATCGACGCCGCCACCAGACGACGTGAGGACCCGAAGGCCACCGCGGAGTTGCTCGAAGGTCCGTTGATCTCGGGTCCCAAGGGTTGGGGAGCCTTCGGCGCAACCGATCCGACGGAGCGAAGTCACGCGCTGGACCTGCTCGGCTTCGAACACCAGCTGCTGTTCCCGACCTTTGCAATGGGGCAATTTGCCTCGTCCAGCGACCTGGACGTGCTTTACGGCGGCACCGACATGCTGAATCGGCGTATGGCAGACTTCGTCCGCGCAGATTCCCGGTTGCATGCAGTGGGGTACGTCCCGCTACGCGATCCGGTGCTCGCCATTGCAGCAGCCCGGCGGGCGATCGAGGATGGGATACAAGCGATCTGGGTCAGTTCGGAACCTGTGCTGGACAGATCGCCCGCTCACCTGGACCACGATCCGGTCTGGCAGCTGCTCGAAGAAAAAGGAGTACCTGTCATTCTTCACATTGGCAGTGGGCGTGGGCTGGATGCACGTTATCACCGCAATGGCCACCCCAGGGTTAAAGACTGGCTGGGCGGTGGTGAAAATCTGCGCGGCAAGGATTTCCATGCGATCTCCCATTCCGCACAGAATTTCCTCACCGCGATGATCTATGACCAGGTTTTCGAGCGTTTTCCGAAACTCATGTGCGGGGTCATCGAACTGGGCGCAACCTGGGTTCCAGGGTTCCTTCGAACCCTGGATCAGGGCCACGTTGCGTTTCGCAAGTCGGAACCGCTGCTGAACGGATTGACCATGAAGCCGTCCGAGTATTTCCGGCGACAGGTGCGTGTCAGCCTGTTTCCCTACGAAGACGCAGGCTGGTTGATCGATCAGGCGGGACCGGACCTGTTCATGTTTGCGTCCGACTTTCCGCATCCGGAAGGAGGCCGCGATCCCCTGGGCCGGTTTGATCAGACACTCAGCGATGCGCAGACTCCGTCGGCGGCTCGCGACGCATTCTATTTCAGGAATTTTGCGTCACTACTCGGATTAACAATCTAGCAGGATCACCCATGACGGACGTCAGGCGGCTGTCGCAGCCCACCATGCTGGCTTTTGGTATTGGCCAGGCTGCGGAAGGCATGAAAAACCAGGCTTTTGCAGTATTCCTGGTTTTTTACTATCAACAGGTCATCGGTCTTCCAGGTTGGATGGCAGGTCTGGCGCTTGGTATCGCCCTGGTATTCGATGCTGTCACGGACCCGCTGGCCGGGGTGATCAGTGATCGCACACAGACCCGCTGGGGCAGGCGTCACCCGTTCATGCTGGCCTCGGTCGTACCCCTGTTCTTTGCGTTTGCCGGATTGTTTTCCCCGCCGGACGACATGAGCGACTGGGGCAACTTTCTGTGGCTCACGACATTTGCAGTGCTGGTACGCGGTGCGCTCACGCTCTACCACGTTCCGCACCTGGCATTGGGTGCGGAGATGGCACAGGACTACCATCAACGGTCGACGCTGTATGCCTACAGTACGGTGCTCTCCATTACGGCCGCAGCGATGGTTTCCTTCATCGGCTATCGATTCTTTTTCCCGACCACGGAAGAGTTCCGACCCGGAACGCTGAACCCGGCCGGTTACGAGTCGTTTGGACTGTTTTTTGCGTTTGGCATCGCGCTGATGATCCTGATCTGCTGCTTTGGCACACGCAAGGAAATCCCGTTTCTTCGTGAAGTCAAAATCGAGACTGCGTTGAGTTTTGCTTCGGCGTGGAAAGAGTTCGGCGACGTGTTTGCGAATCGATCCTATCGACTCATTTTCATCGGCATGCTGATCTCGACCTTTGCTGTGGCCGTCGATGGTGTGCTGAGCCCCTACATGGGAGTGCACTTCTGGGGACTGACAACCGAGAGCCTTTCATTGATCGCCTTTGCCACACTGATCGGCATCTGGATCGGCTTGCCACTGGCGCCGGTGATCACCCGAAAGTTCGACAAACGTCGTGCGCTCGTGGTTCCTGCGGTGATCGTGGTCCTGAATGCCAATCTTGCGCTGGTGCCCCGATTGCTGGACGTTTCCTGGTTTCCGGAGAACGGCTCGGAGGCAATCTTCTGGATCTACTTCGCGAAGTACTTCATTCAGGGGATGTGCCTGCCGGCGATTTTTTCGAGCTTCAACTCGATGTTTGCCGACATTGCAGACGAAGTGGAACTGCAGTCAGGTGGACGAAGGGAAGGGGTTATTTTTTCTTCCCGCTCCTTCGCCACCAAACTCACCGGGGCAGCCGGCGCGCTGGTGGGCGGCGTCATGCTGGATCTCATCCAGTTTCCTGCAGGCGCCATTGCCGGAACGGTACCGGCGGAGACGGTCTGGTGGCTTGGATTCCTGGAAGGCCCCTGCGTCTACGCGCTGTCGTTGAGCGGTGTGCTGTTTTATCTGCGCTACGAAATCGATGCCAAGCGGCACAAGGAGATCCGCACGCTCCTGGACCAGCGTGCAGCGGCCCGTTAGGGATCGTCTAGCCGGATTTTTCAAGGAGGGTCTGGCTGCCGTGCAGCCACGATCGCTGCTGGAGCGGCATGGCACGATAGTTCTGGAGAACTGGCGATATGACGCGCCGGGCCATTCCATGGCTGTTGAATTGCCTGAACGGGGTCGTGTCCATATCTGTGGTGCTGGCAAGGCGGTGGTACCTTTTGCGACCGGGCTTGTTCACTCGCTGGGTGGGCGACTCCACTCCGGACTCCTGGTCACCAAGTCCGGTCATGCCGAAACCTCCGATGATCGTCTGCGGGTGCTGGAAGCATCACATCCCGTGCCGGATCTGCTCAGTCAGGTGGCAGCCAATGAAATGGAGCAGTATCTCGGTCAGGTGTCGCCAGACGACCTGGTGTTCTTCCTGCTGACCGGCGGTGCTTCAGCACTGCTCGCGGCACCTGTCCACGGAATGTCGCTTGCGGACAAACAGGTTGTCACACGTTTGTTGCTCTCCAGTGGCGCCGACATTCATGCCATCAACGCGGTCCGCAAGCATCTGTCGCGTCTCAAGGGTGGCAACGTCGCGCGGCTTGTCAGCCCGGCGCGGCTGGTTACGCTCGCGGTGTCCGACGTGATTGGTGATGACCCCCACAGTATCGGCTCGGGTCCCACGGTTCCCGATCCAACCACTTTTGCAGACAGTGTGGCCATTCTTCAACAACGAGGTCTCTACGACCGGTTGCCGGCATCCGTGCTGGCTTGCCTTGAACGGGGACTGGGAGGTCTGCAACCAGAGACTCCAAAGCCGGGCGATGTGTGTTTTGGTCATTCCAGTTTCGCGATACTTGCTAGGCTTGCGGACGCACTCAAGGCGATCGAAAGAAAAGCCCGGAGTGACGGTGTGTTTGTACATCGACTTGAAGACTATCTGCAAAACGACGTAAAAAGCTGTGCGCTCCGATTGATGCACGAACTCGAGAACGTTGCTGCCAGTCCGTTGCGACCCTTGTTGCTGCTGGCCGGTGGTGAACCGACGGTTGAGCCCACCGGCACGGGCAAGGGAGGGCGCATGCAGCATCTCGCCCTTCTCCTGTCGATCGCATTGACAGGGCGCAAGGGAATAGCCGGACTCGCCGCAGGTACGGATGGCACGGACGGACCCACGGATGCCGCAGGTGCTTTTTTCAGCGGCGACACGCTGGAGCGAGCACGTATGCTGGGCATCGATCCAGGGCAACGTTTGCGCGATTTTGATGCCTATCCACTTTTTGCCGCACTTGGCGATCATCTGCTGACGGGTCCGACCGGCACCAATGTCATGGACATCGTCATGATCTGGGTGCCAGAGTAATCGGCAACCGCCTGCCAACTGGAAGAGTATCGATGTTGAACCTGCGCTACTGGTCAATGATGATCATGCTGTTCGCGATCGGTCACCTGAACGCCGAGGACAAGCCTGCGCCCTGGGCAGCCCAGGAGGCCGCCGCACTGGCGGCTGTTGAATCGTATATCGGGGCTTTCAATGCTCGTGATGCGCGTGCTTTTGTTGATGCACTGCACTATCCACACATGAGGGTCGATGGTCTCGGCAATCCCAGGTACTGGCAAACGGCCGCGGAGTATCTCAAGGAAGTCGAATTCGACACAGTGCAGGGAACGGGCTGGTCGCACAGCCGATACGACTACAAGAAAGTAGTGCAGAGTGGTCGCCACAAGGTTCATGTTCTGGTGTCATTCACGCGCTACAACCGCGATGACCAGCCAATGCATACGCAGGAATCCCTGTACGTTGTCACCGAGCATGAAGGTCGGTGGGCCATTCAGGTCCGTTCCAGTTACGTCGAACAGGTCATGCAGGATCAATGCATTGGGTCAAGAACTGAAAAGTGCACCAAGTAACCGCTGGCCGTGGGCTGGTTCGGTCAGAACCCGTCAGAGCAGATCGATGATCCTGCTGTACTTGATGACCAGTTCCCTCTGTTTGTGCAGCGGCGCGCGCAGGCTTTCGTCATCGATTTCATTGTAGACAAGATAAAGTCCGGCGTTTGCGGACTGCAGCCAGGCGAAGCGCAGGTTGATTGCGGTGAAGTCGGTTCGATCATCCTTCTGGACCAGCATCTGTAGCTGCATCTTCGGAGTGAATGAGTAGGACATGCGCAGTCGTGCGACGTTGACTTCGAAGTCACCGTTGGCAACAGGCAGATCGATGTTGTTGTGTATCCAGTTGAACTCTGAAGAAAAGCGCTCCCCACCGCGAAAGAGCAGGCCGGTCGTGGCGTTGATCCGATCCCCACCAAAAAACCCGCCGATCCTGCTGTCGATGCTGAAGCTCAGGGGTTTGCCCTCGTCGGTCCGGAAGACCAGTTGGGCCTCCTGGTGATCGTACTCTCCGGGCAGGACGAAGGTCCCTCGATTGATTTCGAAGGGGGCCTTTACACCTTCGTGCGTGATGTTCATGCCGGTGTGCAGTTCGAGTCCGTTGCGCCATTCCCAGTGATTGTCGATGTGCGTGAATCCGGACTCCCAGTACCCGGTGTCATCCCAGAAGCCGGAAAAGGCAAGGTGGGGGCGCACTTCGTGAATTCCCAGCCAGTTGGCGGGTCTATGGCGTCGGAAGATGAGGAAGTCGAACTTCTCATAGTTGCGTCGACGCAGGAAGCCTGTTTCCGGATTGAAATTTTCACCGACCCTGGTGTAGCCGATGGAGTTGCTCCACAACGGATCGTTGTAGTTTGCACGCACCCGAAATGCCTGGTCATCGCCACGCCGCCCGGGCGTTTCGGTCTTGGCCAGGTAGGATTCCACCAAGACGTTTTCACCCATGCCGAGCCTGCCGTCGACGGCATAAGTGCGGTTGTAATCGGTATCGTCGTTGCCGGTGACCGTGCCATCGCCATCCCGTGCCACATACAGAATGCCCACGCTCGATCGATTGGCCAACTCCTGGTTGACGCGCATGACCGTGTAGTCATTTTCCGGCGCGATGCCAGGCAGCCGTTCGCTGCGCATCTGGAGGAGGCCGATGTTGGTCGCATCGCCGATCTTGCCTGACAGTCTTGCGCCACCAACGATGGGCAGGGCTTGTCCTGTTGGGCTGATGCCGATGCGCCGGCTGAAGAAGAGTTCCACTTCCTGCGGTGTGCCGACGGTAAACTGGCCTGCATTTTCAAGAAAGAATGGCCGCTTTTCAGGAAAAAACAGACTGAAGCGATCAAGGTTGACCTGAAGTTCATCGGCCTCGACCTGGGCAAAGTCTGTGTTGTAGGTGGCATCCAGGGTGAGTCCTGCCGTCACCGAGTATTTGGCGTCCATGCCAAATTCTTCGTCGAAGTGGGTGCCTGACGGTTGTCTTCCACCGCGACTGAGCTGCCCAAGTGCATAGGGCATGATCTTCAGGTTGCGCTGGATGGGCAATTGCAGCCCGGTCAGCGTGCCCGCTGCCGAGACCCGGTTGATCGTGAATTGCCTGGGGATGGGGGACCAGAAGCTGACTTCATTGGTGCGTCTTATGTTGCGCTGGAAATTCAGTCCCCATACGGGCAGTTCGTGGTTTCGATAACGCAGCGACTTGAACGGAATACGCATTTCCGCGCTCCAGCCATATTCACCGACGGTTGCGCGCACATCCCACGAGGTATTCCATTCCAGATTGAAGCCGCCACCGCTGGAACCAAAGGTCTGGGTGCCTTCCTTGGTGACCTGGGCATCGTATTCCACCGCGGACGGAGTAGTACCGAATATCAGGCCGTTCTGGCGGTCGTTGAACGTGTCGACCAGAACCTGAAAGCTGTCAACGTCATCGAGGAGAGAATCCCGACGCGCGTCTCCGACCACAATACCGGCAGGATCGTCATCGTGGCAGACCACACCTATGTAGAGCGCCTCTTCATCGAAACCCACAAAGACCTCGGTATCCTGGGTGGATGCCTGGCCTTCGAATGGGCGTACCTGGATGAAATTCTGCGCCGGTGTCTGACCCCGCCATGCATCATCGCCGAGGACGTTGCCGTCCAGCATGGGCGTGACGTGCAGACGGACAGCGGTCAGGCCTGGCCGCTCGGCAGCCGACGCGTGTGTGAAGACCAGGGCGAACAACAACGCCGCAGTGAAGCGGTACATCGTCTCCCACATCTTCAGAAGAGGTCGTTGTGGAGCTTGTCGACGGTGGCCAGCGCGGACTCGGCGCTGTTGTTCCGCAGCATCGGAATGATCCGCGTGACTCCCAGCGCCGCGTAGTCTTCGAGCATTGATCTGGTTGGCAACACTTGCGGGGTTACGGAAATCGACAGTTCACCCAGTGTTTCCGGTCGTGCCAGGGTTCCTTGCAACGACTTGATGGAGCGCAACACTTTCGCGGTGGTCGCAACGTCCAGCGCAAAGCCGTACCAGCCCTGACCACGTTGCACGGAGCGCTTGAGTGCGCCCGGACTTGTGCCCCCGACGATGACCGGCGGGCCGCCTTGCTGCTTCGGTCTTGGCTGCGCGTTGATGCCACTGAATTTGACATAACGGCCGTTGAAAACCGGCTTTTCGGCGTTCCAGAGCTCCCGCATGGCATCAATGTACTCGTCGGTCCGCGCGCCACGACTGGCGAAGTCGACACCCAGCGCAGCAAATTCCTGGTGCAGGTAACCCGCTCCGATGCCAAACAGCAAACGACCATCGCACAGGACATCCAGACTGCCAATCTCTTTTGCCAGCACAACCGGATTGCGTTGGGCGACGAGGGTAATTCCGGTGCCAAGCCTGATCCTGCTGGTCTGTCCGGCAAGGTAGGCAAGCAGTGCCGGTGGATGCAGCATCGGGGTTTCCGGTGCTGCAGGGGAAGGGGCCTCGCGGGGATCAGGCAGGACAACGTGTTCGCCGGTCCATAAAGATTCGAACCCGCCGGACTCGGCGCGCCTGGCAACCGCTGAGGCAGTTGCCGGATCGGCGCAGGCTCCGGTGTTGATGCCAAAAAGTCCGATCTGCATGGCGAGTTCTCCGAAAGAAGCGAGGTAGAAAAAACAATCGAAGAGGTCAGCCCACGGGTGTGGTGCGGGTCCGTCTGCAGATTGGTGGATGATGGGTATTGTGCCAGAGAACACGCGAGCCTGTGATCATCGCAAATACCCGGTTCTCGCAATCCCGCGCGGGTGACTGCGTAATCTCGGCGGAGTTTGGGCACAATGGCGCGCCACCGCAATCGAGTCTCGCAACGCGCATGGAACAGAACAGGAAGCAGGACAGCTCTTCACACTTCGGTCGCTATCTGTTTGTCGGTTTCCTGACTGTTGCCCCCCTGTGGGTAACGTGGCTGGTGTTCGATTTTCTGCTTGAACTGCTGGCAGGTGTCGGCGCTCCACTGTTGCAGGCCCTTGCCGGCATGCTGCAGGAGTCAGCTCCAAAATCGGCGCAGTGGATGCAGGATGGCACGTTGCATCAGCTGGTTGCGGTGCTGGTGACGCTGGGTGTGCTGTACGGGATCGGTATTTTCACATCCATGCTGCTTGGCAAGCGGATAGTGTCCTGGCTTGAGGCCGTGGTGGGTCGATTGCCGCTGGTACAGACGATCTATGGCGGCACCAAACGGTTCCTGCAAAGTGTCAGCCAGCCACCGGCGACCGGCCAACGGGTTGTGCTGATCAGTTTCCCAACGCCGCGCATGAAGGCGATAGGCTTTTTGACCACGGTGATGAAGGACAGGCAGACCAATCGTGACCTGGCGGTGGTCTACGTGCCCACGGCGCCGAATCCAACTTCTGGTTACATCGAGATCGTTCCACTCGAGGATGTGGTACAGACCGACTGGACCATGGAGCAGGCGATGACCTTTGTGATGACAGCGGGGGCGACTGCTCCATCGACCGTGAGCTATTCGAACGGACCGCCGGCTGCTGAACAAGCCAACACCAACATCGGGTAGCGGCTTGAGCTGTCTTTTCGGGCATCTCGGCAGCCGCAGTAGAAGATTCATGAACAGACCGGGCTAGATGCGCAGTTCCCGCAGTTCGGGGTCATCATGTGAATGAGCCCATAGTGTTTCGAAATCCTGAAAGAGCCGCCGTGTGGCAACCATCGCATTCAGGTGCAGGGAACCCTGCGCTTCGCGCCAGTCCGGAAGCAGCCAGTAACCCGTCTGATCCCATGCGACATGACATGATTCGGGCGCTTCGTAGTCCTTGTCGAGGATACGGATGGCACACTTGCTCGACAGGCGTCTGGAAAGTGCCAGCAACCGATGGCTGCGACCAACGATCAGATCGCTGGTCTGAATGAGGATGCGGGTTCTTGTATTTGCCGCGCGGCGTGTGAAAGTTGAAATTGCACCGCTGACGGCGTCGTGGTCGAAGTAAACCGGATCGAGCAAGTGACTGAAGATGATCAGTTCCCGTCGCGCCGCTGCCAGTCCCTTGATGAGTGCGTCCCGGGCCTGGGCCTCGCCGGAGAAGAGGTCTGCATGGTGTTGCATCGGCGTCGCCGGGACGACACGTGTTGCTGGTGTCGGCAGCAGGGCAGGCCACTTGCCCTGCAATTGTGGTGCGGCGATCGGGAGCAACCTGCGCATGGCGCGATGGGAGATGCCGGCCTCGACGAACTCATCGCCGGACGCGACAAAACCGCCGCGCTGATAAAATCCGATTGCATGGGTTTGTGCATGCAGGAAGGCTTCGTTCATGCCGAGACTTACTGCCTTCGCCACGGCGGCAGTCAACAACTGTTCGCCGATACCCTTGCCGCGCTCAGGCGCCAGCACCGCCATGCGACCAATCTGACCCGTCGGCAGAAGTCGCGCGCAACCGAGATCCCGACCGGCTGAATCCAGTGCAAGGAAATGGCAGGCATTGTCATCAAGGCCGTCCCATTCCTCGTGTTCCGGCACTTTTTGTTCATCGACAAAAACCACCGTGCGGATGCGGCGCAGACGCGCCGCGTAGGCGGGCCAGTCAACCTCTATGACATGCACCTCCATCAGTCAGGACGCCCGGCCAGTTGAATGGCCAGGCCTATGTAGCGCGCAGGAGTCAGCTGTTCCAGCTCACTTCGTGCGGCAGAAGGAAGTTTCAGATCATCCAGTACCGCCAGGAAGGTCGAGGCATCAAGGCTGCGGCCGCGTGTCGCAGCCTTGAGCTTTTCATAGGGCTCTTCCATACCGTGTTTGCGCATGACGGTCTGCACGGCTTCGCCCAGCACCTCCCAGGCAGCATCAAGGTCGTGTTCCATGGCTGATGCGTTCACCCGCAGTTTCCCGATCCCCTTCAACGCTGACTGGTAAGCGATGCTGGAATAGGCGAGCACGCTGCCGATCGAACGCAGCACCGTCGAGTCCGAGAGATCGCGCTGCCAGCGCGAAATCTGCAGCTTTTCCGCCAGATGCAGAGCGAGCGCATTGGCCAGGCCGAGATTGCCTTCGGAGTTTTCGAAGTCGATCGGATTCACCTTGTGCGGCATCGTCGACGAACCGGTTTCGCCTTCCACCTTGGCCTGGCGGAAGTATTCGATGGATATGTAACTCCAGATGTCCCGATCGAACCCGAGCAGAATCTGATTGAAGCGGGACAGTGCATGGCAGAATTCAGCAACATAGTCATGCGGCTCGATCTGCGTCGTCAGGGGATTATAGTCAAGTCCCAGATGATCAACGAACCGGGCGGCAATGCCTTCCCAGTCGGCGTCAGGATAGGCCACGGCGTGTGCGTTGAAGTTACCTACCGCCCCGTTGATCTTGCCGAGAATGCCGACCTCGGAGAGTGCCGTCCGCTGCCTTGTCAGTCGATGGGCAAAATTGCGCATCTCCTTGCCGAGGGTGGTTGGCGATGCCGGTTGTCCGTGCGTTCGCGACAGCATCGGCAGTCCGGCGTGCTCCTGCGCGAGGAGGTTGATGGCATCGATCAGCTCCTGCATTCCAGGCAACAGGACATCCCGGCGACCATGTTCAAGCATCAATCCATAGGCCAGGTTGTTGATGTCTTCGGAAGTGCATGCGAAGTGAACAAACTCCCTGTATTTCGCCAGTCCGGGAATATCGGACAACCGGTCTTTGACAAAGTACTCAACGGCCTTGACATCGTGGTTGGTCGTGCGTTCGAGATGGGCGATGTGTTCGGCGTCCGCGCCGGAAAACTCCTGGTACACCATTCGCAGCCGGGCGGCATCGGCGGCACTTGCGCCAGGCAGTTCAGGAATTTCCGGAGATGCAGCCAGATGCAGGAACCATTCGATCTCCACCTGAACACGGAAGCGGTGCAGAGCCTGTTCGCTGGCAATCCAGACGAGGTCGATGATTCGGTTGCGATACCGTCCATCAATGGCGGAGATTGCAGCGAGTGGTGAGGGTGTGGCCATGCTAGCGGGGTTCCGTATCGTGAAATCCTGGATTACAGGCTGAGTTCGCCGAGTGTGCGTTTCATGGCACTGCGCTGGAGCAGCAGGTGCCATTGCCGTCCACCCAGCTGAGACCAGGCCCAGGCAAAGCGGATGCCGGCGAGCAGCATGGCTCGGATCCGCTCTGCCGATTCGGGTTCCTGCAAAACTTCCGGTGTACCAGTGACCTGTATTCGCTGGCTGAGTTTGCTGATGGTCTCCTTGTAGATGTCGGCTGCGGCAGTTGCGTTTGCCTCACCGGCTGCGGCGCGGTCCAGCAAAGTACGGAGTCGGTCTACCATGGCCCGGTCCTGTTTCAGCAATGCCGCGAGTTTCAGCAACTGGGCCACGTAGCGGGCCTGTTGGGGAGAACGGATCTTGCCGGTCAGCAGGTCTGCTGCGATGCCCATGCCAACACGGTAAGCAGCCAGCGGGGTGAATACATCGCCGACATCGGTCTCATTCTGGGTGAAAACTGCGTCCAGGAGATGTTGAGGAGGGGTGCGAGCGCGCCCATTCGCAATATCGTCGACCACGGCGGCTGCTTCGCACAACGCGCTGAATGCGAGGCAACGTTGCTGAAAATTGGTCAGACTGCTCATGATTGACCGCCACTGGTGATGATTGCCCCGCCAAGGACCTTGTCTCCCTGGTAGAAACAGACGTACTGGCCGGGAGTGATGGCGCGTTGGGCGTTGGTGAATCTGACCAGCAGTTGACCATCCGCACGCCGGAAAGCCCAGGCTTCCTGATCGGCTTGCCGGTAACGGATCCGGGTGCTGCAGTGCAGTGGAAAGTCGGGTGTCGAACCGATCCAGTTGGCATCCCTGGCCGCGAGCCACTGCCCAGACAGATCTTCTGGTCGCTGCGAAACGACCAGTACGTTGTCGTGCACCCGTTTGTCAGTGACGTACCACGGCGCTTCGATGGTGCTTGCCTGCCCACCGATGCCCAGTCCTTGACGCTGGCCGATCGTATAGTAGGCAAGCCCCGCATGTTGACCGCGGGTTCGACCTTCGGTGTCTGCGATGCGGCCAGGTTCCCGGGGAATATAGCGGGCAAGAAAATCGCTGAATCGTCGTTCACCGATGAAACAGATCCCGGTCGAGTCCTTTTTTGCCCGGTTGGGTAAACCCAATCTGGCCGCGAGTTCCCTCACTTCCCGTTTCCAGAGGTGGCCGATGGGAAAGAGGACATTCTGCAGTTGATCTGCCGACAGCGCCTGGAGGAAGTAACTTTGATCCTTGCCGGTATCAACGCCCTTGCACAACACGGGTTTTCCCTCTTGAACGTTCAGTCGGGCGTAATGGCCGGTGGCAATGAACTGGGCACCGAGGGTTCTGGCATAGTCCCTGAATTGCCGGAACTTGATCTCCCGGTTGCACAGCACATCGGGATTCGGGGTCAGGTTGTTGCGATAGGCGTCCAGGAAAGTCGTAAACACGTCATCCCAGTATTCGGCGGCAAAATTGGCGGTCAGCAGTTCGATGTCGAGCTGGTCACAGACACTCTGGGCGTCGGCCAGATCAACCCTGGCAGTGCAATATTCGGTATCGTCATCCTCGTCCCAGTTTTTCATGAACAGGCCACGAACGGCATAACCCTGCTCGATGAGCAATGCAGCCGCAACGGCGGAGTCAACACCGCCGGACATGCCAACAATGACGGAAGCGCCGCGTTGCGGCTCGAAAGTGGAGTCGGTCATCATGTGCGGGATTTTACGTGTGTGCGGCGAAGAATGCCTGCAGGCTCTCTGTCACCTTCTGCATGCTGTCATCTCCGTTCAGGTTTCACGCGTCAATCGGCACCATCGAGTGTTCCGCCGACCGCCTTGACGGCGAGAGCATATGCGGTAATCGCCGCTTTTACTTCGGCGATTGGCCGTGTGGGCAGGCGCAGGATCATGCGATCTGCACCCAGGCGCAACAGACGCCTGTAGACGTTGTCATCAAGACCGATACCGGTGATTACCACGGTTGGTCGGGGTTTTTGCGCTGCCTCAGCCAGACGGTAGAGCTGCGGCACCATCTGGTCCAGATCAGAGATCGGTGTTACCCGGCCGCGCATGGCGGGAATATCGACAGGTACCACCGAGGGCATCCAGCCATTGCCATAATCCACGACCCGCTTGAGGACATTAGGTCCACTGCCAGCCACGAGTACGGGTGGATGAGGCTTCTGCACCGGTTTTGGCCACTGCCAGGAACGCTCCAGTTGCACCATCCGACCGTGGTATTGCGCAATGTCCTGTGTCCAAAGAGCCTGCATTGTCTCGACCCGTTCGCGCATCAACCGGAAACGTGTCGAGGGGTCCGTGCGGTGACTCATGAGTTCAGCTTCATTCCAGCCCGCGCCGACACCGAGTTCCACGCGGCCGGCGCTCAGGTAGTCCAGCGTGGCCACGGTTTTGGCGGTGTTGACCGGGTCGCGCTGCGTGATCAGGCAGATCGCGGTCCCCAGACGAATGGTTCGCGTGGCCGTCGCTGCGACAGTGAGAGAAATGAACGGATCAAGCATGCTCTTGTATTCCCGGGGAATGTCCGTGCCCATCGGGAACTCGGTGGCAAGCGGAATGTGGGAATGTTCCGATACCCAGAACGAATCGAAACCGTGGTGTTCAACGGCGGCCGCTGCTTCATCGGGTCGAGCGCTGTCGTCGGTCGTGAACAGACTGAGTCCGAACTTCATCTCCACTGTCTCCTGCTGATCGGGTTGCCATCGTGGGGGGCAGTGTAGGGTGTTGTGCGGGTGACTTCCTGCCCGCAACCTTTCCCGAATCTGTCTCAGCCTGCACCCTCTGTCTGCACTACAATGTCCGGATGAACAGATTGACCCATATCGACGAACGCGGCCAGGCGAACATGGTCGATGTTTCTGGCAAGGACGACACGGTACGTCGCGCGGTCGCCTGCAGCGAAATTCGCATGCAACCTGCAACGCTGGATGCCATTGTCGAAAACCGGCTCCACAAGGGCGAAGTGTTTGCGACGGCGCGTATCGCTGGTATCCAGGCCGCCAAGCGCTGCAGTGAACTCATTCCGCTGTGCCATCCACTGATGCTCACCCGGGTTTCTGTCGACTTCGAAATCCGGACACCAGACCGACTTCTGATCCAGGCCGAGTGCAGGTTGACCGGCAAGACCGGGGTGGAGATGGAAGCGCTGACCGCAGCGACCGTCGCGGCGCTGACGGTCTATGACATGTGCAAGGCCATCGACCGCGGCATGAGCATCGAAAATACCCGTTTGATGCACAAGTCCGGTGGTAAATCCGGTACCTGGGAAGTGGCCAGTTGATGCAGGTCAGAGTGCTCTTTCTAGCCCGACTGCGTGAGCTCACCGGTCTGCGTGAACTGAAGCTGGATATGGACGATGGTTCCAGCTCCGCGTTGCGCCGGGCCCTGGAACACAGGTTCTCCCCGGAACTGGTCGCGGCGCTCTTTTCCGAAAACACGCGGCTTGCCTGCAACCAGAGCCTGTGGGACGGGCACAAGCCGTTTGCTGCGGGCGATGAAATCGCCTTTCTGCCGCCGGTTACCGGAGGTTAGGCATGCGGATCGACATTCGTGTCTCCACGGACGATTTTGACCTCGGAGCCGAGTGGCAGGCGCAGCGCCTGAGGGTCGGCGGTCTTGCAGGAGCGATGGTGGCGTTTGTAGGTCTCGTGCGTGACAGGCATTCCAACGATCCGGTGCAAGTACTTGAACTGGAACACTATCCCGGGATGACCGAAAACAGTATCGAGAACATCGTGCAAGAAGCGGCAGCACGATGGCCGTTGCTGGACGTTGTGGTTCTGCATCGTGTCGGCCGAATGTTGGCAGCAGATCAGATCGTGCTTGTGCAGGTGGCGTCCGCGCATCGACCGGCAGCGTTTTCGGCTTGTGAATTTCTGATGGACTACCTGAAAACCGGCGCCGTGTTCTGGAAGCGTGAAGAACGAGACAGCGGTGTGCACTGGATCGAGTCGACAAACGACGATCGGCAACGACGGGAAGGCTGGTCCGGCTGATTCATGCGATCGAAGCTATCCCTGTAGCGGCATCGGACTTTTTGGCCATCGTTTCTCGCACGCGCTTCCCGGACGCGTCTATAATCGGCGCGAACATCGATCTGTGCGTGCATATCTGGTCACGGCTGTGGCCCCGCAACCGATTCGACTAAAAAAATCCTTACCTCACGGAGAACCCATGGCTTATCAGCACATCAGTGTGCCCAAGGAAGGCGCCAGAATCACAGTCAACGCGGACAGCTCTCTCAATGTACCTGATCGCCCGATCATTCCGTTTATCGAAGGTGATGGCACTGGCGTCGACATCACGCCAGTAATGATCGAAGTTGTCGATGCTGCAGTCGCCAAGGCTTATGGCGGCAAGAAAAAGATTGCCTGGATGGAGATTTACTCGGGCGAGAAGTCCCTTGAGGTTTACGGTGAGGATGAGTGGCTGCCCGCTGAAACACTGGATGCCATGCGTGAATTTGTGGTGGGCATCAAGGGGCCCATGACCACTCCTGTTGGGGGTGGCATTCGTTCTCTGAACGTCGCCCTGCGACAGGAACTGGACCTGTACGTGTGCCTGCGTCCGGTGCGCTGGTTTACGGGCGTACCCAGTCCGGTTGTCTCACCCGAAAAAACCGACATGGTGATCTTTCGCGAAAACACGGAAGACATCTACGCAGGGATCGAGTGGGCCGCCGATTCCAAGGAAGCCGACAAGCTCATCGCGTATCTGCAGAAGGAAATGGGTGTGCAGAAGATCCGCTTCACCGAGCATTGTGGTATCGGCATCAAGCCTGTGTCGCTGGAGGGCAGCAAACGTCTGATTCGCCAGGCTCTCAAGTATGTCGTGGACAACGATCGTGGTTCGCTGACCCTGGTACACAAGGGCAACATCATGAAATTCACGGAGGGCGCCTTCAAGGATTGGGGGTATGAACTGGCTCGCGAGGAATTTGGCGCCAAACCGGTTGATGGTGGCCCGTGGCATTCGTTCAAGAATCCACGCACCGGCAAGGAAATCGTGATCAAGGATGTGATTGCCGATGCGATGCTGCAGCAGGTGCTGACCCGGCCAGATGAGTATGAGGTGATTGCAACGCTCAATCTGAACGGAGACTACCTCTCGGATGCGCTGGCGGCTCAGGTCGGTGGTATCGGCATCGCACCGGGGGCCAACAACGGCGACACCGTGGCGCTGTTTGAAGCGACGCACGGCACGGCGCCAAAGTATGCCGGCCAGGACAAGGTCAATCCGGGCTCATTGATCCTGTCGGCAGAAATGATGCTGCGTTACATCGGGTGGCGTGAGGCAGCGGATCTGATCATCAAGGGCGTTGAAGGCGCGATCTCGAAAAAGACGGTGACCTACGACTTCGAGCGGCTGATGAAAGGGGCAAAACTGCTCAAGTGCAGCGAGTTTGGCAAAGCCGTCATTCAGGCGATGTAAATCGTTCCTGAATGCTCCAGGTCGCGATCGAACGTCGATGGCGATCTGGAGAGTGACCGCAAAAAAGGCTTGCATCGAAGGCTGGTCAGTATCGTGGAACAAAGTCCTGCACGACTGCTCATTGGGCGCCTGGTTACGAATCTGGGTCTGGCGAGGTGATTTCCTGACAAGACCTCGCAATCGGGACGGCACTTCAGGGAGAGTATCGTTCCGCAGAACTGGCAGGGTAGGGAAATGAATGCGCGTAACCGGCATTGTCCGTGCAAGACAACAGACCGCGCGGTCCTTCTTGTTGAACTGCCAACTGGTGTGTTCGCAGGCCTGCGTGTTCAGCCTTGCTGACGTCTCGCCTGATCTTCTTCGGCCAACCCTTCCGTGACACCGTTGTCGACATGACCAGACACTGGCAGGTGTACATGCACTCCGCCTTCGGTCGGTCGGATGTTGACGGCATGTTTGCCTTTTGGACCATCGGTGATGTCAAACTCGACATCCTGGCCGGCCTTCAGCGTTTTGTACCCTTCCATTACGATGGAAGAAAAATGCGCGAACAGGTCGTCCGTCATATCGTCAGCAACAACAAAACCATAGCCCTTGGCGTTGTTGAACCACTTTACTTTGCCAATCGCCACTTCGGCCCTCGAATCTGCCCCCCCAGGAGGTTCTGACTATTCATCCTTTGCATGCGCAAAGTCAAGTTGGTAATAAGGATGCAGCAATTCTGCTTGTCCCCATGATTGGACAACGACGATGCTGCGCATAGACTTGTCTGTACAAAGGAGGAAGGTTTGTTTCCCGAGATCACGACCCTGAAGCGCTTGCCCGTTATCGTCTGTGCAGATGAAGACGACCCAACCGGTATCGGTACCGGTGGTGGCGTTGCCACGGCTGCTTCCAAGCCCAAGCTTGCACGACCACCCATGTTCAAGGTCATTCTGCTCAACGACGACTACACGCCAATGGAGTTCGTCGTGCACGTCATCCAGAAGTTCTTTGCCTATGACGTTGAAAAAGCCACGCGTCTGATGCTTGTGGTACACACCGAAGGCGCAGCGGTTGTCGGGATCTTTCCACGCGACATCGCGGAAACGAAGTGTGATCAGGTGAATATCTATTCCCAGGAAAGTCATCATCCCCTCAAGTGCACCATTGAGATGACGGACTGATGACCCAATACAGTGCCCAAGCGCGTCGATCGACGGCACGAAACGTGCTCAGACCCTTTGCAGAGGTCCGGTGAAGAAAACAGCTGCTGGCACGATACTCTGTGTACAGAGGATGAACCGAAAGCAGTGCGCTTGATCTAAGATTAGTCAGTGGCCCTGGAATGCCCGGAGTTGAGGCCGCCCGGGGCAGCAACGGAACGTACAAGAGGAACTTGCGATGTTGAGCAAAGATCTGGAAGTCACGATTAACCACGCGTTCCGTGAGGCGAAGAGCAAGCGGCATGAATTCATGACCGTGGAACATCTTCTGCTGGCGCTTCTCGATAACACCACCGCGGTCGATGTGCTGCAGAAAGTCGGCTGCGATATCGACAAACTGCGAACCGATCTCAAGGAGTTCATCGAGTCCACCACGCCCCTGATTCCTGCGGGTGACACTGACCGGGATACCACGCCCACGCTCGGTTTTCAGCGGGTGTTGCAGCGTGCGGTATTCCACGTCCAGTCTTCCGGACGCAAGGAAGTGACTGGAGCGAACGTGCTGGTTGCCATTTTCAGTGAACAGGAAAGCCAGGCGGTTTATTTCCTCAAGGCGCAGAACATCGCGCGTATTGACGTGGTGAACTATATCGCGCACGGGATTCCCAAGGTCACCGGCGAAAGCGTGAATCGTGAAGGTGCAAACGAACAGGAAGAAGAAGCACTGGCGGCCGAAGGAGGCCAGCAAAGTGCGTTGGTTGCGTTCGCTTCAAATCTGAACGAGCAGGCCCGGAAAGGCAGCATCGATCCGTTGGTTGGCCGGGAGGTCGAACTGGAGCGGGTCATCCAGGTGCTGTGCCGTCGGCGCAAGAACAATCCGCTGCTGGTCGGTGAATCCGGGGTCGGCAAGACCGCCATCGCGGAAGGACTGGCGAAACGCATCGTCGATGGCCAGGTGCCCGATGTTGTTGCCCAGTCCACGGTGTATTCGCTCGATCTTGGTGCGCTGCTTGCCGGTACCAAGTACCGGGGCGACTTCGAAAAGCGCTTCAAGATGTTGCTTGCCGAGTTGAAAAAGGACAAGGGAGCAATCCTGTTCATCGACGAGATCCATACCATCATCGGTGCAGGTGCCGCGTCGGGTGGTGTGATGGATGCCTCGAACCTGCTGAAGCCGATGCTCGCCTCTGGTGAGATCAAGTGCATGGGCTCAACGACCTACCAGGAATATCGGGGCATTTTCGACAAGGATCGCGCGTTGTCCCGCCGATTCCAGAAAATCGATGTGGTAGAACCCACGGTTGATGAGACCTATCAGATCCTCAAGGGACTGAAGAGCCGGTTCGAAGATCACTACGACTTGCGATACACCGACAAGGCTCTTCGCGTCGCCGCGGAACTGGCCGCCAAGTACATCAATGACCGATTCATGCCAGACAAGGCGATCGACGTGATCGACGAAGCAGGAGCGGCTCAGAAACTGCTTCCACCGAGCAAGCGCAAGAAGACCATTGGTCCTTCCGATGTCGAACTGGTCGTGGCAAAAATTGCACGTATTCCGTCTGCCCAGGTCTCCTCTTCCGACAAGGAAGCACTGCGTGATCTGGATAAAAAGCTGAAAATGGTGGTGTTTGGCCAGGACGAAGCCATTGATCAGATGTCCGCTGCAATCAAGTTGTCGCGGGCAGGGCTGAAGGCGGGCGAGAAGCCGATCGGTTCGTTCCTGTTCGCGGGACCGACAGGTGTTGGCAAGACCGAGGTTTGTCGGCAGCTGGCGAAGATCATGGGTGTCGAGTTGCTCCGGTACGACATGTCGGAGTACATGGAGCGGCATACTGTCTCCCGTCTGATCGGTGCCCCGCCCGGTTATGTCGGCTTCGATCAGGGAGGCCTGCTTACCGAGGCAGTCACCAAACATCCTCACAGCGTGGTCTTGCTGGACGAAGTCGAGAAGGCGCATCCGGAAGTGTTCAACCTGTTGCTGCAGGTCATGGATCATGGCGCGCTGACCGACAACAATGGTCGGAAGGCTGATTTCCGCAATGTCGTGCTCATCATGACGACCAATGCCGGGGCGCAGGACATGAGCCGTGCCTCCATTGGATTCACTGAACAGGACCACCGCTCGGATGGCATGGAAGCGATCAAGAAGATGTTTTCACCCGAGTTTCGCAACCGGCTGGATGCCATTGTCATGTTCGGCTCACTGTCACGGGCGACGATCCTGACCGTGGTGGACAAATTCCTCACCGAACTGCAGGCACAACTAGACGAGAAAAAAGTGATGCTTGAAGTGGATGACGAAGCTCGCGAATGGTTGGCCCGGGAAGGTTACGACGAAAAAATGGGTGCCAGGCCCATGCAGCGAATCATCCAGGAAAAGATCAAGAAAGAGCTGGCTGAAGAAGTGCTGTTTGGCAAATTGGCCAAACATGGGGGCACGGTTCACGTCACGACCAGTGACGGCGACCTGGCGATCGAGATCGAGGAGGCCCTCGTACACTGAGAGCAGTCAGGGAGTGCAATCCACAGTTTTCAGGCGACGGGTTCCCGCTGAGGGACCCCGGTCGGGTTCGAGCAGGGCTGAAGCACCCCTGCCTCGGTGACTAGATGCGCAATGTGTTACGCAGCTACTTGCGGAATGTGATTCTTCCCTTGGTCAGGTCGTAAGGCGTCAGTTCAACCTTGACCTTGTCTCCGGTCAGAATGCGGATGTAGTTCTTTCGCATCTTGCCGGAAATATGGGCGGTGACGATGTGGCCATTGTCGAGCTGCACACGGAACATTGTATTGGGCAGCGTGTCCACCACGGTACCATCCATTTCGATCTGTTCTTCTTTCGCCATACACTCCTGAAGGGGCAAAAAATGACGGCGAATTCTGCCCCGGCGGGCGCACTAACGCAAATCAACCCATTGGCCGTTCACAAGCAGCTGCACGGGCCGGAAGTTGGTTTTATAGCGCATCTTCTCCGAATCCTTGATCCAGTAACCCAGATACAGGTAGGGGAGATTCAGTTCCCGGGTCAGGTTTATCTCTTCAATGATCATCTGGGTGCCAAGGCCGCGCGTGGCAAGCAGAGGGTCGTAAAACGTGTAAACAGCTGACAATCCATTGTCGAGACGATCAAAGACACCGATTGCCGCCAACGATGTACCCAGATACCCGCACAGGAAATAGGTGCTGGCCCATGGACTGAGCAGAAACGAGCGGAACTGGTCCTCGCTCGCTGGAAACATGTCCCCGTCATCGTGGCGACTGGCGATATATCGCTCATACAGGCTGAAAGCTGCTCCTGAAAAAGCGGCAGTTGTGATCTCGAAGCGCAAATCCGCGTTACTTCTGGCCGTTCTTCGTTGCGAACGGTTGGGTTCAAACGCTTCTACGTTGAGGCGCGTCGGGATACATGCGGTGCATCCTGCGCACTGCGGACGATAAAGATGACCACCGCTGCGACGAAAACCGATCTGCGTGAGCCGCGTATACATTTTGCCCGTGATCGTTTCCCTGGGATCGAGAAAAAGGGTTTTTGCCTGGCGATCATGCAGGTAACTGCACGGATGCTCCGGGGTCAGGAAAAAACGCAGGTCGGAAGATTCCGATTTCATTGGCCTCCTGTTTCATTGCGATGGGTGCCCGTTCATGTATCGCAGATCATCTCGCCAATCCGGGTCCAGTTGCCAGTGACCAAGACGGTCCGGTGTATGTTGTCCGGCCGCAAGCATGAGAAGGAAACGACTGCGAGTCATTCTCCTGACACCCAGGGTAGTCAGATGGGGATTTGGCAGCTGGCAGTCGAGAAGCGTGAATCCCCAGCGCCGGAGTTGTATGTGCAAAGCGACGAAGGCGACCTTTGACGCATCCGTTACCCGGGAGAACATCGATTCGCCGAAAAACAGGCTGCCAAACGAAAGGCCATAGAGCCCGCCCACCAGAGCACCTGACTGCCGGACCTCGACGGAGTGTGCATAACCCATCCGATGCAGTTTGCCATAGGTACTCTGCATTCCGGGCGTGATCCAGGTACCAACGTCTTCCCGCTCCGAGCGCTCGGCGCACCCCTGCATGGTTGACGTGAAATCGTGGTCCATGCAGAGGTCAAAGGGTTTGTTGCGGATGACCTTGGCCAGACTGCGGGTCACTCGCACGTCACCCGGAGCGATTGCGGCTCGTGGGTCGGGGCTCCACCAGAGAATCGGTGAGTCATCCGACTCGAACCAGGGGAATATACCCTGGCGGTAGGCAGCCAGAATCCAGCCTGGGGTCAGCAGTCCGCCACGCGCCAGCAGTCCATTGGGCTGTGCAAGGTGCGGCGACGGAAAGCTGGGCAGGCCTTCGTCACTCATGGGCAGGTTACCGGTGCTGGTTGATTACCTCGATGAACGGGACCGCCTTTCGTTGCGGCGCCAGATGCTCGGCGAGGCTCTGACCATGTTTGCTGGGGGCGTCGACCGACTTGCCGGCCGCCTTGTAAACCGGCAGGAATCGGGCGAAGTCTTCCACGCGCATGCTTCGGTAAGCGTTCAGCAGGATACTGAAATCCGCAGATTCACCATCGCCCATCGGCGGTTTGTGCAGGAAACCTTCGATACGCTTGTCATCCCATACTTCGTCAACAATCGCTTTCTTGTCCGGACGCATGTTGGTTCCTGACTGGCTGGAAAGCCGGCCATGATAGGGGAAAGATGGCTGCATGCCCATCCTGACGAAGCTTGGAGGGGCACCTGACGCAAACCCGAAGTCCGCCTGCCAACCGCTTGTATTTCATCAATATTGTTCCCGAATTCGAGCGCGAGTAGACTGGCACCGCTTCCAATCGCACAGGACAGGCACGGGCAGCATGCAGGACAGCATCCCGCTTCGGGAAATCAGTCTCGTCGGACTCATTGCGTCAGGGCTCTTTGTGGCACTCGCAATCGGTTCATATTCTCCTTACGACACGTCATTCACGTATACCGGCAACGGAGTCGAGGTACAGAACCTGGTCGGACACTTCGGTGCGTTGTTCGCCGACGTGGTGCTGACCCTGTTTGGCTGGATCGCCTGGGTACTCCCGATGATGCTGGTCATCATTGGCTGGCGTCTGGTCAAGCACCGCGAGGAAACGGCGATCTGGCTGGTTTCCCTGATCAGGACGCTGGGTTGGTCGAGCATGCTGCTGGCGTTGTGCGTACTAGTGCACATGCATTTTTCAGCCGACGCTTCCCTGCCGGCCGGTAACGGGGGAATTCTGGGTCAGTGGCTGGGTGATGCTGGTGTCAGCGTGCTTGGCTGGGTCGGCTTCACAATCTTCATGGTGACGATCGTGCTCGTTGGTGCCCAGGCCGCTGCCGGTTTTTCCTGGCTGGTCGTTGCCGAATACACTGGGCGGATTCTGCATTCCTTGAATTTCAGGCTGCTCGCGCTGTATGACGTCCTTCGGGATCGCTGGCTTAAGCGATCGCGCCAGACGATAACGTCCAAACCACGCCGGAAAAAAAGGCCCATTGAACCGCTTGCCGACTCTGCTGAAGCGGAGACAGATTGGGCAGGGCAGGATGAAGCGATTGCCGAGGAACCGATCCGCTCGACACCTACCATTCGCCCGCCGGCACCACCGGTACGACGCAAGGCTGACCAGAAGGTTCTGTTCCGGGCGCCAACCGACGCTGGCATGCCAGATCTTGATCTGCTGGAAGGCATGGCCGAAAAAACCGAAGGCGGGTATTCACCCGCCTCGCTGGAGGCCATGTCACGCCTGCTCGAAATCAAGCTGCGGGACTTTGGTGTGGACGCGAAGGTTGAATCCGTCATGCCGGGGCCGGTCATCACCCGATTCGAACTTCAACCTGCGGCGGGGGTGAAAGTCCAGAAGATCAGTGCGCTGGCCAAGGATCTGGCACGTTCGCTTGCGGTCATCAGTGTCCGGATCGTCGAAGTGATCCCGGGCAAGTCCGTGGTTGGCATCGAGATTCCCAACGAGGTCAGGGAAACCGTACGACTCAAGGAAATCCTGGGGAGCGAAACTTTCCAGGAAGCCAAGTCACCGTTGACCCTTGCGCTGGGTAAGGACATTGGCGGAGAACCGATCATCGCTGATGTCGGTCGCATGCCACACCTGCTGGTTGCCGGTACCACAGGGTCGGGCAAGTCGGTTGGTGTGAACGCGATGCTGCTGAGCATCCTGTACAAGGCAACACCTGAAGAAGTCCGCATGATCCTGGTGGACCCGAAGATGCTGGAACTGTCGGTGTACGAGGGAATCCCCCATCTGCTGACACCGGTAGTGACCGACATGCGCGACGCTGCGCATGCACTGAACTGGTGTGTTGGCGAGATGGAGCGACGCTACAAGTTGATGGCGAGCCTGGGTGTACGAAACCTTGCCGGTTACAACAAGGCCGTCAAGGAAGCGATCAAAAACGGTGAACCCTTGCAGGATCCGATCAACCCCTCTGACGAAGAAGGTCAGCCGAGGTCGCTCGCTCCGTTGCCGTTCATCGTGGTCGTGATCGACGAATTTGCCGACATGATGATGGTTGTTGGCAAAAAGGTGGAACAACTCATCGCGCGGATCGCCCAGAAGGCCCGTGCTGCAGGCATTCACCTCATCCTGGCAACCCAGCGGCCATCC
Organism: Pseudomonadales bacterium; assembly: GCA_041752315.1. Taxonomy (GTDB): domain Bacteria; phylum Pseudomonadota; class Gammaproteobacteria; order Pseudomonadales; family Azotimanducaceae; genus SYFY01. The sequence goes on from JBGSHJ010000001.1 coordinate 97,931, forward strand.
GTCGACGTGATCACCGGCCTCATCAAGGCCAACATTCCGACCAGGATCAGCTTCCAGGTGTCGTCCAGGATCGATTCGCGCACGATCATGGATCAGGGCGGAGCCGAACAGTTGCTCGGGCACGGCGACATGCTTTACCTGCCTCCAGGAACGGGATTGCCGTTGCGGGTGCATGGGGCATTTGTATCGGACGAAGAAGTGCATCGTGTCGCGTCGGACTGGAAGGCGCGGGGTGAGCCCGACTACGATCCTACGGTGCTTACCGGTGGCGAGGATGAACCGTTTCTGGCGATTGAAGGTAGCGGCGGGGCAAGCGAGACCGAACAGGAGGACGCGCTGTATGATGAGGCTGTCCAATACGTCATCGAGTCACGGCGCGCGTCGATTTCCAGTGTTCAACGCAAACTCAGGATTGGCTACAACCGTGCAGCCCGCCTGATCGAGGCCATGGAAGTGGCTGGAGTTGTCACCACCATGAACTCGAATGGCAGCCGCGAAGTTCTGGTACCGCATCGGGAGTAAGTCATTTCATGAGCATGCGTCGGTGTGTCGTCCTGTTGTTGTTGCTGACGGCCTGCCAGGCGCGAGCCGCCGGTTCCGATATCGAAAGACTCGAGTCCGTGCTCGCCGGTCTGGACAAGCTCGACGTTACCTTCGAACAATACGTGCACGGTGTTGAAGGTGAACTGATCGAGTTTGCCACTGGCCGGTTCATCATGCGCAGACCTCAATTTCGCTGGGTGGTTGATGACCCGTATCCACAGGTCATCGTGTCGGACGGGAAGCTGCTGAAGGTCTACGACCCGGATCTGGAACAAGTTACCGAACGCGCGTTGGCGCAGGCACTGGATGGCACGCCGCTTGGCATATTGAATCGCCCGGACGGTCGATTGCAGGACGAGTTCCAGCTTCTCTCCCACGACCTGCGCGACCAGGAGGAGTACTTCATGCTGGCTCCCCTCAAACCGCAAACCAATCCAGAAACCCATTCACAAACAAGAGCGCAGCGGGTGGAGATCTGGCTGGAAGCGCAGACACTGAAACGTCTGGATGTGATGGATGAGTTCGGAGGCCGATTGCGCCTCGAATTCAAGTCGGCGGCGCAGTCACCTGCACCGGCCGAACCATTTGTACTCAAGGTTCCCCCCGGCACGGAAGTGATCCAGGGGTGAACGATCAGCGCCCGCTCGCCGACCGACTTCGCCCGCGGAGGATCGAGGAATACGCGGGTCAGCAACATCTTTTGGGACCCGGTCAGCCGTTGTCGGGTGCGCTGGCATCGCGCCGTCTGTCGTCGTTCATCCTGTGGGGACCCCCTGGCACTGGCAAGACCACCCTCGCCAGGCTGCTCGCCGAACATTGTGGATTGCACCTGGTTTCGATATCCGCCGTCCTGGCGGGTGTGAAAGACGTGCGTGCCGCGGTCGAGTCTGCGCGAGAGCGTCTGCTGACAGGTCAGCAAACGCTGCTTTTTGTCGATGAAGTCCATCGATTCAGCAAGTCGCAGCAGGATGCCTTTCTCCCTCATGTCGAAGATGGCACGGTGACCTTTATCGGCGCCACCACGGAAAATCCGTCGTTTGAAGTCAATTCAGCGCTGCTGTCCCGCGCGCGTGTCCTGGTTCTCAAGTCCCTTGCAATCGAGGATCTGGAAGGCATTATCGACCGGGCTGCACGACTGCTTGAACTGGACATCGAACCGGATGCACGGCGCATGTTGTGTGACCTGGCGGATGGTGATGCACGTCGGTTGCTCAATCTGCTGGAGATTGCAGCCCAGTTCAGAAACCCTGATGCTGCGCTGGCCGTTGCTGACGTGCGGAGCGCGGCCGGAGAGCGCCATCGACGGTTCGACAAGGGGGGCGATCTTTTTTACGAACAGATTTCGGCGCTCCACAAGAGTGTACGTGGCAGTGATCCGGACGCAGCGCTGTACTGGCTCTGCAGGATGCTGGACGGAGGCTGCGATCCGCTCTACATCGTCCGGCGGGTGGTACGTATGGCGAGCGAGGATATCGGGAACGCAGATCCACGTGGCCTGCAGATCGCGATTGCGGCGTGGGACACCTTTCAGAGACTGGGCTCGCCGGAAGGTGAGCTGGCGATTGCCCAGGCGGTGGTTTATCTCGCAGCCGTACCCAAGAGCAACGCAACCTACGTTGCCTTCAAGGCAGCGATGGATCTGGTGCGCAACTCACCCAGTCATGAAGTACCAATGCATCTGCGCAATGCTCCGACCGCGATGATGAAAGGCATGGGGTACGGCAAGGGCTATCGTTATGCGCATGACGAGGCTGGACAGTACGCCGCCGGGGAAAGCTATTTTCCCAGCGAACTGCATGGCACACGTTTTTATGAACCCGTGGATGCCGGACTTGAATCCAGAATCCGGCAACGACTGGAGCGACTGCGCGCAATCGATGGACAGACCCCATCGCCGGAACAGGCCGCCAAGCAGGAACGGAAACAGGAACGCAGGACCAAGTGAGCAGCGGCATGGTTCAGGTCCTCATGGTAGCTGCAGGGGGAGCTGCCGGTGCGGTAGCCCGTTTTCTCCTCGGCATGGGCCTGGCGTCGTTCCTGCCCGGTCCGTGGCCAACCTTTGTAGTCAATCTGGTGGGTTCGATGATCATCGGTCTGCTCATCGGCGTACTGGCCGGGAGTGACTGGTTTGAATCGTGGGGCCGGTTTCTGCTGGTCACCGGGTTGCTGGGTGGGTTCACCACCTATTCGGCGTTTGCCATGGACGCAGTGGTCCTGATGAGTCAGGGTCGATGGCTGTCCGCATTGACCTATGGGGTGGTGACCGCTGTCGGTTGTGTGCTGGCAGCCTGGGTTGGCTTTCGGATCGGCTCCGGGTGACTGAAGTGAGGCCAATGCAGCCCGCAGGTCTGCTCTCTGGCAGACCTCGTGGTGTGGTTATCCTGGCCCGCCTGCGCTACAAAGGGTAACTGGTGTCAGAACAACCGGAGGGGAAAGCGATGAGCGAGTTCAAGGATAAAGTAGTGGTGATCACCGGCGCCGGTGGTGGGCTGGGCAAAGCGCATGCCCTCGAGTTTGCCCGACGTGGAGCCACGGTTGTCGTCAACGATCTGGGTGGCAGTGGTGACGGTCGGGGTTCCAGTGATGCAGCCGACCTGGTGGTTGCCGAAATTCGTGCGGCCGGCGGGACGGCCATCGCCAACAAGGCGTCGGTGTCCAGCAAGGATGGCGCAAAATCCATCATCGATGATGCGGTCAAGGCGTTTGGCACTGTGCATATCCTTGTCAACAATGCAGGCATCCTGCGCGACAAGAGTTTTCGCAAGATGCCGCTCGAAGACTGGGACATCGTGATGGACGTTCACCTGAATGGCACAGCCTACGTCACGCATGCGGCGTGGCCGATCATGCTGGATCAGAATTACGGACGTATCGTCTTCACCAGTTCTGCGTCAGGCATCTATGGCAACTTTGGCCAGGCCAACTACGGCGCTGCAAAGATGGGCATGCTGGGCATGATGAATGTGCTGGCCAAGGAAGGGGTGAGCATGAATGTCCGGGTCAATACGCTTGCACCAGCGGCTGCAACACGGCTGATCAACACGATCCCGGGTCGCAATGAAGATCTCGACAACCCTGACCCGGCTCGTCATCCGAAGCTGGTCACTCCGGCGGTGATTCTGATGTGCAGCGAAGACGCGCCGAATGGCGTGACGATCCACGCGGGTAATGGTCGATTTTCTGTCTCGGCAATCTTCACCAATGATGATGTCGAATTGGGAGCGGAAGTAACGTACGAGGATCTGCTGGCCCGAAAGGATAAACTGCTGGATATGAGTACTGCCCAGGAAGGCTCGCCATGGCTTCGCCGGCAAGCGGCAGCGGCCAGGAAGGCTTGAGCAGAAGCGACTGACGGGCAGAACGGAATGTGTTGCGCTCCGGATGCCCTGTTCAACAGCGGCGGCTTTCGCAGGTATGATGCGCGCCGCCCTGGACTACACGCCACGATTGAACTCGTGACGGTCCGCTGTGTACCGAACTGGATGTAAAGGACATGCTCGATCCCCGATGGTTGCGTCAGGATCCCGAAGCCGTTGCGGTAGCGCTTGGGCGACGGGGATTTGTGTTTGACGTGCCTGCGTACCTTCGGCTCGAGGAGCGGCGCAAGCAGATGCAGCAGGACATGGAGCAGCTCCAGAACGACCGGAATCGCCAGTCGAAGTCGATTGGCCAGGCCAAGTCGCGGGGGGACGATGTGGCCCCACTGCTGGCGGCTGTAGCAGGACTGGGCGAAAAGCTTGAGCGAGCCAAGTCGGACTTTGCAACCTTGCAGCTGGAACTGGATGAACTGCTGCTCGGGTTGCCAAACGCTCCAGACGCTCGTGTCCCCAACGGACGCGACGAAGATTCCAACGTTGAGTTGCGGCGGCATGGTGCACCGGGCAAGTTCAATTTCGAACCTCTGGATCACGTTGATCTCACCAGGGGTGTCGGGCTCGATTTTGATGCCGCCGCCAAAATTTCAGGCGCCCGCTTCGTGGTGTTGCGCGGTGCCATTGCGCGTCTGCACCGATCGATCGCCCAGTTCATGCTTGATACCCACACGCTGGAACACGGCTATGAAGAAGTGTGGGTGCCTTATCTGGTCGGTGCAGAAGCGCTGTACGGCACCGGTCAGCTGCCGAAGATGCGAGATGACCTGTTTGCAATCAAGGGTGACGAAGAACGGTTTCTGATCCCGACCGCTGAGGTACCGGTCACCAATCTCTACCGCGACCAGATCCTCAATGCGGACTCCCTGCCTGTACGCAACGTCTGCCACTCCCCCTGTTTTCGTGGCGAAGCGGGTTCGCACGGCAAGGATACGCGTGGGATCGTCCGTCAACACCAGTTCGACAAGGTGGAACTGGTGCAGATTGTTCACCCGAACCAATCGTGGAATGCGCTGGATGAAATTGTCGCCCACGCGGAAACGATCCTGAAGAAGCTGGAACTGCCGTTTCGTTCGATGGCCCTGTGTGCGGGTGATCTGGGCTTTGCATCGGTGTGCACGATCGATCTTGAAGTGTGGTTGCCAGGTCAGCAGAAGTACCGTGAAATTTCATCGATCAGCAATTTCCAGGATTTCCAGGCGCGAAGGATGCAGGCACGATTTCGCAATCCGGAGACCAACAAGCCGGAACTGGTGCACACCCTGAATGGCAGTGCGCTGGCAGTTGGCAGAACACTGGTGGCGATCCTGGAAAACTATCAGGACGGTGCGGGTCACGTTGCAGTACCCGATGTGCTTCGACCGTACATGGCCGGACAGACGCGGCTGGAATTTGCCGCACCCGGGTAGCGTATGGACTATCTGCCACTCTTCCACAAGCTGACCAACGTTCGCTGCGTTGTCGTGGGCGGAGGAATAGTTGCCGCACGCAAGGTCCGACTGCTCAACTCCGCAGGCGCGCAGGTGGTGGTCGTCGCGCCGGAATTGTGCGAGGAGATCCTCGGAAGTGTTGCTGCTGATCGGCTGATACACGTTGCTCGCACCTTTGTGGATTCCGACCTGGATGGCGCAGTTCTGGTGATAGCGGCCACCGACGATGTCGCAGTGAATCGCCTTGTCAGTGAGTCAGCCAGGGCTCGAAACACGCCGGTGAACGTTGTTGACGACGCGGAGTTGTCGACAGTGATTTTTCCGAGCATTGTCGATCGCAATCCGATCCTGGTTGCCATCTCGAGCAGTGGCAAGGCGCCGACCCTGTCCAGACAGTTGCGCGGTCGACTGGAAGCGATGCTGCCCAGGCAGACAGGCGCTTTTGCGGAATACCTGGGACGCAAACGTCTGGAAATGCGGGCACTGGGCAAACGCTTGCCACGCTCTTCGTGGGAGCGCCTGGCTGCACTCGGACCGGAGCGGGCAGAAGCAGCATTCGATGAAATTGCCCTCGAGACTCGTCCGTCGATCGGCTGGGTGGGCATCGTCGGCGCCGGACCGGGTGATCCTGAACTGATCACACTCAAGGCGCTTCAACTGTTGCAGCGCGCCGATGTGGTTCTCTACGACAATCTGGTCAACCGAGCCATTCTGGACTACGCAAGACGTGATGCTGAGCAGATCTATGTTGGCAAGAAGCGTGCGTTTACCGGAGCCCGGCAGGACGATATACACGAGCGGATGCTGACCGCTGCCAAGGCCGGCAAAAACGTTGTCCGCTTGAAAGGTGGTGATCCCTTCATCTTCGGCCGTGGCGGCGAGGAGATCGCTTCTCTGGTTGAAGAGGGCGTGCAGTGCATTGTTGTGCCCGGGATTACTGCAGCACTGGGTGCCGCCAGCTATGCCGGGATTCCCCTGACGTATCGCAACCTGTCGCAGAGCGTACGTTTTGTTACAGGGCACCGGGCACGAGGATCCATCGAAATCGACTGGCGGGATTTTGCCAGGCCAGGCCAGACCCTGGTGTTCTACATGGGACTCTTCAACCTGCCGCAGATCAGTGCGCTCCTGATCGAAAACGGACTTGCTCCCCAGACTCCGGCAGCGCTGGTTGAAAACGCCACGTTGCCACAGCAGCGGGTGTTGGTAGGAACCATCGCGGATCTACCCTCCAGGGCGTTGGAGGTGGGTATCGATGGTCCCAGTACGGTCATCGTGGGAGAAGTGGTAGGCGTTCGACAGGTGCTTTCGTAGGATAGTGTTCTCTGGCTGGATTTCCCAAGCTTACTCGATGGATGAGATGTCTTGGTTTGATGGGAAGGAGCAGAGTGGCACCAGACGGAACTGGATGACAATCTGCGTTCCAGGCTCTTCGAGCTGGTAGATGGTGTCCTGGTGAAGGGCAACGACACCTATCTTCCGCCAATCGAAAACGAAGCTCTGCATAAAGCCCCGGTGTATTGGCTGATCGCAGAAACCTCGATGTTTTTCGCGTGGGCAAGGCAGCCTTGTCGAGTCGGATACAGAGGTTGATGGCAGCGACCGTCAACAAGGATCTGGAGGAGTCGCAGGCAACGATCACGGATCAATCAGTAAGGGAGAGCCTGTCGATAGTATTGATGGATCATTTTGCGTCAGAGGCCAGGCAACGCGGTGCTGATTGTTATGCACTCGATGTGCCGTGGTAGGTGGGCAGGGAGACCTTCCCGAGCAGTTTTCCTGAAGTCTCTTACCTGGCCTCGAAGTCGATTCACCAATCGCGGGCTTTGACCTGGGACGTGGTGAAGCAATGTACTTTGAAGATGGTATTGGACACTTCACACCTCAGGGCAACTCCATAGTTGGTCTCGGATTGGCAAAACGAATCATGCCACTTTGCAGTCAAACAGTGTCAGTCGGGAACCCTGATCATCGGAGCTAGAGCTTCGGTTCGTTTGTGCCCAGCACTCAGAGGCAGTTTGTAGGCCGTGGCAAACCAGCGATGCGTGCGATGCGTTTTGCCGGGCTGCCAGGAAACAGCTGCATCAGATAGATACTGTTCCCACATTGCGACCCGAGCTTTTCCCTGACTATTTTTACCAGTGGTCGCATGGATGGCGAGTTATCCGTTCGTGCGTGGAAATCTCGTACAATCTGGATTAACGCCCAATGGGCTTCGGTGAGTACGAGACCATCCAGCGCAGCAGTCGCTTCGGCGACGGCGGGGCTCCACTGCGCGAGATCTACGAGGTACCCTTCTTTGTCACGTCGTGGCTCACTCATCGCCAGGAGACTACTGGTTTGTGCCGGCTTGTAAGCTCGACCAACTGATCCATGCTGATTAGTGTGCTGTTCTCAAGTCGGTTGTGTACGCCACGGGCGATGGAATCTGATTCCAGCATGAACACCGACCTTCCATCGATTTCCGCATACACGCCGTCCTGCAGCAGTACGATGGTGTCGTATTGCTGGCAACGTTTTCTGCACGCTTTGTGACCTGTACGACTGAAGACGAGATGGAGTGTGCTCATCAGTCGTTCCACACCAGATCGTGGTTGCCAATCAGTTCTGCTTGTTCTCCGACGGACAGCAGACAGACCGGAATGATCGAGTCACTTGTTTGCAAACTGCGACTCGACAGACTATCGGCACAAACGTATAAAGTCTCTATTTCGTAGTCTGGCAGCGCACGCAGCAGTTTACCAACAGTGCGACGACCAATCAGGTCAGCGCGTTGATCCGTAAGCAAAGCGAATACAGCGTCGTCCAGCAGGAGAACGGAAACTCTCATTTCAAACGCGGCCGCAACCAGCGCTGCATCGAGTGCCTCAGGCACATAGACGCCGTCATAGGGCGCCCTGCGCAGCATGAGAAGGAGCTTTAGCTTTTTCATAATCAGTTCACGAACGTTATGCACTGGTCGGACTCGATGACCGCATCGATCAATTGACCGAGCCCGACGACTACAAATGGATCGGCGATGTTGCCGGACGGACGTTCGTAGCGATCTGCTTCTTCCTGATTCAGGACGCCGCGCCGAAGCGCTGCAGCGATACAGACTGCGAGTTCACAGCCGTGATCACGAGCAAGAACCTGCCAGCCGACCAGGATATCGTTCTCTTCCTGGGGGGGTACCCTGGTGGCCAACGCGTTTTGTGCACCATCCAGATAAAAGAAGACCCGCTGAAGTCCATGGCCACCGGTGAACAGCGCTCGCGCGAAGGCAAGCGCCGTGTGACTGCCCTGGCCTGAGTGTGGTGCGCTGTGAACGATGAGGGTGAACTTCATGGATTTGGAATATTCGGCAGAGGGGTCTCTGGACCGGGCAGTTTGCAGGGTTCCTGCCTATTCTGCAAACCAATGAATTCATTGACCAATACACCTGCCAGTTTCTGTCAGTTTCCGGATGAATCCCACTCAACAGCAGATCGCGGGCGGACCGTTGTCGAGAGCTTGTCAGCAGTCGGTGAATGATCGGGAAGTTTCCGGGCCTGGGAATCCAGGCAGGTCTCATCCTGCATGGCTTCCCCACTCCTTGCATCCATCGCTGACCACGTCGTCGTTCAGCGACCGAGAAAGTCAATCAGTTCCTTGGTAAACCGTTGTTTGTGGGTTGCGAACAGGCCATGCGGTGCGCCGTCATACTCAACCAGCGTGTTCTGCTTGATGGCCCTTGCCGCAGCCCGACTCGAAGCATCGATCGGTACCGTCTGGTCCTCGGTGCCATGGATGATGAGCGTGGGCACCTTGAACGCCGAAAGGTCACCGCGGAAGTCGGTACTCGAGAACGACTTCAAGCACTCCAAGGTGGCTTTGAGGCTGGCCTGCATCGCAACGCTGCGCGCCCACGTCAGCAGTTCGTCACTGACCGGATGTTGTGCCTTGTCTACGCCGAAAAAGGTTCGGAAGAAACCCGCCAGAAACTTGGGCCGGTCCTCTTCAAGCGCGCGAGCTGTCTTGTCGAATATGGCCTGTTCGGTGCCGGTGGGGTTTTCGGGCGTCTTCAACCGGAAAGGCAGCACCGAAGAAACGAGCACGGCCTGTACGACCGACTTCCCACCATGTCGTGACATATAGCGAGCCACCTCGCCACCGCCCATCGAAAAACCCACGAGTACGGCGTCTCGCGCTCCGGTCTGCTCGACAACCGCGGCCAGATCGTCGGCGAGCGTGTCGTAGTCGTAGCCAGTCCACGGCTGTGAGGAGCGCCCGAAGCCGCGGCGGTCATAGGCAATCGCGCGATGGCCCGCGTTGGCGATCGCCATGGTCTGGTCGTCCCAACTGTCGGCCGACAGCGGCCAGCCATGAATCAGGAAGACAGGTCGGCCTGAGCCCCAGTCCTTGACATAGAGCTTGGTCTTTTCCGCGGCAGTAACGTAGTTCATGACGTCTTTCCCAATTGGATTACGGGTAATCGCGTCGCCGCGCCATCGCGGAAGCGTGAGGGTGCATGATTTGCGACTCGGCGCGGGCTGTCAGTGCGCGAGCGAACGCATCGAGTGAAACGAATGACTGCAGGCTCAGCAGCCGGCGGGTGGCTGTGTTCGATGGCGAACAGAATTCGATTGAACCTATTGCGATCATCCGATTACACGAGTGGCAGGTTACGATGGATTCGAGCGACACCGGACGACGGCCACACTGCTCGATGCTCCGATCACTCACGGTTGCAGACTTGTTTACTTTGGCGAATGGGAGCTGCGGCACAATCGCCATCTTCTTGTGCTTGAACTACATCGCTGATGGGCGGCAACACTACTTCTGGTACGCGTTTGTCTTGCTTTACGGGGCACTGGTCTGCGACGTTTTCGATGGATATTGGGCCAGGCGCTCGCGTCGGCAATCGGTGTTGGGAGCGGATCTTGATTCTCTGGCCGATATCGTATCCTTCGGTGTTGCGCCGGCCGTGCTGGGTTTCACGCTAGGGCTTCGCGGCGGCTGGGATATCGCCATCCTTACGTTTTTCGTCGTCTGCGGCATCAGCCGACTGGCACGGTTCAACGTCACAGCCGAAACCTTGTCGGAGGGGACGGGTAAAGTCCCATACTTTGAAGGTACGCCGATTCCAACCAGTATCGTCATCGTCTCCCTTCTCGGGGTGGTGTTTGCACTGGAGGCCAGCGGTGAGGCGTTGTGGTTGGGCAGCCATCGTATCGGTCCGGCGATGCTGCATCCGCTGGTGTTGATCTACGCCATCAGCGGCATGGGTATGATCAGTGCAACGCTTCGCATTCCGAAGCTTTGACTTAACACCGTAGCGGACATCAGGCCAGGACGTCCAGCGCATCCCTGAGATTGGGGAAGCCGATGACGATTATTCTAATCACCGTGATCATGACAATAATCGCCGCGATGATCGTGTTGAATTTCGCGACCGGCGAAAAGGGGGGGGCGTGGAGATCCAGCGCTTTCATGAACCCCACTGGCTTAACCGGGCGTGGCTCAACAATCGCACACACCGCAAGGTATTGGTCGTCGACGGAATCATTGCGTTCACTGGAGGTGTCGGCATCTCGGATCTGTGGGCAGACGACGCGCAGGATCCCGCGCCGTCTGGGGTGATCTTCTTGCTGCAGGAGCTGAAATCTACGAGTACGAGCCGACAACGTACCACTGCAAAATGATGATCGTTGATGAGTTGATGGTCTCGGTAGGCTCGACGAATTTCGACAACCGTTCTTTCAACCTTAACGACGAGGCCAACCTGAATATCTATGATGCGGCGTTCGCCCTGCAGCAGGTCGCGACCTTCCGAGAGGATCTGGAAAGGTCGCGTCAAATCACGCTCGAGCAGTGGCGCCAGCGGCCGTGGACGGAGAAACTCTGGGAACACGCTGCGGCCGTGCATGATGAGCGCCGAGGCGTTCGACGTGCTCATCAGCAAGTCCAAGGGGCCGATCCTGTAGAGGTACCCATGGTACTCACCGATGTGACTTCGAAACGATGCTGCCGCTACTTAGACGGAAAGGTTGAACAGTGGGAAGACTGTGGCGGCGAACGCCGCCACAGTTGAAGGAAGGGTCGCAGGGGCACTGGCAGATTAGATGGCTGTCTGTGTAGAGCACCCGCCAGCGCGCGTGCGCTGAAAAGGTGCTGGACACACGTTTCCAGCATGCCGTTTCAAGGGGCGGTCCGCGCGGCGTTGAGAAATGCGAGTACCACTGAATTGATGCGTGTTCCGCTGTTTGTTCCATTGAGCACACCGTAGGCGTGTATCCCGATGGCACAAGGACCCTGGCATCCCGAACCCACGCGGTCAGGTTCGAAGATCGGGCTGCCGCTCTGTCCGCCGGCCGTGTCGATCCGATAACGGACTTTAAGGGGGGCGGGTAGCGAGGAGATCACGTCGCCACTGCCCGACCATGCCGTACCCGACGGCTTGTCTCCCGGATAGCCGGAGATGTCCACCGAGAGACCGTTGATTGCGTTCAGATTGTGGATGCCGAAAAATCCTGTGGTGGCTCCGACGTTGCAGTTCAGTTTGAACGCGCCGTAGTCGTTCAAATCGGAGCCACCGGTTCTCCATGCGGTAGGAACGAACAGCGTGCGCGCCGTGCAACTACCGAACGGATTGCTGGTCGCATCGCGGGCTGGGAAAAACACGATGTTCGTGCTGAAGACGCTTCCCGGCCCTCCGTGCAGGCAATGCGCGGCCGTCGCCACGGTGTTGTTGTTGATCAGCCATCCGGTGCAGATGAAGTTTGAGGTTCCCTGGCGGAATGTGATTTGCCCGATCGCCCGTTCCGGGTGTCCGGTCAAGGCCGGGTAGTAGCGCTTGCGGTTGTCGTGATTGCCGATGACGGACTCCGCGGCTGCACGCTCCGCCTTGCTGGCTTTTTTGATGTAGTAAGGGACGGGAGAAGTCAGGTTCTTCAGTTCAGCCAGTTCCGCAGGTGTGATGCGTCCTGCTGGAAATTCCGAATTTGCATCTGGCTGGACTCCAGGCCCCACTTTACCGTAAGAGCCGTTGAAACCACGGGCACTGGACGCTTCGGGAACTGCGACGTACGAACCGTCGCTGGTGGAGATTTCCACTGCCTGTGCAGGTTCATTCAGGCTGAGAGCGGTAAGGACGGCCACTCCTAGGAAAGATGAAGTCAGATTGGAGCGAGAGATTCTTGGGTACATGTTCGTCTTCTTACCTCCGTGGTAGCGTTTCATATTTCCGGCGAGATTTTTCACCGTGCCTGGACGACAGTGCTCACGACATGGGGGTCGTAGACTGTCGGTCGGTTGACGTGAGAAATCCCCTCCCTTGTGCGACGGCGACGGGTGTCCCGACGTTCATGTCTAGCAGGCTCTTCCGCAAGAGAAATGTCAACAACAGGCCCTTGCAAACATGTAAGCGGGATGCATGGGTTCAATCACGACGGCGAGCGCACAGCGCGCACGACGGTGAGGGACGGTTACGGGTCCGTTGAGGGAGAGTCGCGGGACTGTTGCGCGCGTCTCCACGCGGTACCATCCGGGCCGAGCATCGGAAGGCAGCCGGGGATTGGTGGTTGTCGTGCGGCGTGTTGACCTTGTGAAAGCTTGCACAGATAACGATGCATTCCGCCATGACCACGAGCCGATTGGGGAGGGCATCGACCTCCTCGTCCACGTCTTGGTGTTCCACATCGAGATAGGCGGCCAGCAAGATTTCGAGCGAGCAGTCGATTTACAGATGAAGCACCTGTACGAGAACGTCATCATCCGAGAAGTCAGCGCCGTCGCGGATGCAACCTCCCACCATCGAGCGACCAGCCAGGAATCGAGCAGCGGAGCGTCTGCCCACCACACCGAAGATACTCTGGGTGTCCAATGGCCCCAGCCGTGTCGGTGTGCGATGCCACGGAAGCCGATCGTCTGAAGTCCATCCTCCGCTTCTTCTTGATGGTAGGTCGGTGACCGACGGCAGATCGTCGATCCGGGCATCTGACCCTTCCGGTTTCGTCTTTAAATGGCTGGCGATCTCGCCCCCTGGCTGACCGCGCCTGTCCCCTCCGTCTGGTACTTCAGCGTTTTAGCGATGGAATGAGCACGACCGAAGTTCAGCAGCAGGCTCGCCATATGAACGGCAGGCGGTGACCTGCAGCCGACTCCGATGTTGCTCAGGGCTTCTTTGAATTCTGGAGAAAGCGGTTTTCAGGTGTGTCGGGTTCCTCCGCAGCGGATCATCCGTCAAAATCTGACGCGACAACTGTAGTAGTGGCACGAACCCCCCCCTTACTATTGGCAGCAAGCGGTAGAAAACAAGGTGGTGGACGATTGCTGGGCGCAGCACAGGAATTCGCCGTCCGACGAATCATCTGCGAACAGCGCCTTGGGCAACTGAAGATGGAGTTTGCATGGTGGAACCGGGCAGCGGTCATGCAGCTGATCAAACGCGAGTGTGCCATCAAGCCATGCGTAAAGTATGTGGGCAACTACCTCGAGCATTGGGGATTCACCACGCAGAAGCCGATCAAGAAGGCTTGCGAGCAACGTCCGGAAGCGGTGCAGACATCGCTTGAGACAAGGTGTCCCGCCATCGAGGCGAGAGCCAGGGTTGAAGGAGCCGAAATTCACTGGGGCGTTGAGACGGCGGCGGTCAACACCGATGTGCCTGTTGCGAGCGCGGTGTTTTGGCAGACCAACACACACTTGCGGGGATCGACCATCATGGCGGGGCTGTACGCTGCCGGTCATTCGGCAAGTTGTCCAGCGTCAGCACCATGGCTGGTGTGTGCGCTTCAAGCACGCGAATCTCCAGCGATTCGGAAACTCTGTCGTCGAGCCGGGCAACGACACGGAATCGCCCCGGGGGTAGGGGCCATCTGAAGTGTCCCGATTCATTGCTCAGTACGCCGAGGTCGGGAATTGCAGCGCAAGGTTCGCCGATGCACTCGACCTGGATGAACGCGCCGGCGACGGGAGAGCCGTCATTGTACAGGACGGTTCCACCAAGACCATGGTCCATAGCACCTGCGGGCAATGTGTCGTCCGTCGAATCGTTATCGACCTGATGCGCGACCACCTCATTGTCATCGTCCGTATCCGGGTCTGCCTCGCATGACGCGAGTGCTAACAAAAGTGCGATGATTAACAGCATCGTCATATCATTGCGCATTCTGCGATCTCTTCGTGTCATCGACCAATCTTCGTAGAAGAGTACTCCACCGTCGATCACTGCTGGTAGTGACATCCTGATGGTTTGTTGCCGACTAACCAGTTGAGGTATCCATCTCCGATGGCAGCACTCAAGACAATGAGTGGCTCCGATGCGTGCAAACGGCAACATGATAGAGACCGAAAACACGTTGGCACTCGTAACCTGGCGCGATCGGGCAGACTGCTTGCAAACGAGGAGGAGCCATACGTTCTGGACGTACTCAGTCGTCATAACCCTGGGGATGCCTGCTCTGCCAGCGCCAGACGTCGGCGCACATGCGATCCAGATCGTATTCCGCCTGCCAGCCGAGTTCGGCCAGGGCCTTTTCCGGATTGGCATAGGTGCTCCCCGCATCGCCCGGCCTGCGTTCGGTCAGATCGTAGGGGATTGGTTTTCCGCTGGCCCGCTCGAAGGCTTTCACCGCATCGAGTACCGAATAACCGCGTCCGGTACCCAGATTGTGGACCGAAATTCGAGGACCCTGGGAGAGGTAACCCAGTGCTGCGAGGTGTCCGCGGGCAAGATCGACCACGTGGATGTAGTCGCGCACACCGGTGCCATCGGGCGTGTCGTAGTCACTGCCAAAAACTCGCAGACGGGCAAGTCGGCCGACTGCGACCTGACTGATGTACGGCATCAGATTGTTGGGAATGTCGCGTGGATCCTCGCCGATTTCGCCGCTGGCGTGTGCACCCACCGGGTTGAAGTAGCGAAGTATG
The DNA here is from genome assembly GCA_041752315.1 of Pseudomonadales bacterium. Classification (GTDB taxonomy): domain Bacteria; phylum Pseudomonadota; class Gammaproteobacteria; order Pseudomonadales; family Azotimanducaceae; genus SYFY01. The sequence goes on from JBGSHJ010000001.1 coordinate 113,166, forward strand.
GAGATACGCCAGGTTGGATCGCTGCGATACAGGTCCTGAAGAACGTACTCGACCATCAACTTGGTCTGTCCGTAAGGATTGATCGCGCCGGTTGGCGCGGTCTCACTGACTGGAACCTGTTCGGGAATGCCATAGACCGTCGCCGAGGAACTGAATACCAGTGTCTTGACTCCTGCGGTGTTCATGGCGTCGATCAGGCTCAGGGTCCCGTGCATGTTGTTGTCGTAGTATCGCAGCGGTTCGGCCACCGACTCCCCCACTGCCTTCAAACCGGCAAAGTGAATGACGGCGTCAATGGTGTGGTTGGCGAAAATGTCTCCGAGCTTCGCGGAGTCGCGGATATCTCCTTCAACAAACCGGAGATTGCGCTGGGTAATGGTCTCGACAGCCTGCAGGGAGCGTCGGCTGCTGTTGGACAGGTTGTCCAGTACCACAACTTCGTAGCCTGCCTGCAAGAGTTCCACACACATGTGGCTGCCGATATAGCCGGCGCCGCCAGTGACCAGAATTGTCTGTTTGTTGTTCGTCATCCTGTTAAGCATCCGTTCCAGTTGTTGGGGGCCATCATGCTGCGCCGTTGCAGGGCTTGTCCGCGTTTTCGCCAAAGTTGCATGAAGACGGCGCGTGGCTCAATCGTTGCCGTAATATTCCCTGTACCAGCGGACAAAGTTGGCGATACCCGTCTCAATCGGCGTATCTGGTTTGTAGCCAACGTCACGAACGAGGTCCTCCACGCTCGCCGAGGTGTCCGGTACATCACCCGGTTGCATCGGCAGCAGGTTGAGCCGGGCCGATCTGCCTAGCACTTGCTCCAGCACACTGATGTACTGTGACAACTGAACCGGGTTGTTTCCGCCAATGTTGTAAATCCGATAAGGCGCGGACGAACTGGCCGGATCCGGATTGCTGGCATCCCAGTACGGGTCAGGCGCTGCCGGTCGGTCAACAACCCGAATGATCCCTTCAACGATGTCATCGATATAGGTGAAGTCGCGCGTGTGTTTTCCGTGGTTGAAGACATCGATAGGTTCGCCGGCGAGGATCTTGCGCGTAAACAGGAACAACGCCATGTCCGGCCGACCCCATGGACCGTAGACCGTGAAAAACCGCAGTCCCGTGACCGGAACCCTGAACAGATGGGCATAGGTGTGAGCCATCAGCTCATTCGATTTTTTGGATGCTGCGTACATGCTCAGAGGATGGTCAACTCCCTGGTGCGGTGAAAACGGCATGTTGGTGTGTGCACCGTAGACTGAACTGGAGCTGGCGAACACCAGGTGTTCACATCCTTGTTGACGCACGTTTTCCAGGATGTTCATGAAGCCGGTGATGTTCGAGTCGATGTAGACCCATGGATTTTCCAGCGAAAAGCGCACACCAGCCTGGGCCGCCAGGTGAATGACGCGTTGAGGACTTCCGGTGTGAAACACCGCGCTCACGGCGTCCCGATTGGCGAGGTCGATTCGATGGAAACGGAAGTTCGGTCGTTTTTCCAACCGCGCCAGACGTGCTTCCTTGAGCGAAACTTCGTAGTAGTCATTGACGTTGTCGATCGCGATGACCTCGTCACCACGATCAAGGAGCCGATGAGCAGTGGCAGAGCCGATGAATCCGGCGGCGCCAGTAACGAGTATTTTCATGTTGGGCGGATCCAGTACTAAAGCCGTGCCGTCACGACGTCTCGGGGCAGCACATGCTTGACGTCAAAGATGACACAAGTTTCACGGCCCAGTTTGCGGACATCGCGTCCCAGTGCGCGGAACTGTTCGTGACTCACAGCGAGAATCACGGCGTCGTAGGTGCCTTGCTCAGCATGTTCGAGCAGCTGCAGGTCATATTCACGGAGTGCGTTCGCCGGATTCACCCAGGGGTCGATGACGTCCACCGCCAGGTTGTAGCGGGCCAGGCCACGGATGAGATCCACCACACGGGTATTGCGGATGTCCGGGCAGTTTTCCTTGAAGGCCAGACCGAGCACGAGCACGCGGCTTCCCACCAGATTGATGCCGGCCGTTGTCATCAGCATGGCGACCCGGTCGGCAATGTGTCCTCCCAGCCGGTCGTTGATCCGGCGACCGGACAGGATCACCTCCGGATGAATCCCCAGGGCTTGTGCCTTGTGGGTCAGGTAGTACGGATCAACACCAATGCAGTGTCCACCCACCAGACCCGGGCGAAAGTCGAGAAAGTTCCACTTCGTACGCGCTGCGGCCAGCACATCCTCCGTGTCGATGTTCATTCGTTCGAAAATCAATGCAAGTTCGTTGACCAGTGCAATGTTCAGGTCGCGCTGGGTGTTCTCAATGACCTTGGCTGCCTCGGCCACGCGGATGCTGGGCGCCTTGTGGGTACCCGCAACGATGATGAGATTGTAGAGCTGATCGATGAAATCGGAGGCTTCAGGTGTCGAACCGGAGGTGACCTTGCGAATATTTGGCAACCGATGCTGTCGATCACCGGGATTGATGCGCTCCGGACTGTAACCGACGAAAAAATCGACGTTGTACTTGAGGCCTGAGACCTGCTCCAGCACAGGTACACAGTCCTCTTCGGTCGCGCCGGGGTAGACAGTGGACTCGTACACAACAACGTCACCGGGTTTCAACACCACGCCAACGGTCTTGCTGGCGGCCAGTAAAGGACCGAGGTCGGGACGTCGGTACTGATCGATGGGGGTGGGGACGGTAACGATGAAAACGCTGCAATCGGCGAGGTCTTCGACCACCGTTGTAAAGTGCAGACCTTTTGCGTTACGTAGTTCCCCGGAGGAAATCTCTCGCGTGTGGTCCTCTCCGCGTCTGAGCTCGCCGACTCGACTGACTGCAATATCGAATCCGATAGTGTCCAGCTGTTTGCCAAATTCGACAGCGAGAGGGAGCCCCACATAGCCAAGGCCAATGATGGCAACCCGGGCCTGCCGAGGGTTGGACGGCTTGAACATTCACAAAAGTCCCTGTTGTGGGGATGCAGTATATCCGAGGTTTGCCGGTCGCTTTCAGGGCTTGGCCAAACGGTTTGTGGCTTGCCTTCAGCCTTTCCCTGTACGGGTTCTCAGTTCTTTCAACACCTTACATTGCTATTCGGTTCAACCTGTAACATGTGGGCATCGGAGTGACTTCCTGTCCGGGAGCCTGGTCGGGTTACCAGCGCACGAGCAGGGAAGGGACATGACAAGGAAATTATGAGCACTATCGAAAGAGCAGCGTCGGTACAGGATGGACGGCCGGATCCTGGCATTGAAGCGCGCCCCGAAATCGCGCTCTCGGGAAGGGTGCCGTCGCTTGAAGCGCGAATCACCAGCCGGCGGAGGCCGCTGGGCGGCCGATGCGATATCGATCTGGAAGCCATGGCGGCCCGCGGTTTCCTGGTGCCAGGCGAGGGGCGGAACCAGCTTGCTCAGGAACTGCGTCGGATCAAGCGCCCTTTGCTTCTCAACGTCCGCAAGAGCGAGGCACTGGCCGATTCTGTGCCGACCGCTCCTGGTACCGAGTATCGCGCGCCTAATTTCATCATGGTGACCAGTGCGTTACCTGGAGAGGGCAAAACTTATACCTCAACCAACCTGGCGATCAGCATCGCCGCTGAAATCGACCGTAGTGCTTTGCTGGTGGATGCAGACGTCGCCAAGCGGGATCTGTCACGTCACTTTGATCTGGGTGGTTACGCGGGATTGACAGAAGCTCTCACCAATCCCGCTGTGCACCCGGACACCTACACCCTCGGTACCAACATCGATCGTCTGGAGTTGATGTCTTCCGGCATGCGCGAGGACAACGTTGATGAGCTGTTCGCCAGCAACAACATGAGCCGGCGTCTTCGCGCGCTGTCCCGGCTTGATCCCTCCCGGATTGTGGTGTTTGACGGTCCGCCTCTGCTCGTGACGACTGAGGCGAAAGTGCTGGCCCAATATATGGCCCAGATTGTCCTGGTGATTGAAGCTGGCAAGACACCGCGGGATGCTGTTGAACATGCGCTCAGGTTACTTGCCGACCAGCCCTCGGTGTCCGTGGTTCTGAACAAGACCTCCCGACCTATCGGCAATGATTACGGTTATGGTTACGGCTATGGGTATTCCTACGGGTACGGGTCAGATTCGCCGACGGAGGTCGCTCGTTAGCACGCTCGAAAATTGCGCCAGTCTGCGAATCTGCTGGCATCGGGGAGAAAATTGCCCAATCTCTTCTCCACTTGGGTCTCCACTTGGGCATTGATCTCAGCTAGAGTCTCCTTTCAATTGCTGTCAGGGTGGCAATGTACGAACAACATTTTGGTCTATCGGCTAAGCCATTCCAGCTGTCGCCTGACGCGTCGTTTTTTTATCCGAGCAAGGAGCACAAGCGGGCTCTGTCGTTTTTGCAGTATGGGTTGAGTCAGGCGGACGGTTTCATTGTCATTACCGGGAATGTAGGCACTGGCAAGACCACCTTGGTCCAGACACTGCTGCGGGATCTGGACCAGACCAAGATGGCGGTAGCAACGCTTGTCACCTCCAATCTCGATGAAGAAGATCTTCTCAAGTTTGTCGCCACCGAGTTTGGTATCCGTTCGCATGCCAACTCCAAGGCTGAACTGCTGAAGGATCTGGAACACGCGTTCCAGCAGGAAGCGCGGGCGAATCGGCGCGTCCTCCTGATTGTCGATGAAGCCCAGAACCTGCCGGCGATGTCGGTTGAAGAGTTGAGAATGCTCTCCAACTTCCAGATGAACGGAAAGCCGCTGCTGCAGATCTTTCTGCTGGGTCAGCAGGAGTTTCGTGCAACGCTGCTCTCGGAAGGTTTTGAGCAGCTGCGCCAGCGTGTGATCGCGACCTATCACCTTAACCCGCTGAGCCTGGAAGAAACCCAGACGTACATTGAACATCGGCTGCGCAAGGTAGGTTGGCACGAGTTTCCCAAGTTCACGTCCACCGCATTCGAAGCCATCTATGAGTTCTGCGACGGAGTGCCACGCCGCATCAACAACCTGTGCGACCGCCTTCTGCTGTTTGCCTATCTTGAGTCGCTTGATGTCATCGACGGTGAAGACGTCAATCTGGTCGCCGAGGAGATTGGTGAAGAGTTCCTCAGTGGAACGCATGACAACCAGGTTGATAAGCCTGCCGGGACTCGCGCCCGTCAGGAAGTTTTTGATGCGCCTGACCGTCCGCTCGAAACCGTCGCGCGAGGTCTGTTTGACAAGGCCGATCTGACGCAAAGGCTGGCGACGCTCGAGCGCGCCATCGACGGACTTGGTCATGGAATCAAATCCGAACTCTCCGATGTACGCGAAGAACTTTCCTATCTGCGTCTGCTGCTTGAAGACCTGCATCAGGTCGTTAGTGATGGAAAGACCGACAAGGGCGCATCCAACGGTTATCCAAAATAGAAACCGAGGCCTTGTCGCTCTGACGCCGGACCTTTCCTGTTGTTCCTGTCCCCTGGTCCTGTTTCCTGCTTGTTTGTCCCGACCACCTTCTTCCTGTTGTGGTCTGAAGCCGCTTGGCTATCTGAAGTCGCGTGACCGGAAACTCTCACCGATCCGTTCGCCTTCGAGCAGTTCACCAATCAGGTTTGTGTGGTCAATGACATATCCAGCCACCACATGGATCACTTCGCCTTCCCGTTCCACCGTGCCTTTGATGGTCAGTAGCTGACCACCCAGCAGCGCAGTACGAAAACGTTCCAGCAAGGTCCGCCAGATGATCACATTATTGTTGCCGGTCTCATCTTCAAGGGTGAGAAACAAAACACCGGACGCGGTACCCGGGCGTTGTCGCCCCGTGACCAGACCGCTGATCTGAACCATTTGACCATGTCGGAAATCCGGAAGATCCAGCGCGCGACTTGAGCGCTCGAGTGCCGGGTGTTTTCGCAGCAGTGCCAGCGGGTGCGAGCGCAGGGACAGGCTGAGATAACGATAGTCGCGCAGTACCTCATCAGCTTCCCGAGGTGCCGGCAGGCTGACCTGCGTCTGATACGGCGTGTCAGATTCAGCGACCTGCTGCAATTCAACAGGCTGCTCGATTCCAGCAACATCCCAATGGGCCTGATAACGATGACCTGAGAGTTGCGCAAGGGCCCCCGCCCGGGCCAGGAATTCCAGTTCCTGCCGGGTCAGACCCGTACGGCGAGCAAGATCCTGTGCATCCACAAACGAGCGTGAGCGTCTGGCCGTCACGATTTGCCGTGCACTTTCTTCGCCCAGTCCCTTGATCAATCGCAGGCCAAGGCGCAATGCACCTTTTCCAAGACCCTGGTTCTCGCAGGTGTGGTCTCCAGACCACGATTCGGATCCCGTTGCGGGTTCCAGAGTGTGATCCCAATCGCTGACCGTCACGTCCACTGACCGCACTTCAATGGCATGGCGCTTCGCATCCTGAATCAACTGCGATGCGGAATAGAACCCCATTGGCAAGCTGTTCAGCAGACCTGCATAAAACGCCGCCGGTTCGTGACGTTTCAGCCATGCGGAGATATAGACGAGCAGTGCAAAACTTGCGGCGTGAGATTCAGGAAAGCCGTATTCCCCAAACCCCTTGATCTGTTTGAATACCCGTTCGGCAAAGTCCTGGTCGTGCCCTCGTGCCAACATGCCGCTGATCAGCTTTTCCTCAAAATGACCGAGTCCTCCACGGCGTTTCCAGGCGGCCATGGCGCGCCTGAGTTGATCGGCTTCGCCGGCCGTGAAACCGGCAGCCACCATGGCCAGTTCAATGACCTGCTCCTGAAAAATGGGAATTCCGAGCGTGCGTTCAAGCACACGACGCACGTCCTCGTTCGAGTAGTGCACAGCTTCGAGACCCTGCCGGCGTCGCAGGTAGGGATGCACCATATCGCCCTGGATCGGCCCAGGGCGGACGATGGCCACTTCAATGACCAGATCATAAAAATGCTGGGGCTTGAGGCGTGGCAGCATGGCGATCTGCGCTCGCGACTCAACCTGGAATACACCGATGCTGTCACCATGCTGCAGCATGCGATAGGTAGCCGGATCCTCTGCCGGAATGTCGCAGATCGAGATTGGCTTGCCACGAAAGGCACTGACCAGGTCGAGTGCCTTGCGGATTGCCGTAAGCATGCCCAGCGCGAGGACATCGATCTTCAGCAGACCGAGTGACTCAAGATCGTTTTTGTCCCACTGGATGACGGTACGATCGGGCATGGCTGCATTTTCTACCGGAACCAGGTGTGACAATGGTCCACGCGAGATGACAAAGCCGCCGACGTGTTGTGACAGATGTCGCGGGAAGCCAAGGATTTCATTGACCAGTGCGATGAACTGCCGGATCCGGATGCTGTCCGGATCGACGTCGATACCCCGCAGACGCTCGGCAAGTACTTCTTTCTTGTCCCACCATGACAACGATTTGGCGAGCAGATCCACGAGATCGAGGTCAAAACCGAGCGCCTTGCCAACATCACGGATCGCGCTTTTTGGTCGATAGGTAACGAGGGTTGCTGCCAGTGCTGCCCGATCGCGGCCGTAACGTTTGTAGAGATACTGGATGACTTCTTCACGTCGCTCATGCTCGAAGTCGACATCGATATCCGGCGGTTCGGCACGCTCCTTCGAAATGAAGCGTTCGAACAGGAGATGCATGCGTGCCGGGTCGACTTCGGTAATGAAGAGGCAGTAACAGACGGCAGAGTTCGCCGCAGAGCCTCGTCCCTGGCAGAGAATCTGTCTGGAACGGGCGAACTGCACGATATCGTGAACCGTCAGGAAGTAGTACTCGTAGGCAAGTTCATGAATCAGCGCCAGTTCGCGCTCGATCAGGGCGACAACATCGTCGGGTGCTCCTGCGGGCCAGCGTTCGGCAGCACCGGCATAGGTCAGTTCGCGCAGCCAGTCGCCTGCCAGGCGGCCGGGCGGGACCAGCTCTTCCGGATATTCATAACGCAACTCATCGAGACTGAAAGTGCAGCGTTCAGCAATGGTCAGTGATTCTGCCAGCATTTCCGGTGGATACAGGTTGCCGAGGTCTGTCACTGATCGAAGGTGTCGTTCAGCGTTGCCAAATCCGGCTGTACCGATGTCACTGACGGCGCATTTGAGTCGCACCGCCGTGAGGATATCCTGCATTGGCTGTCGTTCACTGACATGAAGGTGGACGTCATTGCTGGCGACGATGGGAAATCCGAGTCGGGTAGACAGTGTCAGCACAACCGCTGTCTGATGCAGATCAGTCCCATCGCGGAATAATTCAAGCGCCAGCCACAGGCCGTTTCGCGTCTCTGCGCGGAACAGGGCCTTCAGGGTTTGTCCCTGGGCCATCAGGGCTTCGATACCACATCGTGTGGCCAACGCCTGCGCGTGAACCAACGGCTGATCGCTGGTACGCACTGCAAATGGCATGCAGGGGCTGCCTGGCGGCCATAACACCAGGCAATCGGCAAGGCCAAAACGAAAGTCCTCGAGCGTGGCCTGATATTCCCCCTTCGGTGAACGACGGCGCAGTTTGGTGATCAATGCCGAGAGCTGTCCATAAGCCGCTCTGTCCGGTGCAAGTAGTATGAGCTTGATACCTTCCTCAAGCTGGAACTCGCTGCCGACAATCAACCGGATGCCGTGTTCCCGTGCGGCCATGTGTGCCTTGGCAAGACCGGCGAACGAACACTCGTCAGTGATGGCGATGGCGCGATAACCGAGTGCAGCGGCTCGAGCAACCAGCTCTTCCGGATGTGAACCGCCGCGCAGGAAGCTGTAGTTGCTGATGACATGCAACTCGGCAAAGGATTGCAGATCAGGCGAAATAACCATGGAGATACCACTTGTGCATCGTGTCTGTGAGGCCTGTCTGTTCAACAAAAACCCAGCAACGTGCCCCGTTATGGTGGTTGGCAACGTAGTAGTCGCGAATGACGGGGCCTTCCCACCATTGACTCTGGATACGCTCCGGGCCATCGAGCAAGGTCAGATCAGCTATTGCAACCGGTCTGGGCGGCGTGAATACCCAGAGTGGTCGTTGGCCCGGACGGATGGGTGGAAGATGCGGTTGTCGTGAGCTGCTTGTGGCCTGGAGAGGGAGAGGACGCCAGGCGAGTTCTGGTGCATGGCAGTCGATGGCCTGCAGGCGCAGGCAAGCCTGTTCGCCAAGTCTTGCACCCAGTTGATCGAGCAATTCCGTGCACTCGACCGGATCACCCCGATGACTGCCCTGATGACTGCCTGTGCCAATACCCGGCAGTACAACGGGCATGTCTGGAAACAGTGTGGTGGCCTGGCCTATCCAGGGACGTAGACGCCTCGCTTGAAGGCCGATGCTGAGTACATCTTCGGGAAGTTCGGTCTCGGTCAGCTTGAGTTCCGAAATGCCGAGAAACGTCTGTACCTCCTGTCGGGCGCGAGCAAAACGAATCGGCATGCTGACCCTGGTATGGGCAGCATGGGCAGCGAAGGACCAGTTGATCGCCTCTGCTCCCAGTTGATGACTGATGAGCCATTGACTGAGTTCTTCCAGCAATCGTGTCATGGGCCATTGCAGTGCTGCCTTGTCACGCAATGGCTCGAGCAGGTGCAGGGCTTGCGAAAATTGCCGTCGCGGCCGGATATGCACGCGTGGGTCTGGCAGATCACCAGTCAGTCGCAGCAGATGGTTGGCAAAGTCACGTCCGAACCGATGTGCCAGTTCCCGGTGGGGCAGGGCCATGACCTGACCCAGGGTGATCAGTCCCATGTTGGCGAATCGCTCCACAACCTTGTCCGGAAGCCCCAGACGGTCGAGCGCAACCTGTGGCAAGGTACTGGCCTGCGTGCGCGCCAGCGCCAGGGCTGCCAGTGGTGTTGCCCCTGCGCGTATCTGCGTGGTGTGCCCCAATTGCCTGCAGGCTTCCGTCACCTGGGCGCCGAGTGTCTGGATGTTGCCAAACAGGTTCAGGCTGCGACCTGCTTCCAGCACGATGGCATCGGGTGTTTCGAGACTGACATCGGCGCTGAAGCGATAGAGCACTTCACCCAGGAAAGCCAGCCGTGCCTGTTCATGCTGACGATCCTGCGGAAAATGTCGCAGAGTATCTGGAACCAGGCTCTGTGCGGTGGCAAGCGAAACGCCTGGCTGGATACCCAGGGCCTGTGCTGCAGGATTGCTGGCGACAACAACCTGGTCATGGATCAGTACTTCCGGACCTGCGCCATTGGCGTGATCGCCTGCGTCGGCGGATTGGGGACTCGGTTGCCGTACGACTTGCGCTGATCTGTCCTGTCCCGATCGGCTTTGAGTCGATCCATCTGTTATTGATCCAACTGGCATCGATCCAACTGGCATTGATCCATGCAGTGCGCTGCGCCTGGCAACTTCCAGTCCGAAAAAAGGCAGATATATGCCCAGCCAGAGCATCAGTGTGCTACCCGCGAGGGCGTCTGTTGCTCCGGGAGCAATGTGCGCGCTGGATCGGTATCCGGCAGGCGCATTGTTCGCTCACTGCGCCAGAACTCGAGTTGTGCCATGACTTCTGCACGGCTGACTGCGGCGGATTGCAGTTCGATGGACAGGCCATTTATGGGCCAGCCGCCACGCCGCTTGACGATATCCACCTGCAGACGTTGTCCGATGGACAGAGGATTCAAACCGGTCGACAGATGCAATCGCAGTGCTGCCAGCGATGGTTTCTGCAGCGCCGAAGCGGGCCTGAACAGCGTGATCATGGTGCGACCATGACGAGCGGCCAACTGCAGGCGCTGGATGTCGCGCACGGTGAGGCGACTTTCGTCCGGCCAGGCCAGCACCATGCTGCAGGCACCCGATCGACCGGCTTGTTCGAGAGTCCAGAGTGTTCGTTGATGGGCTTGTTGGCCAGGGGACTGATCGGCAGGTCCGGAACGACGTTCCGGACTGGAGGAAAACCTGGGAACGGGCCTGGAGGTCGCCTTGGGCATCTGTGCTGGGGGTGCCGCCTGCACCACCAGTATCCGGTTGATCTGGATACCCAGTGATGCCAGCGCGGGCGCATAAGGCAGAAAGGGTGGATTGACCCACAGAATCCAGCGTGGCTTGCGACTGAGCCTGACCAGCGCAGGTACCAGCAACTGCAATTCACCAATACCGGTCTGGAGCAGGCAGAACTCGCTCACGGCATCCATTGACCAGCCGCCACCGGGCAGATGCCGATCCAGCAGGGGATAACCACTGGGCTCGCTGTCACCAGGCCTGGCATGTCTGCGACCGGAGCGGCCAGCCAGCCACAGATCGGGATGTTCGAGAAGAGTGGTTATGGTTTGGGTGGTTATCGTCATGCGATAACTGTATTTATGTACAGGGTCGGCCAGATTAACTGTATGGATGTACAGTTACAAGGGGGCTTTTCCTGTCAGTCCCAAGTCGTAATGTTCCTCATTCCAAGTAGAGATATCTCCATCGACGATGGAACGACATGATGAAGGAGAGCGGATTGTCTTTGGATACCGGTGTCCGTCGATTCCACAAGCGCGCCCCGACGAATTTTCCCGCGACCTTGCAGCCCGTCATTCCGCCAGCGGCGTATCAATCATGTCCACCTCCCTGCTCGCTTTCGGGAGGGATCTCGCGGATGCCCTGATCCTCGATCACGAGGGAGTGGCCTGACGGCTCATAAACCACCAACTCCGACCGATGTCGGCCAGCCTGCGAAAGTGTCGGGCCGCTGAAAACGTCATAGATGCCGTTCACGTGGAAGTGTTGAGTCACCGTATGCCCAGGCGCGATCTCGGCAATTCTGATGATTTGAGACGAGGCACCCCGCCGTCGCTCCAGTACAACCGCAACGGGCGCGGAAGACATGTTCCGGATCTCAACTTTGCTTTCCGGTGCACGCAACGCCGCCATGCGCTCAAGCGACAGAAGGCAGGGATTCTCGCCGCTTTCCTTGCGGTGGTCCGCAGGCGTCTCCTCTGCGACTTCGATGGACTGGAGTTGGCCTGCTTCAAACTCGAAGGTGTACTCGCATACAGGTTGAGACGACTCCGGATCCGATCGGCGTGCCAGGAAGATTGCCGTATGACCCGAATTCGGTCCGGGCTTCTCTGGTAGCAGTTTCAGCCCTTCAATCGTCGCACGATGGTCCAGTTGCGCATGACTCAACGCACCCAACTTCCTTTCTGCAACCTTCCACCGCGACGCATTATTGACGCACTCTGCCAACAAGCCCATCAGACCTATTACGAAGAACACTGGCAGGAGGAGTCTGTTGAGAAACGCGTCGACACTCCGGGCCTGACGGAGTGCCTCGAATAGATCACGAACTGTCTTCACACCCTCACCCTGGTAAGGTCGCCGTTCCCGAATGTCCAAACATCCACTTTCGTCCCGTCCCTGGGCGACGTCGCCGCGCGAGCCACGACACCCCGATGGATCAGGTCAGCTCGTCCGATCTGCCGTACATCCCGTTGCAGTCACCACGGTCTCGATACTCCCGGATCCGGTAAAGGATGGGTGGATGTTAGAGAATAGGGAGGATAGCGGTTGTCGTCGTTGATTGCCCTGAGTAATGATGCAGACGAGCTACGGGCACTTGCGCGAGATGGGGAGTTCGGAATACGGGTATGCAGGGTGGGCCGTAGTCGAGGACTTTTCAGCTTTCGGCGAAGTAATAGGGACGTGCCCAGTTTGATTTTACCACCACACTTCGCGCCCTCCTTGCATCGGCAGTTAACCGACAGCGTATTCTCATACTGATTGTCGCGCGGCAGCGTCGGCCATTGGGGGCAAACAGCAAAATCCGTACTACTCTTCCTGCAGAGAATCCGATGACGGAGGCCAACATGGTCAACGGGATCGTTCAGAACCCGTGGCGCGTGAACTCGACCGAACGCCGGCCGGGGATCAATCAACCGCGTACCGGAAAAATAGCCACCACTGAGTCGCGGCGGAAGACCGAACGCTCACCGCCACAGCGAAAAGGAGAGGGGATTGATGAGCGAATTTGATGTCATACGACTGTTGATGGTGGTAGGTGTGTTGCTGCTGATGGCCGCATCGGCGGGGTTTGCCTTGTTGTGGCAACGCCAGCAACAACTGTCACTCGCACTGCAGGCAGCTCAAGACAACCGGATGACACTCGACCTGACGAGCAATACCGCCCGACAACCGGAGGCTGTGCAGGTTGATCAACCAGAGCTCGGGTCACCTGCAGCATCGACCAGGTTCGGTTCAACACTTCAGCAAACATCTGCCGAGAGGGGGATGACCAGTGTGGTAGCTCCGCTTGGAGCCGCGCAGAGTGGTCATTCAAAAAGTAGCGAAGAGGATCGGCTGCGAGCCTTGCTGGCAGGTCGTACCATGGTCAGGTCAGGTGGTTCTTCGCCGCCGCAACGACCTTGGTCACCATAGCCCGAAGACCGTTGCCACGTGACGTGCTCAGGTGTGAAAGCAGCGCAAGTTCCGCAAAGAGCCCTTCGATATCAAAATCGACGATCTGCTGTGGCGAGTGATTCTGATAAGCGGCCAGCACGATGGCAACAAGCCCGCGCACGATATGGGCATCACTGTCGATCACCAGTTGCAGCTGACCCGTGTCGGCGGCAAAGCTGGCCACCAGCCAGACCTGGCTTTGGCAACCACGTACCAGATTGTCTTCGGTCTTCCATTCTTCGGGCATGCCGATCAGCGATTTGCCGAGGTCGATGACAAAGCGGTACTTGTCTTCCCAGTTGTCGAAAAACAGGAAGGCATCACGAATGTCGTCCAGAGAGGCTGGCGGTGGTGTGGCAGGAAAACCCGACATGCTCAGAACAGACCCAGTTCCAGTTGGGCTTCTTCGGTCATTCGCTCCCGGGACCACGGTGGATCAAATACCAGTTCGACCTCGACCTGCTGTACAAATGGCACACGACGCAGACGTGACTTGACCTCCTGCACGAGCACCGGTCCCATCCCGCAACCGGGCGACGTGAGAGTCATCACCACGGTCACCGTGTGGTCTGCAATGATGGTGTCGTAGACAAGACCAAGATCGACGATGTTGACCGGTATCTCTGGATCATAAACTGACGAAAGCGCTGTTTTCACCTGTGCCGGATCGATCTTGCCGTCAGGCGGTGCGTCGAATTCCAGCCGAATCGGCGTGAGTCCCAGCGCATCCGCGTCTTCTCCGTCAACACGTGCCATGTTGCCCAGGTGAACGATCGTGAAGGTACCTCCGAGGTCCTGGGTGAGCGTGACAAAAACGCCGCCGGGAATGGTGACGGGATCTCCAGTCGGGACCAGCCGTGCGTTGACAGCACGATTTACAGGGACAAGTCGGCGTTGCACTTGAGTCGTTCAGTGATCGATCGAAAAGCTCTCGCCACAGCCACAGTAACTGGTGGCATTGGCGTTCTTGAATTGCAGCGTCGAATTCAGACCTTCACGCACATATTCGACCCGGGTTCCGCGCACCATTGGCAGATCGTCGGGGAGAACATGAATCTCCAGTTCGTCATCGATCCGAATGGCGACATCGCTCGACGCCGGTGTATCGAGATAGTCGAGGTAGTAACTGTAACCATTGCAGCCGCTTTCCTTTACGCCCAGTCGCAGATGGGCATTCTTGTGCATGGCCAGTTGGGCACGCAGGTGCCTTGCCGCCTGTTCGCTGACGGTGATGGTTTGCGGATCAAAGGTGGAAACTGTCATCGGTTCGTCTCCGTAATTCACAGGAAAGTCAGAACTTTGCGCATAGCGAGCAGGAAGCGTTCCAGATCGATTCGTTCATTGTACAGGCTGAAGGATGCCCGCACTGTGCCATTCACACCGAGATGCTCCATCAGCGGCATCGTGCAATGATGCCCGGTGCGAACAGCAACACCTTGCTGGTCGAGCAGGGTGCCAATGTCATGAGCATGCCCGCCGTCGACAACAAACGAAACTACACCCAGTCGATTCGCTGGACGGCCGACCAGTTGAACTCCGGGCATGCGCGCCAGTTCAGAGGCTGCTTCTTCAACCAGCAGGGCTTCCTGGGCGAGCAACTGGACTCTGGGAATCTGTTCCAGATAGTTGACTGCGGCACCCAGGCCAACAGCACCAGCAATATTCGGCGTCCCTGCTTCGAAACGGTAAGGCAGGCGATTGAACGTGACGTCGTCCAGCGTGACACGTTCGATCATCTCACCACCAAACTGCCATGGTGCCAGTGATTCAAGGCGATGCCGCTTGCCATAGAGGACACCCATGCCGGTGGGTCCGTACATCTTGTGCGCAGAAAAGGCGTAGAAGTCTGCGTCGAGCGCCTGCACGTCGACCGGCAAATGCAGTATCGCCTGCGCTCCGTCGATCAGGATTTGTGCATCGCACCGGGACCGTGTGAACTGGATCAGGTCGGCTACCGGATTGACCGTGCCAAGCGCATTCGAGACATGGGCAAATGCAACCAGTCTGGTGCGATCGCTCAGTCGCGATCTGAAGTCATCCTGGTCAATCTCTCCGGATGGAGTGACCCGTACCGACACGAGTCGTGCACCGGCTTGTCGGGCCGCCATCATCCAGGGTACAAAGTTGCTGTGATGTTCCATCACGGTGGTGAGAACTTCGTCGCCCGGTTGCAGGATCGGCTTCAGGCCGGCAGCGACCAGATTGATGGACTCCGTTGTGCCACGAGTGAAGATGATTTCATCGGAACTTTCGGCATTGATGAATCGCGCAATGCTCAGACGCGCCGACTCCATGGCATTGGTCGCGCGTTCGGCCAGGGTGTGTGCGGCCCTGTGCACATTGGCGTTGTCCGCCTGGTAATAACGACTCATGGCGTCGATCACCACTGCCGGCTTCTGGGTGGTGGCGGCATTGTCCAGATAGCACAATGGTTGACCGTTTATCTGTGCCGTCAGGATCGGGAAGTCTGCACGGATGGAGAACCTATTCACTGCTGGTTCCCAGCATTTCCAGCCGCGCACTGTCGGCGAGAGCACCACGCAGGCACTGATTGATGAAACCTGCCGCCAGCATCTTGCGTGCACTTTCCCGATCCACGCCTCGAGACTGGAAATAGAAGATGCTCTCTTCCGAAAGTTGTCCTACGGTTGCGCCGTGACTGCAGCGTACGTCGTCAGTATTGATTTCCAGTTCGGGCTTGGTATTGCAGACCGCTGTGGCGCAGAGCGTCAGATTCCTGTTCATCAGGGAAGCATCAACCGCCGGGCAGTTCTTGCCGATGAAAATGCGGCCACGATAGGTAGTGACCGCGCGCCCGTCAGCGATGCCATGCTGCACCTGGGAACTGCGGGTGTGCGGGGCATGATGTTCGACATGCCACTGCTGATCGAGGTGATCCCTGGCATTGGCCGACCAGCAGCCCTGCACATCGATGCTCGATCCAGCCCCGACCAGTGCCACGAAGATATCCTGGCGGCTGAAGGTGGCTCCAGTACAGTAATGCTGCATCGTGAGGGAGGCATGACGATTCAGTACCAGCTGCAGTTGATGCCACCGCGTATTGGCGGCGCGTGTGTGCAGCCTTGTGAAATCCAGATGCGAATCCGGTTGTTGCTCGATGATGAGCCAACCGGTTGCGCTGCTGGAAAGGTCGTGGATGCTGGCCGAAACTCCCGGAAGGATGGTGACCAGAAGCGGTCGGTGCACATCGCTGCGCAAAATGACCAGCGGCTCGGCAAGATTCTGCCCGATCACCAGCCGATCGATGCCGTGAACATTCAACAGCACCTTTGCGGTTGCCGGACAGTAAGTGCTGCGGGTGCTGAGCAGGTTGAGCTCATGAGCATCAGGCAGGACATCCCGAACGATCGTAACACCAGCCTGAGCGTCACCTTCGAGCTCACAGCCCAGAACGACTGTCGAGCTGTCCAGGAGTTCCGTGATCTTTTCAACCCGGGTGTACTTCCAGTGCTCCCGCGCCAAGGCGCTCGATGCGGGCGTCCTGACCAACGCGCGAAGAGTTTCACCCAAGGCAGGTTCCATCCACGATGGTGGCGACTCGCCGGTCCTCATCAGCCTGCGTCCAGCCAGGCGTAACCCCGTGCTTCGAGCTTCAGGGCCAGTGAGCGATCACCACTTTCAACGATACTGCCGTTGGCGAGCACATGCACAACGTCGGGTACGATATGGTCAAGCAATCGCTGGTAGTGAGTGATCAGAAGAACGGATGAATCGGGATGTGTCTGCAGATACCGCGTCACACCTTCACCGACAATCCGCAATGCGTCGATATCCAGGCCGGAATCCGTTTCATCAAGAATGGCGAGCCTGGGTTCCAGATAGCTCATCTGCAGGATTTCGTTACGCTTTTTTTCGCCGCCGCTGAACCCTTCATTGACACCGCGCTTCAGAAAGTCCGGATTCATGCCCAGCTCACTGGATATGGCACGCAATCTGCGCATGAGGTCCACGGCTGCTGGTGGTTCTGCACCCAGCGCACGAGCCCTGGCGTCTGCAGCAGTACGCAGGAACTCCATGTTGCTCACTCCTGGAATTTCCACCGGATACTGGAAGGCGAGAAACAAGCCTGCACACGCGCGTTCCTGGGCTTCCATCGCCAGCAGATCCTTGCCGTCAAACAGCACTTCTCCGCTCGTGACCGTATAACCTGGCTTGCCTGCCAGCACATGCGAAAGCGTCGACTTCCCTGAACCATTCGGACCCATCATGGCGTGAACCTCGCCGGCGGCAATGGTCAGCGTCAGTCCCTTCAAGATGGGTTTGTCGCCAGCATTGGCGTACAGATCCCTGACTTCCAGCAAATTCATCCCACCGCTCCTTCAAGGCTGACTTCCAGCAACTTACCGGCTTCAACCGCAAATTCCATGGGCAACTCGCGGAAGACCTCCCTGCAGAAACCATTGACGATCATGCTCACGGCCTTTTCGGCATCGATGCCACGTTGAGCGCAGAGAAACAGCTGCTCGTCACTGACCCGTGTAGTGGTTGCTTCATGTTCTACGGTGGCAGTCGGATTGCTGCTTTCGATGTACGGAAAGGTATGCGCTCCACAGTCGCGTCCCAATAACAGGGAATCGCACTGGGTATGGTTGCGTGCACCGGCCGCGGTTGGGGAAATGCGGACCAGACCTCGATAGCTGTTCTGGCTGTGTCCTGCGCTGATCCCCTTGGAGACGATCGTGCTGCGTGTATTGCGGCCGAGATGGATCATCTTGGTGCCGGTGTCAGCCTGCTGGTAATTATTGGTCAAGGCGACGGAATAGAACTCGCCAACGCTGTCGTTGCCACGCAGGACGACACTAGGGTATTTCCACGTGATGGCCGAGCCGGTTTCGACCTGGGTCCAGGAGATTCGCGCTCGGTCACCCAGGCATGTGCCCCGCTTGGTGACAAAGTTGTAGATGCCACCTCGTCCCTGTGCATCTCCCGGATACCAGTTCTGCACGGTTGAATATTTGATCTGGGCATCTTCCAGTGCAACTAGCTCAACCACCGCGGCGTGCAACTGGTTCTCGTCACGCATGGGTGCGGTGCATCCTTCGAGGTAGCTGACGTAGGCACCCCGATCGGCAATGATCAGGGTCCTTTCGAACTGACCGGTGTTGCGTGCGTTGATGCGGAAATAGGTAGACAACTCCATTGGGCAACGCACGCCAGGCGGGATGTACACAAATGAACCGTCGCTGAAAACCGCGCTGTTGAGAGCTGCATAGAAGTTGTCGCGTTGAGGCACCACGCTGCCAAGATACTTCTGAACCAGTTCCGGATGGGTATGCACTGCCTCGGACAAGGGACAGAACACGACTCCCGCGTCGGCCAGCCGATCCTTGAACGTGGTCGCGATGGAAACACTGTCGAAAACAGCGTCAACGGCGACATCCGGTCGGCCTGGCAACAGCGGATCCGGTACCACACCCGCCAGAGCGGCCCGTTCATGCAGGGGAATGCCGAGTTTTTCGTAGGTTTTCAGCAGTTCAGGGTCGACATCTTCCAGCGACCGCGGCCCATCGGCCTGGCTCCTGGGCGCGGAGTAGTAGGAAATCGACTGGAAATCAATGGGCGGGAAATGCAGATGTGCCCATTCCGGTTTGGGCATCGCCTGCCAAAAGGCAAACGCGCGCAGACGCCATTCTGTCAACCAGGCGGGTTCGTTCTTGCGTGCCGAAATAGCCCGGACAACGTCTTCGCCCAGGCCGGGTGGAAACGTGTCCGCTTCAATGGCACTCACGAATCCAGCGGTGTAGTCGTGGGTCAGTCGTTGTTCAATGGTTTTGTTGGCCACAAAAAAGGCTCATCGAATGTGATGCAGAGTTTAGCCCACTTGGACGCAATACCCGAGTGTTTTAGTCAACATTAGGAATTGGCGGTGCCAGGACACCACATTTGGTTTTCCAGCGTTGTGCCGGACGTTTTTTGGCGCGATTCGAGGCAAGCGCCCGGGTACAATGCGCGGCCTTCGCGCACGCCATCTTCAGAAGAGAAGACATGCCGCGCATCATTTTTCAGGACAGACCTTTACCCAACATGCCCAAACTCGAGCGTTCTCCAGAACCCTATCTCTATCAGGCCTATGGCATCTATCTCCTGGAAAACAAGCACAAGCTTATCCGGCAGATGAAAAAGCGTTACCAGCCGTCCGTGCATGGCCACCGGCCGTGGCATTCCAGTTACCTGGTCATGGACTACCTGCAACACCGGCCGATTCCGACCCGCTCGCGGGTCCTGGAAGTTGGCAGTGGCTGGGGTCCGTTGTCGATTTTTTGCGCTTCACGCTTCAATGCCAAAGTCAGCGCGCTGGATATCGACAAGGAAGTGTTTCCCTACATGAAGGTGCTGGCGGAACTCAACAACGTCGAGATTGCGCCGGTGATCAAGAGTTTCAAGAAGATCACGACTGAAGAACTGGGCGAGTTCGACATCGTCGTGGGCTCGGACATCTGCTTCTGGGATGAACTGGTGAAACCACTCGCCAAGATGGTGGACCGCGCCTTCGACGCCGGTGTCAAGCGGGTGATTTTCGCCGATCCTGGCCGACCGACTTTTTATGAAATGTGCGATCTGTGCAACGGCAAGCACAAGGTCGCATTGGCGGAGTGGTACGCCGTCGAACCGGAACGCTTCGAAGGTGAGGTGGTCGAGATCCGTCCGTCCTGACGGGTGGATCGCGACGACCTTGAAAACTCTTCCCGCGGGTCTGACCTGAAGGGGGCCGCTCAGGACTCGGACGTAAGGAATGTCTTCAACTGGTCTGCCAGGGAAGTGCACGCCGAGTTCTTGACCCTTGCGATAATGGGCACCGGCACGATCAGTGCCGGCATATACGATGTGCCCACGGCATCCGAACTGACCTTGCCAACGGTTCGACGCTGCTTGATATCCCAGATCGACGCCTCGTACTCCGAATCATTTTCCCAGGTCAGGAACCCGAAGCACCCACCGCCTGCCGGCGAGACGGTACAGCTCATCGTTCCGGCCGAATCGGTCCTTCGCGTGGAACCTTCGATCCAGACCAGATATTTGATGCCGAGGCTGTTGAGCCGCTCGATGAACGTGGGGTGTCCGATGAGGTCGGGCAGGTCTCGTGTATTCGATGGTGCCGTGCGCGGTTCGAACCAGGGAAACAGCGTGTCCCTGAAGGTTCGATCCGGAATGACTGAAACCCCATCACCTCCGCCCATGTTCCTGGAGACACAGTCCACGAAGTCGAGTTCGGTTTCAGCCGCGCTTGGTCGCTCACGTCTGCCAAGTACCGCGATGGTGTCACCGGCTGCCATCTCGGTGTGGCCCTCCCGAATTTCCTCGACCCGTGCCGTGACACATCCTCCACAGAAAGCAGCCGTCAGAATCACCGCGACCAGTCGAACAATCAGCAACATGTTCATCCTCCTGTATTACCCTCCAAGGCCTTCTTCATCGAGCCAGGTCTTGACGGGTGGCAGCGTGCGGAACTGCAATGCAAAAAACGCCAACGCATCCCGGCAGGCTGCGTTGGTCGCCTCTTCAAGCGCAGATGTGGTGGTATTCATGGAGTAGTTCTGTGTATGGGCCTTGCCATACGCAGTCAGCGGAAATTCGCCACGCAGCGAACCATCGGCATTGAGCAGCCTGAACTTGTACTTGATCCACACTTCAAAGTACTTCGAGCGCGTCTGCGCGGGTGTTGAAAACTGCAGCTCCTCGATCGCAGGCACGAAGATGACCTTTACCGGTGGCTGCGCTTTTTCTTCCTGCAGAAAGACATGTGACTTGAACATGCCCTTCGACAGGCTGTCGAACATCGCCTGTTGCACCGAACCGACCTTGATCACCCACTCCTTGCCACGATCCACCTTTTCGCTGTGCGTATAGGACAGCAGTTTTTCGTCGAGAACCCAGCCGACGGCTACCGGGTAGGGATTGACCAGAGGAATGGGAAAGCTGCCTTGCATCGAGATCTTCGGTGATGCACATGCACCCAGTGCGAGCAACAGTGCAAAAACCCACCCACGAACATGGCGGGGTGTGTTGATCATTCAGATGTTGTCCACTTCCGCATGAGGTGCCTCAATCTACTGCAATTCCGCCAGCCCCACAAAAGTCCCTTCATTTCGCCATGCGAGTTCTCTCATCATGGCAGCAAACCGATAGGTACGGATGTTTGGCCGGTCCACATAGACCGGAAAGCCGATCGCATTGATGCGGACACGACGCCGCTCGCCATTCTCCTGACTGTTGATGGCGTCGACTTCGTCGACGATCGCCTCGATGGATTCGCCCGTGAAGTCATCGCCCATGACGTAGATGCTGATGCGCTTGTCCGAGGCAAAAAAGTCGTCGATCGCTGCCTGAACACCCTCCACGGGGCTGGAATTGGAAAACGGTGCCCAGGTTCTCAGTGTCGAAATGATGCTCTGCCGCCGGGCCGGACTATCCGGTATCCACTGGCCGGCAAAACCCGGGAACATGTAGTCGCCTTCGTCGCTCATCACCTGTATGCCTTTCAGATTCGGATAGACCGCGAGCGCCTCCTGCACCTTTCGAACGACCACCGGCCAGGCCATGCTCTGCATGCTGCCGGACGTGTCGATGACAAAAATGACGTACTCACTGTCTACGGTGATGCCACCGACCAGATCGTTCTGGGGAGTGAATCCGGCGCCAAGCAGGCGCTCCATCTCGTCGGTCAGTGACTGTTTGATGGAAGCCAGCTTCTGTCGCGCCTTCAGCTCTTCTTCGGCTTCTTCCTCGGTAGCAAGGTTTTCCCCCTTGAACTTCGTGATGCTGCTACGCAATGCCGCCAGCATGCGCAGCTTGTCGGCCAGGGTGGCCTGTGACAGCTCAAGCTGGCGTTTCAGCTCCAGCACCTGACCGCGAATTTCGAAGACGGCGTCTTCCCGTTGTGCCACCTGTCCCTCCAGATCGATCGCACTTTGCTCAAGCACAACCGGTACGGTGACTTTGGTGATCATCAACAACAGGATGATGGCGCCAAATCCACAGCAGATGACGTCCAGAAATGCCAGCGAGGTTTCGGGCGCAGAGCGGCGCTTGCGACGGCTCATGGCCAGTCCTTCGAAGGCGACAGGAACGCGCCGCCCGAAGAACGGGCCAGATTCCAGAATGCACCCGCTGCAAACGGATCGCCTTCCATGGGGAACATGATCACGTTGATGGGGATGTTGTTCGGCATCTTGGTGCGGGCTTCGCGAAAAAGGTCGAGGCGATCCTTGCCTGTGATCGTTGCGGCGCGAGGTTTCTGCGTACCCTGGGTTGGCAGGGAATCGGTCAGCAGATACACGTTGTCCGGCATCGGCATCATGGAACGCAACTGGACAAACAGGTTTTCGAGACTGGTACCCTCATTGGGAACATGACTACGCAGTGCTTCAAGGCTCTTGCGCAGCTGGTTGCCATCCCCCACCGGGGTCCAGTCGAAGGAGCCGGGAGTGGAGAGCGATTTTGGCTCGGTGTTGAAGATCACGATCTGGAAACTGGCATCCAGTGGCAATTGCGCAGCCACCCAGTCGACCGTTCGGATGGCACGATCCCACTTGGGAGCGCTCCGTTTCTGGGCGTCGGACTGGTAGCGCCGACGCAGTACGTTGACGATGGACTCATCGAGCATGCTTGCAGAACCATCCACGGCGACCACGATATGACGCCCGCCGACACGCAAGCCGGTCAGATACTGACGGTTGCCTTCTCCTTCGATGCGCAGCACTCGACCGCCTTCGTTGCCCTTTTCGGCCTCCCGCATCCGTTTTACATCCTGTTCGCGAGCTTCCACGTCGGCCTTGAGTTCAGCCAGGGTAGGTTCACGAGCCGCGGCTTCTTCCGGATCCTCGGTTTTTGATTCGGTCTGTTTGTCCAACGCCTCTTCATCGGCCTGCAGTCGCCTGTCGGCCGATTCGATTTTGCGCCGGCTGTCAGCAACCTCGGTGGTCAATTCTGCCCGCTCCCGTTCACCCTGCAGCACCTGGTAGTCAAGCATCCTCAATTCGGCGTACAGGTCCTGATTGACCATTCTCCCGTCGCGTGCTGTCGAGTGATTCATGATCAGGAACACGAGCACGATCGCCCCGAATCCACAGGACATGACATCGAGAAACGCCAAGGACGACATGACGTTGTCACGACGGCGTGCCATCTAGCGACTTCCGGTGATCACGAACGCACCTCGATGAGCGTGAACAGTCGGCCATTGATATCGAGCGTGACTCCGGTGCGGGGTTCTGGTCCGACCAGCTCCTCAGGCAGCTCGGAGCCACCAATGGGATAGGCGATGGTGCTGTGCAGGCCATGAGTCGGACGACCAGGAATGGTCTTCACACTTGCGGAAGATGCAGATCTGGCCGCTTGGGGTGCTGCTATCCCGGCCGATGGGCTGAATGGTGTACCTGCCTGTCCGGGGACAACAGGCAAGGTGGTCAGAAACCGCACTTCATCCTGATTGATCAGTGTGCTGACATGTTGTTCAACGTAGCTGAGTACCGTCGTACGGTTCCGAGCGTGAACCTGGAACCCGGATTGTCCCAACAATGCGGAGAGCAGGGGAGTCTTGCTCGCGTTGGGACCTAGACAGATCCGTCGGCTGCCGGTCAGCTCCGCGATCATCGGCCCAACCTGAACCTGCAACTTGCGACGCAACTCGTCGGATTGCAGTTCGATGCGGCGTGTTTCCTGCTGATGTTCGATTGTGATGGCCGCCTCCTGTTCGCCGGAAGCAAACCAGGCGCGCACCTTGTCGTACAACTGCTGTTCGGTGGTCGCGGCATGCAGAGGATCGAAGCGGCTGTTCCGGATGAAGTAGTCGGCGATGATGTTTACCCAACCGTCCTGAATCTGGTTCAGGCCAAGTCCGGGGAATTCCCGTAAATGCGAGCGGGCAGCATCGATGCCGAGGGCGACATGGCACAACTCGCCCTGCTCGGCGCCCAGTTCAAGCGCAATGTGTTCCGTGGCGCGACCCTCAGGCGCGCCTGGATCCCCACCAAGGCTGGCGATGGTAGCGACCCCGCGGTCCACAAAGGCACCGACGCGAATACCGCACTCCGCGGCGATGCCGAGAACGAGCCCCAATTGTTCGGGAGTGGTTGCGCTGCGCACACAGACCAGTACGGGATCCCGGGTCAGTGAGGCGTGGGCCTGTGCGACAGTGCGGAGATGGTGGTACAGGAGGTCCGCATGATTGCGGGCATGGTGGAAAGCCTGGGGTAGAGGTTCCGCATCGAGGCGAGCCAGATAACTCTGGTTGACACGCCGTGGATGGATGCGTGCTTCAGCCATGGCGGCCTTGCCGAACGTGATGTTTTCCCGGGTATCCAGTGCAGCCGCGGGTTCGCTGTAGCGCAGCTGACCGTCGGCAAACAGTGACAGCGCCCAGTCGTCAAGATCGAGAATTTGCGCCATCGCGTCAGGCTCCACGAACCTGAAGATGACGCACCAGATGCAGATCGGCGTACGACTGGGTTTCCAGCACCAGTCGCTCTTGCAGAAGTTGGAGTTGATGCATCATGAACATGATCACCATGCTGATGAGCAACGCGATCAACGTGGAGTTGAACGCCGTACCCAGACTCGCCGTCACGCCTGAGATATCGCCGGCGACCGCCTTGTGTGCCTGACTGAGTGCCTCACCAATGCCCCGTACGGTGCCGATGAATCCTATCGAGGGAATCGCCCACGAAATGTAGCGGACCATGGACAGTTCGGTTTCGAGTCGATCGGATTCGGTTTCACATACCGATTTGACTGCTTCGGCCACGTCATGGACGTTACGGGTTGACGTGAAGCGGAGCAGGGCGGCCAGCAGGGCGCGAGGTACCAGCAGTTGCTGGGTGTCCGTGGACAGCGCCTGCAGCGGTCGAATGTACTGCCTGGCATCCTCCGGCAAGATACTCGTGCCTTCAGCGACCTGCAGGACATCCTGACCCAGCAGGGTCCGCTCCTGCAGGGTCTGGCGTGCCTTGAAACCCATGATGGCAATCGCCCAGAACATCAGGATGAAACAGGACTCCTGTTCATAGTCACGCAATATCACATACAGGGAGGGAGCCTGCACATAGGCTTCACCACTGGCAGCACGTTCCGCGCTCTCCTGGAGGATGGCGTCAGCGTTTGGACGGATCATCGTGACGTACACCAGATGGACAATGATCACGGAGATGATCAACGCACTGAGTTGATAAACGAACTCGAAGGGAATCTTTCGTTGCATGCTCATATGTCCACTGGAAAGGAAACGGCGAAGTCCTCGGATATCTCTTCAGTCGGTATGAAGTCTTCGGCCGCGTTGCCGGGTCTGCTGGCAGGTTGCCGACTCCTGGTCTCGTCTGCAGGCGCCTGCTTCGCGCTTTCCGGTGCAGGTTCCGGATTGGGAGCAGGGCTGGATTCTTCCGCCCGGGCAGCAGCAACAAGGCAGCTCACCGCCAAGGGCAGCAGCGCACCTTTCAACTGCCTTCTCAATCGGGACATCGTTGTGTTGGTCATCTGGTTACTCTGCAAAGCGTGCTACCCGGAATCCGACATCCCGACGTCCGTCAATACCATAGTCTCGAAAAGCGAGTCGCAGATCGGTAACCGTTCCATGCATCCAGCTGGAACCACTGATGACGTGAAATTCCCCGCTGGCCGGTCCGAGGGTGCTGGTTATGCCGCTGCCATCACCGCTCGAGTAAAAATCGTGAATCCACTCCGCAACATTGCCACCAAGATCAAAAATCCCCCTGGCGTTGGGCTTGTAGCTGCCCACCGGTGCAGTGACCACGTGGTTGTCGTTGTATTGGAAGATGACACGGCCAACGATATGCGAGGCTGCCCGATCTGCATAATTGCCGTGACGATCAGGAGGCGGCATGTTCTGGCCCCACGGATAGCGCAGCGGAGGCTGGTCATCGGCGACGTGGCGTGCAACCAGGGCCCACTCTGCTTCCGAAGGCAGACGATACCCTGTTGAATCACTGTTGATGCCCGTGACCTTGCCAAATTCTTCCCTGTAGAAGGCGGGTAGTCCCTCCTGGGACGAAAGCCAGTTGCAATAGAGTGCGGCGTCGTGCCAACCGACGTTGACCACCGGTTGCAAGTCCTTGTTGAGAGGATTGCTCTCGAACTCACCTGAATCGTGGCCGGTCGCAAACTGTCTGAACTGCGCGTTGGTGATTTCGTGTCTGCCGACATAAAAGAGTCTGGTCAATGTCACGTCGCGCAGGTTTTCGTTTGCGCGGCGGCCAGGTTCCCTGCGCGAAGCGCCCAGTTGAACCTTGCCTGGCGGGACCAGGACCATCATCTGGCCAGCCTTGCCGGTGTATTCCGGTTTCATCTGTTCCAGTCGAGCTGCAGCCAGGGTCAGGAGTTTCACCTTGACAGTCTGGACCAGACCGGCTCGAGGTGTGACCGTGGTGGAGTAGCCAGCGTGTCCAGCCAGCGCAATCTCGATACGTTGCGGCTCAGTGGCCAGCTGAAGTGTGCGGTTGGCTTCGCCCATCGACTTGCCATTGATGGTCAATGTTGCACCAGCAGGTTCGGCCGCGATCACGACCTGTCCTGTTTCGCGGACGAGGGAAAACGCAACCGGTGTGCTGGTGTCGCGTTGCAGTGTCACAACGGTCGATGCGCGCTTGTGTCCACGCAGGAAGGCTTCCACGTTGAGACGCTGGCCCGATGGCAGTTCAAGGATCAGCGGAGTCTCACCAGCGTACTCGCCGTTCAGCGTGATTCCTGCGCCGGCGGGACTCGACGTGACCCGCAGTCCGGCATCGGCCTGGACCAACTGGAAGTCAGTCAGTGTGTCGTCCTGTTGGGCTGCCGCCACGATTCGCTGACGGGCCGTTCTATAACCTTTGAGGCTGACGGAAACTTCCCGTTCACCGGCGATGATCTCGACAGTCGCCGGTGTAACACTTCCGGAAGGCTCACCATCAATGAGGATTTCCGCACCAGGTGGTGTACTGCTGATTGACACGTTTCCCCAGTTTGGCAGTAGTCTCACATCGACGGTCTGTCGCACTTCCCGGCCAGTCACCGCAAACACGATCGCCTGCGTCTGATAGCGGGGATGGCTGAACACGATTTCGCGATCACCTGCAGCAATCGAGACGCCGCTCAGTGGCGTAGTACCCAGGCTTTCTCCGTCGACCTTCACCGCGACACCTGCGGGTTCGGTGACAAAATCGAGCGCACCCGGCAATGGGATGAACTCGAGTGAATGTTGTTGATTGCGGGTTGATCCGACAGTGATCGCGGCTGCGAGTGGCTCGAAACCATCCGCAGTGGCCTCAATGGTGTAGTCACCGGAACGGAGCAACCAGACACCACCCAACACGATGGAAAACCCGCCATCGACGTCGACCGAAGTCGGTTGTGCGTTGAAGTCCAGGGCGACCGAGCGGGCAGTGAACAGAAAGAAGAGGAACACGCCCGCGACTGTCACCAGCAACGCGACTATTGCGTGCCAGGCCCGAAAACGAGTGGCCACCACTGGGGGGACGTACGGCTGGTAACTGGCCGCGGATATTTTCACACCGCCGTTGGTTGTCTTGTCATGCCCCTGGGCGCGATCGTTCAAGGGCCCACCACCTCGCTGCAGGCAACCGACACGGCTTCCATGTCCGGCTTGACAATGATGGTCTTGCGCACGTCCCTGCACCCGTTCTGACTGCCTATGATCGTGTACTCACCCGGGCGCAGGTTCACCGTACGCGCTGCAAACGATCCCAGGTTGCCTACAGTTGACAGCACGATGTCGGTTTTGCCGTCCGACCTGATTGTCACGTCGACGGGATTCGAGTAACGATCGACCAGCTGGCTGACTGCTTCGATATGGCCTTTCAATGTTGCGCCACCTGGTTGCAGGGTGCGTGCTTCCTGCAGGACGCTGTTCGCTTCGGCGAACAGTTGGACGGAGGACAACTTGTCCGGTTCGGCCCTGATCTTTTCCAGGACGCGAAGAGCTCGTGCATGTGCATCGACACGAACCACGCCCGTGCGGGCGAACTCGATCGCGCCATCGATGGCGAGAACGGCTTCATAGGCTTTTTTTGCTGCGGCCCAGTCTTCCCGTGCTTCTGCCGCCAGCGCTGTCTGCTCACCGGCCCTGATGCGATTGATATCACCCTGATTGCTGACCTGCGCGAGCGCACCTGCAGCCACGGAGTTACCAGGTTCCAGTGTCAGTACACGATTGAAGGCGGATCGTGCTCGATCGAATTGCTGGGCCTTCATTGCGGCAAACCCGTTGGTCAAATGCTCCTTGATCTGTTGCTCCCTGGTCTGGCTGCCAACTCGGGCACGCAGCGCAGCAACACCCTTCGTCTGGGGATCCAGGCTGGCGACCTTGTCATAGGCGGCGAGCGCATCCGACCAGTTGCTGGCCAGTTCATGGTTGGTTGCCTGCCGCAGAAGTTCGATCACCTCGGGTAGCAGCCGACTTCGCTCCAGTCCTGCCAGAGCTTGCGGATCGTCCTTCCGGATGATCAGAGCGGCTTCGAACTCCCGTGTGGCGGTTGCAGTGTCGCGCTCGTCGATGGCAGCCTGACCGTTTGTGACGTGTTGTTCATACAGTGCTTCGCCACGAGCCTTGAGTGCAGAAAAGGCCTCCGCTGCAGCTTCGTAGGCAAGGTAGGCGGCTTCGTATCGCTTTTCCTGAAACGCCATGTCGCCATCGGTCGCTCGTGACAATGCTGCCTGATAGTCCGCTGCCCCCCATTCACCGACCTGCATGGATTCCTTCAGAGCCAGTTGTGTTTCCACCAGCGATTCAAGTTTTTCCTTGGCTGCGGTCAACTGTCGCTCATATTCAAGATCGGCGAAGGGCGTACGGGTTGGCCTGGCGTCACCATCAATGCTGGGTGTCGACTGGCTGGTCTTGGAACTCCTGTTATCTATCCGCGGTGCTTCTAGAGTGAATACCCAGAACAACGCGAATACCAGGACAACGGCAACGGCACCTATCCATAGCGGCCTGAACCAGTTGTGTTCAATCCGTCGTGAGTCGACAAGATGCGAAAGCGGTGGTCGCGATGGTGCAATGATGATCGGTTGGTCGGCCATATTTGGCGGGTCCTTCAGTCGGACGCCTCCGGTCCGCCGGCGGTCAGGGTACGTTCCACGTCGGTACCCGTCGTGTCGAGCACGGCCGTGTTCGCTGGTTTGTCAAGATCCGGTGGCGGTGGGAGTTGCAGATCTTCGAAATACAGGCGACGCAACACTCCACGCAACTGCTCATACTGCTCCTGCACACTGCCTTGAAGCGTCAGCGTCTGATTCTCCAGATCCATCGTGTAGGGCATGAGTTCGCTTTCGACAGCCGTACCCACTTCCCGCATGACTTCCGCATGCATGGCCGCTTCATGTTTCTTGGTGATGGCGCTTTTGATCAGGGTGACTCCGGCAGGTATGGCCAGCAGTCCGGTGGCATCGACAAACGCGTTATCGCTGCCGTAGATTCCACCGATGCCACTGACAATGGCAAGTACGCCCCCAAGCATCCGCGCATTGGATTGCGCTTTCAGATCCCGATAGGCCACCGTTTCGGCGTAGTTGGATGCCCTCCAGCTGTCATAAGGCTTGTACATGCGCCGATGAAACTCTGCGTAGTATTCATCCAGCGTGTCGATGAAAAGATACTCCCGCTCACGAATGCGCCGGATTCGCTCCAGCATCGGGTCATCTTCCGCCGGCAGTCGATTGATCACGTAAAGTCCGCTTTCCTGCGTCTGTACATGAGAACCAAACGCATCCGGTGAAAAGCCGCGGGCAAACCGCATTTCTGCCGTGGCACGGATACGGGAAAGTTCTTCGTGGGTCAGCGAGTCCCTGAAAGCCAGCATGTCGTCAGAAAGCGAGCGATAGACTGTCTGGAAGGCATCCGTACCCTCGGGCAAGGAGTCGCCGTAGGCATATTTGCTGGCAAGAGCGACGTACTCCTTGTCCAGCCACTGGCGGCCAGTGGCGTCGCGAACAACAAACTGGACTCTCAGGCGCTCGCCATGGGATTCAAGAATCCGGCCGGTCACCATCACGTCAACCGCTTCGGTAGGCACCGGAACAACACGTACCGCTCCCCAATTGCCGGTACCCTGGAGGAGGTTCTTGGCGACGTAGGGGATGTAGTTGGACTCGGCCCGACGGACCTCCGGCTGAACCAGACGATCAATCTGCTCGTCGTAGTCTTCCGGGATATTGGGGTCAACGACTGCCAACCCGACATCGAGCAGCAGTTCTTCCGGCATGACAGCCAGACTCTGTTCCGGAGGTGTCATGTCAACGGATCGGAGTTCTGTCGACACACATCCGGACATCATTGTCACGAGCATCACCATGCACACAGCGCTCGCGTGTGCGCGGATATGTTGCAGCAACTCCTGCAGCACTTCCTTCAACCGTTGTGGCCTGGCTGCCATGCTCTCAGCGTCCCTTGTATCGTCGGTAATCGGCCCAGAGCTTTTCGCGGATCTCTGGGTCTTCTTCCTGCATGGCTGCCTCCCTGAGCTGGCGGGAAATGATGTCGTCATCCCGGGCATCGGCCACGTCCTTTGGCACACCGGCGCCTTTATTCGGTGATTTGGGTGCCTTGGCAACATTCGGAATGCCATCCGGCATACCCGGCATCCCGCTCGGATTGCCGGTTGAAGAACCGTCGGTACCACCTTCGACACGTGTTGAGCCTGGACTGCCGGGCATTGCACCACCCGCACGCTGTTCGCTGCCGTCTCCCGGGACTGCACCTGCGCGAGCCTTGATTTCACTTCGTTCGGCCATGATGCCGCCATCGATGTCCTTCAGGACGTCATCCAGCTCGCCTGCAGCAGAGGACTTGCCGGTTTCTTCTGAACTGCCGGGAACTCCATCGCCTGCCTTTCCGCCGCGGGTGATATCGACAGGAACCTCCGGAATCTGGTTGCTCGTTTCCCAGTCACCCTTGCCACTTCCTTGTTCACCATCCCAGGTAGGCAACGGATCACCGCCGCCTGCCTGCTCATGGCCATCACCCTGGTCACCTTGTTTTTCACCGTCCTGGCCCGGTTTGCCTCCCGAACCGCCCGGTGAGCCGGGAAGTCCACCACCACCGATGTCGGGTAGCTGGCTTGAGCTTGGGGCTCCGGCAGCTCCGCCGGAACCGGTTTCTCCGGATTCAGTGCCTGTATCACCCGGTGCACCGGGCATTCCCGGTGCTCCTGGCATGCCCGGCGCGCCAGGCATTCCCGGTGCTCCTGGCATTCCCGGACTGCCGGGCATTCCAGAGGACGATTGCGAGGAAGAAGACGAACTTGAGCTGGAGGAACTCGGCATCGACGGAGATTGTGGCATCGGCAGGGGTGTGACCGGGGCGCATGCGGCAAGCACGATCAACATCGCCGCCACACCGGGCTGCCCAAGGAGTCTGGTGACTTCATGCACTCGGCTGTTCACTGGCATGTTGCACCTCCTTCACTGCGGTCCAGACCTCGAAGGTAGGCGTGCGAACCTGAACAACGGCTGTATGGACCCGCAGTCGGCGCGGCAGAAGACGTTGGTCCGTTTGCTGATTCGTGAAGAGTCGGCATGTTCGTCCCGTATCGTCTTTCCATCATGGGTTCAGTTACCGGTTCCAGTCGCTGGTCGAAGTGTTGCCACGTCGACGGATGCCGAGTCAGCGGTTAGTGGCCTGTCAGTGGCATACCCGCCGGCTCCGTCCGTCGCTGAATCCAGACTTCGCGTTTTTGCGTTGTTTCTCTCCTGGTTCTGTTTCTGGTTCTGGTCCGGTTTCGCGTCCGGCTCCTCGCGTTGACTGCTGGTGGGCTTGGTCGGTGCTGCCTCGAGTGGTTCATTGTCGATGGTTTTGGGGAAGTACTGATATTCGTAGGTATACGACTGGGATTGCGAAGCGACGAGCTTCCCCTCGATCAGTGCCGGCCTGAATCGGGCTTCGCGCATGCTGCGTCGAACCCGGAATTCCATCAGGTCATCCGGCGCGGTCTCGACCGTGTTCAGATCGTGCACAGCGCCATTCTCCGTGACGGTATAGCTGACCGTGACATGACCAGCCTCCGGTGCCCCCCGCTTGTCGACGGGTGGCTGGGGGAGGGGGGGCGGTAACGGAAAATACAGCATTTGCGGTGAGGCCAGCCGCACGGTCTCAGCCTGCAGTCCGGCCTCGGTGAGCATCTCTACGGCTTCGAGATAGAGCGGTTCGGCTCGCTCACGATGGTCAAAGAGCAGATACCAGTCTGCCAGGTCGATCAATGCGGAGGCCTTCTCGGTAACCGTCGACGCCGGATCTCCGAGCACCATCGTCGTGACAGCATGCAGTGCTCTTTCACCGCGGGGAAAATTGTTGATGAGGACGGTCTGTGGCTGCCGTCGACGGAACGGATCCTGCGCCCCCGGACCGGCAGTAAAACCGTCATCGTTCGGTTCCCGTTCCGGGGAACTGTACAACGGTGGAAAACGTTCCATCCGATAGGTATTGGCCACACCACGCAGCGCATGGATTGCAGCTTCACCCTCGAGTGATTCGTTGGCTTCTAGGATGTAGACCGCCTGCTCGAACATGCCCCTGGCGGCGAGGACGCTGGAGGTTTTCATGTGCCACTGTGCCAGGCGGAAAGTGGCGGGCAGCAGATCCATGGAATCGGGTTCGTGCTGACGTTCCTGTACTTCATAGGCGTACATCTCGCGATCGTTCGCGGCGCCCAGATTCCCCTGTGCGCTCAGCGCATCGGCTTCCTTGTAGATGATTTCCGATTGCGAGGGTGAGTGCAGCCCATTGGCAACCCGATCAATATGCACGGCGCGACCGTATGACTCGACGGCCGACGGATAGTCTTTTTCAATCATCTGTGCATCACCCAGGAGCACGAGCGGAGCAACCAGTTCGGGGGAATAACGCTGCGTCGCCTCTTCAATCTGTTCGATATATGCCGTGAGCTGGGCTTTGGCGCTGGTGACTTCCGCCGCGTTGAGCGCACTTTCGATCTGGTCGAGTGCGTCAGTTGAAGTCGATTCGGAGAGCGAATCGCCGATTCCGCCGGGAGGCTCGGCAGCCTTGGGAGGAGTCGCCTGTTCCGGTAACGTGTCCTGGTCGGTCAAAGCAGGCACATCATTCAGGGAAGAGGGTTCAGCGGCCGACGGAGGGGGTTTTACATCGTCAGCAGAGAGTTCAGCAGACAGCAATGGCACTACCGCCAGTAACCCGACCAGACATCCGATTTTCAATGGCGCCTGCAACACGCTTCGTTCTCTGAGTGACATCGTTTTCCGGAACATACTCTGAGACCACACAAACGACATTTCGTTCGAGTGTGGTTTTCCCTCCCAAGCAAGTCAAGGTAGCATGCGCGCCGTTTCCACCGTCTGCCCGGAGGCTGAAAATGTCCGAAGCACTTCCCCACGCAGACGAGTTTCTGGACGCTATTGGTCTGACCTGTCCTGAACCTCTATTGCTGGCGCGCAACCGCCTGCGTGCCATGTCGGCCGGTGCTGTCCTGCACATCAAGGCAACTGATCCTTCCACCGGCCGCGACTTCCATAACCTGTGCCGATTCATGGGTCATCGTCTGCTGCTGGAACGAAACTCCGGCGACTGCCTCGAGTACTGGATCGAGCGTGCGGGGTGAGTGCCACGGTTGTACGACACTACTTTGCGTACGGATCGAACATGGATCTGGAACGGGTTCGTGCCCGGGCCATGCCATTCCTCACGGTCACGTCGGCGCAGCTGCATGGTTATTCCCTCCTGTTCGACAAGGTCGCCAGGAATCACGAACACGAAGCACACGCCAATATCGAGCCCCGGTTGCAGGGAATCGTCGAAGGTGTGCTCTATGAGTTGGCGGCACCCGAGGCAATACTCGTGATGGATGGCCATGAGCGGACGCCCATCAACTACAGTCGTGAAGTGGTGAGCGTGACAACTGTCGCTGGCCAGCGGTTTGCGTGGACCTATTTTGCAAATCCTGCACACAGGCAGTCGGGCCGTGCCCCGGGACACGCGTATCTGCAGCATCTGCTGGCCGGAGCGCCATTCCTATCCGAAGCTTATCTGGCTTTCCTTCGCAGCCACCGGATTGCCGAGGGATGTACACAGGATTGCCCATGACAGGGATCCCGACAGATCTGGATATTGCGAACTGTTTCAATGCGACGTTTGCACGCAGCGAGCATGTTGTCCTGGTAGGCGGAGCGGATGCACCTTTTTACATGCCGGTGGCGCCGCCACACCGTTCGATCATCCGATACCGGGAGAACTTTGCTGCCAGTGCCCTGCATGAAGCCGCACACTGGTGCCGCGCAGGTCGGGCGCGCCGGTCAAGGCAGGATTTTGGCTACTGGTATCTGCCACCACCTCGAGATGCCGAGGCGACACTTGCCTTTCTGGATGCGGAGGTGCCTGTGCAAGCCCTCGAAAGTATTTTCAGTGTTGCGGTCGGGCTGCCGTTTCGTGTCTCACTGGATGATCTCGAACTGGAACTATCCGGTTCCCGGCAACTGTTTGCAGAACGGGTAGAAATCCGGGCAAGGCAGTTCCGGGCTGATGGACTCCCGGGTCGAGCAGCGCGTTTCGAATCATCGCTCCGCAGCTGGAAATCTGCCCGCAGCCATCCCGGCAAGGAACGTTTTGTGGCTGACGTCGCGGATATAGCCGTCAACAAGGTCGGGCTCCATGGGTGACATGGTCGAGCAGGTGGACACGGTGGTCATCGGCGCTGGCGTCGTTGGATTGGCTGTCGCACGCCGGCTAGCCCTGGCAGGACGGGAAGTCATGATCCTGGAACAGCATGATGCGATTGGTACTGAGGTCAGTGCACGCAACTCCGAGGTGATCCACGCCGGGTTGTATTACCCGACAGGTTCACTGCGCGCACGATTGTGTGTGCAGGGCAAGGAACTGCTTTACCGGTACCTCGCGGAGCGGCAGCTGCCCCATCAGAACTGCGGCAAGATTGTCGTCGCGATAAATGACGATCAGAGACAGGAACTCGAAAAATACCGCCAGCAGGCTGATATCAATCGGGCAGGTGAGCTGATTCCGCTGGGCGCTCTGGACATCAGGGCGCTTGAGCCGGAAGTTGAAGCAGTAGCCGGTGTGTTGTCGCCGACGACCGGGATCATTGATTCCCACGCTTACATGCTGTCCCTGCAGGGTGACCTTGAAGCCGCCGGTGGTCTGGTTGTTTTTAATACCAGGGTTGATCGGCTTGAACTGGGGACAGGAGGAGTGAAAGTACACACTCCCGAACTCGTGCTGGGTCCGCGGCTGCTCGTCAACTGTGCTGGTTTGTCGGCGCCGCGGGTTGCGTCGACGTGCATGCCCGCTCCAACTCCGTTTTACGCCAGAGGACGTTATTACACCTATACCGGCCAGTCACCCTTCAAGCGTCTGGTCTATCCGCTGCCGGAGCCTGGCGGCCTGGGCGTGCATGTCACGCTGGATCTTGCCGGCCAGACAAGATTTGGTCCTGACGTTGCGTGGATAGATTCCGTCGACTACACCTTTGACGATTCTGCCCGGGACCAGTTTGCTGACGCGATCCGGCGATACTACCCGGCATTGGACGTGGCGCGCCTGCAACCGGGTTACACCGGTGTGCGACCAAAGATCACTGGCCAGGGCATGCCTGCGGCTGACTTCCGCATTGATGGTTCTGCAGATCATGGTGTTAAGGGACTTGTCAATCTCTTCGGCATCGAATCCCCCGGACTCACTGCGTCAATGGCGATTGCCGAGTACGTTTGCAATCTGGTCAGCGTGGCATGAGAGTCGGATTCATAATCAATCCGGTTGCCGGCATTGGCGGGCCCGCGGGTTTGAAGGGCAGTGATGGCGTTGACACGGTTTCACAAGCGCTCGCACGGGGAGCGATCCCAAGAGCCACTGAACGGGCCCAGGCCATGCTGGTGGCCATGGGTGATCGCGCGCGCGATATCCAGTGGGTGGCGCCGGCGGGCCGCATGGGCGGTGATCTGCTGCAGAAACTCGACTTGCCGGTTCAACTTGTCGGTGGAGCACCGCAGGTCACGACCGCCGCCGATACAACTCGCGTGACCGGTTTGCTGCGTGATGCCGGTGTTGGCCTGATGGTGTTTGTGGGGGGCGACGGTACGGCCAGGGATCTGTTTGCGGTGCTCGCTGATCGGCTGCCGGTGCTGGGCGTTCCCGCGGGCGTCAAGATGCACTCCGGAGTATTTGCCACCTCGCCCCGAACTGCTGCAGAAGTGCTGGTCCAACTGGTCAGTGGCAAACTGGTGAGCGCGATGCGGGCGGAAGTTCGCGATGTGGATGAGGAAGCCGCACGCGACGGTATTGCACGCAGTCGATGGCATGGAGAAATGCTCATTCCCTTGGCAGGCGGCTTCATCCAGCAAACGAAGATCGGGGGCAGGGAGGACGAAGGTCTCGCGCTGGAAGAAATTGTGCAGGGTGTCTGCACGCTGGTTGCCGCTGCTGCGGATCGACCGTGGATATTCGGGCCGGGTGGGTCGCTGCTGGCCATCAAACAACGCCTGGGCGGGGTTGGCACGTTGCTGGGTGTCGACGTGCGAATGCCCGATGGATCGTGGCTGATCGATGTCAGCGAGACCGACCTCCTGGCAATCCCGGGTTCGCCGGGACTGAGCATCAGTTTTGGCCGTCGACAGGGCATTGTCTTCGGGCGCGGCAACCAGCAGCTGTCCGCACGCGTTCTTCAGCGCATGGACCGTCAGCGCGACATCGTGCTGATCGCCAGTCGGAGCAAGATTGCCGGTCTCGAGGGACGTGCCCTGCTGCTTGATACGGGCGATCCTGCGCTGGACCGGCAGTTATCCGGCATCTGGGAAGTGCTGTGTGGCTTTGACGACCGTTTGCTGTACCGGGTCGAACCTGCGTGAGGGCTGGCATGAACAGCCACCTGACAGTCAGATGGCCTGATCCGGCATCGCTCCCGGGATGATGAGGCCAAGCCCCGGAAATCGGGTCATGTCGGCGATCATGTCCAGGACCAGCATCCTCAAAGTGGTTGACGAACCTTCTTCAAGCGCATGTTGCAGGCGGTGCAGCAGCGTATTGGCTTCGATCGCGATGGCCGCGGAATCGCCTTCAAGTGAAGAGGGCTGGACCAGCAAAACCAGGCAACGACTGGTCAGCACGGCCTGTTCCACTGCGTCTGCGCGCAGGGTCTGCGTGTAGCGGATGAAACCTTCCTCACGCAGCCAGACCAGGGCCTGGAAACAAGCCAGATAACGGTCGCTGTGCATGCCAAATTCGTCGGTCTCTTCGTCCTGCCAGACATCTTCGACAAAAATGTCCCGGGGCCTGGGAAAGACCGATGCAAGGATCTGCAGAGACCGCGCCACGTCCTTGCAAAAATCATCCACGTTGAGATGCACGTCAGGCCCCGGCGCTACTGGCGGTATCGACCCAGGAATCGCTCGATGCGCGAAATCGATTCCGTCAACTCTTCGACCCGTGGCAGGAACACAACACGAAAGTGATCCGGCTCCGGGTAGCTGAAACCGGAGCCGTGGACAACCAGAACTTTTTCTGCGCGCAACAGATCAAGGACAAACTGTTCGTCATTGGTGATGTTGAATCGTTTTGTGTCGATCTTCGGAAACAGATAGAGCGCACCTCGAGGCTTGAAACACGAAACACCGGGAATCTGGTTCAGCAGCCGCCACGCGACCAGTCGCTGTTCGTAAAGGCGACCACCAGGCACGGTGTATTCATTGATGCTCTGATAACCCCCCAATGCGGTCTGGATGGCATGCTGGGTTGGCACGTTGCTGCACAGACGCAGGCTGGCCAGCATGTTGAGGCCCTCGATATAGTCACTGGCACGTTCCTTGGCTCCACTCACCACCAGCCAGCCGGTACGAAAGCCGGCAACCCGATAGGCTTTCGACAAACCGTTCAACGTGAGGATCAGCAGATCGTCGGCGAGGCTGCCAACTGCAATGGGTTGTGCGTGGTCGTACACGATCTTGTCGTAGATTTCATCCGACAGGACCACCAGATCATGTTCCCTGGCAATCTCCAGCATGGCCTCCAGCATGGCGCGTTCGTAAACAGCGCCGGTGGGATTGTTCGGATTGATGATGACCATCGCCTTGGTACGCGGCGAGATGAGTGAACGCAGGTGCTCCAGGTCGGGTTGCCAGTCGGCACCTTCATCGCAGCGGTAATGTCGGGCGATGCCTCCACACAAGGTCGTTGCGGCAGTCCAGAGTGGAAAATCCGGCGCGGGGATGAGGACTTCATCACCGTTGTCGAGCAATCCCTGCAGCGACATCATGACCAGTTCGGATACCCCGTTGCCAATGTAGATGTCGTCGATGTCGACACCCTTGATGCCGATCTGCTGGCAGTACTGCATGACTGCCTTGCGCGCGGTGTAGAGACCCTTGGAATCCGAGTAGCCCTGGGCCGTGGGCAGATGGTGGATGACGTCGCGCAGAATTTCTTCCGGCGCTTCAAAGCCAAACGGCGCGGGGTTGCCGATGTTGAGTTTGAGCACCTTGTGGCCTTCTTCCTCCAGCCGCTGGGCTTCCTTCAGGACGGGTCCACGAATGTCATAACAGACATTGTCCAGCTTGCGGGACTTGGCGAAGACTCGTGGCTTGCGGGAGGACAGCGCAGTAATTTTGGGATTGGTGGTTTCCATGACGACTCGGCTGGATTGGCTCGGTTGCGGGGGTGGGCTTAAGATAGCCGCTTACTTCAGGAATGGTAGCAGGACGATCATGAACAAGGTATCCGACAGCAAGGTAGTCAAGACTGAGGCCGAATGGCGTGCAGAACTGAGCGCCGATGAATATGAGATCACCCGGTGTTCGGCGACGGAGCGGGCATTCACGGGGTTGTACTGGGATACCAAGACACCCGGTATCTACAACTGCAAATGCTGCAATACGCCCCTGTTCGACTCCAGTTCCAAGTACGATTCAGGAACGGGCTGGCCGAGTTTTTACCAACCCATCAGCAAGGACGTGGTGGCAACCCGCGATGACCTGAGCTACGGCATGCGCAGGATCGAAGTGGTTTGCGCAACCTGCGATGCCCACCTGGGACACCTGTTTCCGGATGGCCCGAACCCGACTGGCCTGCGCTTCTGCATGAATTCAGCTTCCCTCGAACTTGACGCCAAGGAGATCTGATCCGATGCATCCTGGATTGGTCGCCGAGCGGACTCCCGACAAGATTGCCTATGTGATCGCCGAGACTGGCGTATCCGTCAGTTTTGGCGAGCTTGAGAAGCGAGCCAACCAGGGCGCCCAGCTGTTTCGGAAGCTTGGTCTCAGACGCGGCGATCACATCGCCATTCTGCTGGAGAACCACCCGCGTTTTTTCCAGATTGTCTGGGCGGCGCAGCGGTCCGGGTTGTACTACACCGCGATTTCCTGGCGATTGCAGCCTGAAGAGGTGGAGTACATCGTCAACAATTGTGAAGCGAAGGTGTTCATCACTTCACTGCCTCGCAAGGAAGTCGTCGATCGATTGCAGGGGCGGATGCCGGCAGTACAGAAGGCTTACATGCTCGATGGTGTGATTCCGGGTTTTGAAGCCTGGGAGGCGGCCATTGCACAGATGCCCGAGGAGCCGATTGCAGACCAGGCTGAAGGTGCATCGATGCTCTACTCTTCTGGTACGACGGGGTATCCGAAGGGAGTGAAAAAACCGCTCGCAGAAACCCCCTATGGTGCCGACGTGCCAAACCTTGCCGGTGTTCTATGGGGCATGAACGAGCACTCGATCTATCTCTCACCAGCGCCGTTGTATCACTCGGCGCCGCTGAATTTCACGATGGGCGCGTTGCGCAATGGTACGCAGGTCGTGGTGATGGAACACTTCGATGCCGAGACTGCGCTTCGATTCATTGAACAGTACCGGATTACGCACAGTCAGTGGGTACCGACCATGTTCGTGCGCATGTTGAAACTCGATCCGGCAGTTCGAGCCAGATACGACGTCTCCAGTCTGCAGTGTGCCATCCATGCTGCGGCGCCCTGTCCGATACCGATCAAGGAGCAGATGATTGCATGGTGGGGGCCATGCATATTCGAGTACTACGCAGGGACCGAAGCCAATGGCTTCGTGCACTGCACGTCGGCGGAATGGCTTGCTCACAAGGGAACTGTCGGAAAGCCGCTGAATTGCCAGGTGCATATCTGTGATGATGAAGGCAACGAAATGCCCACCGGCGAATCAGGCACGGTGTACTTCGGTGGTGGTGGTGTCTTCGAATACTACAACGATCCTCAGAAGACAGCTGGCTCCAGGCACGCACAAGGCTGGAGTACGCTCGGTGATGTCGGTTATCTGGATGCCGACGGTTTTCTCTACCTGACCGATCGCAAGCATTTCATGATCATTTCCGGTGGTGTGAACATCTATCCTCAGGAAGCTGAAAATGTACTCATCAACCATCCCGAGGTTGTTGATGTCGCTGTCTTCGGTGTGCCCAATGAGGACTTTGGCGAAGAAGTGAAGGCGGTCGTTCAGCCTCGTGACATGGCTTCGGTATCGCCTGAACTCGCCCTGGAACTGCTCGACTACTGCCGCGAACGCCTGTCCCACATCAAGTGCCCCCGGACGCTCGACTTTCGTGCCGAACT
Source organism: Pseudomonadales bacterium (assembly GCA_041752315.1). Taxonomy (GTDB): domain Bacteria; phylum Pseudomonadota; class Gammaproteobacteria; order Pseudomonadales; family Azotimanducaceae; genus SYFY01. Next base: position 154,039 of record JBGSHJ010000001.1, read on the forward strand.
GCCCCGGCATCCAACCGGCAAGCTGTACAAGCGGCTGTTGAGGGATGAGTACTGGAAAGCTGCGGGCAAGTAGCGTGGATTATCCTTACCGGGAATTTCGACGCCAAGAACATGGCGGCGCCCCCCTTAGTGACATACTTCCTTCCATGAAACTCTGGATGTCCTGCACCATTTTTAACGGCAACACTAACGAGGCCAGCTAGACAAAAGTCGTGAGTTCATCACAGCTGCGTAGGCGATGCGATGGCCATTGGAATTCCAATGCCCGTCCATCGGGAACTCAAAGTGCTCAAAAGTAGACTCGTGTGTGCTGAAGAATAGAGGGTCCAAGTCGCTGACTTCGAAACCACCTGCGCGTGCGCGTGCGATGAAGGCGTTCCGCACTTCCTCAAAATACGTGCCTTTTCCAGCATTTGCGGCTTCTGGATAGCGAAAGCCATCCAAGGTGAATAGAACCTTGTCGGGTGCAAGGCCAGGGATTTGTTGGAGATCGTCGAGGAATGTTTCGATTACCCTGAGGGAAATCTGCATCCGGACCGCATCAGTCGAAGTCGAGGTGTTGCCTGCATATTGTCCGGCCGCGGCTGAAGCAAGCCGGCCATAACCGAGAGAATTCAGTCCCAGATTGATGAATATATAGCGAGCGAGAGCGGATCGCTGCAACATCGATGTGAAGCCACCGCGTTCCAGTGGAGTGAGTTTCAATGTCAGAGATCGATCAGTATCCGAATGGTAGTACCAGAAACCGGGCAAGGACTTGTAGAGGATGTGGCTTTCGTCGAAGTCGTTGCCAACTACATTGATGACGAGCGCATCGGCACCCCACTCATCCACAGCGTATCGTGCGTAAACTAGATATTGGCTGAGTGGAGCCCCGGACGCAGCGAAGCTGTACACACGAAATTTCCGTACTGAAGTCGTTGCGAGTCGCCCCTGCAGCGTCTGTGAATAGGGAACCATTTGCGCCTGTATGTAAGAGTCGCCGATGACGGCCAGCAAGGGTTCATCCTCGACATTCACATAGTCTTGATCATTGATGAAACCGGCATTGTTGACCCGGCCTCGATTGATCATGTTGAAATTCCAGTCCCTTGAATAAGTGTACTCACGATTTGGCGAGTAACGGAGTACAGGATCGTTAGTGGAAACAGAGAGGCTACGCAATCCACTTGCGACAGGAAGGATCTGAAAGACTAGTTCGAGGAAAATCGCCATAAGTGCCACCGAAACGATGACAGACGTGGCGGCGAGTAGCCAACGAGGAGTGTTGCCAGACGGGTTGTCCTGCTCGCCCGTCCTCAACGATTGAGCAGGTTCGCGGGCGAGTACTGATCTGTCAGCACACGAGCTTCGGGATTCCAGTCGGGTCGACCATCCAGCAGCGGCAGATAACTTTTGATGTCGACGCCGTATCGGCGAAGGCGCGGGCCAAGATGGGCTGCCCTCGCGATGAGCTGCTCCTTGCCCGGAAAGGTGGCTTGCGTTGCCAGGACCACCCGATTCGCACTGTCCGGGTGTCGAAAATTCAGGAAGCGACCGAACACATGCTTGTAGGTTGTTGACTCGTGGTCGTAGAGCGTACTGATGGCAAAGGTGTTCGCGGCGAGCACACCCGTTTCCGTCAACAGGGATCTGGTTTCGGAAAGGTACTCGGCCGTCATCAGATGTTCCGGAATGTACTCACCGTTGTAGGCATCCAGCAGGATCAGGTCGTATCGTTGCCCCTGTTTGTTCATGCGTCGGCCAAACACCCGGGCATCCTGTGTGTACACCGTGGTGTTGGCAGCAGCCGTGAAGCGGAAGTACTTCTTTGCGACACGTACAACGGCCGCGTCGATCTCGACGATGTCCATGCGAGCGGCCGGAAACAGCTGCTGGAGCGCCATCGGCAAGGTACCCCCTCCCAGTCCGACAACCAGGATGGATGCCGGATCTTCACGCAGCAGCAACGCGGCCATCATCATCCGTGTGTAGCTGAACAGCATTTCATCGGGTCGGTCGACATTCATGCAGGTCTGGTTGCGCAGATCCCGCCGGACGGTGAATTGCAGGCAGACTTCCCGTTGTCGTTCGACCACCAGAACATTCTGGTAGAGGGATTTTTCGCTATGGAGAATCCGCGCGTATGCGGCTGGCACGAACAGCACCAGGATCAGCAACCACAGATGCGATGGTTTCAATTGCGCAGCCGATGTGTGGTGTATCCCAGCAAGGCGAGCAACACGAGCGTGATGGCCAACGCTGAAACAATCTGATTGATCTCGAACCAGAGGACGAAGTAAAACGAAGTGAACAGGGTGCCCAGAGCGCTGCCCAGTGTGGAGACAAAATAGAGCACACCGGCGACAGCGCCGGAGCGATGGGTCGTTTCAACAAGCAATCGCACGCTGTAGGGAGATATCATACCGAGCAGGATCGTGGCTGGTGCAAAGAGGACCGTCGCGGCGAGAAGCGATGCGTAGCGAATGTCCTCAATGGTGTTGAATGTCCATTCCAGCATGCTGTCTGCGTACCAGGTCATGGGCGCCAGCAACAACGCAGCCACGGCGAAGAGACTCGCGTAACGTGCCATGGACGGTGTTTGCAGTGACCATCGACCACCGAGCAGATAGCCGATGGCCAGCGCGGTCATGAATATCGTGATGATGCTGCCCCACACGTAGATGTCACTGCCAAACCACGGTGCAAGTATTCTGCCGCCCAGCATCTCGAAGGCCATCACGACAAAGCCGGAGAGGCCGGCCATCGCATAGATCACCAGTGTTTTCATTCGTCAAGGAAGTCAGTGGTCAGCGGGGCGCAACCTCTTCGACGGGAAGGCCTGCTTCTTTCCAGGCCCGGAAGCCACCACCGATGTGGCAGACAGGTTCCAGACCCATCTGGCCGAGTGTCTGCGTGGACAATGCAGACCGCCAGCCGCTCTGGCAGTAGAAGACAAATCGTTTGCCCGTTCCAAAAACATCCTTGTAGTAGGGGCTCGTGGGATCGATCCAGAATTCGAGCATCCCTCGTGGAGCGTGGAAGGCACCCGGGATCTTGCCTTCGCGTTGCAGTTCGCGCACATCGCGGATGTCCACAAACACCACATCATCCCGCTCGAGCAGTGAATGGGCCGTGTTGAGGTCAAGCGTTTCCACCTCGGCGAGCGCCTTGTCGAGCAGGTCCTTGTGGCTGATCCTGAGCATCGGTTTGTTTCCCTTCAGAGAGACCTCCAGCCTAACAGGCGGCAGGCGCCTCCGAGAAGTGTCATCAGTATCCCCTTCACGATGCGCGATGACGTGGATCAGGTACGTGCCGGTGGATAAAAAAGCCTCCAACACCGAGAAAACAGATCGAGGCAACAAAAACCGCCTCATAACCGAATCCGGTGGCCAGCAACCCGGCAGCGAACGTGGCGACAGCGCCCACAGCTTCCGATGCGCTATTGGAAATCGCCAGCCGCATCGGCACTTCCTTGCGGCTGCCAAACTCGAGAACTATGTTGGATGCCGCGTTCTGGAACCCCTGGCTGGCGGCGCCGATACCCACAAAGATCAGGGACGTCAGCCCGATTCCTTCAGCGACGAACAGGGCCAGCGTCGAGGCAATCCATAGCACCAGTGAAATCAGCATCACCAGGCGGTAGCCGGATCGATCCGCGATCTCTCCCCACAGCAGGTTCGAGACGTTGCCTGCCAGGGTGAAGGCGATGGTCAGCAGGGCAAGATTGCTGCCGGTCAGTGTGGTGTGCTCGGCGGCGTAGAGGATGTAGAACGGCATGGCCAGACGACCCGCTGTCGCCAGTGTGCGTGCCGTGACAAAGCGCCGAAACGCCTTGTCCTCACGCAGCAGCAAGGGAATACGGGACCAGTTGATTCCGGTGCCCGTTCGCGCGACAACGTTGGGCAACTCTGGTTCATGCATGAACAGCAGCGCCGCCAGTCCAATGCTTGCCAGCACAAATGCAAGAACGAAGATGCTCGAATAACCTTCGATGCTTGGCGTGTCGCCAAGGAACCAGAGGCCACCTGCATAGGCGACACTCGCTGCGGTCAATCCCGCAGTAAAATTGCGCAGACCCGTCAGTCGACCCCGCCGTGATACCGGGATGACCTTCGACATGATGAACTGGAAAATGACTCCCTGCATGCCCTGGAAGGCGCCGTAGACCGTCAGTGATACCAGAATCAGGAGCAGTGCCCACTCACGTGGCAACAGCAAACCGGCCACCGCGATGATCAGGATCTGCAAACGGGTCGCCGTGCCAACCCACATCGCCACCGGCAAGGCCTTCTTGCGATGTTCGACCAGGCTGGCACCGAGAAACGGCGAAATCGCCGCGCCCAGTGCCTGCAACGCAAGAGCGAGCCCAACGACAAAATTTGAACCATCCGACAGCAGCAACATGTAGGCGGGCAGAAAGGTTGGCGCATTCAGGAGCCGGAATCCGGTCTGACCGAACATGCCGTGTATCAGGTGGGTGATGAAGTTCCGTGTGAGGTGCCGACGCACTTCGATATCGAAGCGCTGTTCGGCGTGACGCTGATCACGTTGTGACCTGGTTGGGTCGGTCACGTTTGTCGATCCTGCCGTGAAAAGGCACTGGACTCCACCATCTGGACAACACCAAGAACAATAATTAAACGATAAAAAACAACAAGATATAGGGATTTATTAGTGTGGCACGAATCTTGATCCGTCACTGCCCTGCATTGACGGAAAAAGGAGTTCCACTTGCAACCGTCCACGGACGCCACCCCTTATCCGGGCCAGTTCGCAACCGTCCCGGATCTGTTTTTCATTGCCATTCCACGTTCGGACATCATGGCGGAAATCATGGTCAGCGGGGAAACCAGGGTGCTTGAGGACCTTTACCTCTCGGTTTCAGTGATCGCCGAGGCAGTGGGTACCGCCATGGGCGAAGCCGGTCACTGATAGTGGGCAGTTCTGGCGGCAGCAACTGACTGCCCGCCGTGGACTCCTTCTGCCGGGATTACTTGCCTTGCCAGTTTGGCTTGCGCTTTTCGGCAAAGGCTCGTGGTCCTTCGACAAAATCCTGACTCTGCACCATGGCGACCACACCGTCGTATCTGCGCGCCATCGAGTCCGACAGCGACGCCGAATCCAGACTGCCGTAAACCACTTCCTTGCTCGCACGAATCGACAGGGGTGAACACTCCTCGATCATTCCGGCCCAGCGCAGTGCAGCCTCCATCAACTGATCATGGGGTACCACTTCATTGACGAAGCCCAGTTTTTCGCCTTCTGCTGCCGGTACGTGTCGACCGGTGAGAATCATGCCCAATGCCCGTTTGACACCGATCTGTCGGGGCAACCTGTTGAGTCCGCCGGCCAGAGCGGCGAGACCGACCTTTGGCTCAGGCAGCGCAAAAACCGCTTTCTCGGAAGCAATGATCAGGTCGCAGGCGAGTGCGATCTCGAATCCACCGCCCATCGCCACGCCGTTGACCGCAGCGATGATGGGCTTGTTCAGATCGAAGCGGGAAGTCAGACCACCAAACCCGCGCGGGAAAGCCATACGCTCGCCACCCTCGGCCTGGTGTCGCAAATCGTTGCCCGCACTGAACGCTCGACCTTCGCCGGTAATGATGGCGACCCACTGGTCAGGATTGGCAGCAAAAGCATCAAAGACCTCTCCCAGTTCCTTGTTGGCCGCCGGGTGCAGTGCGTTGAGGCGGTCAGGGCGATTGATCGTGACGATCAGGATGTGACCACGTTGTTCAGTCTTGCAGTATTGAGTCATGGGAGTCCTTGTTATTGGGTGAAGTTGGTGACCACGCTCCTGTCTGACCGCGGGCAGGCGACGGGACAGGTTTGCACCCGTTTCATTGTTCGACAAAAAACCTGCCGCGATCAGGTTTCGCAAAACTTCGGTTCCAGGTCAAGGATCTTCAGCAAGCGCCCAAAGCCGATGTACTGACCGATCATCATCCCAAGTTCCAGAATTTCCGCGTCATTGAATTGCTGGCGCAGTCGTTCGAAAAAGGCGTCATCGATCGCATTGTGGTTCATCGCCAGCATTTGTGCGTATTCGATGGCCATCTGTTCTCGTGGTGAAAAATCACCGGTTTCGAAATCCGGTTTGTCGAGTTTTGCAATCTTCTGTTCAGTCAACCCTTTTTCCATCGCCGATGGAAAGCGTGCATTGAGTCAGGTGAAACAGTCATTGAGCCTGGCGATCTTGAGTCTCACCAGTTCCTTCAGGTCCGGTTCGACGATTCCGCCAGAGTGGGTTGGCGCATAAAACCTGAAGTATGCATCGAACATGTCCTGTCGATGGGCCAGGGCGCGTGCTACGGATGCATCACGACCAGCGGTCTCCATGGTACGGACCTGCTCACGAACGGCAGGTGTGAGTTCAGCGTCGGTCAGCAAGCGTATCTGGCTCATGATGGATTCCTGCAACGAATAAACGCAGGAGGTTACCACGGTCCCCGCAAACTACAGATGCTCGGTGCGGTTGAAAAAGTTGACGTAGGCCTTTTCGCCAAGCACCAACTCTGTCAGGGCACAGTTCTCGCAAAGGTAGTGTGACCAGCGGTGGTAGTCTTCGTCGAGGATCTGTGCCAGGGCTACTGCCATCGCGGCGCCGTGGCTGACCACAGCCACGCTGCCGGTGTGGCAGTCATTGATCTCGTGCAGGGCCTTGACCATTCGTGTCGCCACCTGAGCAAGGCTCTCGCCACGCGGTGGCTGAAAATGTGGGTCCTGCCGGATCTTGCCCATGAAATCATGCTGGCTTGCCAGTTCACTGAACGGCATGTCCTCCCAGTCGCCGATATCCCATTCCCGCAGATCGTCGTGAATGACCGGGACCAGTCCGAAAGCGGCCGCGATGGGAGCTGCCGTACTCCGGCATCGTTGCAGTGGACTGACGTAGACGCTTCCGATCGGAGCGGGGCGTGAGCTCACATGTTTGGCAGTCCTTTTGGCTTGACGGCTACCTCGCCAGGTCAGCGGCGAGTTGGTGGATCCGTGCCAGCGCCCGTCCTTGTTTGCCTGGATGAGACCGTGCCGGATCATGAGCAGATGCTCAGCCAAGTGTGTTTCTCCTGAACGGAAGTGTTTCCCTCCGAAAGACAAGACGATCGACAATCAGCGAACCGACCAGGTCGCCCTCGACGTTGACCGCGGTTCTGAAGGTATCGAGTGGGCGTTCGATGAGCAACAGCAGACCAATCGCTTCGAGCGGAATCCCGACCGCCAGAAGTACCATCTGCATGCCTGCCATCGAACCCGAAGGGATGCCCGGTGCGCCGATCGAACTGATCATCGCCACGAAGAACACGGCGATGATCGACGACTCGGTCAGCGGCACATTAAAAAGGTAGGCAAGAAAAACTGCAGCCATGCCTTCAAAGAGGGCGGTGCCATCCATGTTGATCGTTGCGCCAAGCGGTAATACAAAACTTGAAGTCGATTGCCTGACGCCAAGATTCTGTTCAGCACAACGCATGCTCACCGGCAACGTGGCCGCAGAGGACGAGGTCGTGAGTGCGACAAACATCGCCTGTCCGACGGCGGGGAACAAACGCCAAGGCGGCACCCGACCCACCCACCATCCCAAACCTGGCAGCACGACCGCGCCATGGATCGCGGTAGCGCCCAGCACTACCATGGAAAAACCCAGCAGTTGGCCAAGCAGATTGGACTGCATGGAGCCAACAAAATTGTAGACGATGCCCATGACACCGATGGGTGCCAATGCAACTGCCCAACCCGCGACACGGTAGATGACCGCCGTGATGTCGTGTACCGCGGCAATAATGGGCGATTCTCTCGGCAGCGCAAACAACGCCGCAAGTCCAAACACCACCGCATTGGTCACCAGACCCATGATGTTGAGGTTGGCGAGCGCCGAAAACGGATTCACCAGCATCTGTCGGAGTATGCCCAGCAACAACGCATCAATACCGGCATTTTCGGCCGTGACGAGAGTGACACCCGGCGCCAGAGGCGGCAGATCACTCAGTGGTGGCTGATCGGTCCAGGGATGCAGGTAGGTGACAACGAACAGACCGATGCCAATGGCAATGGCAGTCGTGGTCAGGAAATACAGGACGGTCAGGGTGCCCAGGCGCTGCATGTCCCTGGATTCTGCGAGGCGCAGGATGCCGGACATCAGGGAAAACAGGATCAACGGTCCTATGACCAGTTTCAGGGCTTCGAGGAAAAGGGTCCGCGCATAGAGCATGACGGCGTCGAGCCACGGTGTACCACCCACCAGCGTGCCCAGTGCCCAGCCGACCAACGCTCCCAGCAGCAGCAGCGGCGTCAGCCATTTCTGGTTCATCGTTCAACACAGTCCATGATCGTCTAGCCAGACGCAACGGGACCGCGCACGCTGAACGAATCAACAGCGCGTGTCAACGTGATGGCCAACACGGCCGGCACGAACCTCGTTCATGGCCAGGGCGGCTTCTACAGGGAAACGATTCGGACGTGTCATCCGGCCTGAAAAACGCAGATCTTCGCGTGGCTCCCTGATGATGGCTCCACCGATGATTGCGGATGGTACATTGCGTCGGCCAAAAGGTACCGGTACGCCGGTTGACCCTTGTGCACGTTTGACTGGAACTGGAAATCGACTGACTGACATCGGCGCTTCCTACTGCATGGCCGTGATGGGAGCAGTGTGCCGTGCCGGTGCAATCGAAGTGCACCGCCTTTGTGGTCTCTTGTTTTCGTTGTGTAATGGCTGACGGAATTCTGGCACGGAGGTGCCCGATGCGTGTTCGATTTCCAGCGTTGGTGCTGTTCCTGGTGGTGTTCACCGGTTGGCTGGCCGGTTGCGGAGGGATGGATGGTGGACCGCGTTACGAATCCTTTGAAGGAGAGGTGATGGGTTCGTACTACGTGTTTACCGCGCGGTGCCCCGATCCGACTGCCGCCTTCACGTCAGCAACGCAGGTGCTGTCGGCTCTGGATGCCGAGATGTCGACCTACAAACCGGATTCCCCGCTCATGCAACTGAACCGGACAGCGGTGTCGACACCATTCGAAGCAACGACCGGATTGTGGGCCGTGCTTTCCCTGGCGAAGACCGTCCGAGAGCAAAGCGGCGGAGCGTTTGACGTCTCCGTGGGAGCGCTTGTCAACGCCTGGGGTTTTGGGGCAGAAAAAGTGCAGGCCAGACCGGCCGACCCGGAAATCCAGCGACTACTGCCACCCGCCGACGGTGGGTTTGAACTTCTGGAGCCATACAGAATCAGACGAACCCGCGACGATGTGTTCATAGACCTGTCGGCCATTGCTCCTGGCTACGGCGTGGATCTTGCCATCGAGAGCCTGCGGCGAAGCGGTTGCACGGACGCGATGGTGGACGTCAGTGGCGAGGTGAGGGCGTATGGGGTGAACAAGGAAAACCGGTCTTGGCGAATCGGAATCGAAACACCGTCTGAGCTCCAGACGGGGGTGGAGGCTGTCGTTGCGCTGGTTGACCGTGCGGTTGCGACGTCCGGCGACTACCGGAACTACCGCGAGGTGAATGGCCAGCGCTTGTCCCACACGATTGACCCTCGTGATGGCTACCCGATTCGCCATGCGCTGGCCTCGGTATCCGTGGTCCGGGACACGGCAGCCGAAGCGGATGCCTGGGCAACTGCACTCAACGTACTGGGTCCTGATGCCGGACTTGAATTGGCGGAAAGGGAATCCATTCCCGCTTACATGCTGGTTCGTCAAGCTAATGGCTTCGGCGAACGTTATACTTCCGGAATGAAAAGTCTTCTGGAGTCGCAATGAGCACAGTCATTCTCGCGTTTGGCACCATGCTGTTACTGGTGGGGATGATGGCCATCGGTGTCATGCTTGGACGCAAACCGATTGCTGGCAGTTGTGGTGGATTGAAGGCATTCGGCTCGGACACTGCATGTGAAATCTGTGGTGGTAACCCGGCCAAGTGCGATCGTGCTGACCGCGCTGAGGAAGCCGGCCTGGGATACGACGTGACACCAAAAACCGGGCGTCGACGCGAGTTCTGAGACGCACGGGCCACCGCCACCGACCCGGTTGCACGACGGTCAGGCAAAGCGTAGTTAAAAACTTTGACTATGCTCTGTACATCCACCTACAGGCCGGATGTTCAGGATGTCCCTACCCGTTGTTGATATCACCGCCGCTGAATCGCCAGGGGCCGACCTTCTTGCGATCGAAGCCAGGCTGAGGGTCGATATTCAATCACACCGTCTCAAATTGCCGGTGTTGCCAAATGTCGCCATGGAGGTGCTGTCGAGTTCGCTCGACGATGGTGCCGATGCTGCGAGACTGGCGGGGTTGATCCAGAAGGATCAATCGCTTGCCACACACGTGTTGCGCGTCGTCAATTCACCGACCTTTCGAGGTTCCACCGAGATTGTTGCTCTGCAGCAGGCGATAGCTCGTCTGGGTATGGTCCGGATTCGCGAAATCGCACTGACCGCATCCCTGAAAAATGCCTTGAGTTGCAAAGGAGCTTTCCAGTCCCTGATGGATGAAGCCTGGCAGATCGGTCTGGCAACCGGTCTGTGGGCGAAGGAAATTGCACGCGCCACCCGCAAGAACGTCGAGGTAGCTTATCTGGGCGGACTTCTGCACAACGTTGGTTCTTCGGTGCTCGCGGTTGAACTCTGCAATCGGGAGCCTGCGCTTTCGATTGGAAACGCCAGGTATCTCCTGGCTGTTCTGGGCCGCGATGCTGGAACGGCGCTGGTCGAAAGCTGGAAACTGCCGGAAATGGTTGGGATCTGCATCCGTCACGCAGGCGACTTTGCCGCTGCTGGATTGCACACCGATGATGTTGCGACCGTTGAAGCGGGCCGTGCCATCGCCATTGCGATGCGGCAGGAGACGCTGGAGATCGATCAGATCGTCGAACTGGCTGCCGTTCAGCATCTGAATCTGTATCCGGAAGATGTCGAAGAACTGCTCGGTAAAAGCGAACAGATCAGAGCCTCTCTCGAGTCGATGGTGTTATGAAAAGTGCCAGGGACAGTGCAATGAAAACAGGGAATCAGATTTTCGATATCGTTGTCATCGGATCCGGCCCGGCGGGTCAGAAAGCAGCGGTCCAGGCTGCAAAGGCTGGCAAGAAGGTGGCAGTTTGCGAACAGGCTCGAGAAGTGGGCGGTGCCTGTGTACATCAGGGCACCATCCCGAGCAAGGCGCTGCGGGAGCGGGCCATGGAACGCTACCGGGCAGGCCAGCGTTTTGCCGAATTGCGCTCTGCGCGCAACCTGTATCGCGGCGGTATTGCCGAACTGATCGGTGAAATGACCCACATCATTCACGCTCACGACCAGTACATGTCAGGACAATTGACCCGCAACGGCATCGAGATCGTGCACGGCCGCGCGAGCTTTGAAGACCCTCATACCGTTCGGGTTCGGCATACGGATGGTCGCACCTCCCAGCTGCGTACCGAATACGTGGTGGTGGCTACCGGTTCCAAACCGCGAGCTCCAGCCAATGTTGCCATCGACCATGAACATATCTATGACAGCGATTCGCTGCTTTCAATGGCGTATCTCCCACAGACCCTGCTGGTTCTGGGCGGTGGTGTCATCGCCTGCGAGTACGCCAGCGTGTTTGCACTCCTCGGTGTCCAGGTTACTCTGGTGGATCGTTATCCCCGTCCGCTCGGCTTTCTGGATAGTGACCTGACCGACCGGTTTGTCGAGTATTTTGAACAGCACGGTGGAGTGTTCATCGGCGAAGCTGATGTCGAGAGTGTTGTGTTTGATGGTGTGAGTCAGGTCACCAGCACGTTTCGTGATGGTTCGGTTCTGCGTACCGACAAGGCCATGTGTGCGCTCGGTCGAATCTCGCAGATCGATGGGTTGCGCATCGAAAATTCCGGTGTGAAGGTCAATGATCGCCTGTTGATCGAAGTCAACGAAAACGGTCGCACCAATGTGCCCCACATCTACGCGGCAGGGGATGTGATCGGTCCACCTTCGCTTGCGTCAGCATCCATGGAACAGGGACGTCGTGTCGCCTGCGACATCCTGGGTGTCGGTGCCGGACGTTTCAGCGAGTTCATTCCAACGGGAATCTATTCGGTTCCGGAACTGGCAAGTGTCGGCCTGACGGAACTCCAGGCATCGCAAACGTATCCGGGGACCGTGGTTGGTCGTGCAAACTTCAAGGAAATTGCGCGTGGACAGATTGCGCAATCCCAGGAAGGCATGCTCAAACTGGTGGTGACTCCGGATCGCAGAGTGGTTGGGGTTCATGCTGTCGGCGCCTTTGCAACCGAGTTGGTGCACATCGGCCAGATGGCGATGCTGAACAATGGCTTGATTGACACGTTTATCGAAAACATCTTCAACTTTCCGACCTATGCAGAGAGCTACCGTGTAGCAGCGCTGGATGCCTCGGGTGCACTGATCCGGGCAGGTGGCCAGCAGGCGGTGGCCTGATCCATAGAAAGCCTGCTCCCTGCCGGGTAATCCACTCGAGAATATTCTGGCCCGGGAGGGCTGCCTTTGCGGGGCCCTTCTTTGGCAGGCCAATCGCAGGCTGCCTCTGTAAGATGCAGCCGCATGGATTCCAACTCTCCGCCTTTGGTCGAAGGTCGCCACACACGCAACCTGGGTCCGGCTATTGCCTGGCGTTATGTCGCCGGAGCCGCGAGCGGCCTGTCTGCGGTCAGCATTGCAGCAGTGTTTGGTCTTGCACTTTCGGTGGCGGTGCTGATCGTCGTCCTCTCCGTGGTGAATGGGTTCGAACGGGAACTGCGTGAGCGGGTGCTCGGTGTGCTCGCCCATGCGACGGTCTATTTTCCTCAACCTTCCCGCCCCGACAGGCGCGCTGAAAGTCGTCTTGTGGGCACCGGAGGGATTACCGGCCTGTCACCCATCGTGGAAAAGGCGGCGCTTGTCAGCAACGGCGTGAAAGTGGCCGGTGTCCTGGTGACCGGAATCGAGCCTGAACGTCATCGAACGGTTTCCGACCTGGAAGAATATGTCCAGCCGGTCGGTGCAGCACTTGAGCCTGGACGGTTTCAGGCATGGATAGGCCAGCGCCTGGCCAGGCAGCTCGGCGTGCAGGTGGGTGAACAGATCACCCTGGTGCTTCCGTTGCCGACCGTGTCGCCCGTCGGGTTGCTGCCTCGGCAGCGCGCCTTCACGATATCCGGTCTGATCAACACTCAGAGCGAGATGGATGCACGTGGCGTCTTCATCCACATCGACGATTCCCGTCGGCTGTTTCGCATGGGTGACCAGATCGCCGGATACCAATTGCGAATTGCTGATCTCTTTGCCACGGATGAACTGTATCTGGCAACCGAGACGGCGTTTGGCCAACGGGAAATGCAGGTCCGACCCTGGATTCGGGTGCACGGGAATCTGTACCAGGCCATCGTCACCCAGAAAGTCACCATGTTTGTGCTGCTGTCCTTCCTGGTCGCTGTGGCGGCGTTCAATCTGGTCTCCGGACTGGTGATGGTCGCAGAGCAGAAACGGGTGGACGTGGCGATACTACGCAGCCTTGGCAGCACCACGCGCACCGTATTGACCATATTCCTTTCACTTGGGCTGTTGCTGGGTGGCAGCGGGCTATGCCTTGGGTTGCTGAGCGGTGCGGGCATCGCGCACGTGCTGCCGGCCCTGCTGACCTGGGCATCCAGCTGGAGTGGTCGGGAATTGATGGGCCAGTACTTCATCAGCTATCTGCCGATCGACGTGAGGCAGGCCGACCTCATTGTCATCACAGTCGTCAGCAGTTTCCTCATTCTGCTGGCAACGCTCTATCCCGCCTGGAAGGCGACCCGGCAGAAACCAGTGGAAATACTTGCACATGAGTGACGAATCAAGGAACGGTCACCCTGCATTGCGTGCTCTGGGACTCACCAAGACGTATCGACAAGGTAATGTCGTACTCCCGGTGCTGACCGGGGCCAACCTGGAAATTGCTCCGGGTGAACTGGTCGCACTGGTGGGCAGAAGCGGCTCGGGCAAGAGCACTCTGCTGCACATCCTTGCCGGGCTTGACGATGCCGATGATGGTGAAGTCTGGATAACAGACCAGAACCTGACGGCCGCCAGCGTCGATGGCCGGGCTGCGATCCGCAATCACTACCTTGGCTTCGTGTACCAGATGCATCATCTGCTCCCGGAGTTTTCCGCGTCAGAAAACGTTGCGATGCCCTTGCGGCTGGCCGGGCTGGAAAGGCGAGAGGCGCTGCTGCGCGCGGAAGCGATGCTTCGGGCAGTCGGCCTGGCCGATCGTGCGACTCACCGACCTGCTGCGTTGTCAGGGGGTGAGCGGCAGCGGGTCGCCGTAGCGCGCGCGCTGGTGGCTGAACCTGCCCTGGTACTTGCAGATGAACCGACCGGCAATCTCGATCGCGAGAACGCCGGTGCCGTTCTGGATCTCATGCGTTCGCTCTGTCGCGAGCGTGGTGTCGGCATCCTGATCGCCACCCATGACCCTGCAGTCACTCGTGATGTCGATCGGATCGTGACACTGGATGCCGGGAAGCTCTCGGGATGAATGCCTCTCTGGAAATCGCGCTGCGCTACCTGCGAACCGGGCGGCAGGGATATGTGAGTTTCATCACCTGGGTATCATTTTTCGGTCTTCTGCTGGGTGTACTGGTACTGACCGTGGTGGTCAGCGTGATGAACGGATTTGATCACGAACTGAAAACCCGGCTGTTGCAGGCTATCCCCCACGTTGTGATCGACGACCTGGCGGTTCTGACAAAGGAGACATTCGACGTTCCGGACGTGATTGCGCGCTATCCCTATTTCGAGACAGTCGGGATGGTCGGTCGGGGCAATACCGTGCAGCCGGTGAGCCTCCTGGGACTGGACGCGGCCGGACTCGACGCCATGCAGGATGTGGGGACCGGCATGACCTCCGGTGACCTCCATACCTTGCTGGTGACACCGGGCAACCTTGTTCTGGGTGCACCTCTGGCTCGTCACCTGGGCGTGGGCGCTGGTGATCGTGTGGCAGTGACCTTGCCAGCGACCAGTGGTGGCAAGGTCCGTCCACAAGTTCTGGCTTTCAGATTGGGTGGCACGTTCAGCCTGGGCTCGGAGCTCGACTACGGGCTCGTTCTGGTCGCGATGCGTGATATTCCCGAGTCCATTCGCGCCAGTAGTGGCGAACGCGGTGTACAGTTGCGGCTGAAAAATCCGCTCGACGCAGAACGAATCAGAGGCATGCTCCAAAGGATTCTGCCGGAGGCGAGGATCACCACCTGGATGGAAAGATACGGCGAACTCTTCCGGGCCGTGCAGCTGGAAAAAGCGATGATGTTTGTGCTGCTGCTGCTGGTGGTCACCGTCGCTGCCTTCAACATCATTTCCGGCCAGGTGATGCTGATCCGCGAAAAAGCCTCGGCGATTGCGATTCTGCGGACAATGGGCGCTCGGGCATCCCAGGTATCGACGATCTTTCTCCTGCAGGGAATCATCATCGGCATTGCCGGCATCGCCAGCGGGCTAGTTCTGGGTGTGTTCGCAACGATCAACATCAATCACATCGTCGCAGCGCTGGAATCCCTGTTTGGCGTGAGTTTTCTCGAGGGCACCTATTTTGTGGAGATCCCTTATCAGATTCAGCCATCCGATCTGGGATTGATCGCTGGTCTGGCAGGCGGGATCTGTCTGCTGGCAGCCTGGATTCCGGCGCAGCGGGCCAAGCGAGTTCATCCCATTCAGGGCTTGCATGGCTTCTGAGCCATCCGGCGCGGAAGGTACTCGCTGCTGCGGGGTCTCCCGCAACCTTCATTCCGTTTGCGAAGTTGTTAGCGCGAGGCGACGCTGTTTTCGTTTGCGCCACCGGCTGATGACGTGAAGACGCCATGTCACCCTCACCAGAATGTACGCGGTGATACCACCTACCCAGCCACAGATCAGTGAACCGAACGCCAGTGGATAGCCGACATTGACCAGGTTGGCCAATAGCCAGTCGAGCGACAGATCCACTTGTTCGATGGAAATCTGCCGACCAAGCAGCCACGCTCCCAACCGGTAGGTGAAATAAAGGACCGGCGGCATCGTCACCGGATTGGTCAACCAAACCAGTGCAAGGCTCATGGGTAGATTGCAACGGAACGCCAACGCCAGCAGGCCTGCCGGTACCATCTGAAAGGGAATCGGCAGGAAACAGCAGAAGATCCCGATGAACGCCGCTCCCGAGGCGGAGCGACGGTTGAGATGCCAGAGGTCCTCGTTCTCGAGAAGATTTCCGAGTGGTCGAAGCGCCGAATACTCACGCAACTTGTCCGGGGTTGGCAGGTAGCGCTTGATGAAGTTGCGGGGCATAACTCGATTATGCCCACTTGCTCGTGACAACTCGATTGATGTGTTCGCAAATATCTCGCCGGCGGCTGCTCCTTCTGGTGGTACTGATACTGCTGGCTTCAGGTCGAACCGGTGACGAACATCGGCTGGCGATCGGGAAGAGAGTGGGGGAATGTCCCCTGCACGCAATCCCGGTTCTGGTCCGCAAAATCCAGGGGCTGGCCAAACAATCGTCGTTTGCGCAGGTGACTGCAGAAGTCCTTCCTTCGGACCGTCGTTCCACAGCTCGCGAACAACTGGAACGGCAACAGAACTGCGGAGTGCAAGACCATACTTTGCTGCGGCTGGGATGGCCGAACCAGCCGGGCATGCCGGTGCCGGGAGAAACCTGGCAAGTGGATGCGAAAGTACGCCCACCGCATGGATTTGCGAATCCGGGAAGCTTCGATTTTGAACAATGGCTTTTCAGTGAAGGCATTGCAGGCGGTGGGTATGTCACCGCCAGCGAACGGATCGCGCCTGCGGAGTCTTCCTTCACGCAGAGGTACCGCCAGGCAATTCGCGAAGAATTGCTGGGCATCGATTACATGCATGGTCCTCTGTTGCTGGCGCTGGCGATTGCCGACACGTCGAACATGGATTCTGCGTCCTGGGCGACGCTTCGCAACACCGGAACCATCCATCTGCTCGTGGTTTCAGGGTTGCATATCGCCGTGGTGGCACTGCTTGCGTCCATTCCGGGCCTGTTGCTCGGCAGGCTGGTAACGCTGTATCGGGCAGATTGGCCTGCCGCCTGGCTAGCGGCGATCACTGGCGTGTCGGGTGCCGGGGCCTATACGGCATTTACCGGGATGGAGGTCCCGGCTCTGCGCGCTGTAGTCATGTTGATCGGGGTAACCACATTCCTTCTGCTCGCAAGGCGACTGGGTGCGTGGACAATCTTCTGGCTGGTGGTCTGGGTCGTGGTCTGTCTTGCACCGCTATCCATTCTTGCCCAGGGGTTCTGGCTGTCGTTTGGTGCGGTAGCGGTTCTGGTGCTGGCGTTCGGATTTCAAGTGCGTGCTGCAGCCCAGGCATCGGCGGTAAGAATGATGTTGGAAGCCCAGTTTGTTCTCGCCGTCGCGATGGTACCCTGGCTCGCGCTGACCGTCGGGCAGTTGGCCGTTTCAGGACTCTGGCTCAACGCCCTCGTTGTGCCGCTGGTCAGCGGCATCGCCATTCCTGCACTGGTCACTGGCTGCACGCTCCTGCCATTCATTCCTGTGCTGGCGGGATGGTGTTTCACGCTGGCCGACCTGACCACTTCAGTCGTGATGTCGGTTCTGGAGCTTTCCGGGAGCGAACCGCCGTGGTTGCTGGCCGATCATTCATTGCCGTTGTTGATCCTTGCGCTTGTTGCCGGGTTCCTGTTGCTTTTGCCTTTGCCAAACAGGTTGCGGGTGCTTCTGCTGCCAGTATGGGCACTGGCTCTTGCGCCTGAGTGGCCCAGGCTTCCTGTCGGAGAATTCAGCCTGCATGTGCTTGACGTTGGCCAAGGGAGCGCAGCGCTCGTGGAAACAAGACACCAGACGTGGATATTTGATTCAGGCCCTGCGTTTGTCTCCGGGTTTGACACCGGGGAAGCGGTGGTCGCGCCTGCAATCGCCAGTCTGGCGACACGGACACCGAATAATCTGATCATCAGCCACTCGGATCTTGATCATGCGGGTGGCATGGCGTCCCTGTTGAGGCGATATCCGCAGATTCGCACGTTCGGAAGCGCCGGAACGCAGGCGATGCACGACTGCCACGTGCGGCGAGTTTTTGCGCAGGACGGGGTGCGCTTCTCGTTTCTTGGCAGTACAGCGATCCGGGATGCCGTTGCTGCCAACGATCGTTCCTGTGCGCTTCTGGTGGACAACTCGAAACACGCGATCCTGCTCACTGGCGACAGCAGTTCAGCTGTCGAGATGCTGTTGCTAAGGCAGATCCCGGACGCCGTCCGTCGTCGGCTGCGTGTACTGCTCGTGCCGCATCATGGCAGCCGTTCATCGTCGTCGCTCGCCTGGGTACGCCTGGCGCGTCCGGAGTTTGCGCTGGTCAGTGCAGGACGTTTCAGTCCGTTTGGTCACCCGCATCCTGCCGTCGTCGTTCGGTACCAGTCCCATGACGCAACGGTAGCCAATTCGGGCCGTGACGGACGCCTGTTCTGGAGTACGTTGGCACCGGCCGAACTGAGCCGCTTCAGACAGACCAACCGGTACTATTGGACAAGTGCGCCATCGACGTAGCGGATGCCTCTTTTCAACGCCGAAACCAGTTCCCGTTTTTCGTCCATCGACAGGAAGCTGCCGATTTCAAATCGTTCATCACGGTAACGTAACAGCACACGTGTTTCACGCCATGGGTGACGATTCGGTTCCACGTGAAACCGTGTAAAGAACCGCTCGAATCGACGTGTGTCTGCTTGTTGCAGCGCTGCATCTCGCTGACCTGTCTGCAGCGTCACCATTTCCGGTTCCAGAACAATGACTTCCTGACGATATCCGCGTCGTACGCACACCCAAAGGCAAGCCAGCAAGACCGACAGCTCAAGCACGCTGAAAGGCAGGATCATCCAGTAGCCGCGCAGCGCAAAGGATGCGGCGATCAGGAGCGAGATGGAGCAGAGCACACCAAGAAACCAGACATTCGCCTTCCAGGTCCAGGACTGGTTTGGTCGCAACACGTATTGCACAGCGCTGCGAACGTCATCAATACGGGTTTCGATCATTTACTGCAGTCCTGGCCTCCGGGTATGTGCCTACGTCAATTCTTGCGTCTTTCACGACGCCGGCGTTGAAATCGAAGCGGTCGCCCGCATCTTAACAGCTGTCAGGAACAACTTCGGAGTGCGCAATGCGCCTTGAACGAATGACCAACGCGTTACAGAACGCCCTGTCGGACGCACAGTCGCTGGCGGCCGGCAAGGACCACGCTGCGATTGAGCCCCTGCATCTGCTTGCTGTCATGCTTGAGCCGGGGCCGGCCAACGTACTCAAACTGCTGGCCGCCGCAGGGGCAGAGGCCAATCTCGTCCGTGAGCGAATCCTGGCGCAGATCGACGCGTTGCCCAAGCTCGGCAATCCCACCGGTCAGATCAACGTGTCGCCCGGTCTGGGTCGGGCCATGACCCTGGCGGACGGTCGTGCCAGTAAACAGGGTGACAAATTTGTGTCGGTCGAGACGATGCTCCTGGCGCTCGCGCGCGACGAGGCCATCGCTCGAGTGTTGCTGCAGCTGGGTGTTACCGATGCCGCACTCGAAAGCGCGGTGGAATCTCTACGAGGAGGACAGAAAGTGGCCGATCAGAACGTCGAAGAAGGGCGTGAAGCGCTGGAAAAATACACGCTGGATCTCACCGAACGCGCACGCGCCGGCAAGCTCGACCCTGTCATTGGCCGGGACGACGAAATTCGTCGGACCATCCAGGTCCTGCAGCGGCGCACCAAGAACAACCCGGTACTCATTGGTGAGCCCGGTGTGGGAAAGACTGCAATCGTCGAAGGACTCGCCCAGCGGATCGTCAATG
>JBGSHJ010000002.1:0-2237 GCA_041752315.1 Pseudomonadales bacterium
CCTGGGCGATGCTGGAAACACGCAATATCGAACTGGCCCGTCCGCGGGCCGGTGATGCCGTGGTCTGGATCGGCGCCGATGTCGCCATCGCTGAAAAGTCGCGGCAATCCCGCCGCTGGGCATTTGTGAAGAGCTCAGGTCGACTCCTCAGCATTCATGACTCGGTGGGCATCGCCATGGATCTCGACGCACGTCGTGCCATCGCCATACCACGCGCGGTCCGCGAGACCATGGACCGCCATTACCTGCCAGAGTTTGCCTGATACGCGGGGACCGTGGGGCGTTTGCTACCGGGTCATTGGCCCGGCTTGTGTCCCACTGCGATGATGTGTTTGTTCATGCCCAGAACATCTTCGCGGCGCTCCAGTCGTTCGGCAGTTTCCAGAAGCTGGAACCGTCTGACAGGGTCGGCCCACGCCGTCCTGAAATCCGGCACCAGCCAGCCAGGACCTTCCACTCCCAGCAAATCCACCAGTTCGAATTTTGATGAGCGAAATTCCGCTGCAAATTCGGCTGGATCGTGAAACCAGGCCGTGGTGAAGTTCGGACTTTCCGGTGGGCTTGTGTGTCGACCGGTGTCAGCGTCGAGCTTCGCCATTGCGTAAAACGCAGGTGACGTACCCAATGTCTGGAATAGCGCGTTCATGGTTGTGACAAGTCGTGATATCGCCGCACCCAGCACGATGCCACCAGGGCGCAAGACACGAAATGCCTCGTCAAGTGCGCGTTGTCGATCATGCAGTTCGGTCAGGTGGTAGAGAGGGCCGAACATCAGTACCAGATCGCTTGACTCATCTGCCCATGGCAATTGGCGTGCATCGCCCACCACTGCACTCGCGAGTCTGATCCCCTGAGGCAGTTCCCTGATCGCATGGTCTATGTGCGAAGGCACAGCATCGAGAAGATGTACCTCGTGGCCAAGCCCGGCAAGCCAGTAGGCATAGACTCCCGTGCCACCACCGATGTCCCTGACGATCAGGCCGGGTTCCTTGAGATATCGGCTGACGATTTGCCTGGTTCGCGCCAGTTCCAGGGGGCCATTGCCGCCGAACAATCGGCCATGTTCGATCTCCGCGCTGGCGTAGAACTCCAGAATCTCCGGTGGAAGCGAATAAGCTTCCGGTTCAGTTGTCATCTCGTATCGCCATGAGGGGGCCTCGCGTTTGTGATCATCTCAGTTCCTTGGTGCCGGTAACCCAGACCGCGCCGGTCCGGTACGTAACCACACAAGACATGGTGCGACTGTGCATTACCGCAGTCTGGATGCCTTCCAACAAAAAACCAACAGGTCGCAATCCCCACGATGTCATGCCTTGAAGCGATCATCTTTTCTGCAGGATTCATCAGTCGAGTACCCATATCCTGACTGCGAATCTCTGGCTGGTTGCCACTCTGCCGTATTCTCTGAAACTCTGGGCGGGCCTTTCATGTGGTATCTATAGTGATGCGATATCGGCATGGCCTCAGTACCCGAACTTCTTGAGCGAATGCGATTGAACGCCTGGAGAACAAAAATGCCTAAGGAACAAGATCGATTGACCGTCGTCTCGCGCTTCAGGCAGCAGAGTCAGGTGTGAGTTTGAATCGGCTCATCTCGAGCAAATTATCGCAAAACGGTTTCTAACGATCTGCTGTACCGGTCCTGCGATGTGTGCACTCCTTTGGTTGTGGCAGGACGTCGCGCTCGCACGCCGAGCCGCGACGAAGCGTATTGAAATCCTGAATTTCCGGGTTCCCTGCTTCGGCAAATGGCGGGCAGGATGAATCCCGGCCGATCTGCGCAAAGGCAGCCGAGATCGTTACCGCATCGGTGGGTCGAAGCGGACGTATGGTGATCAGTAGATGTGTGGTCACTGGATCAAACGTGCAATCAGACTGGCCGCGCACTCGTCCGCAGACTTCCCGGCGGTATCAATGACAAGTCGGTCTACCGTCCATGGCTGGTAGCTGAGGTTCACTATTTCATTCCAGGTTGGCAGGGTCAGTCCGGGTACTTCAGAGAGGCGGGATTCTGCTCGCTGTTTATGCTCGGCTGAATCGGAGCAGACCACCTCGATATTGAAAAATCGTGCCTGTGTATCGTGTGCAACCTGCTCCCATTCACGTCGGGTCAGTTCGATGGGGTTGCAGGAGTCGGCGACAACACTCGATCCGAGACGCAGATTGTCGGCCGCGATACGGTAGGCGAGGCGATAGCCCTCTCCCTGCACCTCGAATGCGCACAGATCACGCAGGCC
>JBGSHJ010000003.1:0-16641 GCA_041752315.1 Pseudomonadales bacterium
AACGCTGCCATTGCCAGCGTCGACAGCGCGCTGCCGCCAAGCCCCACGAACAGCCACGGCAGCCGGTGCCGTGCGCGGCGCAATGGCGGATCCTCGATGGCATGCCGGGCCTGCGAGACTTCCCGATCAATACCAGCGAGCCGGTGCAGATCCTCGACGTGTTCACGGCGCAGGATGTGCAACAGCGTTTGCGACGGCAGGACGCCGACCGGACGACCCACGTCATCCACGACCGGCAGTGCGTCGACGCCATGATGCAGGGCCAGTGACGCAGCGGTTTCCTGATCCGTGTCAAAACCCACGTGGGGAAAAGTGGGATCCATTGCATCGGCCAGCCGCCGTTCCGCAGCCAGTGCAAACAGGTGGGTGACCGGTAACGCGCCGGCCAGACGACCCTGTGTGTCACGAACGATCACGAGTTCGGGGGACGGGGCCTTCGCTTCCAGAAGGGTTGCCAGTACCTCGCCCACGGTGTGGTCGATATTGAACGCAAAGGCCTCGGCAAGCATGCAGTCGCGCGCCATTTCCCTGTGCGCTTGCTTGTCTTCGTGCAAGTTGGTGTTGGCTGCCCGTAAAATCATGGTGTCTCTCTCCAGCCTGCCACCGGCAAACCTGCGTGTTGTGGTGCACGCAGCAGATGCTGGCAGGACCTGTCCGTTCGCTGTTCTGTCGCCAATGTGCGCGGATTCGAGTGTACCAATTGTTGGACAATGGTCTGCCAAGGAGGCGTGTACGGTCTTCTTCCCGGCATCAGGTACAGCTTGCCGCCCCTGCAATCTTTTCGTAACCGCCTCATTCAGCAACCCGCTCGGCACCTGGAAAAGATCTGCCGGGGGCAGCCAAAAAGTTATAGTGCATCCCTGACCTACGGTTGCCCGCAGAGGTGGGCACCGGTAAACCAGCACCCGAGCGTGCTGCACGGAGCGAAGTCGCCACATGTCCACCCGGAACCTCGAGTACTTCTTTTCTCCCCGCTCGGTGGCGCTGATCGGTGCCAGTGAGAAGCCTGATTCGGTAGGTGCCACGGTGCTGGCCAACCTGACCTCGGCAGGATTCAGGGGAACGGTCTGGCCCGTCAATCCCGGATACACAAGCCTGTGCAGCCTGACTTGTTATCCGAGCGTCGAGGCGCTGCCAGGCGCCCCCGACCTCGCGGTCATCGCCACACCCGCGGCGACCGTCCCTGCATTGATCCATGCGTTGGGTCGCCGCGGGACGAGGGCCGTGATCGTCATTTCCGCCGGTTTTGCCGAACGCGGAACTCCGGAAGGTCGCGCCCTGCACGATGCCGCACTGGCTGCTGCACGTCCCTGGCTGCTGCGTATCATGGGGCCCAACACCATCGGCATGCTGGTACCCGAGGCTGGACTCAACGCCAGCTTTGCACATCTGTTTCCACGACCAGGCAGCATTGCCTTTGTCACCCAGTCCGGCGCCTTGCTTACGTCAGTGATGGACTGGGCACACTCGCGAGAAATCGGATTTTCCCGACTGATCGCTCTCGGCAGCATGGCTGACGTCGACTTTGGTGACGTACTCGACTATCTCGCCAGCGACAACACCACCGAAGCCATCCTGTTGTACGTGGAGGCCATCACCCATCCGCGCAAGTTCATGTCGGCTGCACGCGCCGCGGCGCGCTGCAAGCCGGTGATTGTCTGCAAGTCCGGACGTCACGCTGCCGGTGCGAAGGCAGCACTCTCCCACACCGGTGCCCTGGCCGGCGCGGATGCCGTCTATGATGCGGCGTTTCGCCGCGCCGGAATGCTGAGGGTACTGACCCTGGAGGAACTTTTCGACGCGGTGGAGTCCCTCGCTACCGTCCGCCCACCCACCGGCGAGCGACTCGCCATCGTGACCAACGGCGGTGGTGTCGGTGTCATGGCCACCGACCGATTGATGGATGTTGCCGGTCGCCTGGCGGAACTCACCCCTTCGACGCTGGCCAGCCTCGATGCCGTGCTGCCAGCAACGTGGTCACATGGCAACCCCGTCGACATGGTTGGCGATGCCACCCCGGAGCGATATGCGCAGACACTGGACCGTGTACTCGACGCACCGGAGGTCGATGCAACGCTGGTTCTGCATGTACCGGTGTCCGTGGCCTCACCTGCACAGATCGCCTCCCGTGTGATCGACGCCTGTCACGCGCACCCGCAGGCCACGGTGCTGACCAGCTGGATCGGCGGACAAAGCGTGGCTGAAGCCCGTCAACGTTTCATTGCGGCCCGGGTACCCACCTTCGATACACCCGGAGAGGCGGTACAGGCGTTTGTTCGACTGGTTGAATATCGGCGCGTACAGAAGGTCCTGCTGGAAACACCGGCGGCGGCCGCAGAACCCTTCACGTCCGATCTGCCCACTGCGAAACGCCTGATCAAGCAGGCCCTGAAGGATGGCGCAACCTTCCTGGACCCGGCCTGTGCACGTGCGCTTGTCAAGGCCTATGGCATTCCGGTTGTGCCGATGTTCAAGTGCCGATCCGCGACAGCCGCAGCACGAGCCGCGGCGCAAACCGGCGGCTCCGTGGCGTTGAAGATCTGGTCACCGGATATCACGCACAAGACCGACGTCGGTGGCGTGACGCTCAACCTGGACGGTCACGATGCCGTGCTCGCAGCAGCGCGCGCGATGCGCCGGCGCATTGCTCGCGAGCATCCAGAAGCCCGTCTGACCGGTTTCACGGTTGAGCCGATGCAACGCGCGCGCGATGGCCATGAACTCATCGTGGGCGCCTATGAAGACCGGCAGTTCGGTCCGGTCATCCTGTTCGGACACGGCGGCATCGCCGTCGAGCTGCACGATGACAAGGCGATAGGACTGCCACCACTGAACCGTGAACTGGCACGTGATCTCATCGATCGCACCCGGATAAGCCGACTGCTGGCCGGATTTCGCGGTCGGCCACCCGTCGACATGGCTGGTATCGAACAGGTCATCTGCCGGGTGTCGCAACTGGTGATCGAACTTCCCGAGGTTATCGAACTCGACATCAATCCGTTGCTCGCCGATGCCCAGGGTGTCTGCGCCCTCGATGTGCGTGTACGCATTGCCCAGCCGTCGCAGCCCGGTAGCGGCCGCCTGGCGATCCGGCCCTATCCCGTGGAACTCGAAGCCCGGTTGCCTGCAGGAACAGAAGGTCGGGAACTGCTGCTTCGACCGGTGCGCGCGACGGATGGCCCCTTGCTGCAGGGCATCGACTATGCCGCAGAGGGCTTTCGCTTCGCGATGCGCGACACAGCGCGACTGGCGAGCCGCCGCATTGCGCAGATCGACTACGACCGTGAAATCGTGCTTCTGCTCCTGGATCCGGCAATCGACGGCGCGGCGTCTCTGCTGGGTGTGGCCATGCTGAACGCCGACCCTGACGGTGACCGCGCGGATGCCGGGCTGGTGATTCGGCGACACCTCGGTTCGAGGATGGTCGCCTGGCTGGTCGACCGGCTGCTGGCAGCCGCGCAGATCAAGGGGATCGAGGAAGTGCATGTACCGACACCGGAAGACGACCTGCTGCCGACAGTCCTTCACACGGCAGGTTTTCGGGCCACAGGCGTGGTCGACACACTGGCCATTCGGTTTCGCAAGCGATAGGTGCCAATACAAGGTGATACGACAGTGCCTGCATTGTCGTTCCAGAGGAACGGACAAACCCGTCGCGAAACGGAGCCATGGTTCAACTGTTGGGGAAAACCACGTATTGCGCACCGCTTGGAATGACGGTGAAGATGCATCATGACAGGGTGAGGAGTCGTCGTACCTGCCAGAGGATACCGGGCTGACGTTCACGGGCTAATTATCAATGATGACAGGCGCAGCGGAATTTCCGCGCTGGCGCTGAGCCCAGGTTTGATAGCCAGTCACGATTCACACCGGGGGATTGTTCTTGAACCCACACCCAGGAAAACACAGGTCGTGCATCGCTGCTGCCTGTAAGCCAGCCGCTTTCACCTCGCCGAATCCCAATCAGAATCTTCTGCTGGCAGCATTGCCGACGGAGGAGTTCGAGCCACTTTCAACCCAGCTGGAACTGGTGGTGATGCCGCTGGGCAAGATGCTCTATAGCCCCGACGAGCATCTGCAATATGCTTACTTTCCAACGACTTCAATCGTTTCGTTGCACTACATTCTGGAATCAGGAGCCTCGGGCGAAACCGCCAGCGTGGGTTCTGAAGGGCTGGTCGGCATATTCCTCTTCATGGGGGGCGATACCACGTCGAGCTCGGCTGTCGTACAAACCTCCGGCCACGCCTATCGACTGGATCGGCGTCTCATCAAAAACGCATTCAATGCGGGCGGCCTGCTGCAGAAGATACTGCTCCGATACACCCAGTCATTGCTGACCCGGATGGCGCAAACGGCGGTGTGCAATCGATATCACTCCATTGAACAGCAGCTGTGCCGTTCCCTGCTGCAGAACCTTGATCGAGTTCCGACCGGGGATCTGGTGATGACACAGGAATTGCTGGCAAGCTTGCTCGGGGTGCGCCGCGAAGGGGTTACGGTTGCCGCCGGAAATCTGCAGCGTGACGGGCTGATCAGCTATCGCCGTGGCCACATTGCCGTTCTTGACCGCGAAGGGCTGGAAGCCAGATGTTGTGAGTGTTATGAAGTTGTCAAAAAAGAATGCACGCGACTGCTGTCGGATGTGCTGTACCGTCAGCCACTGCTCCTGCCCATGCCCAGTGCCCGTCGTTGAGATTGGGCATTTACGCAGCCTTCGCCCTTCGAGAGCGACGTTCCTGCCCGGTATCTGCGGGTTTTTCCTATCGGTGTGTCTGTCTTTGTATTTTCCAATGGTCGGCTGGGCAGACCCAGGCGCGCAGGTGCTTGTGGAGGTGGATTCAGCCAAGCGAGAGCTGCGAGTGTTGCAGGATGACCAGGTCCTGGCGGTATTCAACCCGATTTCGGTCGGTCGCTGGGGTACAAGCGAGGAGAAGCTGTTTGGCGACGGCAAGACGCCGTTGGGTGAATTTCGCGTCGCCTGGGTGAAATCTTCGGGAGAATTCGGTCCTTTTCTGGGTATCGACTACCCATCGATGGCAAGGGCCGAAACAGCTCTTGCCGCGAATCAAATCCGTCAGGACGAATACGATGCCATCAGGAGCGCCCACGCCCGAGGTCGTGTCCCTCCGCAGGAAACCAGGCTCGGAGGGTACATCGGCATTCATGGACTGGGTCGCGCCGATCCGGAGATTCACCATGACATGAACTGGACCAGGGGCTGCATTGCGCTCACCAACACCGAGATGGAACGCCTCTTGAAATGGGTGGGTGTCGGCTCCATGGTAACGATACGCTAGGGGCGTCCTCGCTTTGTGCGCCAAAAAATTGATCAGACAATACATCCCTACCCGGAGACCGATATCATGAAAAGGTTCATTGCACCCGTACTGTTCGCGATTACCCTGAGCATCGCTGGTGGTTGTGCCACCGTGTCCAAGGCAGAGTTCGAGGCCGTTCGTGCAACTGCCGATCGAGCCGCCGCCGATGCAGCGGCTGCCAGAAGTGCAGCTGACGGCGCCGCGACTGCAGCAGCCAGGGCCCAGTCCACCGCCGATGCGGCCCAGACGTCGGCAGCTGCAGCCAAGACTTCTGCAGACGAAGCCAACACCTGCTGCCGTGATACCCAGACCAAGATTGATCGCATGTTCAAGAAGTCGATGTACAAGTAACAAGGCAGCCGACTGCTCCGGGATTTTCGCAGCGCCAGACCGGCGCTGCGGCGTCTACCGGAGCGTGTCCTGCTCCACGCGCGCGATCAGCTCGGGCAGCCCGGATTTTTCGATGACCGTGGTCGAAACCAGCGTCTTGTCCACCACCAGTTCAGGTCGTTCTGCAAGCATCGAACTGATCCGGGCGAATGTCTCTGCAAGATCCATCCCGACGGGCCGGACGTCTTCTTCCAGGGGTGGATGCACTTCCAGGTAGAGTCCGTCGACTCCCCAGCCCAGCTTGATGGACTGATTCATCAGAAACACCGGGGTGCCCACCCTCACCATCTGGAAAAGTGCCTCGATGTGTTCCGGCAGCAGCCGCATGCACCCATGGGTGACCTGCATCCCGACACCAAATTCCTTGTCCGTGCCGTGGATCAGGTAACCCGGGATGGCCAGCCGCATCGCGTAGCCACCGAGCGGATTGTCCGGGCCTGGCGGTACTACGCGCGGCAGGATCTCGCCGTCAGCTTCGTGCTCCGCGCGAATCGATGCCGGTGGTGTCCAGGACGGATTTTTCTGCTTCGCTGCAATGCGCGTCCTGCCGATGGGCGTTTTCCAGTCCATCCGACCCACCGAGATCGGCACCGTGATCACTTCCGGTGAACCGGCCGTGCTCGCGGGTTCAGGAAAGTAATACAGTCTGAATTCCGGCAGATTGATGACGATGCCGTTTCGCTCAGCATCCGGCAGCAGCCTGCGGCCAAAGATGATCACCGGACTGCCAGGCGTTGGCAGCCACCGATCCACCGCGGGATTGGCGTGCAGGATTTCTTCCTGACCGATGCCTTGCTGCCTGGCGACATCGAGCAGCGTCTGCCCGTCATCCACCGTCGTGATGCGCATCCTGCCCAGGAGCTCCAGATCCGCATCAGGCAGCGGGTGTCTCTCCAGTAGCGTCGGATCGCCACGGGCGCCCGACATTGCACTCGCGAACAACATGGCGACAAGGATGGATATCAGGTAACTCGATCGGCGCCGCATCATCTTGACCAGGTGGCTGCTTGTCATGGGTACATGGCGCGTCTGCGTGGTTCGATACCTGCATGAGCGTGTTCGTCGCCTCATGATAGGAGAAAAGCCATTCCACCGGTATTCATGGGTCAGAGATGATTCTGTTCATGGCCACTGCACCGGGCAAGGAGCGGTGCACCGGCCCGGATGGGGATCACGCGTCGCAGATCAGGGACAGATCGGCCATTTTCCGAATGACAAATCGATCCCTGGTCGTTTCGACAATACCGGCCTTGTTCATTCGGCTGATCACGCGGGAGAGACTTTCCAGTGTCATGCCGAGATGATTGGCAAGATCAGTGCGACTGACCGGAAGGTAGAGGCCATCGGGTGTTTGTCCCATCGCCATCTGTCTCCGCGAGCGATCCAGCAGGAATGAAGCCAGCCGCGACGTTGCCTTTGTCGAACTGAGCCGAATGAGGTGACGAGTGCCCCACGTCTCGCGATCGCCTACCAGTTTCAGAAAGGCGTCACCGCAGCCGATGCTCCACAACTCCGGCAGATCGTGTCGATGAACATGACAGACCGTGCTGCTGTCCAGAGCCATCGCACTGTCTTCGTGGACACCGCGGGTCAGGCCCATCAGGCCGAATAGCTCACCGGCGAAGTGCAGTGCCGTGACGTGCTCTTCCCCCGTTGCTGACACGGTGAGTGTCTTGAAGGCACCTGATCGCACGATATGCACCACACGACTGGCATCACCCATGCGGTACAGAAACTCACCGCGCCGAAGGACAACAGGCTGCGCAAGGCGACTGGCCAGACGTGCGAGTGCCTCAGGAGCAAGATCCTGGGCAAGACAATGCTGTCGCGTCGGGCAGCTCGAACAACGGCCGGGTTGAATGGGCATGACCCCACTCTGGCGAGGCGGGTCCTGACCTGAAATACGCGGTTCCACGATGTCGCGACACAAGGTGGACACACAACGTCCACCACATGACTGACAGGACTCCTCACCAGCCAGATCAGTCCACGCAGATCAGTACTGGCGTACAGGCATCAGTACGCGCACCCCATCCATCGCTTCCGTGGCCTTGATCTGGCAACTGAGGCGACTGCAGGGCTGCGTATCAAACGCAAATGCGAGCATGCCACTTTCCAGCTCGTCGGCAACACCCGTCAGCCAGGCAAACTCAGCAGGAACGTACACGTGGCAGGTCCCGCAGGCGCACAACCCGCCGCAATCGCCTTCAATGCCGGGAATGGCGTGGTTCACTGCGGCTTGCATGAGGCTGGTACCTTCGGCCACGTCAATGGTGTGTTCCGTACCGTTGTGTTCAACGTAGGTGATTTTCGCCATCAGCTGGCCAGGACCGAGGCTTCAGGCAAGGATGGCGGATCCGCTCGAACTCTTGGCTCACGCAGGTGAGCGCTCAGGATCAGACCGCTAGCAGTGGTGACCTTGGCGATCGAGGCTTCCAGAGGAATTTCCCGGCCTGAGGCCGTGAGACCAAAAATCGAGGCGCGTTCACCCATCAGTCGGGCCGGCCTTGTGTCACCGGCGAAAACCGTCATGAAGTGCTGGTGCCCCGAACGGAAGCGTTCGGGCAACAGGCCTGCCAACGGGCGGTTCACCAATTGACCGCTGGCCACTTCAAAGAGCTGTTCGGCAGCTGGATTGGCGTACACGATCGCCAACGACTCATCTACGGCGATGACGGCGTCCGCACAAATCGCCAGCATGCGCGCCGCCAGACGGTGCGCTTCCCGGGTCTGTTGCACCCTCGCCTGGACTTCCCGGATATCCTGCAACATGACCACATAACGATTGGGATCATCCACCAGCCGGCCGACACGAACCTGCACCGGGATCTGCTGACCTGCTGCAGACCTGCAGTTCAGATGGACATGACGCAATTCCGGCGCGGACGGAGCATCCGCCCAGCGTTTCAGCCATACCAGCGGCTGAAGACGGGTACGTTCATCCTCGGGTATGTAGGCATTGATCGATTCACCGGACACAAATCCCGTTTTCCCGAAGAGAGTCGCTGCTGCCGGGTTCCCGTACTCGATGATCCCCTCCGAATCCATCACCAAGGTAGGTTCCGGGAACCCGTCGAGCAGCGATACCGCACTGATACGATCGAGCGGTTGACTCACTCAGTACGCCGCCTGCTCTGCATTGAAAACGTTCAGGCCCGACTTCCGGTCTTCCATGGCATTGAGGATCGACAGATCCGCATTCACGGGAATTCCCGCCTGCTCGAACATCGCCTTGGAGCGCCTGGTCACGAGACCCGCACGAATCAGGGCCGGCATCATCAGGTCCTTCATTGAATGGATCTGTCCAGGCGG
Source organism: Pseudomonadales bacterium (assembly GCA_041752315.1). Taxonomy (GTDB): domain Bacteria; phylum Pseudomonadota; class Gammaproteobacteria; order Pseudomonadales; family Azotimanducaceae; genus SYFY01. Next base: position 9,024 of record JBGSHJ010000003.1, read on the forward strand.
CAGATCGCGCAGGATGCCCAGCTTTCCGGCTTCTTCCATCCCCTTCCGGAAATCGTCCGGGTCGATGCGACTCACTTCCAGCACCTTGAGAAATCCGGTGTCCATCGGCGCGGCCTGCCCTTCCATCAGGATCCTCACCGCCTCGAACGCAAACTGGGCCAGGTCTTCCTGCTCGTCCACATGCATGGCAGCGATGACGGGTGTCAGGTATACGTGACCGAAGGAAACGTGCCGGGACTCATCCCGCATGACATTGAACGTGATCGATTTCAGCAGTGGCTCTTCCGTCTGCCTGTACATGTTGTTGAAGGCGCCCAGTGCCAGGCCCTCAACAATCATGTTCATGCCGATCATCACCTTGCAGAAGTTGTTGGTGGAAAGCGTGACATCGATGAGCTGCTTGAGCCACGGCACCATCGGGTAGTGAATGGCGATCTTGTTGACGTAGCGGTCATAGGCCTCGACGTGCCGCGCTTCATCCATGGTCTGGGTGGCAGCGTAGTACTTCGCCTTCATGTCCGGCACGCCGTGGACGATGGTTGCGGCCGTCAGCAGCGCGCCCTGCTCGCCATGCAGGAACTGCGACAGCAGCTGCGCCGTTGAATGCGCCATGAACGTTTCCTGCTGTTCCCGCGACAGCCGCTGAAAAAACGGCATACGGCTGTACTGGCTATGGTTGGCCGCGATGATGGGATTCGACGGATCGATGGCGGTGTCCCAAGCGAGATCCGAAACATTCCACTGGTTTTCCTTGGCCCGTTCATAAAGATCGCCCAATCTGGCGATCGGGCTTTCGTAGTCAAAGTTCCATGACACCTTCATCGGCGTGTCGTAGGTATGCAGGCGACTGGGCAGGCTGGTCTGTCGAGCGGTCATGACGGTTTCTCCACGATGACCAGAGCAGCGTGGACCTGCCGGAGACAGCCACCTTGATCAGGATCAAATCGTGGGCACTTTTTCTCGCCAGCCTTTCATTTAGTCCTCCGATCAACGGGTCCAGCGCTGCACCACTACCCCAGAGGTAATTGAGGGCTGCTCACAATCTGAATAACCTGCTGCCATCAATCGCGTGGAGCGTGGTCATGGTTCTCTTCCGGATTCTGCTGGTTGTGATGTTCATCGCAGTCAGCGGCTACACCGCTGTCGTGGTGAACACCCACGGCAGTGATTTGTTCCCGATCTTTTTTGGCGACATGACACAGTTCGGCTGGCCGGGGCAGTTCAACCTCGATTTCATGTGCATGCTGGTACTGTCGGGATTGTGGGTGGCCTGGCGACACGCCTTTTCCGGAGCCGGACTGCTGTTGGGACTGGTGGCGTTCCTTGGCGGAGCACCCTTCCTGAGCCTCTACCTTCTGGTGGTTACCGGCCAGGCCAAAGGAGACATGCGCGAAGTCCTGCTGGGCCAGAGCCGAGTCGGTGGCTGAAGCTCAGGGTGCGGACACTGTCCCGATCTGCCCTGCGCTCCGTTCCAGCCTGAATACAGCGACCTGCGAGCGGGCTTCTTCGACCGACGGGAAGCCCGCAATGATCTCCGGATAGTCCGGCCGATATTTCTCCACGTACGCCGTCAGCACCGATTCCCAGCCTTCGCGAACGGCCACCGCGCGCAGCGCGTATGTGCTCTCGCCCAGTCGCATATCAACAGGTGCACCCTCGCCCAGCATCGCGACCCAGCCGCTGTCCCGCGCGCCCACGACGTACAACTCACCGGTGCTTTCGACCACCCAGATGATCACCACACGTGGCAGGAATCCGGGCACCCGCAAGCGGATCTCATCCACATCACTGGTATCGGGCCACTGCGCCGGGACGTCAGTCGCCTTCCCACCGAGGAAAACTCCGGGTAGCGGACCGATGGGTGCAATGGCGATACCGATCAGAACCACGATGCCGATCACAACCAGCCCGATTTTCAGTGCTTTCATGTTGATTGTCGCCTTGCGTACCATCCTGCGGTTTGCAGAACCAGCAAGCGCGATACTCGTCGTACTGCCGCTGATCTGCAATACCTTCTGCTTCGATCCCACGAGACGCCTCGAAGAATTCTCCGGTGGAAAAAATGGTGAAGTTGACACCCGCGGGCAGGTGCATATTCCAGAAGTGTGCGCCGGCGTGTCACTTGCGCGGCGACCAGCAAAAACTGTTTGACATCGAGCGTTTAAGGCGCATGATTCAACCTGCATCAAGAGAGGGGTCGGCCCTCACCAACCTGCAGTGTCCCTGCAAGGTGGTGCGCTCAGCAGAGCAGATGTGGCCCGTCAGGGCAACCCAGCGGACGCCGGCCCCGCCCTTGTGCGGGGTTTTGTTTTTCCGGGATGGCTCACCTGACGAGCCGGGGGAGTTCACCAAATTGCGACCCCGGGCATATCGCCCAATTCGCTAAAGAGGACACCATCATGTCGACCCAGTTTTCCCTGTCTGATCCTGACTTCCGGCCTCGTTCCTACTTCTGGCCCATCTCGGCTGAAAAGCACCTGCTCGCAACCATCAAGGGCCAGGAGCGGCGCATACAGGCGCAAGCCGCGATCGAGAGTGGCAATCTGGCACGGATCAACGCGTTTTTCCTGACACCGTCGCTCAGTGCCGAGGACCGCCAGATGTTCGGCCGGATTCATCCGCGCATGATGGGCGGTGAATACCTGCCCGGCCGCAAGGTGGAGGAGATCGAGATTGCCCGGATCAATATCCGGTCCACGACCAGCGATGTCACCTGCGTCTACGCCCGTCGCGGCAGGCACCGGATCTACTATCGGGTGGTCGATGAATACGACGGCGACACACTCAGCGGGCGCGCGCGAAAGACCTCGGTCAAACCATTGTCCCAACAGAAGCTGATCGAGTTTTTCCTGGGCGCCTGGGACCTGGAAGAGGTACTCGAGTGCAATGAACTCAACGGTGACGAGGCACAGGATTTTGTCAGGCCGTCATCGGAGTTCTACCCAGACTTCGCGTCCGAGATTCGCGCGCTGATTACCCAGTGGCGAGGGTAAACCTCTGACAGAGCAATCATCCAACCGCACTGTCAGCGCGCAGTGCGGCGATGGCGGCGTCGCTGTACCCCAACTCGCGCAACACCGCATCCGTGTGCTGGCCAAGTGTGGGCGCCGCGCCTGCAGCACGTTGTTCAGCAAAGCCAAGACGCACCGGCCCCGCCAGGCTGCGTGGCACATCGGGTGAATCGGTTTCGATGATGATGCCGGCGTGCCTGGCCTGCTCATCATCGATGATATCCCCGGTCAGCGAGACGGGTGCGATGGCCGCTCCCACTGCAGCGAGGTGTTCGCGCCAGTAGGGCCAATCCTGCACTGCAAAGGCAGCATCGAGTTCGGCCACCAGTTCGACCACATTGCGCAGTCGGAGCACCGCGCTGGAAAAGCGCGGATCGGCAACCAGTTCGTCCCGGCCGATCACAGCACAGAACAACGGCCAGCGCTTTTCTTCCTGCGAAAGCAACAGCGTGAACCAGCGCCCATCCCGCGCCACATACTGATTCTGGAATGCACTGCGCGGCCGGTCGCGAGGTGGCCGCGCTGCCTGGGTGGCACCAACCAGCGCGGCCGCTGCCAGTGTTGCGTTGGACCACACACCGTTGGCATACAGCGACGTTCCGACCCAGCCACCACGACCCGTGCGCTCGCGGCGATACAAGCCCATCATGATGGCCGCAAGCAAGGTCATCGCACTGGGCCTGTCACCCTGCGCAGACAACGAGAACGCTGGCGGCTGTCCTTCATAACGCAGCGCATCGAGCAGCCCTGAACGGGCAAAAAACGCATTCACGTCGAAGCCGGGTATGTCTGCGTCCGGGCCACTCTCGCCATAACCCGTCAGCGATGCGTAGATGAGCCGTGGGTTGGCGTCCTTCACATCGTCCCAGCGCAGCTTCAAGCGCTCGCGTACAGGCGACGGAAAGTTCACCACCAGCACATCGGCACGTGCAATCAGCCGGTCCATGACCTGGCGACCGTCCAGGTGTTTAAGATCGAGGACGATGGAACGCTTGTTGCGCCCCTCGAGCTGCCACGGATAGTTGCCCGATGCCCTCGGATAGTTCGCACCCTTCCAGCCATGCCGGTGCGGGTCACCAATCCCGGGTGCCTCGATCTTGATCACATCCGCGCCCCAGTCACCGAGTGCGGTAGCCGCGGCAGGACCCGCGATATAGGTGCTGACATCCAGCACAGTGAGACCGGTGAGGGGCAGTTCGGAATCGAGTTCGTTATCGGGTGGCACAGTGGGCTCGGTGAGGAAGTTCCTTCAACAATGGTGCACGGAGTCGAGCGGACGGGAAACTGTTATTCGCCGCCGGAATGTGTCGCGCGAACTTGCCGAATTCACCACCAGGCAGGCCGCAGCCGTTGAAAACGCCGGTTGAATTACCTATCGTCGCCCAGCTTCCTCACGCATGGCCAATCCCATGACCAGTCCACGCAGCTCAGTCTCCTCGCTCACCACCCTTCCAACGATCGAAGAACTCGGCTTCGACCCGGATGCGCTGCGTGAGAAGTACCGCGTCGAACGCGACAAGCGCCTGCACGTGGACGGCAATGCCCAATACCAGGAGGTGGTTGGCGACTTCTCCCGTTACATCGATGATCCATACGCCGAAGCCATGCAGCCTCGCGCTGCATTGAACGACGAAATGGACGTCATCATCGTGGGCGGTGGGTTTGGCGGCCTGATCTGCGGTGCACGTCTGCGGGAGATAGGCATCAAGCGCATCCGCATCATCGAGAAGGCCGGCGACGTCGGCGGCACCTGGTACTGGAACCGCTATCCTGGCGCAGCCTGCGATACCGAAGCCTACATCTACTTGCCGCTGTGCGAGGAACTTGGTTATGTGCCGCGCTCGAAGTACGCGTTTGCGTCGGAAATTTTCGAACACGCACGCAGGATCGCGAATCACTATCACCTGTACGACGACATCTGCCTGCAGACGCAGGTGAAGGGCATGCGCTGGGACGAGTCGAGCCAGCGCTGGTGCATCCGCACCGATCGCAATGACGACATGCGAGCACGTTTTGTGATCATGTCCAATGGCCCGCTCAACCGGCCAAAACTGCCGGGCATACCCGGCATCCGCGACTATCAGGGGCATACCTTCCACACCAGTCGCTGGGACTACGAGTACACGGGCGGCAGTCCGGAAGGCAACCTGCACAAACTGGCCAACAAGCGTGTCGGCATCATCGGTACCGGAGCTACTGCCGTGCAGTGCGTGCCGCACCTCGGCGCCAGCGCAGGATCGTTGTATGTATTCCAACGCACACCGTCCTCCGTGGACGTGCGCGACAACCGCCTTACGGATCCCGCCTGGGCCGCCAGCCTGCATCCCGGCTGGCAGCGCGAGCGCATGGAAAATTTCAACACGCTGACGTCAGGCGGCGTTGTGGAGAAGGACCTGATCCAGGACGGCTGGACCGAGATCATCCGCAATCTTGTCTCGATGGCGAAGTTCCGCGGCACCGGAGTGGACTGGAACGAGGTACCGAAGCTGATGGAAATCGCTGACTTCCAGAAGATGAACCAGATCCGCGCTCGTGTGGATGCCGTGGTGAAAGACAGGGCAACGGCGGCCGCACTGAAGCCGTGGTATCGACAGTTCTGCAAGCGTCCATGTTTTCACGACGACTACCTGCCGGAGTTCAACCGCGAGAACGTGCACCTGATCGATACCGATGGTCGCGGCGTGGATCGCATCACCGCGACAGGTGTGGTCGCGAACGGCGTGGAGTACGCAGTGGACTGCATCGTGTTCGCCACCGGGTTCGAGGTCGGCACGGAGTACACGCGGCGCGCAGGCTACGACGTCCTGGGACGCGATGGGATCAGCCTGAGCACCAAGTGGATCGACGGCATACGCACCCTGCATGGCTACACCACACACGGCTTCCCCAATCTCTTCATCATCGGCAACTCGCAATCCGCCGCGACCACCAACTTCCCGCACGCCATGGACGAATCCGCGCGCCACTTCCAGTATCTGATCCACAAGTGCATGAACGAGAAAATCGGCAGCATCGAGCCGAGCCTGGACGCGGAGGATGCATGGGTGACACACATCATCGACATCTCGCGCTTCAACGAGGATTTTCTCGCGTCGTGCACTCCCGGCTACTACAACAACGAGGGGATGCCAAGCCGGCGGACTATCCAGAACGGCCCATATGGCAAAGGCCCAAACCCATTCTTCAAGATCACCAAGGCGTGGCGGGAGTCGGGAGAGATGCCAGGCATGCTGAGGACGTAGGCGGATCACCTCTCGCCACACAAAGCTCAACCCCTCAATCAGTCTGTTGGACTTCACCGGCCGGTCGGCTTGTTGCCATCCTTGTCATCCTGCCTGGCCGATGTTCCGGACTAGTGCTGAAAGGCCGTCTGAAAAGAGGCCGCAGGCAATTCACAGTCGGTGTATCGCCCGCCATCGCAGTAAAAAACTGATCCGGTGTCCCGAATCGGTGGACGTCTGCCGAACCAGGCAGCGCAGCGACGAACGTGGCACAGCTCTCGACCACGGAAAAAACACGTATCCACCACTTGAAAGCCGGGCGTATCATCAAATCGGGTGGATGTTCTGGTTCGAGGTACCAAAAGTGCACGAATCAAGTACTCGACCCACCAACCAATAACCTGTTCGCCAAAGACTCCGGGGAGGGTCAATGATGAAACTGACCAGTGAAACAAGAGGGATCAACTACCTGTGGTGGCTGACCGCAGTACTGTTGTGCTGCAACTCGCCAGCATGGGCAGACAATCAGGATGAGGTGGAGGACCTCGCTGTTTGTTATGCGTACGGTACTGATGCACTAGGCTCGGCGGTGAATGCACTGATTGAGCCAAACCTTGACTCCACACTCAATCTTTCCGACCCGCAGTTTGCCAAGGGCCTGAGATTCTATCGCAAGTGCTTTGCAAAACAGTTCAGCTTCACCCTCGAATTTGATGGCGTGCCTTTGCTGACGGTGCCCGACCCGGCGACCCGCACGGCCAGCACCGATGCAGCTCTGCAGTGGGCAAACTTCGTGAACAATGCGTTTCGAGGACCGGGCTATCGCAATACCCAGCATCACATGGGTTCGATCTCGAGCAAAATCCACGGCAACAATGCCTCGATGATTTCCTATCTCATCGCGACCCACGCCTTTGGTCCGACGAGCACCCAGACCGGCGTCAATGTCGTTGGTGGCACCTACACGGATGCTGTTGTCCGCAAGAATGGCCGATGGCTGATTCTGAATCGCACTCTGAATATCACGTCGTCGGTGGTGACGCCCTGAGATTCGCGGGTCACCTGATTGAAAGAGCAATTCAGCGGAGTGGCGCGTATCCGCTCGACGTGCCGTAAACAGTCGACCTGACGACCGGCGCATCCAGCCCGCGAACCCCTCGCGGCTGGCTGCGTTCTGACACGTCTGCCAGAAGGCCAGCTCACTGGAGCAACGATACTGTTTCGCTGACATGCTGTGAAAGATCCCGGCGATGTCTCAGGTGATCCCTTTGTCTCCTCCAAGACACCGCACAAACAGAGCTGGTTCCTCGACAAAGGTGCGGGGAACTCGATTGGTAATGGCAGCTGCCCAGTTGAACGTTACGATCCGGTAAGGTTCAAGCCTGA
>JBGSHJ010000004.1:0-1904 GCA_041752315.1 Pseudomonadales bacterium
ACCAGCAACGGCGTGACGAGACTTGCCGTGCGTTTCATCAACAATGGCCCCGTGAAGGCCGAAAGCGCCCACTATTCCGTTGGCAAGCTCGTGTTGGTCGACATCAAGTCAAGACAGAAGCACCTGCCCCTCAAGGACGCCGGTGGCCTCTTCATCGGTGGGCCGGTCGGCGACTTCACCCTGGATGGTGGGCGCATCTACGTGGTGCTCGAACCCGGCCAGCAGGGTGTGGTGTGGGCCTATTTTGATGCCATTCCGGATGGCACCGTCGTCAGTGTCGAAGTCCCGCAGATGTTCCCGTTCGAGGACGTTGTTGTCACCGAGGGTCCGGGCACGCTGCTCGCGGCCGGCAACGCCAGGAGTTCGCCTACCGGCGCGGTGGCGACACTGGTGTCTGCCAGGCGGGCTGACCAGGCGCTTCAGGTGCGGCTCAAACTGGCTGCGGAACCTGGGCTCGTGGTCGATCTGCGCAGCCCTTACTTCATGTACAAGGACGTCTACCTTTTCGACCCGATCGGCAAACGCAAGTACCCGCTGCTCAAGGACAGCGACGAGCTGTGGCAGGCATCCCCGCGCCAGGATGACATTGGCGGCGGCTACATCATTCCCAACTGGAGCAAGCCGATCCTGATGAGCCTCACGTTTCAGGCGCCACCGGACTCGGTGACCACACTGGACCTCATCCTGCCGGACTTCGTCCCCTTCGAAGCGGTGCAGATCCAGGGCCTGGGTGGCGCGGCAACCGGTGGATTTTCTGCAGCTGGCAGGACACTCGGGCTCGAGGGAGCGCTCCAGGAACTTGCGGCGGAGGTCACGTCGGAGGAAATCCGGATCAACCTGTCTGCCGATGTCCTCTTCGATTTCGACAAGTCTGAATTGAGATCGGCAGCGGAGTCCCAGCTCACGAACCTGCTGACCGTCGTCAACTCGCGTCCTGCTGCCCGGGTCATGATCGAGGGCCACACCGATGTCAGGGGTGAGGCTCCCTACAATCAGGCGCTGTCACTGCAACGTGCCGGATCGGTGCGTGCCTGGCTGATGAGCCACGGCATCGCTGCGGATCGCATCGACGCAACAGGCGTCGGCGAAGCGCAACCCCTCCGCACCGGTGACAACGAGGCCGATCACCAGGCCAATCGGCGCGTCGAGATCCATATTCGACAGAGCGCGGACGCCAGTGGCAACGACACCGTCAGTTGTCTGGGGGCCGATCCAGCCATCGGGATCCCGGCATGCACCCGCGTCATCGCGCAGTCCCCGCCCGATAGTCAGGAACAGATCAATGCCTATGTTGCACGCGCAAAGCACTACACCACCACAGAGGATCTCGAGCGGGCACTGGCCGATGCGAACGAGGCGTTGCAGCGGGACCCGCTCCACGCCGATGCCCTGCACAATCGTGCCATCGTTCACTATTACCTCGGTCACACCGCGGAAGCGATGGCGGACATCAACAAGGAGATGGCAGTACGACCCGACGATGCCGAATGCCATGCAACACGCGGTCGCTTCCATGCCGAGGCGGGGCAGACGGATGCGGCGCTGCAAGATCTCGACCGAGCCATCGAAATCGACCCTCGACATGTCGATGCACTCAATAGTCGGGGCGCCATCCGCACGATGACCGGCCAGATGGATCCTGCGCGCGCAGACTTCGACGCTGTTCTCGCCATTGATCCGCAGAACGCCGATGCGTATTCGAGTCGAGGCGCCATGTATCTGATGACGAGCCGTTTTCCCCAGGCTCTCGACGACCTTGGGCACGCGATTCGGCTCAACCCCGCAAACAGCATGGCGCTTCTCAATCGCGGAATGACTCACCTCTTCCTCAAGCAATTCGAACCCGCCATCGCCGATTTCAGCCGCGCACTCACCCTCGAACCGGGCAATGCGCATCTGCACTA
>JBGSHJ010000005.1:0-26630 GCA_041752315.1 Pseudomonadales bacterium
GGTCCAGATGGACGCCAACCATCCACTGGCCGGCCAGCATCTCAACTTCGCGGTGGAGATCACCAGCGTGCGCGAAGCCAGTCACGAAGAAATGGCCCACGGACATGTGCATGGTGAAGGCGGGCATCACCACTGACGTCGACACGGGAAGATCGAAGGGGACCGGGACTACAGGATATGGGGAAGCCCCACCAACGCAGGATCGCTCGAAGCAAAACCGCGTCGTTGGAGCATCGGCTACCCGCGTCCCTGATCGTCATTCGCGATCCGGATGTTCTGCTCGCCGCGTATTGTCCGTTCAGTACACAACTTTAGCTGGAACTTCGCGCCTTCGGTTGATTCGTCATACCGTCCGCCCCGCCCGGTCTCCCTCCCTGAATGCCTCGAGTGCCGAACGTGGTGCTACCACGTCACCGGCGGTATTCACGGGTGCATACCGCTTCAGCATCTCCAGCAACTGATTCCGTGGTTTCGGGTGGACTGCGCTGACGATGAAGTCGCAGGGCAGGGTGGTCTCACGCCCGGTGATCCCTTGCCGCACCGTAAGCGAGCCGTTGGAAATGCTCACGGGCATATGCCCACCGAGCGTCTCGATACCGCATCGTGGGAACTCTGCGCTGTAGAAGATCGCGTGGGACGTACCCGTATTCACCACCGATGAGGCGTATGGCGTGACGATGGTGATCTGGGCACCCCGCTTGAATACCGACTCGGTCACGAGGTTGGTTTCGTAGTTGGCGCGCCGATCGAGGATGACGGCACGGGTGCCGGCCATTTTGAACTGCACGCTATCGTAAAGCCCCTGCGCCGCGTCGTCTGAGGCGATGACTGGAACAGAGCCATCGGTTGGAAAATCAGTCACCGGTACCGACTCTGCACCGGTGGCCAAGATGATCGCTTCGGGCCGGAAATCGCGGACAAACGCTTCGTCCACGCGGGTGTCGTGCAGAATCTGTACGGCAAGCAGCTTCAGTTCTTCGTTGACCCAGTTCACTGCACTCAGCAGGTTGGCGGCGGGCCCCATCCGCTCGACCAGTTTCAGTCGGCCTCCGAGGCGGTTGTCGGCATCGGCAAGAGTGACCGCATGGCCGCGACGTGCCGCAATTTCCGCAGCCTTGATTCCGGCAGGCCCACCGCCGATGACAAGCACCCGCTTCGGCTGGATCACTTCGAGTGCCAGCGCCTTGAAGCGGCGCTCTTCACCCACTTCCGGGTTCTGGATGCAGGTGATCGGGAATTGCCCCGTACGGTCGAAACAACCCTGGTTGGCGCCTGTGCACAGACGAATCCGGTTGGTCCGGCCACTGGCGACCTTGTTCACCAGGTCCGGATCGGCGATCTGCGCGCGGGTCATGCCTACGAGGTCGCAGTCGCCTTCGACGAGGGCGCGCTCGGCCAGGTCCGGGGTCGGGATCTTGCCCACTCCGATCAGCGGCACGAGCCCACCGAGGGACTCGCGCAGGCTCCGGGTCAGCGGCAGGTATTCGCCGAAGGGATAACGGTAAGAGGCAATGGCACGGGCATAGTGTGCTCCACCGGCTCCTTCGGAATGGTTGAGATAGTTGAAGTAACCGGTACGGATGATCATACCGGCGTATTCGCACAGCCTGGAATGGCCCACGCCACCATCTTCGGGCTTGATGAAGTCATCCGCAGAGATACGGAAGCCCATTACCTTGTCAGGGCCAATGGCGGCTCGAACGCGTTTTGCCAGTTCCTTGACGAAGTAGAGGGGTTCACCCCAGCGGTCGGTTCGCTGATTGGCCCACGGGCTGAATGACTGCTGGATCAGGTAGCCATGCGTGCCATGCAGTTCAACCCCGTCGATGCCGTTGGAGACCGCACACTTCGCTGCCTTCGCGAAGGCGTCGATGATCTCCAGGACCTCATCGTTCGTCATTTCGTGAACGGCTTCACCAGCCTGTGTGATTGTCGGTGAAAACCCCCAGATGGGTGCATAGTCGTCACGACTTTCCGACTTGCCCTGCATGCCGAAGTGAAAGAGTTGACTGATGAGCTTCGTACCATGGGCGTGTACGCGCTGCGAGATCTGCCGGAACTTCGGTGCCATGTCGTCCGGGTCATACATGAAGTGGTTGGGAATCTGGCTGGTGGGATGCACGTGCATCGCGGTCATGATGATGAGTCCAGTACCACCTTCGGCACGTCTCTCCTGGTAAGCCAAGTAACGCTCACCGTCGCAACCGGGACGGAAAAAGTCGAGGAATGCCGAGTGGGCGGTCGAGACCACGCGGTTCCTGATCTCGAGGTTGCCGATGTGAATCGGGGTCAACAGTTTCATCGTCATGGGCGGCTCCACACTGCGAACACGGGCAGTCCGTGTCGCCACAGTTTCCTACAGCATCGTTCAAGGTCGTGGGAACACTAGAGCGGTGGGCACAGGGGTGCAAGGCGCCGACACCGTCAGACAGATTGGAAGGTGCGCCCCTGCGATCAGATCCCGGGCGCGGGAACGTCATCCCGGGTATCGATTTGAATCAGCGTCGGGCGCTTCCCAGCGAGCGCGCTCATCACCGCCGGTCCGATCTCTCCTGGGTCCTCGACCAAGAGACCATCTCCGCCTACGGCCTGCATCATCAGGTCATAGCGGACCCCTTCGGAGAACTGGCAGATCCGCTCGGGATAGTCGGCAGGCCAGAAAGCCCTTTGCCGAAGACGTCCACCGTTGCCATGGTTGTTGCCGACGATGATGATGATCGGCAGTTGGTGGCGCACTGCCGTTTCCAGTTCCATGATGGTCAGGCCCAACGCAAAATCGCCACAGACCGCCACGACCGGCAACTCCGGTCGCGCCACGGCAGCTGCCAATGCAAATGGCAAGCCCGTGCCCATGCAGCCGTTGGCGCCAGCAGTCAGACGGGTAGCAGGAAATCGGACGGGCAACATCAGCTGCGCCCAGGCCATCACGATGTTGCCATCGAGTACAGTCATCACATTGTCCGGTAGCGCCTTCGCCACTTCGTCGAGCCAGCATGCCGGTGTAAGTGGGCATGCCTGATCCTGCGTTGCAGACTGCAACTGGTGATTAAAATCAAGACGGCGAGACCGAAGGGCCTCTTCCAGGATTCTGTCCTTCGGTCCGCGGTGTTCTTCATCCCGCAATAGCATGATGAGTTGATGGAGAAGTGCCGCGGGCTGGCCAACGATTTCAAGCTGGTTGCGGCGCAGGTGCAACACCGGGTCGTTGCCATGTCCCAGGCGAATCACCAGGGTGTCGGGTGGAATCTCCGCGCCATGCCGAAAGACCCAGTCCAGTGAAGCGCCCAGCATCAGAACCACGTCGGCCTGACTGAGCAGCCAGGAGCGAACGTTTGTGCCATTCAATTCATGGAGGTCTGACAAAAAACCATGGGCATTGGGACCGGTGACAAACGGAGTTCGACAGGATTCAACCAGAAGTTCGAGCGCTTTCCACGGGGCTCCCCAGCGCAGGCCATCGCCAATCAGAAGCACGGGGCTGCGGGCCTGGTTCAACGCCTGCACGATCGGTTGCATGTCAATGGCTGGAACAGCAGCCTCGAAAGACGCTACGGGAGATGACCGCCATGGTTCCCGCCGGCGCGCCCGTCCCTGCAGTGCATCTTCGGTGATATCAATGTAGCAAGGGCCTGGCTGCCCAGCAGTGGCAAGACTGCAGCTGAAAGCAATTGTTAGGGAGATTGCAGGCGAGTTGGAAATCAGGGCAGTGTTCTTCGCCATGGATTCAAAGAACTCCACGCCATCAAAATCCTGGAACGCACCTGTGCCATACGTGGCCAGGGACCGGCGACCACCAATGACCACCAGGGGCCAGTGGTTGTCGCGGGCAACCAGAACCCCGGTTGCACAATTGGTTACTGCCGGCCCCGAGGACACCAGGACCGCAGCCTTGAGTTCTCCCGCAAAGTAGTTGTGCGCGGCCGCCGATAGAACGGCGGTCTGCTGGTGTCGGGTTGCGATGACTCGCAGCCCATGCTGCCCGCAAGCCGCAAGGGTTGCGTCGACCGGCACACCGCTGACACCATAAACATGGGAAATTCCGCAGTCCCTGAGCTGCAGCGCGACGAGCTCGTGACCACTGACGCCCCGCTCGTGCTGCAATCTCTGCAGGAGTTCTCCCCGCATGGAATCTGGACCACCGGGTGGCAGTTGGTTTTTCACGTGCCTGTTGTCGGGGCAGCCAGACTCGCCAACATCTTCTCGACTTCTTCGTTGGTCAGTTTCTCGACATACGCCGCAAGGTTGGCCATATGTTGACTCTGAGCCTCGGTCACTGTTTTTGCGAACTCGGCGATGGTTGGCTGACGGAACAGTTCCGCTGCTGACAGTTCGATGGACAACGCCTCCTGAATTCGCGCGACTACGCGGGTTGCTCGCAGGGAATCACCTCCAAGCGTGAAAAAATTATCATGTATGCCGACGCGGTCGACGTCGAGCAGCTCCTTCCAAATCGATTCGAGCAACCGTTCCAGAGTGCTGGCTGCCGCAACATAGGGCACACGCAGCAACGGGGCGAGCTTTTCGTGCAGACCTATGCGCTGGACCTTGCCTGTCGCTCCGGTGGGTATCGATGGAATGATCAGGACCTGACTGGGCACCTTGGCGGGTATGAGTCTCTGGAAGGCAAATGTTCGCAGTTCAGATTCATTGATCTGCGACCCGCTACGCAACACCACTGCGGTGACAACATCCTCGCCAAGCGTGGGGTGCGGCATTGCAAACGTGACTGCCTGACCAACCGCTTCATGTTCGAGAAAGACCTCATCCACTTCCCTGGGTGAGATCTTCTCCCCGGCACGATTGATGATCTCCTTCAAACGACCAGTAATGTACAGATAACCCTCGTCATCAAGATAACCCTGGTCACCAGTCCGGAACCAGCCGTCAACAAACGCCGTCAGGTTGGCTTGCGGATTATCGACATAACCCGCCGTCACAGACTGGCCTTGTATCACGATTTCTCCGACCACCCGAGTGGGGAGCTGCAGGCCGGTCTCATCCATGATCGCAACACGGGGACCAGCGGCGACACCCACGGACCCTGCTTTCCGCTTGCCCGGTGGCAACGGATTGCTGGTCATCTGATGTGCGGCCTCGGTCATGCCGTAGGCTTCGAGAACCGGGACACCGAAGAACGCTTCCAGCCTGGTCATCACCACGGGTGGCAGCGCTGATGACGATGAGCGTATGAACCGCAGGCCATGGTCCGCTCCTTTCACTTCACCGAAAGCTTCCAGAACCGACTGATGAATGGTGGGGACCGCCGAGTACCAGGTGGGTTTGTGCACCTTGAGCCAGTGCATGAACTGCGCACTGTCGAACCCCGGAGTACAGATGACGGAGGCACCCGCCGCCAGTGACGACAGGAGAACGCCAACAAGACCATGGATATGGAACAGCGGCATCACGTTGAGGCTTGCGTCACGCCGGTCCAGCGCGAGAGTCTCCCGGATGGCAAGCGCCGAGGCGCACAGATTGCGCCGTGTCAGCGGTACCATCTTGGGTCGCGATGTGGTGCCTGAGGTATGCAGAACGAGAGCGACCCCGTCGGGCTCTCCCGGTCGGGCGTCTTCACCCGGCACAGATTCAAAACCGACAAAGAGAAAGCATCCTGCCGGCCGCCTTGCTCCATCAATTTCGAGCAACCTGATCTGGAAGCGGGTGGCGATTTCGCGCGCTTTTGTGTCCACTCCCGAAGGGACGACGATGGCGCTGACAGCGAGATCGGCAAAGTAGAATTCGAGGTCTGCGGCACTGAACTGCGGATTGAGTGGAGCGCAAGTTGCGTGGGCTGCGACACCGAGAAAGGCCGACGCCATGTCGGGGCCATTGGGCAGGATGACAGCCACCACATCCGTTTCTCCTATCCGACAGGCACGAAGTACACGACCGATGTAGTCGACTTGTTGTGCAAGATTTGCGTAGGTGCAGTCGGGGGATTCAGGTGCACTCAGTGCAATGTCGGCAGGGCCATGTCCACCGTAGAGATCAACGAGTCGACCGGGATATCCGTGTTCCTGGTCCAGGTCCTGGTTCTGCATGGTGTGCTCCTGAACAACTGCACGTGGAGACTTCGTGGTTGAAGGCTCGATCAGCCAGCGTCCATGGATGAATGAAGAAACGAAAGCCGCTGGCTGAGCGCAAATCTAGCACAGCGCAGTACCTGTGGCGGGAACCAGCCTGCACTCTGAAAGACGTGGTCGTCGGGACGTTGCAGACACGTGATGGAGTTGCGACCTTACCGGTGGCGAAACACATGGCAGCCGCCAGAGATCGAGGTTGTCGAGTTCGCTCCGCCGACAAGCATGGCGTGAATCGGGCTTCAAGGTCCTAGCCCGGCAGTGTTGGCTGGGGCTCCGTCCCCGGGGTGACCAACAGAAAAGTAACCAGTTCCTCATAGGGTTGCGTGCCTGAATTGATCGCTCGATGAACACGAGGATCGGGATCATCCCAGCCGGCCATACCTCGATGGACAACGATTTCCTCAAGTTCTTCACCCTGACGGAATTCGATGATCAGCCGATCACCACCCAGAACCACAGAATACCGACGGCAGGGATCAACATGCCAAGGCGTGGCTTCGCCAACACGCAGGATCATTCGACGCACAACCACATCCTTGCCTGTCCCTGCCTGGTCGGGTGTCACGACCTCCCCTTCGCACAACCGGCAGGATTGAACACACGTCTCGTCGACGGCGGATTGCGCACCAGATGTTCCGACGGGCGAGATGGCCGCGGCAACAGTTCACCACCACAATTCGGGCAGCGTCCCTGCAGCTTCTGTTCGGCACATGCCGCACAGAACGTGCATTCAAAAGAACAGATGCGTGCGTCTGTCGAATGCGCGGGAAGCGCAGCATCGCAACACTCACAGTTGGGTCGTAGTTCCAGCATCACCTCGCCTCCTTTTCGCCTGATCGGATGGTTTTCTTCAGAACATCCGCGAGTTGATCATCCGTCCATGCCGACATGGCATACAACTGATCAAACGGATCTTCCGTCAGACCAAGCGCCAGCGCAAAAGCAGGTTCCGTCCTGAGACCCGTTTGCTTCAGAGCTCGCACCGACGGTCGAAGCCAATCGCCCGCCAACGCCAACAATCGTCCTTCGATATCCAGATGCACAACTGCCGCCTGTTGATCAACAGGCACACCCTGGCCAAACACTTCGACGGGGAATCCTTCGAGCACAAAATTCGCAATCGTTGTGGGTTCGGTTCGCACGACACTGCGGGTCAACCTGAATTGACTGGCAGAACCAAAATGATCCTGAAGGCAAATCGCAAAGTCCGAGGCGTCATGAACTTCGCAGATGATGTCGAGGTCGCTGGTCGGCAGATCAATGTCGAGCGGAATCGTGCCGGCAAGTACGGGATCGAACGCATCCAGTCGCTGGCGCACCTGGTGAGTTTCCAGAACCTGCCAGGCCAGGCGCTGGCGTGGCGAGCCCTGCTTTAGCCAGGCGACGTCCCGCCAGTTTCGAAACATCCTCTCCATGGTCCCTGTCCTCCATCAGAATGAGTCACTTCCGGCCGTGCAATCGTGTCCAATGGAATTCTGGAAACTCCAGACCAACCCGCTCTACGGTCGCACGTTTATCATTGGGAACACATTGGAGGATCGTTTTCATGCCCATCTCAAAAAAACTCGCGCTCGACGAAACCCAGATCAAGGACATCATGACCGGCTGCTGGAACTGCCGCATTGCCACTATCGGCCCTGGTACCCGGATCAACCTGACACCCATGTGGTTCGGGTGGGCAGGTGGCCGCGTATACATCTATGGCAGGGGGCAGAAAGTGGTGAACGTCAGGCGCACGCCTGCCTGCACGATCATTGTCGATCGCAATGAACGTTTTCCGGAGCTGCAGGCGGTCATGCTGCAGGGCACGGCGCACGTTCTCGAAGACGCGGCCGCGGAAGCAGCGGATCCGCATCTTGCGGAGGCAAGAATCCAGATGGGTCGCAAGTATAACGGGGGGCACGGTGCACCGGCTGCGGACAATCCGCCGCCAAACAACGCGACGGCACGTGGTGATCATGGTCGCTGGATCGTGATGGTGCCGGATTCGACCTTGACCTGGGATAACTTCAAACTCGCGACCTTGAAGCGTTCCTGACGCCAGGCTCAGCGTTTGGAGTTTCCGCCGAAGTGTCACCACCTGTCGCTGGCCACTGTCATCAACTGGCGCGTTGTTGAATCGGCATGATGGCAAATGTCCCGCTGGCCTGTCCCAGATGCCGACCTTCGCCGTCAAACAGATCGCTGAGGAGTGAGGCGGTGGATCGACCGCGATTCACCACACGGGTTTCGCAGCTGAGCAGGCCACTCCTCCACGGCCGGAAGTAGCCGATCTTGATTTCGATGGTGGAGCAGAACTCGTCCGCTGACAGCAGGGATGTCAATGCCGCGCCCATCCCGGTATCTGCGAGCGCGTACATAACACCTCCGTGAACCGTGCCATGCGGGTTGAAGTGGTCCTCGCGAACATCGAGGGTCATGCGGCTTTTGCCATCGGCGCGGCTCTCGACCTTGAATCCCAGGAGATCAGCGAACGGATGTGAAAGGGGAGTTCGGGTATCGGTGGCCACGGCAGATCGGTCCTGAGGAAGAAGCTGCGAACACTACAATTCTAAGGCCGGGTTCGAGAACGCTGCATTTCGGCATGATCGTTCCCCTTGAAGAGGTATCGAATCCGTGTTGTCCTCGCATGACGCCGGAGGTCATGAAACCGAAACAGGGGAGAACTGACATGGAGCAGCTTCAGCCGATGGAAGTCGGCATTGTCGTCTCGGACCTGGACCACATGCTTGCCTTCTACACCGAGGTGCTGTCGTGCGTCGAACAGCGCCGTTCGGACATTCCTGCGGAACTCAGTCGTGCGCTACGCACTGCGCCTGCAGGTTATGTCAACGTGTGGCTCAAAACGCCTCATGGCGAAATAATCAAGCTGGTGAAGCCACCCGAGGCTCCCGCCAATGCCGGGATCCCGCAGTTTTCCAGCGCTCGATCAGGATTCGCTTATCTGACGTTCTACTGTGCCCGGATCGAAAGTGTCCTCGCCAGTGCAAAGGCGCGCGGAGCGATCGTGCGATCCGACGACTGGACGCTGTCTGGCTCCATCGGCCTGAAGCTGGTGTTCTTCGAAGACCCGGAAGGCAACGTCATCGAACTGGTTGAACCGCGGTCTGCCTGATGGCGCACTGGCCGATGCCTTTGACACGGGAACTCGCGAAGCCGGCGCCGAAGTGCGCCGGATCGCTCTCGCGGCACTGGATTTTGACCCGTATGTCCGATCCGTCAGCTCCGATCAGCAGCTCTTCGAAGACGACATCCTCAAGGCGCGGGCACTGATCCTGTGGGCCGAGCTCCTGGTGTTTGTCCATCCCACCTGGTGGGGCAGCATGCCAGCTCTGCTCAAGGGTTTTCTCGATCGGGCGCTGACCCCAGGCTTTTCGTTTGTGACCTGTGAAGGTGGCACAGGCTACCAGGGGCTGCTCAATGGTCGTTCGGCGCAGTTGATCACCACCATGGACACGCCGTACTGGTCCACAGGCTGATCTACCGCGGCCCGGCATGAACGCCATGTCTCGGGCGACCCTGGGATTCTGTGGAGTCCGCCCGGTGTGGTCGCTGGTCTTCGGCTCGGTCAAGTATGCCGACGCGCATCAACGCGAACGATTTCTGTGCCGAGCCTGGCAACAGGGGCGCGACCTCGTGCACGGTCGCATCACCACCGCTGAAACGCTCCGTCAGAAGACCGGTTACTGGCTCAAGGCGTTACGCCTTCAGTTTGATCTGATGACCTGGGTGACCTATGCGGCAGGTGGCCTATGCGGCAGGTGCGCTTGCGGCCACCGGCGGGCAAGGCGTCTTCTCCCGTCCCCTGTTCTGGATTGGGTACCTGTGCCTGTTCGTGCTCGAGGTCGCCACAGTGCTGATCAACGAAATGGTGGATTTCAAGAGCGACAGCGACAATCGTTGTTTCAGCGTCTTCACGGGGGGATCCCGTGTGCTGGTGGACGGCGAGTTGAGTCTGCGCGAGCTCAGGAACGGAATCGGCGTGGCGCTCATCGTGTTCATCACCGCCACACTGTGGTTGCTGGCAGTCTCACCAGCGAGCTCCTCGGCGCTGCTTTCGGTGTTGGGAGTGATGACGTTCCTGGCGATCGGTTATACCGCTGCACCTTTCAAGCTGTCCTACCGCAGCCTGGGTGAAATCGACGTCGCCATCACTCACAGCATTGGCGTCATCCTGTGCGGGTACGTGTTTTCAGGAGGTGTCTGGAAAGACCCTCTGTCCTGGCTGCTGGTCCAACGAATGAATTCAGGAATGTCGCCGGGACGAATCGACCGCCTGATGGTCGCCTCCCTGACTTACGTGCTGTGGTTCGGACTCGTCCCACTGTTCCGGCTGCTGTAACCAGCCAGCGTTGCAGGACTCACATCAATCCCTTCCTCAAAGGGTCGTCTTCCCTTCTAAACGCTTGAGACGATTTTCAAGATATCCCAGACCTGCGAGAACGAACCAGATAAGGATTACGCTCAGCACGGCCAGACCCAGGAGGCCCAGGCCGACAGCGACCCCGACCGCTGCGGTAGCCCAGATTCCGGCAGCGCTGGTCAGACCTTGTATTTCACCCTTGTTCGTATACTTGAGGATCGCGCCCGCCCCGATAAAGCCGATTCCCGTCGTCAAACCCTGTATGACGCGCGATATGCCGTCGGACGACATGCCGGACTCGATCGCTCCGATCACGAACAGTGCAGTGCCCATCGCGACCAAGATGTGGGTGCGCAGCCCAGCTGGCTTGCCATGCCGTTCGCGCTGAAGACCGATGATTGCTCCCATCAGCATGGCCATGCTGATGCGCACAAGCAGCCGCACGCTCTGTGCGAGATCTGGAAAGCCGGCATCAAGTTCATCCCTCAGTGCATCCATGACATGCAGCGAAGGTTGGGCGCCACGGCCGGCATCGGTCTCGTCGACCTTGCTGCCTTGAGTCTGTTTTACCGACTGTTCGGCGGCGTGAGGCCAATCCGCGAATGTCGGCACCGCCAGCAGCAGGCTCAGGACCGCGACCAGCATGGCGGTGTGTGTATTGCTATTGCTGTAGTGGCTCATCTCCAGTCCTCCTTGGGAATTCGAAATTGCGAGTCCGGTCAGGACGGTATTTGCCGATCCGCCACGTGGAATGATCCAACAGCTGGTAGCAGTCGCGTGGCCAGTACATAGCGGTTACTCGGCCACAAAATGTTTGACCGCGTTGATCAGTGACGTGCCCACGCCGGGATGCTGACCACTTCAATTGTGCTCCCGTAATGCATTCCTGCTGGTTCAGTGCGTGTTACCTACTTTTCAAGCAGGTTGGACGCACAGCGCAACTCGATCAGCACCTTTCCAGGCCTGTGCAGAGCCATTGCAACGCAGTTCGCAAGCACTCGATCCTGACGCCACTCCGTCCCTGGTCCCCGTACTCATGTTTCCTGTGCATCGTGGCAGAGTGGTTTGATACCAGTGCAAAGTGCACCAACCCGGCCTGGACGTGCCCATCGGCAGCATCGGCGTACCCGGTGATGGCAATACACAGATCAGCATGGCCGCGTGTCAGCCCACCTTCTGCCATTGAGTGTCGACGCGAGCAACGCACTCGTGCAACTGTCCGCAGTGGCGAGACGCATTCCCATTGCACAGGCTTGATGCAGAACCCGCCGTGCCTGCAAGTCCAACTCGTCCCACATGGCGAGCGAAACCGGTGTTGTAGATGTCATGCGAGCCAGGCCGCAGACTTCATGTGCGTGTTGCTTCGGACGTGACGTTTTTTTCGTGCATCAGGAGCGCTTGCGTCCGGCTGGCTTCGCAGCAGGTTTCCTGGGAGAACGTGCAACCGCTAACGATCCCTTTGAGGGGCGGCGGCCTGCCTGCGTTCGTGCAGCGGGCTTGTGCCTGGACAGACTCCTGGCCAGCAGTTCCGTAAGGTCCACAACGTTCGAGCCACTGGCTTCGACGCTGTCCTGTTCGAGCGGTGCGACCGTCTCGGTATCGCCATCCGCCAGCTTCTTGTCCACCAGCGCCTGAATGGCCACGCTGAACCTGTCCTCGTATTCCCGCGCCTTCCAGGGCGCGGTCATGTCGGTGATCAGCTGTGCCGCCATCTTCAGTTCAGCCGGCTTCAGGCCGGCGGCAGAACTGCCGGTTGCCGGCAGCTTGAGGTCGTCGAGGGGCCGCATCTCCGCAGCCCATCGGATGGTGTTCAGCACCAGCGCGGCACCGGACGGAATCAGCGCCGCGAGATGTTCCTTCGTGTGCATCACCACGCGCGCAATGCCAATCACGCCTGCTGCATTCATGGCTTCGCGCAACAGGGCATAAACCTTCTCGCTCTTGCCGATGGGTTCGAGGTAGTAGGGCTTCTCAAGCAGCGTGAAGTCGATCTCGCTGGCTTTGACAAAGGCCTCGATCTCGATGGTCTGGGTCGTCTTCGGGTAGGCGGCCTTGATCTGCTCTTCACTGAGCACGACGTAATCGCCATCCGTCTGCTTGATGCCCTTGACGATGTTGTCGGATTCGATCGGTTTGCCGGTGCGCTTGTTTATTCGTTTGTAGCCCACCGGATCCATCGTGCGCCTGTCCAGCCAGTCGAAGTCGACTCCGCTGTCCTGGGAAGCCGGGTACAGGGCCACCGGTACATGCACCAGACCAAAGCTGATGGCGCCTTTCCAGATCACGCGTGGCATGCAGGTCTCCTGTGCGGCTCGGTGCCGGCGATGGATGAATGGAGTTTCGGATGAAAAGTCACTTGCCGCCCACCTTGCCACTGACGTAACCGAGTGCCCGCATCGGAGGGCCAAGACTCCGTGCGGCTCGCGCGTAGCCGTCCCAAGGCGCATTGCCCGTGTCCAGGCGCTGCTGAACGGTACTCACGCGCCAGTGGTCGCCGCCACGCAGTGCGTCAAGTTCATTCCAGGCCAGCGGTACCGAAATGCCGAGCCCAGGCCGCGCCCTCGCCGACCAGGCGCACACGGTGGTGGCGCCTGGGCCGTTGCGCAGGTAATCGATGTAGATCTTGCCAACACGGTTTTTCGGTCCGCTCCTGGCCACAAAACGCTGCGGAATCGTTTTTGCCATGTGCAGCACAATGGCCCGCGCAAAACCCTTGGCGTCTTCCCAGTCATGGCTTTTGCGGATGGGCACGACGAGGTGCAGACCCTTGCCGCCACTGGTCTTCAGGAACGCAGGCAGGCCAAGGGAGTCAAGGAAGGAACGTGTCAGAAGCGCGGCCTCCTGCACCTGCGGCCATGCCACGCCGGCGCCGGGGTCGAGGTCAAAAACCAGACGATCCGGGTGTTCGAGTGAAGCCGTACCGGTGTTCATCGTGTGAAACTCGATCACGTTCCACTGCGCGGCCGACAGCAACCCTTGAGCATTGGCCACTTCGATCAGAGCGGGGGGTGTGATGGAGAGACCAGCGTTGATCTGACGCATCCCGGGTAACTTGTCGGTATCAGCATGCTTCTGGAAGAACAGGTGGCCATCCACTCCTTCTGGCGCGCGAACGAGCGACACCGGTCGGTTCTTCAGATGTTTTATCATGAGCGTGCCCACCAGCGCGTAATAGCGCACCAGTTCGATCTTCGTCGTACCCGTGCTTGCATCAATCACCCGGTCAGGGTGAGTGACGCGCAGGCGTTCGAGCAAGGATGGCACTGGCCCGGCCGTCCGGGGGGCGGCAATCCTGGCGGCCACCGGACGTATCGGGTCTTCGCGCACGATCAAACTGGCCTCCTTGTCGCTTCGCAGGCCGCGAAACACGGCGTGGCGAAGGAGCCCGCCGTGTGTCCACTCACGGAAGGACACTTCGGTCACAAGCACTGGTTCGACCCAGTGCGGCCGGCCCTCGATCTTTGTGGTCCCGGAAAAGGGGCTGGTCTTGCGCGCGCTGCGGTCCAGCCGCTGCCTGATGTCCAGCAAAGCACTCCTGCTGAAGCCGCTGCCCACTTTACCTGCGTGTTGCAATGCGCCCTGGGCGTCGTGGACACCGAGCAGCAGCGCACCGAATCCAGAGCGCCCTCCCTGCGGGTCGGTGTAACCACCAACGACAAATTCCTGCCGCCGGCCGCACTTCAACTTGATCCAGTCACTGCTTCGAGATGAGCGGTAGACCGAGTCGATCCGTTTCGCGATCACACCTTCCAGACCCATCTTGCAGGCCGAACTGAGCACGCTGCCCGCGGATGCGTCGAAGACTTCGCTCATACGCACCACGTGGGAAGCGCTCTTGCCCAGCAGCCGCTGCAACACGGCGCGGCGCGCGATCAAGGGCACGGCACGCAGGTCGTAACCATCGGCGTAGGGCAGGTCGAAGACGTAAAACAGCACCTCTTCCGTTGCTGCAGAATCGAAGCAGCGCTGCAGTGCGCCAAAATCGGGAATACCGGCCGCGTCCGGCAGCACGATCTCCCCGTCATACCAGCCCGGTGGCAGCTTCATGCGCACCAGACTGCGCTGCAACGGGCGCAGTTTTGCACTCCAGTCTTGGCCGTTGCGTGTAAAGAGCTTGACCTTCGCGTCATCGATCCGCGCCAGCATGCGGTAACCGTCGAACTTGATTTCATGGACCCAGTTCTGTGCGTCGGGCGGCGACACAGCAGCCAGCCTCGCCAGTTGCGGGCTGAGCGTGGCGGGCAGCGCGGCTCGTACAGCCTCTGGTGGCATGCGTGCATCAGCGGTGACCGAGGGCGCCGAGCCTGAGCGAGCTGTCGGTGGGCGTGTCGTGATCCGAGCCGCATCACCGGCCAGCATGCCGATTGGCAGGACGCTGTCAGGCTGTTCGTCGACGACGCTGAACTCGGCGGCCGAACGCACAAAGGCGTCCTTTTCCTTGATCAGCAACCAGGGTTGCTGCTTTTCCCTCTTGCCCTTGATTCGCACCAGCACCCACTTGCCCTGCAGCTTGTGACCATGGAGCTGGAACTTCAGATTACCGGCGCGATAGCCCACGAGTGGATCACCGGTCGGTGTCCAGCGGCCTTTGTCCCAGACAATGACCTTGCCTGCGCCGTACTGCCTGGCAGGTATCGTGCCCTCGAAACCCGCGTAGGCGACGGGATGGTCCTCCACCTCCACAGCCATGCGCTTGACAGTGGGATCAAGGCTGGGCCCTTTGGGCACGGCCCAACTCTTCAACGTGCCGTCGAATTCCAGGCGGAAGTCATAGTGCAGGCTGCTGGCCCAGTGCTTCTGCACGACAAAGCTCAATGTTCGCCCGCCCGTTTCCCCGAGGCAGTCGGGCTCTGGTGTGGCGGCAAAATTGCGTTTTTCGCGATAAGCCTTCAGCGGGTCTGATGACTGCGAAGGCGCGGTGGTGGACAGAGTGTTCAACATTGGCAGTCTCGTCGCGGCACCTGCAGGGACGATCAGGGGGCAGACCGCAGGTCCAACCGAAGCTTACGCGTGCGATGCGGAGCGTCTGTTCGCCTGCGCACCCTGGGCCACCCGGGGCAGCGTCGTGCAGCGCACAGACCGCTCCGCGTGTGTCCTCGACGATAGGTCCAACCGTCCACGCGCGTGAGCGCAACCCTTGGAACCTTGCATCAACAAATACGTCGCCGCGTACACCGGCAGTGCAATCGTCATGGTGGCGCTGGATCTGCTCTGGCTCAGCGTCATCGCCAAACCGATGTATCAGCAGGCCATCGGCCACCTGATGGCCGCCAAGCCGAACGCAGGCATTGCCGTGCTCTTCTACCTGTTATATGCACTGGGAGTGGTGATTTTTGCCGTCGCACCGCAGCAGAACAGCTCCAACTGGACCACGACTCTGGCGATGGGCGCGTTGTTCGGGTTTTTCGCCTACGCCACTTATGAACTCACCAACCTGGCGACGCTGCGCGATTGGCCTGTGCAGATGTCGTTGATCGACATGGGCTGGGGCACGCTGGTCACCGCTGCGTCGGCGGCAGGCGGCAAAGCCGCGATGGACTGGGCTACTCGCGCATCTCCTTGAACCCATCA
Organism: Pseudomonadales bacterium; assembly: GCA_041752315.1. Taxonomy (GTDB): domain Bacteria; phylum Pseudomonadota; class Gammaproteobacteria; order Pseudomonadales; family Azotimanducaceae; genus SYFY01. The sequence continues at coordinate 16,018 of JBGSHJ010000005.1, forward strand.
AGAAGCGCCGCCTTGGGGGATTTAAGGATCGAAGTACGATGATCCTGTCGCCGGGAGTCATCGGACCTCTGACAACAAGCCGTCCACCGGCTCTTCCGGGCAGCCGGATATTTCAGCAAGCTGTCAGATCCGACAGTTTTCATGCCCCGTCGATATCCAGGGGCCGGTAGTAATGTTTACCCTGCGATACGTATTCCCCCATCAACTTCATGAAGGTTTCACCGCCGGATCCTTCCTCCGTCAGCGTGAGATTCTGGCGAATGAAATTGATACTGTCCGGATTCAGCGACCGAGCCAGTTCCCAGTATTGCTCAGCCTTGTCTTTATCACCGTGGGCCCGGAACAGATTGGCGAGTCGAAAGGCCGCATCAGCTTTCATCTGGTCGAAACCATGTTCGCGGATGTTTCCGGTGACCGTCGAAGCGGACTGCACATACACGCTGTCAGCGCCCTTCGCCACCCAGTCTTTCAGCGCCGGGGAATAAACGTCGTTGCCAAACGATATGGCCTGTTCGCCCTCACCAAATTTATGCTTCCGGGAATAGGTGCCCTCGTCGATTCGAACGATCTTCCCTTCCTCATCGATCCAGGCTGCTGATGGCACGTTCACAAAATTGAACACGCTGCTGATGAGGTGGTCTTCGTCCACGACCTGCACATAGGTCGGATTGGCGGCATCAAAGATCGGCCCCGCTACCGCTTCACCCCCGGTGTCTTGCGCAACACAGACCAGGACAAAGTTGGGGTCGTTGATTTCTTCGTAAACACGTTGCCACACGGGCACGTCAAGCAGGCAGCCTCACCAAGATGACCAGGTCACGATCAAAGCCTTCTTGCCTTTGAAATCGGCCAACCTGACCACTTTGCCCTGACGGTCGATGACTTCGAATTCCGGCGCCATCGCATTGAGCATCATTGCTTCACGTTTTGCCGGGATCTCGGCAAAACTCCATACGCGGGATTCAGTGTCGGCCACATAGGGCTGCCCAAGCAAGTCGGCGAATGCCACCAGGTCAAACCACTGCTTACCGTCGCGTTCGACCAGCAATCCATCCTTCATCGGAATGCAGATGTCCTTGAAACACACGCCTTCGGGTTTCAACTCGAAACCATTCACTCGACTGAGGTCGGCTGGCCTGATGAGCAAGCCATCACGATTGCCGGTTTCCGTCAGCGTGACGGTCTTTCCCTGATACAGCACCGTGGTGCTTCCTTCGGGATGGATCGGGGTTGCGTCGAATGGGTGTCGATATTCCGGAAATGCTCCAAATGCCTTTGCCATGGTCACCTTCTTGATCAGATTGCCTTCGACAGCATCCTAGCGGGTTATTCCTCGTAGCAAAACTGCTCTCTCGTCCCCGCTCGCAGCCGGTCTGGTTTGCACGTACTTCGCGCCCGGCCTGTCCAGATCGACAACAGATGAGAATGGTCGTCCCATGCTCCTTGGGTTCACTCCTCTGGCTGCCACAAGGTGTTCTTTCTCGTCTCCGATCACCGCAGATCACCGGATGCGCAACGAAACCATGCTCAAGTGCGCGACCCTGACTCAAGGCTTCGCCGCGTTGGTCGATGGCGCGCTGCTGCCGGTAATCTCGAGTATCCGCGAGCCCCGATGAATACTGCCAAACTCGTCGGTCGCACGCACGTTCACCGTGTACGTACCCGCGCCGAGTCCATCAGGCAGTTCAGCGACGTAGAGATGTGTCGAAGGTACCGGCTGGACCCACGACTTGATCGAGTCACGATGACGCGCAAAGGCCTCGACAAGATACGGATCTGGCGCGGTCCGCCGCTGCATCGGCTGCCACTCGCCACCGTCCACCGCGTACTCAAGAACGCTTCGTGGTCCGCCGTCGAAAAGATTGACGACCACGGCGGCCGAAGGTACTTCGTCGACTGAGAACCGCCCGTCGAGGAGTTCACCGGGGCGAAAGTCCCGCAGCAAATCGGGCCGCCCCGCGTTATGCCAGACATCGAAAAGAATACGCATCTGGAAGTCAGCCGGCCGGCCGACTGCCTTGAAGGCGGAGCGCAGGTTGGTGCCATCGATCTCAAGCAGATGGTAACCGCGGGGGGACCCATCGCGCAGGTCAGAGACCGGCACGCCGGAGGTATCGATCGGGCCACTCCACCAGCTTCCTGATACGGCTGCGAGCATCTGGTGGTGCAGTTCACCAGTGCCTTGCCAGCCATCGGCTGCTCCGAAGTAGACGTGCTCGATCATGTGCGTATGCCCCGCGAGTGCGTGCACATTGGAACGCCCACGGAGGACGCGGAACAGTTCCTGGCGGTTCGCGACGTTCGCCTCAGGACGCTCCGGCTCTCCGGTGTTGGTCTTCAGCGGCGAGTGCATCGACAGCACGATCAAGCGGTCATCAGGTACATGCTTGAGTTCGTTGCCTAGCCAGGCGAGTTGATCCTGCGAAATGCGCGCGACAAATGTGCCGCCGGTGCGCAGCCCAACCGGATACTCGGCCTCGCTGTGACCTTGGTACTCGATGTTGTCCAACACAACGAACAGCGCGTCGGCATACTCAAACGCGTAATACGTCGGCCCGTACCAGCGCTTGAAGGTCTCGAGTGAGTAGCGGTCGCTGGGCGCCGAGTAGTCGATCTCATGATTTCCAGCTACGTTGTGCCATGGAATGCCGATGCGGGAGAGCACCCTGTTGTAGCGTGGGTACAGCGAGAGATCGTCGAACATGATGTCGCCGAGTGTCATCCCGAACGCGGCATCCGTACCGATCAGTTCGGGAACGACGGTGTCGCGGATGAAATCGACCTCAGCCTCTGATTGCGGTTGGGTATCGGCAAACAGCAGCACGCTGAAGCGATCGGGCTCCGCACTGCGTATCAGCGGAAAATCGATCGAGGCGGGCAGCGGTCCGGTCGGTGCGATACCTCGAAAGCGCAGCGTGGTCGGCGAACCCTTCGGCTGGTGGATATAGTAGAAACGTGGCAGCCTATCCCCATCGACAGGTGTCGCCCAGCCTGCCGGTTTGGTCAGGAACACCACCGCCTCGTGGCCAACGTCAAGCGCCCAACCGCCCTGGCGATCGGTAACGACAACATCGAGCCCATTCGACACTCGCACGTTCGGCATGCCAGGTTCAGCCTCGCTCCGGCGGCCATCGCCATCGAGGTCCTCGAAGACAACACCGCGCGCGGTCTCGGCAAATGCCACGGAACTTGCCCCCAATGCCGCCAAGGCGAATAACACGGACAGATTCGATCTGATTCGCACAGTCGGGTTCCTCCCTTTGATCTTCGGCACCTTGACCTGGCGGTATGGGACGTGCAAATACGCGCCCGCCAAGCCAGGTCACAGGGAAAGTGTCTGCATCCCGGGTGACGTTATTGTTGCAGACCAAAAAGTCCCATCAGGCGCGTCGAAACTTGGCTGGGCCAGGAGAAGACCGGCCGGTTCCTCTACACTCTCGCCGCTACATCGACCACTCATGAATGCGCGGCGGTTCTGCCAGGTAGTCTGCAAATCGTGCCCAGGTGGGAGTCAACCTTACGTAGACCAGTTCAGGCCAGTCGAGCCTGCTTGGCCCATCTGCGAAAACCCCATAGTAGGCGAGCTTGATGCGCTCCAGGTCCTCGCCAACCGGAAAGTCGATCACCCCTTCGATCTGCAAGGTACGGGGATCGTTGTCCTCCCATCCCCCGATCACCAAAGCCAGCCTCGGATTTTTTCGCAGATTGGCGGCCTTGCGGCTGGTCGACAAGGTGTCGAACACAATCTCGTTCCGCTCGGTCATGGCGATGCCGATCAGCGCCGCTTGCGGTAAACCGTCTTCTGACGCGCTGCTCTGCACGCCCCATCGATGCTGGTCAACAAACGACTTGAGATCAACGCTGTTCATCATTTGCCTCGATACCCGGCTGAACTTCAGCCGACTGGTTCCGCACGCAGTTCTCCACTCTTCGGAAGGTACACATTGTTCTGGTGTCGTATCCTGCCGATTTGACCATCGCGCCGTGTCAGCCTCCGCCCAGGATGCTCCTGAAACAAGGGGGATCAACAATCGGGAAGGCGGTTCTTCTGGACAAATCGACCTGGCGTCGCTGCGCCTTATAATCCCATGGCCACTGGATGGTCGGGAAAAAAATTCCGGACGCTTGTCTGAAATGGCTGTACCCGAACGTCTGGTCTGTAGATGCATCCGCTGTCGGAGAACTTCATGCAATACGCCCTGCTCATCTACGAAAATCCCGCCGGTTTTGCGCGCCGCGATCCGCCCGGAGACAATGAATTTGTCGGCGCATGGAGGGCCTATTACAAAGCGGTCGTTGAGGCAGGAATCTATGTGGACGGAGGCAACCCCTTGCTTGAACCGGGAACGGCTACCACCGTTCGCGTTCAATCCGGCAAGCGCTCGGTGCAAGATGGTCCTTACGCAAACACCAAGGAACAACTCGGCGGTTTCATGCTGATCGAAGTGCCGACGTTGGACATGGCGCTGGACTGGGCCGCTCGTTGTCCTGCCGCGTCCTATGGCGCGGTGGAAGTGCGACCTCTTGCACCGGTGATGCATCAGCGCATTGTCCGTCCTGATGTCCAGGAGTCTGGCTGACTTGAGACTGATCGGCGCAAATGCCCGACGGACCCCTGGTGACGCCGACACTCGCCGTACCGTGGAAGCCATCGCGCGCGGGTCCTATGGCCGATTGATCGCGTATCTTTCAGCGCGTACTCGTGATGTGGCAGCAGCCGAGGATGCGTTGTCGGACGCCTTGATTGCAGCGCTGGCAACCTGGCCACGCGACGGTGTTCCGCGTAATCCGCAGGCCTGGCTGCTCACTGCGGCGCGTAACCGATTGGCCGATCATGCTCGCCATATCAAGGTACAAACCCTTGCTCTGCCTGAACTGGAAATGTTGTCGGAAGAAACCGATGATGGTGTTCTTTCCGATTCGATTCCTGACGAGCGCCTCAAACTGCTGTTTGTCTGCGCACATCCCGCCATCGATGCGGACATTCACACGCCATTGATGTTGCAAGCAGTGTTGGGACTCGACGCCGTCGCCATCGCACGCGCGTTTCTGGTATCGCCGCAAACCATGAGCCAGCGTCTGGTGCGCGCCAAGCGAAAGATTCGCGATGCAGGCATCGCGTTCGAGGTGCCCGAGCGCGACGAATTGCCACAGCGCCTGGATGCGGTGCTCAACGCAATCTACGCCGCCTATGGCAATGGATGGGAAGGGGCCGGTGTCGATCCGCTGGCACGTGGACTGACGGCCGAAGCAATCTGGCTGGCGCGCGTGTTGATTGCGTTGATGCCGGAGGCAGAAGCGCGCGGATTATTGTCATTGATGCTTCATTGCGAAGCGCGCCGTGATGCGCGTCGCGATGCACAGGGCCGATACATCCCTCTCTCCGCCCAGGATCCACAGCGTTGGAATATTGATCTGTTGGCTGAGGCCGAGCGCGAACTGTCCGATGCTGCGAGTGCCGGCAAGATGGGACGTTTTCAGTTGGAGGCGGCGATTCAATCCGTTCACGCCGAACACGCGCGAACAGGCGTCACCCACTGGCCTGCCATTGCGGCGTTCTACCAGGAATTGCTGGTTGTATCTCCGTCCTTGGGAGCGCGCGTTGCGCATGCTGCCGCCGTGGCGGAGGTGCACGGAGCGTCGCACGGCATGGAGTTGTTGAACGGCATCGATCCTGCTTCGGTGCTGGGTTATCAACCTTTCTGGGCAGTGCGCGCACACCTGCTCACCCAATTGCACGATGTACCGGCGGCAAAAGCTGCCTACGACTGTGCCATTGCATTGGCAGAAGACGATGCCGTGCGCCAATTTCTGATGGCGTGTCGTCCGGAATAATTTCCTGCCCCTGTCGAATTGAACTGCACCACCACGTCATTGGGGTACAGCAACCAATCGAGAGGTTCCATGTGCCCTGTATGCATGACCACCATCGCACTGACTGCAGGAGGAGCAACCACTGCCGGTGGCGTGATGGCTCTTGTCCTTCGCAACCCGGTTTCACGCACCTGGCGCAGCCTCGCCAGGACAATGACGGCGCAGGCGCGTGAATCGTTCCGTAACCGCAACCCGGAGAATCGTCCATGAGCGCAGCATCCAACATCGCTGATTCGAAACTTGATCCGAAGATCGTCGGCCGTGAGGAGTGGCTGGTCGCACGCCGACAGCTGCTGGCAAAGGAGAAGGCGCATACACGCGCCCTCGACGCATTGAACGAGGAACGACGCAGGCAGCCCTGGGTAAAGCTGGACAAGGAGTATGTGTTCGATGGCCTGGAAGGCAAGGTCAGCCTCGCTGACTTGTTCGCCGGCCGAAGCCAGCTCATCATCAAACACTTCATGTTCGCCCCTGGTCAGCAGGACGGCTGCGTGGGGTGCTCGTTCGAAACGGATCATGTTGAAAGCGCTTTGCAGCACATCGAACATCACGATGTCGCCTTTGTCATCGTCGCACGCGCCCCGCTCAGCGACACTGAACCCTTCAGAAAACGCATGGGATGGAACGCGCGCTGGCTTTCGTCCCACCACAGTGACTTCAACTACGACTTCAATGTGTCGTTCACACCCGAGCAGATAGCTGCAGGACAGGTCCACTACAACTACACCACCGCGCCCATTCCAGTTCAGGACCTCTCCGGGTTCAGCATTTTTTATCGCAATGAACACGGCGAGATCTTTCACACTTACTCGACGTTCGGTCGCGGCGCGGAGTATCTGCTGGGCACCTATGTGCTGTTGGACATGACGCCAAAGGGTCGCAATGAGCGTGGTCCCAATTTTGATCTGACGGATTGGGTGCGTCACCATGATCGTTACGGCGCGGAAGGCCATGTCGATTCGACAGGGCGATTCATCCCTTCGCAAAATGGTTGCGATTGTTCGCAGTGAACGGAGGCAGAGGCAGGCCATCGTCAAAGACCGATGCGCTTGCCTCCTCGTATGCCACCGGCCTGCGATCAACCCCTTGCATCGGTCAATCCGAAGCCCGCGCGCATTTCAACCGGATTGTGCAGCGCGCATTTCTCCATCGTTCAGGAAGTACGCCTTGTTGAAGAGTGTCGTATCCAGCGGATTTCGCAGCCGCACATCGGCAAGTCCGGGAACCGGGTGGATGGACGAATCATAGCTGCGACAGATCTGCGAGATGCAGACGATGATCACTCCGCGTTCCCTGGCAAAGGTACGCAGCGCAACAACCTGATCCGCCAGGCTCGGGTGTTCCCGCTTCTGGTCCAGCAACTGCAGATAGTCGATGATCACCAGCGTACCCCTCGGCGCAGCATTCAATCGCTCGATGATGTGAGGTGCGGAGATGTCGTCAGACAGATCAAGGTCGAAGCAGCTTTCAAAAGTGCTCATTGTTTCACCGACGGCAGCAAAACATCCTGCGATCTCGGACTGATTCAATTCCAGGGAAAAGAAGACCGCACGTCTCCCCGACTTCATGGCCGCGACAGCGAGTTCCAGACAAAGCAATGTCTTGCCTTGCCTGGGGCGCGCTCCAAGCAGAACAAGATCGCCTGGACCCAGGTCGGAAAGCAGGATCCTGCTGTGCTGGTGACTGGAAATGTGATTGACCAACAGGCTCCAGGCATTGAAGCCCTCTCGCCGGGCGATGCGATCAAGCGCTTCGTGCAGGGGCAGGTGCTCATTTCGTGAAAGCGCTCTTGCTTGAGACTTGAGACGCGGGATCGGTGCAGACAGTTTCATGCAAACCTCCTGATGTGAGCTGTGGGCACATTCCCTCCTTGTGTGCATCGCTCGAACAATGAAGGTTCGATGAACTTGACCTGCGCCCCGCACGTTGAGTGCTTACCCGATGGAGGGGGGAGGTCCGGGCTTCAGACCGCAGACGGATGATACCATGCCTGGATCGTGGAAAAAACCCAAAAAGACAGGGCAAAGAGGGTCCGACTGGACAATTGACGCAAGACTATTCGTTACGAAACTCCAGCCCTTCGAACACTCCCGTCTTGCGCCACCCATCGATGTACTTGAAGTACGCCGAAGCGCCAGCCGGGTAGCCCACATTCAGCCTGGCGCGTGGGCCTGGATCCTGACCTTCATTGTTGTAGTAGCCAGGCGTGCAATCGGGTGAGCCGATCATCCTCCCGGCTCCTGTGAGCAGCAGTGCAACCCAGGCCTCTTCCGCTTCCCGGGTTACCTCAACGACGCGCATCTGCACGTTGCGTGCGTGACGAACGATGGCCGCAATGGTCTTGCCCGATTCAGTGAGATTGTGTGGCACGTTCGAGATCAGATTCGCGCCCTGTGTCGGCTGCACAAAAAAGGCATTGGGAAAACCATGCACGTGAATGCCATGTTTGGAGCGCATGCCGTTCGCCCAGTGCCCTGACAATTTTACTCCGTCGCGCCCGGTCAGGTCAAAACCCGAACGACGCTTGTACTCGGTACCTACCTCGAAGCCTGACGCGTAAATGATGCAATCAACTTCATATTCGACACCGGCAACCACCACCCCTCGTTCGGTGATGCGCTCGACACCTTTGCCATCGGTATCCACCAGCGTGGTTCCAGGGGTGTTGAACGCCTGCAGGAATTCGTCATGAAAGCAGGGGCGCTTGCAAAGTTGGCGGTACCACGCCTTCAGCTTCTGCGCGGTGTCCCGGTCATGGACCAGGGAATCTGCACGCGCACGAATTTCTTCCATCTTCTCGTAATCGGAGTCTTCGTACGCCGCCATCATGTTCTGCGGTGTCATCTGCTCCCGGGGGAGATCTTTGATCTTCTCCCGTATCCGTCGTGACAGATCGGTCCAGCCGTCCTGCACGAGGTCTTCCGCTGCACTTCCCCCGGTCTGATTGTCGGTAAAGTTCTCGAGCCAGCGCTGCTGCCAGCCGGGAGAGGCAATGTGCTCGAACCAGCTCCTGTCGATCGGAGCATTGGCACGAACGTCGACCGAAGAGGGGGTGCGCTGGAACACCAACAGCTGTCCACAGGCGCGAGCGAGATGCGGTACACACTGCACCGCAGTCGCGCCGGTACCGATGATGGCCACGCGCTTGTCGGACAGCTTGTCCATCAACGCACCTTTCGGATTGCCGCCGGTATACTCATAGTCCCAGCGACTGGTATGAAAGGAGTGTCCCTTGAAGCTCTCGATACCCGGGATTCCTGGCAGCTTTGGCACATGCAGCGGCCCCGTACCCATGCCAACGAACTGCGCGGTGAATGCATCACCACGATTGGTACGGATGTTCCACACAGAACGCTGTTCGTCCCAATCGAGGGCCGAAACCTCGGTGTGGAACAAGGCCTGTTCATAGAGTCCGTATCGTTGGCCGATGCGCTGGCAATGTTCAAGAATTTCCGGCGCGTAGGCGTACTTCTCGGAGGGCATGTGCCCCGTCTCTTCAAGCAGTGGCATGTACACCATTGATGCAGTGTCGCACTGGGCGCCGGGATAACGGTTCCAGTACCAGGTGCCGCCAAAGTCACCACCTTTTTCAATGATGCGCACATCGGTGATGCCAGCTTCGACCAGTCTCGCACCGGTGACGAGCCCTGCAAAACCGCCCCCGACAAATGCAAAGGTCACGTGGTCAGTGATTGGCGCACGTGCCGTGACTGGCGTGTATGGATCCTGCAGATAGTGCGCCAGCCGTCCCGTCACCTGCAGGTACTGTTCGTTGCCATCCGGGCGCAGGCGCTTGTCACGCTCTTCCAGGTACTTTTGACGCAGGGTTGCCTTGTCAATCACCGGATGTTGCGGATCAGTCTTCGACATGTGCAAGGTCTCACAGATCATGAACGGTCAGCTGGAAGGATAGCGGCATCGATGTCCGCAGTGAACTCTTCGATCAGGAAACGGAACCTGGTCGGTTGATCCATGTTTGGGAGATGGGCTGCGTCCTGCAGCACTGTCTTGCGCGCGACCGAAACGTGCTGGACAAGATAGTCGGTCGCCAGATGGATGTACGGAATGTCATGCTCCCCGACGATGCACAGTACCGGCAACCCCAGTTGATCGAGACGCTGGACGGCTGGCACCGCCACATCCGGTAGCCGATTGCCCAGCGCTCGCTGCTCGTGTTGCAGCGCCAGCCTGTTCATCGCATACGCCCTCGAGCGCATCCCGGAGTCCACCTGATCTGGCCTTCTACCGCTGCCATCGAACCAGAGCTGCGTTTCGAGTTCTGCCACCAGGTCGAGATCGCCCGCGTCGGATGCCTTTGCAATCGCCACAGACAATGGCGGCCGTGGAGCATCCAGATCAAGTCCACCGGGGCCAGACCCGACCATGACAAGCGCTCGAACTCGCGCGGGAAACTCCAGCGCAAAGTCCATCGCCAGCACTCCGCCCATGGAACAGCCGATCATCAACGCAGGCGTCGTGATACCGACTGCATGCAGAATGACCTGCAGGTCTTCGAGGTGCGAAAAGTCGCCTGCTACCGGTTCACTACGCCCATAACCACGAAGATCATGTCGAACTACCCGATATCGTTCCGCCAGCCAGACAAACTCATTGTCCCACTGCCTAGAGTCGGCGACACCCGCGTGCAACAACACAACCGGTTGGCCACTGCCTGCCACCTCATGGTGCAGCTGCGCAGAACCACTGGTGACCAGGCCCGAATGGAATCTCTGCATGGC
>JBGSHJ010000006.1:5000-32089 GCA_041752315.1 Pseudomonadales bacterium
CATCGGCCGTATTCAACCAGAATTGATAGAACGAGTATGGAGAGGTCTTGTTGGCATCGAGCCAGATCGTTCCACTTGCTGTCTTGCCGAACTTGCTCCCATCAGCTTTGGTCACCAGTGGCACCGTCAGACCGAAAGACTCTTGAGACAGTTCCCTTCGAATCAAAGGTATTCCCGACACGATGTTCCCCCACTGATCGCTGCCGCCAATCTGAAGGCGACAATCGTACCTTCGAGCAAGTTCCAGGAAATCCATTCCCTGCAGAAGCATGTAGCTGAATTCGGTGAACGAAATTCCTTGACCATCTCGCTCAAGACGAGACCGTATGGAATCCCGCTGAATCATCGAGTTCACAGAGAAGTGCTTGCCGATATCTCGAAGAAACGTGATGACGTCGAGATTTGCCGTCCACTCAAGGTTGTCGACTACCATCGCAGCATTGGGCCCATCGAAACAGAGAAAGGGTTCAACCTGTCGACGGATCTTGCGAGCCCAGCCTTCAACTACTTCGGCTGAGTTAAGTGCTCGCTCATCCTTGCGAAATGTAGGATCTCCGATGAGCCCGGTAGCACCACCGACGAGTACAATCGGACGATGGCCAAGCTCCTGAAAGCGACGCAATGCGAGCAGAGGAACCAGATTGCCAATGTGCAGACTGTCTGCAGTAGGATCGAATCCACAGTAAAGCGTTTGTGGTTTTTGGGAAAGGTGCGCCTCCAGCCCCGAACGATCTGATATCTGGGCGATGAGACCTCGCCACTCGAGCTCGCCCAAAGCCCTGCCCAACATGTGTGAAATGCCTTCTTTTCTTGTAAGAGGATTTTACTATACTACGACCCCTCTTGAGACTTCGTTCAAAGATTTGGCGTAACTCTCTGCAATACTTATGAAACTAATTGAAAGATTGCGTTCGCTGGTTCACACAACGAAATTGGGGCAAGCAAACAGAATGGCCTACTGATGTCCTTCGAATTCCCGAGAACTCATCTCATTGCAATCGCGTTGATTTGTTTAGGGTTATGGGCCTTCGGATTCTCCGATTTCGAGGAACCTGCAGAACCAGGAACTACTCATGCTGGGGTTACGCCACTGCCGGTCAACGATCTGCAGTCGTTCGAATCGACAACACCTGCACACCCGGTCGCAACAACACCAGCCGTCATACAACCAGTCATCAATGCACAAGCCATCGAACACACAGTGCAACGAGGCGAGAGTCTGGCCGTTGTCTTTCAGAAACTGGGGTTTTCGGCACCTGAACTTCACGCGATGGCGACATCGCAGCCCCATGGCGCACGTCTGAAGAATATCCTTCCGGGCAAAACCATCCGCTTCACGCTGGATGGAGATGGGGCGCTGTCCAAGATGAGCTATGAGCCGTCGGCATTGGAGGTGCTTGAGTTTCAACGCGAGAAGGACGGGTACACCGGCAAGCTCACGCAAAGACAACCTGACATCAATCGAGTGTATAGAACTGGTCGTATCAACCAGAGTCTGTTTGTAAGTGCTCAACGAAGCGGCTTGAGTGATGCCCTCATCATGCGACTGGCTCAGATCTTTCAATGGGACATCGACTTCGCACTTGATTTGCGACGTGGGGATGAATTCTCCGTAATTTTGGAAGAGCTCTATATAGACGGTCGTTTCATCGGACATCGCGATATTCTCGCCGCAGAATTCGTGAATCAGGGAGAGGTCTTCCGGGCCGTTCGATTTGAACCCGGTGATAGTGGAGAAGGTGGCTACTACACTCCGACTGGAAAAAGTTTGCGGAAGGCTTTTCTTCGCGCTCCCCTCGAGTTCTCACGCATCAGTTCGAACTTTGATTTGCGCCGTGTTCACCCACTGTTCAACCGACTGAGACCACATCGCGGAATCGACTATGCCGCGCCGACTGGAACGCCCATCAGAGCGGCTGGCAGCGGACGCGTTCAAATTGCAGGAAAGACCGCCGCCAACGGAAACTATATCGTTCTGCAACACAGCGCCGATTATCAGACCAAGTATCTTCACCTGTCTCGTTTCGCCAAAGGACTACGCGCGGGAAGCAAGGTCAGGCAGGGCGAACTGATCGGTTATGTGGGCCAGACTGGCTGGGCGACAGGCCCGCATCTGCACTACGAATTTCTTGTGAATGGCGCACACCAGAATCCTCGTACCGTGAAACTGCCCAATGATTCTCCAATCAGTGGCAAGCAGCTCGTCGCTTACCGAGAGTACGCGAAGCCACTACTGTTTCAGCTAGATGCTTATCGGCAAGGCCCTCAAATAGCGGCAGTCAACTGATCCAGCGATGCCGCGCTCCGCAGGTTTCTACATCGGGGCGATGACGGGCACCAGCGTTGATGGCCTTGACCTGGCGTTGCTGTCCACCAGTGGGTCATTGAAGATTGAACGGGGCACAACGATTCCACTCCCAATGGCGTTGCGCGCAGATCTGCTGACTCTTGTCACTGGTTCGCATTTGATTGATCTTGATTTTCTCGGACATGTCGACGTCGAATTAGGACGATTCATCGGCCAAGCGACCCTGGAATTCATCGCATCCGCCGGGCTTCAACCCAGCGATGTGATCGCAGTCGGTTCACATGGACAGACTGTGCGCCATCGCCCAGTGGCTCCGAACGCATTCACGATGCAGATTGGCGATCCCCACCAAATCGCCGAGTGCACAGGAATTCCGGTGGTTGCGGACTTCCGCCGAAGGGACATCGCGGCAGGCGGGCAGGGCGCACCTCTTGTGCCACCTTTTCATCGTGCAATCTTCGCCCATCCCCAGGAAAGAAGGATCGTGCTGAATGTCGGCGGTATTGCCAACATCACCAGGCTCGCCGCTGGACAGCCGCTCACCGGATTCGATACCGGGCCTGGAAACGGGCTCTCCGACATGTGGACCGCCCGCCATCTGGACCAGTCGTACGATGATGCGGGCGTATGGGCGCGGTCTGGCAAGTCGAACGGCTTGCTTCTGAACGCCTTTCTTGGCGATCCTTATTTCGTGCAAAAAGCGCCAAAGAGCACCGGGCGTGAGTATTTCAACATGGCCTGGATCGAGGGGAACGCACTAACGTCATTGTTGACGCCCCAAGACGTTCAAGCAACGCTCATTGAATGCACGGCGACTTCGATCGCGCTTGCGATCAATGGTCTGTTCGCCGATACGGACCGGGTCATCGTATGTGGAGGTGGTCGAAAAAATCTGTACCTGATGGAACGACTTGGCAGTTTGATGGCCTGTGCAGTCGAACCGTCAGAGATGCTTGGTGTTGATGGTGACTCCCTCGAAGCCGCAGCATTTGCCTGGCTGGCAATGAAAGCGATAAAAAATGAGCCTGCGAGCGAACCAACCGTCACCGGTGCGAGAGCGCGACATGTCCTGGGAGCTGTTTTTCGATAATCGCCATCAAACCGCGAAAGAATTTCCGCAGCCGCAAGTTGTGGAGGCGTTCGGATTTTCGATAAGAAAGCGAGACCCCTGGAGATCTTCGCGATAGTCGACCACCGACCCAACCAGATATTGGTAGCTCAGTTCGTCGACGACGAGTTGCACGGCTCCTTTGGTAATGACCGCATCCTCGTCATTGATGGCATCGTCAAAGGTGAAGCCGTAGGAGAACCCACTACAACCTCCGCCGGTCACGAATACTCGCAAGTGCAGCGTATCGTCCCCTTCTTCCTGGATAAGACCGGCAACTTTCGTTGCTGCCCGGTCGGACAACGTAATCATGTCACTCATGGCTTAACCTGTCGGATTCCAAAAAATCATGTTTCGCCGGATTTTCGACCCGGCAAGGGCAGGACAGTTTCGACCTGCGTGGGTAACTCTTCTGTATGCACCAGTTGTCCTTCAATGCGGGCACCTAGCTGCATTTCAATGAGCTTATAGTAGACACTCCCCTGCAAACTAGCTTTTGCGGCGATCTCTACTCTCGTCTTCGCGAATATGTCCCCTACCACACTGCCATTCACCACGACGCTGGCGACTCGGACGTCGCCCCGAATCTCTCCGCCTTCACAGATCGTCAATTGAGCCGTATCGTCGACTCCCGATACGTTGCCTAGTACTTTGCCATAGACATATATCTCGCCGGCAAACGAGACATCACCGACAATTTCCGTTCCCGCGGCGACCAGAGTGATTGAATCTTTGGCTTTCCTGCGAAACATCAGTCGGCCTCAACAACCCAGGGAAATGTGCGCGTGGTTTTCTTGGGATTTCGTCCTGCCGGGACCATGGTCACATCGATGTGCAATGGCTTGTGTCCGGGCGGAATGACTACCTCACCCGAAAAGTCCTGGAAGTAGCGAAAACTGTAACGAAGTGGATAGTAGTCAATTTTCTGTACTTTTGGGAGAGGGAGCAGAATCGATTCGCCCTGATGCTCAGCCACGATGTCGATGGATACGGTACCCGACAATGTTGATCCTTTCGATTCGATCTGGGTGAGCAACAACTCAAATCGGAAGCTGTGGGCGACCTGCGTGCCAAGAATCTTGAAGCTACCGACCTGCAGACCTCGCTCAAGACTGTCTGGTGCGAACAACGCCCGGTACCGGCCAACTTCTTCTTTTGCCGCCGAAAGTTCGAGTTGCAACGATTCAAGATTCCCCTGGAGGTCAGTCATGGCACCCTTTGAGACTCCAGATTCCAGCTCAGCTCCAGCCAGACGATCAACCATGCTGCTGATTTCATTGCGCGCCTGGGCGAGGTCGGCCTCCAGTTCGGACTTATGCATCTGGAGATTGTGGAGCCCACTGACACCGTACAGGTAGCCCGCCACTCCTCCACCGCCAACGCTCGCAATCATCAGGAGGACGACCGCCAATGGCGTATTCCAGGCCCGAACTTCCACCACCTTGACGGTCTTGTTCGCGAGCTTCATCCGGCTCGTCTCAAGATGAAAGACACGAGTGTACCCTCATCGGGGCTCCATCCGACTTGCAGGGTTCACACCATATAAGGAGACTGCGCCGACTGGCCGAAAGGCTTTCAGGACACCACAATGAGCAGCTGGCTCTGGCTCAAAGCCCTTCACATCATCTTTATCGTTACGTGGTTCGCAGGGATTTTTTACATCCCTCGTCTCTTCATCTACCACTCCCAGTCAAAGGATCCCCAAGTTCGCCAGCTCTTCAATCTCATGGAAAACCGACTCTACAAGGTGATCATGGTCCCAAGCATGGTATTGACTCTGGTCCTCGGCGGAGGGCTTCTTTTTATCCGCTGGGACGCTGTGTACCAGTCTGGCTGGATTTGGCTGAAGATCGTGTTGGTGAGCGCTCTCGTTGGCTATCACCACTATTGCGGAGCTCTTATCAGGCGACTCGCTGCAGTTGCACCAGGTGAACCGCAACCACTTTCAGACAAGTTTTTGAGGGTCTTCAACGAGATCCCGGCTCTGCTGCTTATAATCATCGTCTTTCTTGCTGTGACCAGACCATTTTGAACCGAAAACGATCACACGAATTGTTCGAGCGTGCCTTAAAGAGAATACCAGGGGGTGTGAACTCGCCAGTGCGCGCCTTTGGTGGTGTTGGCGGGGAGCCAGTGTTTTTCGAGCGTGGCGAAGGTCCATATCTCTTCGACGTCGACGGTAATCAATACGTAGACTACGTTGCTTCCTGGGGTCCGATGTTGTTCGGACACACTCAGGCTCACGTCGTCAAAGCCGTATCGGAGCAAGCCGCGCGCAGTCTGGGCTTTGGTGCACCAACCGAACTCGAAATCGAGCTTGCCGAAAAAATATACGCGCTGATGCCCTCCATGGAATCTGTGCGCATGGTCAGTTCGGGAACCGAGGCGACCATGTCTGCTATCCGCCTGGCTCGCGGTTTTACCGGACGCGACCTGATCATCAAATTTGCCGGCTGTTACCACGGCCACAGTGACGCGTTACTCTCAAAGGCTGGTTCCGGACTTCTGACGTTTGGCATCCCGAATTGTCCTGGCATTCCTGCGGAAGTCGCGGCACTGACGCTGACCTTGCCATTCAACGATTCAGAAGCTTTGGCCGAAACGTTCTCCAGGTACCAGGACAAGATCGCGTGTGTGATCGTGGAGCCCGTTGCCGGGAACATGGGTTGTATTCCACCGAAACCAGGGTTCCTGGCGGCGGTGCGAAAAGCCACTGAAGACAATGGGGCGCTGTTGATTTTTGATGAGGTGATCACCGGCTTTCGTGTCGCCATGGGCGGTGCGCAGGCGTTGTATCAAGTCAAACCGGACATCACCACCCTAGGCAAGATCATTGGTGGTGGTCTCCCGGTAGGTGCATTTGGTGGGAGAGCGGATGTCATGTCCCATATCTCCCCGGTCGGGGGGGTCTACCAAGCAGGTACCCTCTCAGGAAATCCACTGACAATGGCTGCAGGTCTGGCAACCCTGAATCAGCTGAATGCCGAACTCTATCCCCGTCTGGACAGGCTCACCGAAGAATTGGCTGAGGGCTTTGCGAACGCGGCGGGTCGCGCCGGAGTCCGGATCACTACCAACCGTGTGTGCGGAATGTTCAGCTTTTTCTTTGACATGGACGCGGTCACGAACTTCGACGAAGTCATGCGTTCGAACGCTCAGAAGTATCGCCGCTTTTTCCATACGATGCTGGATGCCGGGATCTACCTCGCACCTTCAGCTTTCGAAGTTGCGTTCCTCTCGGCAGCACATGATTCTGAAACCAACAGGTTCACCATCGATGCTGCTGAGCGCGCCTTTTCAGACCTGACCAGCTAGGTTTATTACGTCATGTACGACATCTACGGATTGGGAAACGCGCTCGTCGATACAGAGTACCAGGTGGACGAGGGATACCTTCGCACGCATGGTATCGACAAAGGCCATATGACACTGGTTGATGAAACAAGATTACGCACACTGCTCAAAGGCCTTTCGGAGAGGCCAGCCAAGAGAATCAGCGGCGGCTCTGCCGCCAACTCGATTTACGCGGCGCAAGGATTCGGTAACAGAACTTTCTACTCCTGCAAAGTCGCCCGGGATCTTACCGGCGAGCACTTTCTTGCAGACCTGAAGGAGGCTGGCGTTCAATGCAACGAAAACGCACGGAACAGTTCTGGAACGAGTGGTGAGTGTCTGATCCTGGTTACCCCGGATGCCGAGCGGTCGATGAACACGTTTCTTGGCATCTCAAGTGCACTTTCGGAAGCAGAAGTCGATTCATCGGCACTACGACAATCGAGATTCCTGTATGTCGAAGGCTACCTCAGCTCGAATGCCAGCAGTTTGCACGCAGCAATAGCTGCGAAGGAGCAGGCGGAAGCCGCCTCAGTGAAGACAGCGATCAGTCTTTCTGATGCGAGCATGGTGCTGCACTTCAGAGAAGGTCTCGAACAAATGCTCGGCAATGGCGTTGATCAGCTGTTCTGCAATGAAGAAGAGGCACTCACCTGGGCTCGTACAGACCGGTTGGACGTTGCGATTCATGAACTCAAGGACGTCGCCCGGGTGTGCAACATAACCCTTGGGGCGTCGGGCAGTCTCAGTGTGATCGACGGGAAGCAGACGCCAATTGCCGGATACAAGGTTCGTGCGGTCGATACAAACGGTGCCGGAGATATCTACGCCGGGGCGTACCTTGCGATGATATGCCAGGGGGAGCAACCGACGGACGCCACCCGGTTCGCCAACTTCGCTGCGGCACAACTTGTTACACACATCGGTGCGAGACTTCCGAAAGTGTCTGGCTACCAACAGCTGTTGGAAAAATTCAAGAGCTGACAATCTTCTTCGCTGCAGCCTTTCGCTCATCCGCCGAGCGGACCCCTAAGCCAGCTCGATCCGAATCGGCGAGAGTATGGAGAGAGATTCCGGCTCGATACGTGACTTGTAGCCGTACACCTCGACACCTTCCTGGGTGGCATTGTTCAAGAGCTCTGCGAACCCTGGATCAATTTCGGTCGCAACTGAAACTGAATCCACTCCACTATGCTGGACACAAAACAGAAGTGCGGCCCGGTCCCCGTTGCGCCTGGCTCTGACAAGAGCCTCAACGTGTTTTGCTGCTCGTGTACTTTTTGCATCAGGGAACAGTCCTTTGCCAGGTGTGACTTGCCAGGTGACACTCTTCACTTCCAGATAGCACTTTGAATCCCCGGGCCCATGCACGAGGAAGTCGAATCTTCCGTGTCCATCCGGTGTCCTTGCCTCTCGTGTGATCCTGTCGAATTTCCAGAAAGGTGGCAACAACCCCAGATGGAGCGCTTCAGCGATCAGCTCGTTCGCCCGAGCCGTGTTGACGACAATTCTGTCGCTTGTGTCGACAACCACTTCGAGTGATCGAGGGTACCTTCGGGAGACCGACTCGCTGACCGAGCACCAGACGGCGGATCCTGGTGTTGAGCACTGCGTCATCGCACCCGTATTCGCACAATGCACAGTCTCCACTCGCCCGTCAGGGAACTGCACATCAACAAGGAACCGTTTGTACCTTCGAAGCAACACGCCATGTTCCATTGGTCCCCAACGCATCCGTCTAGCCTTGTGCCAGCGCATGCGCGATGCGCTCCAGCACTTGATCCATCACCTCTACATCCACAGTACACGCGAACCGTAGATAGCGTTCCGCGTTCACCTCTCCAAAATCGAGACCCGGTGTAGTCGCAACCAGGTATTCATCGAGCAACCGACGACTGAGTCGGGATGCCGTCATCCCGCTCGCGGACACATCGACGTAGAGATAGAACGCACCATCTGGCGTTGCCGGAACGGCAAGGCCGAGACGTTCGAGTCCACGTTGCAGGTGCGATGCACGCTCACGGAAGATCTTGCGGCGACGTTCGTGTTCTGCCATCGCATCAACAGTAAAAGCCGCCATCGCGGCTCTCTGAGCGATGGTGGATGGAGATATGAACAGGTTCTGGGCAAGCTTTCTTACACCGTCAATCAGATCCTCAGGTATGACAATCCAGCCGAGGCGCCAACCGGTCATCCCGAAATACTTCGAGAAGCTCTGCAGCACGATTGGCGCGGATGAAAGCGACAGCACCGATCGATACTCCGGTTGGTCGCCGACCAGTCCCTGGTAAATTTCATCGACAATCAGGAAACCACGATCACATGCCTCATCAACGATTGTCTGCAGCTCGCGTCGTCGGATCATGGTTCCGGTCGGATTTGATGGGGATGCGAGCAACGCACCTCGTACCGAGTCGTCCCAACGCGACTCCAGGTCTTGCCAGTGTGGCTGGAAGTGACTTTCCGCATACACCGGTATCCTCTTGACATGTGCTCCTACGGTTTCTGCGAACACTTCGTTGCATGGGTAACCGGGATCAGTAACCAGCACCCTCTCCGAGGGATTCAGCAAGGCCGCTGCAAGCAACAGCAATCCGCCACTACCACCAGAGGTAACGACAATCTGGTCAGGATTTACCTCAATGCCGAATCCAAGGTAGTAGTCCGAAATGGTCCGCCGTAGTTCCGGCAGACCGGTGGCGCTCGTGTATTTGGTGTCGCCCCGGTTTATTGCATCCGCGCCAGCGGAGGAAATTTCCTTGCACACCGCAAAGTCGGGTTCGCCGACTTCCATGTGGATGACCGATCTTCCCGAGGCTTCGAGTTGCGCTGCTCGCTCCATGATTTCCATGACGCGAAAGGGCTTGATGGTGGAGAGTCGATCGGCGCGTTTCACGAGGCTTGGTCCTTGCGGGTTGTGAATCTGGTCATGAGGGGACTTTGGAGCCAGTCTATGGCAACCAGTAGACTGCATTCATCAATTCAGATGGTTATGTGCAACGACATGGGTCCTGTCGGTCGATTCGCCCCGTCACCCACCGGGCATCTGCACATGGGGTCGCTTTACGTGGCGTTGGCGAGCTATCTCAGCGTCAAATGCAGGAACGGTCGATGGCAGCTTCGAATCGATGATCTCGATACGAACCGCACAATCCCCGGTGCCGACCAGCAGATCATCGATTCTCTTGCCATCCATGGTCTGCACCCTGACTCGCCGGCGATCTACCAGAGCAGCCGCACGGAATTGTATGCCGCAGCTCTGGCCAGACTATCAGCCAGCGGCCGCCTTTTCGGCTGCTGCTGCTCACGCAAGGACCTTGAGGGGAATTCCGTCTATCCCGGCACCTGTCGCTCCCGCAACTGCGATCCAACGATCCCAACCATCCGATTCCGGGTCTCAGACAAATCCTTGCTGTTTGAGGACCGTGTCATGGGGACCCAGAGATTTCGACTCGATCTGGAAATTGGAGACGTTGTCGTTCGCCGCAGGGATTCCTCGTTTGCGTATCACCTGGCCTGCGCGGTCGACGATGGTGGTGGGAATATCACCGAAGTTCTGCGCGGGGCTGATTTGCTCAGCGCCACCGCCATCCAGATCAATCTGATGGACGCGCTCGATTTGGAACCGCCGAGCTATGGTCACCTGCCAGTCATGCGCAACAGCCAGGGTCAAAAGTTGTCAAAGCAGTCTTTTGCTCGCCCTCTGGATCCCGAACTGGCTCCTGAGAACCTGCGGCTATGTCTTGTTTCGCTGGGGATTTCCCTTCCAGATGCTGCAGACAACTGGCCTGTGACCGACTTGATCGAGTACGGCAAACAGAATTTCCGCCTGGCGCTCATCCCGACCGAGTTACCCGTTGGTATCGCGGAGTAAAATAGCGCGGCGTATTTGTTACCATCCGTGTCATGACTCAGGTCCTGTTGCTCGGCATATCCTCTCCCATCTCGCTACCGATTGTAGAGTCGCTGGAGGCCAACGGCTGTGTGACCAAATCAATCAAGGAAGCGGACTACGAATTTGCAACGGCAGATCTGGCTTGCGAGCTCGTACTGATCAGCGATCTATGCGGCCGCGAAATCATCTCCAGCCTGCTGAAGACTTCAGGCAAACACATGCCCGCGATCATCATTGCGGAAAATCCCTCGTATCCCAATGCAGTCTCTGCCATTCGCCAGGGAGCATACGACTATCTGCCCTTGCCATTGGACGCGGACAATCTGATGGCTGCCATAGAACGAACCCTGCTCGAGCATCGAAACCGAAAACTCTCCGCGATTGACGCGGAAACTTTCCCTTTGATTGGAGATTGTGCTGGCATTCGGGATCTCAAGGATCGGGTTTTGGCGATTGCCGCGACTGATCGGCCCGTACTCATCACCGGCGAGCCTGGATCAGGCAAGCGCCGTGTTGCCAGGGCCATTCACGACGCCTCTGATCGTCAGAGATCACCCATGATTGTCGTGAACTGCGCTGCAATTCCCAGCGAAGGGATTGAAACCGAGCTGTTTGGGAGAGATCCGAGCGCAGGTGGACAGGCGATCAACGGGCTGGTATCCACAGCTCATCAAGGCACGCTTTTCCTGGATGAGGTTGGTGTGTTGCCTCAGGAAGTGCAGGCACGTCTGCTGCGGTTGGTCAGTACCAGAGAATTGCGCGCTGTAGGTGGTTCGACCTCAAGAAAGGTCGATGTCCGGATCATCGCCAGCTCTCACATGGACCTTGAACAAATGAGCCGCCAAGGGCGCTTCAGGAGCGAGCTCCTCTACCAGCTATCGATTGCTTCGATCCATGTTCCACCTTTGCGTGACCGCGGCGACGATATCCTCGCGTTGGCAAACTGGTTCCTGGCGAAGACTTCGACACGACTCAAACGTGGGGAGATGAGCTGGTCCGCTGGCGCTCTCGTAGCCATCCGTCGGTACAAATGGCCCGGCAACGTCAGGGAACTCGAGAACGCTGTGGAACGGGCAGTTATCCTATCCACTGAAAACACGGTTCCTCGGGAAGTTCTGCCCATCGACATCGAACACCCATCCCCGCTCCATCCGGTTCCGGACAACCTCTCCCAAACCAGCCTCGAGGACTACTTCGTTCGTTTTGTTGTTGAAAACGAAGAGCTGTTTACCGAGACAGAACTGTCGGAAAAGTTGGGGATCAGCAGAAAGAGTCTCTGGGAGCGCCGTCAACGGCTCAACATTCCCCGGAAACGCTCTCGAAGTCGGGTACAGCAAAGTCCCCCAGAATCACCGACAGCTGATTGACCATGCCTACAGCACCGCAGCGCATACCCGCTTCCACGCACAAGATTGATCCGACATTGCTTGATACCAACAGCCTGGAAGTAATAGCCAAGTTGCGAGCAGCCGGTTTTGACGCCTACCTGGTTGGTGGTTGTGTCCGCGACCTTCTACTCGGAGAGATCCCGAAAGACTTCGATGTCGCGACCGATGCCACACCGGAGGAAGTCAAAATCGTATTCCGTCGCGCTCGGCTTGTTGGTCGGCGATTCCGAATCGCACATGTGCGTTTTGGGCGCGACATCATAGAAGTGTCAACCTTCCGAAAGGCGGAATCCACTCTGGTTGAGCTCAACTCTGACGGCATGATCCTGAGCGACAATGAATACGGCACTCTCGCCGAAGATGCTTATCGTCGCGATTTCACCATCAATGCCTTGTACTATGATCCCCTGAGCGGAGATCTTCTCGACTATGTCGATGCACTCAAGGATCTGAAGGCCAAACGTATCGCTTTCATTGGTCACGCTGACGTCCGTCTCGCTGAAGATCCGGTTCGTGCCATTCGCGCGCTGCGTTTCAAGGCGAAACTCAAATTCGAAATTGCCGACTCCATTGACGCCGCGCTACCTGATGCCGCGAGAAGACTCCAGGCCATACCATCTGCCCGCTTGTTTGAAGAGTTCAACAAACTGTTTCTCCTCGGCTACGCACACGCTGCCTGGCATGTCCTGGCTTCCTCGCCACTGCATCACGCCCTTTTTCCGGGCACACACCCGGCAAGCGAACTTGTTAGCAAAGCGATGCGCAACACCGATGAGCGAATTGCAGCAGACAAACCGGCCACGCCAGGGTTTCTACTCGCCGTTCTGTTATGGGAGGACTACCTTGCTCGAATGCACCGCTTCATGCCAATGCATCCGGCGATTGTCGCCAGCAACCTCGCAGCCGATCAATCCCTCGCCGCCCAGACGTCAGTTATCGCCATTCCCCGCCGGTTTTCGCAGTTTGTTCGCGAAGTCTGGTCCTTGCAGCCTCGTCTGGAAGAACCATCACCAAAAACGTTGGAGCGACTGGTCTCCCACAAGAGATTTCGTGCTGCGTACGATCTGCTGGATCTGAGAGCGCAGATCGATACCGCGCTGTCTCCGATGTTCGATTGGTGGACACAATATCAGGCACAACCAGATCACCGAGCGGAACTGATTGCCTCACTCCCGCGCTCACGAACTCCTGCCAGTGGAAGGAGACGAAGACGTTCACGCAAAGGCGCGGGAACTCATGCAACCACCGCAGTGCAATGAAAAAGGTGCGATGAAAAAGACCGTTGAGCGTGCGAAAGCCATTGGAACGCGCAACAAGACGCGCAATACTTTTGGCTACATCGCAATTGAGGGGCCAATTGGCGTAGGCAAAACCACGCTTGCCAACATGATTGCAGAAGAACTCGGTTACTCCACAGTGTTCGAGCCAGCTGCAGAGAATCCATTCCTCGACGCTTTCTATCGCGACACTCGCCGCTATGCGTTGCCAACTCAGTTGTTTTTCCTGCTGAATCGGGCAAGGCAAGTTGGCGGAATTGCGCAGGATGATCTGCTGGCACCGAAAGTGGTAGCAGATTTCCTCTTCGAAAAGGATGAGTTGTTCGCGCGGTTGACCCTCACTCCGGAAGAATTTGATCTCTATCGACAAATCAGTGACAAGCTGGATCTCAATGCTCGAACCCCTGACCTTGTCATCTATCTGCAGGCCAACGTGGACGTCCTGCTGACACGAATTCGTCATCGGGGAGTCAGGAGCGAACAACGCATGGAGACCGAATACCTCGCGTCGCTGGTGGACGCCTACACGGAGTTCTTCCACTTTTATGATCGCAGTCCGCTTCTGGTGGTGAACGCAAACCAGATCGATTTCATCAACAGCAAGGATCATTTCAAAGCTCTGTTTACACGAATCATCGAAATGACAGGGGTCCGTCAGTACTTCAATCCAAATCCGGAGCTATTGTGAGTTTGCCTTTTTCGTCACCTGTCGAACTGTCTTCATGGAAAGCGCTTGCACTGCAGGCGCAAAACATCGAGCCATCCCACGAGTTGCTCGCAGATGAAGTTCGGAACAGCACATTGCGCATCAATACCTGCGGGATCACCGCTGACTTCAGCAAGCAGAGAATCAGTCGACCTGTCCTCAGGGAACTGGTTCTTCTGGCGGATCAGGCAAGACTATCCGACCACCGCAAGGCGATGTTGGCCGGAGAAATAGTCAACCAATCCGAGGCGCGCCCTGCTCTGCACACCGCGTTGCGAACTCCGTCAGGAATGGGACTCCCGCACATTGATCAACTCGTTCAGGACACCCTCTCCCAGGTACGAATTTTTGTTGACCGCATCCGCAATGGCCAACATACGGGTATAACCGGCAAGAGCATTCGTCACGTCGTTTTCATCGGGATTGGCGGATCACACCTGGGCCCTGAACTTGCCGTTCGAGCCATCGGAAGTGACGGCGTACTGGATATACGGTTCGTCAGCAACATCGATGGGTACGCACTCGCCACGGCGCTGAGGGGGTGCGATCCTGAGCGGACTTTTTTCATTACCGCATCCAAGTCGTTTCTGACCCTGGAAACCCTTGAGAATTCTCGATCCGCTCGCACCTGGTTCCTGGAACGTACCAACCAGACTGCCGGAATCTCCAGACATTTCGCGGCAATTTCGGCAAACGTCAAAGCAGCGAACGAATTTGGGATCACTTCGGAGAACATTTTTCCGATGTGGGATTGGGTTGGCGGTCGCTATTCGCTCTGGAGCGCAGTCGGCATGCCGGTCGCGCTGGCGGCAGGTACTCGCACGTTTGATGCTCTCCTGGCAGGTGCTCGTGCGATGGACGAGCACTTCGCGTCTGCGCCACATGAGACCAACCTTCCCGTTCTGGCAGCACTCGCTGGTGTCTGGAACACCAATTTCCTCGGCGCCAACAATCATGCAGTGCTGGTCTACGACGAGCGACTGGCACTGTTGCCGATGTATCTCCAGCAATTGGAAATGGAAAGCAACGGCAAGCGCGTGCACCAGGATGGCAGTGCCGTAAATACGCACACCATGCCGATTCTCTGGGGCGGGATCGGTACCTCCGGACAACATGCCTACCATCAGTTGCTGCACCAGGGTACAAGGGCCTACTCCGCGGATTTCATCTTCAGCGCTTCTTCGGGGTCGGAACTGACGGACCACCATCGCTGGCTGGAAGCCAATGCACTCGCTCAAAGTCAGGCGATGATGCTGGGTGAACGTGGCGTATCCAGTGAACGAGAAGTACCCGGTGAACATCCAACGACAACACTGGTTCTGGATCGCCTGGACGCCTTTCATCTGGGTGCCCTGCTGGCGATGCATGAACACAAAGTGTTCTGCCAAGGGGTCATCTGGGGCATCAACTCATTCGATCAATGGGGGGTGGAGATCGGCAAACGGCTGGCCAACCCCATCTACAAACAACTGACCGGTGCGGATGCAAGCGGACAGGATCGATCAACACGTTTCCTGATTGATCATTTGCGTGACCGATCAGCTCAGGCAGTCCAAAGGGAGGCAAGGTGAGTACGGTTTACCCGGTTCCCGAAGCGGTACGTCGAAATTGCCACATTGACGCTGAAACCTATGCGGCGATGTACAAACAGTCAATTGAAACACCCGGTGAGTTCTGGGATGAACAGGCAAAGACACTTCTGACCTGGACCAGGCCTTGGCACACCACCCAGAGCGTCGACATGCAGGGTGGCAACTTCCGCTGGTTTGACGGCGGCCAGCTCAACGTCAGCTTCAACTGCATAGATCGCCATCTGGCAAACCGTTCGGAGCAGGCCGCCATCATCTGGGAAGGAGATGATCCGGCAGAGTCCCGTGTGATCACCTATCGACAACTGGCAGCCTCTGTAAACAAATTGGCCAACGGGCTCAAGGCAAGAGGTGTCAAAAAAGGTGATCGAGTCTGCATCTACATGCCGATGATTCCAGAAGCTGCCTACGCAATGCTCGCTTGCGCTCGAATCGGCGCCATTCATTCAGTGGTGTTCGGCGGATTTTCTCCGCAATCTCTTCGGGACCGAATACTGGACTCTGACTGCCAGACGCTGATTACCGCCGATGAGGGACTGAGGGGCGGGAAGTTCGTTCCTCTGAAAAAGAATGCTGACGAAGCTCTGGCAGCCTGTCCAAACGTCCACAGTGTTGTCGTCGTCCGTCGGACCGGTAACAGCATCCCGTGGCAAAACTCTCGGGATGTCTGGTATCACGAGTTGACGGACGGGTGCTCGGATATCTGTCCGGCAGAACCGATGGATTCTGAGCATCCTCTGTTCATTCTGTACACCTCCGGATCGACCGGGAAACCAAAGGGTGTTCAGCATTCTTCCGCCGGCTATCTTTTGATGGCCTCTATTACCCATCGCTATGTGTTCGACTACCACGACGAGGACATCTACTGGTGCACCGCGGATGTCGGCTGGATCACGGGTCACTCGTATATCGTCTATGGGCCTCTGGCAAACGGTGCAACTACCCTCATGTTCGAGGGAATTCCAACCTGGCCAGACGCTGCCCGATGCTGGAATGTCATAGACAAACACGGAGTGAACATTTTTTACACCGCGCCTACGGCCCTCCGCCAACTGATGTCTCAAGGCGACGAATTCGTGAAAAAAACAAGCCGATCAACACTTCGGCTACTCGGGTCGGTCGGCGAGCCGATCAACCCGGAAGCATGGGAGTGGTATCACAGGGTGGTTGGCGAGCGCAGATGTCCAATCGTTGACACCTGGTGGCAGACGGAAACCGGCGGAATCATGATCACTCCCCTGCCCGGCGCCACTGCGCTCAAACCGGGCTCTGCTACAAAACCCTTCTTCGGAGTCCAGCCTGCACTGGTCGACACCAACGGTGCCATCATTTCCACGCTGGAGGCCTCCGGCAATCTTGTCATCACATCGTCCTGGCCTGGCCAGATCAGAACGGTCTATGGTGACCATCAGCGCGTCATTGACACCTACTACAAAGCGTATCCTGGTTACTACTTCACCGGCGACGGTGCTCGTCGGGATGCCGATGGCTATTACTGGATCACAGGGCGTGTTGATGACGTCATCAACGTTTCAGGTCATCGTATCGGCACCGCCGAAGTTGAAAGCGCACTGGTTCTGCACGAAGCCGTTGCCGAAGCGGCAGTAGTCGGCTATCCCCATAACATCAAAGGGGAGGGCATCTACGCGTACGTGACGCTGATGGCCGGAGCCAACATCGAACCGGCAACACTGGAAGCAGAATTGGTTGATCTTGTGCGACGCGAAATCGGACCCTTTGCCAAACCTGACCTCATTCAGTGGGCCCCAGGTCTACCGAAGACGCGTTCGGGCAAGATCATGCGTCGGATCCTGCGAAAGATTGCGGCCAATGACCTGGAGAACATGGGTGACATCAGCACATTGGCAGATCCAGCGGTAGTTGACGACCTGGTTCTCAATCGAAAGGTTCGACCATGAAGCGCCTGACCGGTCGAGTAGCTGTTGTGACTGGCGGCAGCAGGGGCATTGGCAAAGGGATCGCAGAAGGTTTGGGAGAGGCAGGTGCCACCGTTTATGTCACTGGTCGCAGCAGCAGCACGATCGACAAGGGCGCAACGCTCACCGTTGAGGCGACAGCGGACGCGGTATCTCGACTCGGCGGCAAGGGAATTCCCTGTGTCATAGACCACCAGAAGGACGAAGAAGTCGCTGGGCTCTTCAAACGTGTGCAGGCTGAGCAAGGACGTCTCGACATCCTTGTCAACAATGCATATCAGATTCCCGATCCACCAGTATTGAGTGGTGGTTTCTGGGAGCATCCTGTATCGCTATGGGACATCCAATGCGGCGTGGGATTGCGAGGCTACTACACGGCATCGGTCTTTGCCGCTCCAGCGATGGTCGCTGCGGGTAGTGGGCTGATCGTTAACATCTCCTCCAGAGGCGGCCGCGAGTACGTGTTCAGCACATCTTATGGTGTGGGTAAGGCCGGTGTGGATCGGATGGCCAGGGATATGGCTCATGAACTGAAAGCATACGGTGTCGCCGCGCTCTCCTTGTCTCCCTCCAAAGTAAAGACCGAATTCATCCTCGACATGATCGCACAAGGTAAAATGCACCTGGATCCTCTGGCTTCGCAATCTGTTCGACTGTCAGGACGATGTATCGCTGCATTGGCTGCCGACCCGGGAATCATGCAAAAAACGGGGAACGTGCTCACAGTTGCCGAGGTGGCAGCAGAATATGGTGTAGTCGACCCAGACCACGAAAACTCCCTCATTCCAGGCTAAACATCGCTGGCACCTTGACCACGTTCGGATATCATACGCGCCGCTCTTCGAACCAGCGGGAAGGCTTGCAATGGCTGCAAAGAAGAAACTATCAAGCACCACAGCTTCGAAACCCAAGAAAACAGCGACGACCGCCAGCACTAAAAAGGTCGCCGCTACATCCACTACTGCGCCCAAGAGCGAAAAGCCGGTCAAGTCCACTGGCACCAGTCAAAAAGCCGGTACGCCAAGCAAGAGGGCACCTGTCAAACCGACTGAAGCCAAAACCAAGGAAAAGAAACTGCCACCCAAAGTCGCGCAAACTGCACGGCGGACGGTGCAGGTCGAAACCAAATTGCCAACTCCAAAGAGCAAACCAGAAAACAAGAAAACCGCAGCTTCGAACAGCCCAGCGGCTTCCGCTCCTGTAGCAGATAAACCTGCCAAGGCAGAACCCTCGGCAGAAAATTCGACTCCGAAGCCCACCAACAAAAAAAGCGCGCCCAGCTCAGCATCAGCGGTGCCAACAACGACAAAGGAACCCGCGACAACTTCCACCAAGAGCAAAGCGAAGCAGGACGCCTCGACCAAGAACTCCAAAACGGACAACAACACTATCGTGCCAAAGAGTACCGCGCGCCTGGTCGCGCCTTCAGATCTCAGTCCAAATCTTTTCAGCGGCCCCATTCATGGGATACCACCGTATCAGCCCAAACCGGGTGAAGAGTACATGAGCGATGGGCAGGTAGAGCACTTTCGCCGAATACTCTTGAACTGGAAACGTGAGTTGATGGAAGAGGTCGATCGCACCATCCACCATCTGCGGGATGAAGCGACAAATTTCCCGGACCCAAACGACCGCGCCACCCAGGAATCAGAGTTCGGCCTCGAACTCCGGGCACGTGATCGGGAAAGGAAGCTTCTCAAGAAGATCGATGCGGCGCTTGCTCGGCTGGATGATGGTTCGTATGGTTTTTGCGAAGAGACCGGAGAGGACATCGGGCTTCGTCGACTTGAAGCACGACCGATCGCAACGTTGTGCCTGGAAGCGCAGGAAAGACACGAACTCGTGGAACGTCACTACGGAGAACGAGAAGATCGGTTCCGAACATAGACTGTTCGCATGCAGAAAACGCGGCGCGTTAACCATGGCGCCGCCTGTTTTCACCGGTCGGTGAAAAACCGGAACTGCAACCTGCAGTCCCGATCGGTTGATGAC
Organism: Pseudomonadales bacterium; assembly: GCA_041752315.1. Classification (GTDB taxonomy): domain Bacteria; phylum Pseudomonadota; class Gammaproteobacteria; order Pseudomonadales; family Azotimanducaceae; genus SYFY01. The sequence goes on from JBGSHJ010000006.1 coordinate 24,534, forward strand.
GAAGCAGCTAGGCTGCTTCGTAGTTCTTCACTTCCTTCATTGACAGCTTGATGCGGCCACGCTGATCCACATCGAGTACAACCACACGGACCTTCTGACCTTCCTGCAGGTAGTCGCCAACATTCTCGACTCGCTCATCCGCAATCTGCGATATGTGCAACAGACCGTCCTTGCCAGGGAGGATGGAAACGAACGCACCAAAGTCGACTATTCGTTCCACATTTCCCTCATAGATCCTGCCAACTTCAGCTTCTGCAACAATTTCCTGAATTCGGCCAATCGCGATGCTTCGTGATTCTTCATTCGTCGCGAAGATCTTCACAGTGCCATCATCTTCGATGTCGATTTCTGCACCACTGGCTTCGACGATACTCCGGATCATTGCGCCACCCTTGCCGATGATCTCCCGAATTTTCTCGGGATGAACCTTCAAGGTCGTGATTACCGGTGCATTGGACGCCATGTTCGGTCGCGACGTTGCGAGTACCTTGTTCATTTCTCCAAGAATGAAAAGCCGGCCTTCCAAAGCCTGACGCAACGCAGCTTCCATGATCTCTTCGGTAATGCCATCGATCTTGATGTCCATCTGCAACGCAGTGACACCTTCTGCAGTTCCGGCGACTTTGAAGTCCATGTCGCCCAGATGATCTTCATCGCCAAGGATGTCGGTCAATACTGCATAACGATTGCCTTCCTTCACCAGACCCATGGCGACTCCGGCAACCGGAGCTTTCAGGGGAATACCGGCATCCATCATCGATAAAGACGCTCCGCATACGGAGGCCATTGAACTAGAGCCGTTTGACTCCGTAATCTCCGAGACGATGCGAATCGTGTAAGGGAAGTCCTCCACGCTTGGAAGCACTGCCTGGACACCACGGCGTGCCAACTTGCCATGACCGACTTCCCGTCGTTTTGGTCCGCCCATGAATCCCGCTTCACCAACGCTGTAGGGTGGGAAGTTGTAGTGCAGCATGAATGGATCCTTGAAGGAGCCTTCCAGCGCATCGATCAAGGCCGCATCCCTTTGAGTACCCAATGTGGCGACAACAATGGCCTGTGTTTCTCCCCGGGTGAACAACACGGAGCCGTGGGTTCGCGGAAGCACACCCACTTCAATTGTGATCGGCCGAACCGTTCGCAAATCCCTGCCGTCAATGCGCGGCTCACCGTTGAGAACACGATCACGAACGATGTTCTTCTCAAGTTTGGCAAAGGCGTCTGAAACATCACCTGCACTGAATTGAGCGCCTTCGGCTCCTGCCAACGCGTCAATAGTGGCCTTTCGCAAAGACGCGACACGATCCTGTCGAGCCTGTTTGTCCATTATGCGATACGCATCGCCCAACTGACTGCGGACCTGCTGCTCAACCGCCTGTTTGAGATTCGCATTCGACGCCACTGGCTGCCAGTCCCAACGAGGTTTCCCTGCTGCAGCTGCCAACTCATTGATTGCCTCGATGACAACCTGCATTTCCTGCTGCGCGAACAGAACCCCGCCCAGCATTTCGTCTTCGGTGAGGCGGTCAGCTTCTGACTCCACCATGAGCACGGCATCCTTGGTTCCCGCTACCACCATGTGCAGCATGGAACTCTTCATCTGCTCGAACCCCGGGTTCAGAATGAAGTTGCCATCGATATACCCAACCCGCGCAGCGCCGATCGGACCAGCAAATGGAATTCCTGAAATCGACAATGCAGCCGATGCACCAATCAGGGCAGCGATATCCGGATCCTGATTCTTGTCGGCGGATATCACCGTGAGAATCACTTGAACTTCGTTCATGAACCCTTTGGGAAACAAGGGCCGCAATGGGCGGTCGATGAGGCGTGACGTCAACGTCTCTTTTTCACTTGGTCGCCCTTCACGCCGGAAGAATCCTCCCGGGATTTTCCCGGCGGCGTAGGTTTTCTCCTGATAGTTCACCGTCAGGGGAAAAAAGTCCTGTCCAGGTTTCATGCCCTTGGCACCTACTACTGTCGCCAGAACCACGGTTTCACCCAGGGTTACCAGAACCGCTCCGGTTGCCTGGCGTGCAATACGACCTGTCTCGAGGGTGAGCTTTTGCTCACCAAACTGAATTTCTTTGGTAATCGCTTTCAAATCAGCTCCTTATGTAGGGTTGCAGACACCTCGCACGACCAGCCGACAGCTCCCGCTGGCAGCAAAACGTGCGGCATGGTGTTGCTCAACGACGCAGACCAAGTCGTTGAATCAGCGATGCATATCGCTCTGAGTTTTTGCCTTTAAGGTAGTCCAGCAACTTTCGACGCTGGTTGACCATCCGGATGAGTCCTCGTCGCGAATGGTGATCCTTTTTGTGTGCCTTGAAGTGGTCCTGCAATTCGTTGATGTTGTGTGTCAGCAAAGCTACCTGGACTTCCGGGGAGCCGGTATCACTCCCACCTTGTTGGTAATCCTTGATGATTTCGGCTTTTCGCGCCGCATTCAATGCCATGTTGATGATCTCCTGTTGAATATGCCTGTAAAGCGCCGGTATTGATCACAAGCATGACCACGCATATTTGCAGTCATGCCCTCGATACCAGCCGACGTGGCGCAATTCGCCCGTCGTCCATGACCTCCCCGACACCGATAAACGATGCAGCGGAAGATTCGTTTTGCAAGGCCAACCGCACCCAGCCCTGGGCAGGTGCGCGAGGCACCATGACGGGTTGTCCCTGTCGTAGGTAGTAGGCGAGAGTCTCGTTGAGACTGACTTCCGGCCAATTCCCAACTGCTGCCGAGATCGGCCTGAGGAAGCCCTCACCACTTTGATTATCGCATGCAGATTCGAGCGCTTCGAACGATACGACGTCCACTTCCTGAAACGGGCCGGCTGAACGCCTGCGAAGTGCAACCACGTGAGCGCCACAACCCAGTTTTCGCCCAACGTCTTCAGCGATCGACCGCACGTATGTTCCTTTGCTGCAGTGCAGTTCAAGCTCAAAAAAATCGCCGTCGAACGCTACAAGCTCACATTGGTAGACACTGATCGCTCTCGACTTTCTCTCGACTTCCAGTCCCATTCGAGCAAGTTTGTACAACGGTTGTCCATGATATTTGATGGCGGAGTACATTGAGGGCGTCTGTTCGATACTGCCCCGAAACTCCACCAGCACCGATTCAATGAGCTCGGCCGTGATGCCCGTGACCGGTCTTTCCTCCAGAATCTGCCCATCGGCATCGCCTGTATTCGTGGTTTGCCCAAGACGAATTCGCGTCCAGTACCTCTTGTCTGAATCAAGCAGGTATTGCGAGAATTTCGTGGCTTCCCCAAAACAGAGTGGCAATACCCCAGTGGCCAATGGGTCGAGACTGCCAGTGTGACCGACTTTCTGCGCGTCCATCATTCGCTTGGCCTTCTGCACGACCTGGTTCGAACTGAGTCCGACGGGCTTGTCCATGATCAGGAATCCATCCAGCGGACGTCCTCGACTACGCCGATTCATCACCCGCCTCCGTAAGCCGCTCATTGTCTGCCGCTATCGCACGATCAATGGCACGATCCAGCTTTGCACTTGACTCGATCAATTCGTCGTAATGAAAGCGCGGACGCGGGGTGGTTCTCATGGTGTGTCGTTTTGCGAGTTCTGAGCGAATCCAACCTGCCGCTCCGTTCAGCGTGTCAATCATCGCCTTGCGCGCCATCTCGTCATTGGTTCGCAGCGAAGACACATAGACGTCTGCAAATGCCAGATCCTTGCTTACTCGAACCTCGCTCACCGTGACCATGTCAACCCGGGGATCCCGCATGTCACGCAGCAGCAACCGGGCAACCTCGTCCCTGATGAAATCAGCGACACGCTGCGTTCGTTCACCGGCTTGTGAGTACTGTTTCACAGCGATCGGGCGACCTCTTTTGTATCGAAGACTTCGATGACATCCCCAACCCGCACATCGTTGTAGTTCCGCACGCCAATACCACATTCAGTGCCACTGCGAACTTCGTTGACGTCATCCTTGAATCGTCGCAGTGAATCCAGTTCGCCCTGGAAAATCACCACATTGCCACGCAGCACCCGTATCGGCTTGCTGCGGAACACGTTGCCTTCCAGAACGATACATCCGGCAATCTGGCCATACTTTGGTGAACGGAATACATCCCGCACTTCAGCGACGCCCACAATTTCTTCGCGAATTTCCGGTGACAACATCCCCGTAAGGACTTTCTTAACATCATCGATAAGCTCATAGATGATGCTGTAGTAACGCAGTTCCATCCCTTCGCGTTCAATCAGCGCCTTGGCGGAATTGTCCGCACGGACATTGAATCCAAAGATCACGGCGCCATAGGTCAACGCCATGTTGGCATCCGACTCGGTGATCGCTCCGACACCGGAGCCAAGAACGCTGACCTGCACTTCGGAATTCCCTATCTCCGCCAGAGCCTGCGTGATTGCCTCGAGGCTACCGCGAACGTCCGTCTTGAGTACGAGCTTCATCACCCGCTTCTCGCCTTCAGCGAGATGCGCGAATATGTTGTCGAGCTTTGCAGACTGTTGAAGCGCCTGTCGTTTTTCGTTGGTGCGATCCCGACGAAAATCTGCAAGGTCCCGAGCAGTGCGCTCATCCGGCACCACACCAAAATCGTCGCCTGCACCTGGCGTCCCCGACAGTCCCAGCAATTCCACAGGCATCGACGGAGGTACGCTATCCACCTGATTGCCTTGATCGTCGATCATGGCACGAGCCCTGCCGAAGTATTCTCCGGCGATCACGACATCTCCCTTTCGCAGGGTCCCGTTCTGCACCAGGATGGTCACTACAGGTCCACGACCACGGTCCAGCCGGGACTCAACCACGACTCCTCGAGCCGGAGCCTGCGGAACCGCTTTCAATTCCAACAGCTCCGCCTGCAACAGGATTGCATCGAGCAGGTCATCGATGCCCTGACCGGTAATCGCCGAGATGTGTACAAACTGTGTATCGCCGCCCCATGTATCCGGCATCACGTTGCGGGATGCGAGTTCGCTCGTCACGCGTTCCGGATCCGCGCCTTGAAGGTCCATCTTGTTGATAGCAACAATGATCGGCACACCTGCGGCCTTGGCATGCTGAATCGCTTCTTCTGTCTGTGGCATGACTCCATCATCGGCAGCCACAACGAGAATGACGATGTCCGTAACCCGTGCACCTCTTGCCCGCATTGCGGTGAACGCTGCATGACCCGGTGTATCGATAAAGGTGACCCGACCCTTCGCCGTTGGCACGCTGTAGGCACCAATGTGCTGAGTAATCCCACCAGCTTCGCCACTGACCACCTTGGCCTTGCGGATGTAATCGAGCAGCGACGTCTTGCCATGATCGACGTGGCCCATGACCGTGACCACGGGTGGTCGTCCAACCTGTTCGCCTTCGATCTGCAATGATTCCGTGTGTTCCATCTCGATTGCATCTTCGCGAACCAGCTTGGGTTTGTGGCCAAGTTCTTCTACGAGCAGTATCGCGGTGTCCTGGTCGATCGCCTGGTTGATGGTCGCCATCACACCGAGCTTCATAAGCTGTTTGATGACTTCGCCAGCCTTGACCGACATGCGACTCGCCAATTCACCAACGGTGATGGCTACCGGGATATCCACTTCATGCGAAATGAACTCCGTTGGCCTGAATTCGCCACCTTGTTGTTCGACATGAAATCCCTGCCCAGGCCCACGTTGTCTATGTCGGCGCGCTGTCTTGAGTTTCAGCTCGGAGCGACCGCCTTGTACGGGCTCGACAACACCATCACGGCCTCGGCGATCACGGTCCTTTTCGCGTTCCTTGCCACGCGTCCGCTTTCCACCACGTTCTTCCGCCTGGGTCTTGGCCTGTTCATCGGCGGTCTTGATCGCCACTTCGTCGACTGCGGGCGTCGTCTGTGCACGAGCCTTCAGTTCCGCCGCTTCCTTCGCCAGCCTTTCTGCTTCCAGGCGCAAACGCTCTTCTTCTTTCAAGCGAGCTTCTTCGAGACGCTGCTCTTCCTGGAGACGCCGCTGTTCCTCTTCCCGTTGAAGCGCCTCGGCACGACGGGCTTCTTCTTCCCTGATGCGCTTGGTTTCAACTTCCGTTTGCGATTGCAAAGGGGCCGTTGATTCAGTGGCTTGTTCCTCCGTCTCTCCGCGCTTCACAAAAACACGCTTGCGTCGGACTTCGACGGTCACACTTCGGCCTGCTTTGCCTTGCCCAATCTTCAGCGTGCCAACCGACTTGCGAGTCAGCGTTATCTTGTTGGGAGACGCGTCTTCTCCGCCGTGCGCACGCTTGAGATAGGCGAGCAACACTTGCTTCTGTTCTTCTGAAACGGACTCACCAGCCCGAGAATGCGAGAGGCCGGCTTCACGCATTTGCGACAGCAGCCGTTCTACAGCGACGCCTACCGTGCTCGCGAGTTGTTCAACCGTAACATCGGCCATAGTTATTTCCGCTCTTTACGCCGTTTCGCTGGGAGCTTTCGCTGCCAGGCTTTGCCACACGCGAGACCACTCGAGCATAGCTCGATGAACCTTCCGATTATTCAAACCAGGGAGCCCTCGCCGTCATGATCAATGCGGCCGCCTTCTCTTCGCTCAGGGAGGGCGCGATTTCAAGGAGATCCGGGATGGCAAGTTCTGCCAGATCTTCCATGCAAACCACACCATGGCTTGCCAGTGCAAATCCAAGTTGCCGATCCATACCATCCATTTCGAGAAGGTCGTCTGCGGGTTGCTGATCGGACAACATTTCCTCGTTGGCGATGGCTTTGGTCAACAAAGCGTCCTTCGCTCGATTCCGCAACTCCTCGACGATCTCGGCATCAAAACCCTCGATGGCCGTCATCTCGTCAATCGGCACGTACGCGATCTCTTCAATGGTGGTAAATCCCTCTTCCACCAGAACGATCGCGACATCCTCATCAACCGACAGTACATCCATGAAATTCTGGATGAACTGACCGGCTTCCTTCTGCTGCTTCTGCTCTGCCTCAGCCTCGGTCATGATGTTCAGAGTCCAGCCCGTCAGCTCGCTCGCGAGGCGCACGTTCTGGCCACCTCGACCGATGGCCTGAGCCAGGTTGTCTTCCGAGACAGCAACTTCCATCGTATGGCTTTCTTCATCAACGACAATAGAGGCGACCTGGGCGGGTTCCAGAGCATTGATCGCCAGTTGCGCGGGATTGTCATCCCAGGGAACGATATCTATGCGCTCTCCCGCGAGTTCGCCGGAAACGGCCTGCACCCTGGAACCGCGCATACCGACACAAGCGCCAACCGGATCAATGCGCCCATCGTTGGTCTTGACGGCAATCTTCGCTCGTGAACCGGGGTCGCGTGCTGCGGCTCGAATCTGGATGACATCCTCGGCGACTTCCGGCACTTCGAGCTTGAACAACTCCACCAGCATGGCCGCGGAAGTCCGGGTCAAGGTCAACTGTGGACCCCGATTTTCTGGCTGTACTTCGAGCAACAACGCGCGAATGCGATCATTGACCCTGAACGACTCCCGAGGAATGAGGTGCTCTCGTTTCAACAACCCTTCGGCGTTGTTACCCAGGTCAACAATGACGCTGTCGCGTCCCAGCTTCTTCACAGTCCCC
>JBGSHJ010000007.1:0-7999 GCA_041752315.1 Pseudomonadales bacterium
TGGCCCTCGCGCATCGAGGGTTGAGCGTCGAGTACCGCGTTGTCGATCTTCTCGCAGGTGAAACGGGGTTTACGGACTTTCTGGCCAAGAACCCGATGGGTCAGATCCCTGTACTGGAACTGACGGACGGCACGATGCTCCGGGAGTCCAATGCCATCCTGTACTGGCTGGCCTTGGACACGGAACTGATGCCGTCAGATCGTCTTGCGCAGGCCCGCATCGTGCAGTGGATGTGTTTTGAACAAAACAATATCGACAAGGTGCTCGGACGAACACGCTTTCTCAAACACCATCCTGATTTCATCCCGACGACCCCCGCCGACTGGTCCCAATGGTATGCGACGGGTTATCGCGCACTCGGCGTTCTGGAAGCGGAACTTCAAGGCCACCGTTTTCTGGTTGGCGATCGCTTCTCGGCGGCAGACATCTGCCTCTACGGGTATGTTCACTGTGCGGAGGAAGGTGGGTTCGATCTTGCCGGCTATCCTGCCGTCTCGGGATGGAGGGGAACTGTGCAGGAACAACCAGGACACGTCACGATCGAGGAAATTGGTGACACGTTTCCACCGACAAAGTTGCAGGGGTCGTCAGAGTAGCGTAGTTGACCACTCCTCATGTAAAACGTTGAACCTCGCAACCTGAATCTTTGACCCGCCATGTATCAATCGGTTCTACAGTTCTGGTTTCACGAAGTCACTCCGGCGCAGTGGTGGAAAGTGGATCCTGACTTCGACCTTCTGATCGCCGCCCGGTTTGGTGAGCTGCACCATCGTGCTGCCCGCTCGGAACTCTTCGAGTGGCGCGCAGAACCGCGTGGCAGACTGGCGGAAGTCATCGTGCTCGACCAGTTTTCCAGAAACATCTTCCGTAACGATCGTCGCGCCTTTGAAGCGGATCCGCTGGCGCTTGCGCTTGCTCAGGAAGCGGTGGCGGCCGAGGCTGACCAAGCGCTCACACCCGATGAACGCGTTTTCCTTTACTTGCCCTACATGCACAGCGAATCCAGGCTGATTCACGAATCGGCAGAACGGCTGTTTCGTGAGCATGCTCCTCAGAGCAACTACGAGTTTGAACTTCGCTACAAGGAAATCGTTGATCGGTTTGGTCGCTATCCTCACCGCAATGAAATCCTTGGCAGGGAGTCGAAGCCAGAAGAACTGAAATTCCTGACTGAGCCAGGTTCGCGGTTTTGACACCGTGTGGTCTGAGTCGAGGTTTTATCGATCTGGATCGGGAGGACACTTCACGGCCTTGCCGCTTCTGGAATCCACCTGACGTGAATCTTCACCTCATCCATCAGGCCGCAGAAATCCTTCCATGATGACCCGGCTCCTTCCAGACTCAAGTGCAGCAATCCTCGAGTGTGTCGAGGCTGTTGTTGATCTCAACGACGCCCTCGACATCGTTGCTGCCTGCTACGAAAGGAACAGCAATCGAGTGCTCCTGCGTGACAGGCAACTCCCTGCAGCGTTTTTTGACCTGAAGACTCGATTTGCAGGTGAATTCATTCAGAAGCTCGTCAACTACCAGATCGCCGTGGCCTGCGTTTTTGATGGTGGCACCCAGTTTAACGAGCGCTTTCTTGAATACATCGGCGAAGCGAAAAGGGGACGCCAGTTCAGGTCGTTCGACAACGAGGATTCGGCGATTGCCTGGCTGGAAGAGCAATGAGCGCGTCCGCCGTCGGCGTCGTTGTCGCGTTCGAGTCCTTCGTCCTGTTCATGGGCAGTCGACACGCAGACAACCGAGTGCAGCCCGACGAGGAGTGGGTGACGATTTCAACCTCTGATGCGGAAGGTAGCCGTGACGCAGTGGTTGCGGGGGTGGAAAACGACGGCAAACTGTATGTTGCGGCCAATCACTGGCTTCGCGGCTGTTATCACCGGGCCGTTCTGAATGCGGATGTCGAGGTGGCGATCGCAGGCCAGCGGATGAGCTATCGTGCAGTGCAGGTCACCGGAGAAGAGCGGGCGCGCATTGCTGACGCCTACCCACTGCCGTGGGTATTGCGGTTGCTGACCAGGTTTCCGCCACGGTCTTTCTTGCGTCTGGACCCTCGGTAGCGTTCGGCCTGTCAGCGACCTGTCAGCGCGCTTGCATGAGCGATGAAAAAACGAATCCCGTTGAGACAAACGGAGGAAAATCTCGGAGATGGCCGCGTTTGAAGAGTTCGGGAACCGGATTGCGGTACTGACGGGGGGTGCGTCCGGCATTGGTCGTGAACTCCTGCTCCAACTCGTTCACCGAGGCACGCATGTGGCTGTCTGCGACATCGATCGCGCGAAACTGGAAGCAGCGGCCCGTCGCGCGCGGGCCATCAACCCCGAGGTCCGGGTCACCACCCATGTGCACGATGTGTCTGATGAGAGGGCGGTTGAGCAGCTTGTGAACGAAGTCGCCAGGGCGCATGGGTGCGATGCGATCCACCTGCTGTTCAACAATGCAGGCGTGGTGGGTGGGGGTTCGTTTGTTATCGGCAAGCGCGAGGAGTGGGAGCACACGTTCTCGGTATCGTGGTGTGGTACATACCACTGCACCCGCGCCTTTCTGCCGATGCTCATGGCGGCCGATCAGGGTGTTGTTGTCAACACGTCCTCGGTGAACAGTCTGTGGGCCAGTCTGGGCACGAAGTCGCCGCATACGGCCTATTCGTCGGCAAAGTTTGCAGTCCGGGGTTTCACCGAATCGCTCCTGGTCGACTTCCGTACCCACGCGCCCCATCTCTCGGCCGTGCTGGTCATGCCTGGCCATGTCCGCACCGGTATGCCATCGCCGCCTCGAACATGGCGTCGTTCGCTCGATTCACTGTTTGCACACTATGCGCCGGTGTCCGGCGAGCAGGCGGCGACAGCAATCCTCAACGCGGTTCACAACGGTGACTGGCGGGTAGTCATTGGTGAAGATGCCGAGGCGATCGACGCGCGTGTCCGGACAGATCCATGGACGGTCTACGATTGATCGGGAGGGCGTGACGTGTTCGACTGCGATTCTTCGTCGGATTCGACCGATCAGGAGTATCAGGATGCATCCCGAAATCCAGAAGTACAACGATCAGCTGGAACCTGATCACCAGGCAGTCTGTGAATTGCTCGCTGCGGAAATCGACAGGGCACTGCCCCAGGCCGAAAACAAGCTGTGGCACGCACATCCCGTCTGGTTCCTGGATGGAAACCCGATTGTCGGTTACTCCAGGCAGAAGCCAGGCATACGCCTGATGTTCTGGAGTGGGGCAGATTTTGCAGAAGACGGGCTCGACGTGGTCGGCAAGAAGTTCAAGGATGCTTCGGTCTTTTTTGATGCTGTCGCGGAAGTGAAGAAGACAGACCTTCGCCGATGGCTCAGGAAGTCACACGAGATTCAATGGGACTACAAGAACATCGTCAGACGCAAAGGGCGGCTGGAAAGGTTGCCGTAGCGGAGCGCAGTCGACGATAAGCCACTCCGACGTCCTGTCTCTTCTGTTCCCAGGATTCGGGACCTTCTCCCGGATCGGCGACCTTCCGTGAGACTGACTGCCGCCTCTAGCCGATCGGTGGAGGCTGGCCTGCGATGCAGGGCAATGACCGATCGATGCTGGCCCATTGCGGTGCCGATTCCGTCCAGATGCTCGACTGCGGCCTTACGGCACCCGGATCATCGAGCGAACCCACCCGTACGAACACGAGGTGCGGGCGCGCTTCGGCAGCGCTGAACAGATGGGTGCCGCAGCGTGGACAGAAGCGGCGATGCATGACATTGCCGCTGTCCGCGTGACTCACATAGTCTGCCGTTTCACCGACAATCGTCAGGGCGTCGATGCGGAAGCCTGCATTCACGGTGCCGCTGCCAGCAGCGAAGTACTGGCAGTCTCGACACCAGCACACACGTGTCGAAATCGGGCCGGTGTTCAGGGTGTATCGTACCTGTCGGCAGAGGCAGCCGCCGGTCAACGTTGGCGTGAGTTTGTTATCCAAGTTCCGGTCGCTCCATTCGATTCGCCTCCACGCAGCACTGTCCCTGCGGTTGTCCTGACTCCTGTCAGCTCAACATCGGGCTCATGCCCGGTTCAGCCTTCGCCATTGCACGCTGGTAAGCGGGGCGCTCACCGATGCGTTGCAGGTACGCCTTCAGATTTGGAAACTTGTCGATCGACGTGCCTCGAAACGCGCGGCTCGTGGTCAGGCAGTAGCCCATCATGATGTCCGCCGTGGTGAGATTTTGTCCACCGAAGAATGGTGCCTGTCCCAGTCGCGTTTCGATCATCGACCAGCCCCGATCGCTCCGGTCCTGGACAAATGGAGTGGCGCTGCCTTGCCCGCCGGACATCGACTGCACCAGCTGCATCATCAGCGTGGTCATGAACGTGCCGTTGGACCAGTGAAACCAGAAGAGGTGATCCGGGAAGTCCGGATCATCCGGCTTCGGTACGAGGCGACCACCACCGTGGCGCGCGCAAAGGTAGTCACAGATCGCGCCGCTCTCCGCGATCACCAGATCACCGTCCGTGATCACCGGCGCGATACCCATCGGGTGCAATGCCTTGTAATCGTCGGGTGCGAGCCGGTTGTCCGCACGGCGCTCGTATCGTTTCAACTGGTAGTCGAGTCCCAGCTCTTCGCACAGCCAGACGATGCGTTCGGATTGTGAAATGCCGAGGTGATGGACGGTCAGCATCGAAGTAGTCTCCTGAGGGTGGATGGACTATCGCAGATTCTAGGGGATCTTCGACCAATGAGTGAAATTATCCGCTTCCTTGGTAACAAGTCTGTCCATCCCGGAACTTTTCTGTCAGGAATCAGTCGGGGACACCTTCGTTTCAACCGCTTTCCTTTTGATCTTCACGCGCCATGCGCACAATCCACGTAAACGTCAATGCAAGCGCAACAGCATGGAGCGTCAGGCTCCAGACCACCGTATCGGAAGTTTTCGCGGTAACACACAAGGCAATCAGCATTCCCACGATCGCGGTGAAAGTGAGCCGGGAGATTCCGAAGACCTTTTGGACTGGAATGTCCGTTACCGGACTGAAGCAAGCCGAGCTGGCGGCAGCAATCCAGTCAGCATCGGTGCTCGCGAGTTCATCGTATGACGATCGCAAGTCGGGATCGGTGGCGAGCAACGCAGCAACTTCGCGGGCGCGGTCCGGTGTCAGTTCGCCATCCAGATAAGCCGACAGTTCGGCGGGGTCGACAGGTTGCATCATTCCTCCTCACGCATTTTTTTCGCGAGTGCCTTGCGCGCCAGGTGGAGCCGGGACATCACCGTTCCTTGTGGAATGGACAGGGTCGCTGCGAGCTCGCGATAGCTTAGATCTGCAAAGTACTTCAGCCTCAGAATTTCGCGATGGTCCGTGGGCAGTTGTTCCATACCGACCGCAAGGCGCTCCCAATCGGATGTGTCCCTGGGTTCCGTCGTCGCCAGGTCGTGTGTTTCGAGCTCGACATGCAGTGGGCCCCTGTTTGCACGAAGCATGTCAATGCAGCTGTTGTGCAATATGGAGAACCACCAGCTTTTGAACGGTCGCGCTTCATCGAAAGTCCTCAGGCGCTCCAGTCCCCGCAACGCTGCCTGCTGCACAGCATCTTCTGCGTGCTGGCGGTCGCGCAGAATAGAGCGCGCGTATCCGGCCGCGCGCGCGAGTAACGGTTTCAGAAGCTGAGCGTACTGCTGCGCGTCCAGCATCGGTCAACTCAGCTTGTGCAGCAGTTGCAGCAGCTTGTCGTGAAACAGCACAAGTACGACGACGATTGTGAGGACGTGAACAGCGCTGACCATCAATGCCGTTCTACCGCGACGAAATGCGGCAGTGACCGGCTCCGCGCCTTGCATGGCCAGAAGGGCAAGAACGATGGCCAGAATGGACTTTTCCAGACCGAGCAGGTTCAGGAAGGACACCACGCCAAGCGCCAGTGCTGCGGTGGCCAGCCCGATACGGCGTCCCTCCTGAAACGCGTTGTGCACAGGATCGTGTGGCGATGAGTGAGTGGGCTCAGACATAAGTGGCTCCCGGCTTGCATGGCACGTGACTTGCTCCCTATACGGAAGCGAGAGGCGGAATATTCACTGCCAATCAATGGTGTCGACACAATCTGTCAGGATCGGGCAACCGCTGGGCTGGTTTCAACCAACCTGCACTGTGAAAAAACACTATCCATGGTGCTTTGCCGTTCATGCCGGTGGCCGGTTTCACGCGGCCCACGTACTCTTTGCACCACATTTCCATCAACGCTTGCTGCACCCTGATGCCGTCAGATATCCCGCTTCGCACCATCACCAAGGTGACGGCATTCGTGACTCGCCCGGGCAAGTCGCCCGGCGACCATGAGCTGCTGGTGTTCCGACATCCGGATGCCGGCATCCAGCTTCCTGCGGGGTCAGTGGAACCCGGGGAAGAGCCCGGCGCGGCAGCGCTGCGAGAGGTCGAAGAGGAGACCGGATTGAGCGAGACGCGGCTTGTCGCTCTTCTGGGTACCCGTATCACTGAACTGGGTTCGACGAAGGTGTTCAGCGAAGAAGCGAGGCTGAGGAAGGGCCCTTCGGACGACACCGAAAGTCTGGTGACCCTGCCTCGTGGATGGTGGTGTCACGTCCAGGGTGAACAGGGTGACTATTCGGAAGTCCGTTATGAGGAGCTGAACCGACAGACCGATCCGCAAATGGTCATCGTCCGCTATTCCGGATGGGTGCGGACAACGTCTCTGGCAGACCGTCTGGAGCGAGGTTATTTCCACGTCCGGTTCGCCGGATCAACACCGGAGCGGTGGATTCAGAGGGCAGAGGATCGCTTCGATTTTGTCTGCTACTGGCTTCCACTTTTTCCGAAGCCGGAGATCCGCTCACTTCAGCAGGCGTGGATCGACGAGTACCACGACGTGCTTGCCACTAGCCTGCAAACGAACATCGGGCAATGACGGCTTCCGGGATTTTGGCCCATCGGTATGATGTGAAGTCAGCAAGGTGCGCTGTCCGTCTTCCGGCGCAATAATCGCTGTCACACGCGGGTTCATCTCTCCAGAGGAAACATGTCATGGGTACCGTTCATCACGTCATCGAAGATCGCATCGCGACGGTCACGTTCACCAATCCACCCAAAGGCTTTTTCACCAGCGATATGGTGGTGCAATTGGGCGAGATCATGACCGCGCTGGAAAACGATGCTGAGGTCCGTGCCATCATCTTCACTGGTGGATTGCAGGATGTGTTCATCCGACATTTTTCGGTCGAGGAGATCATCGGCATGGCCGGCGCGCTCAAGGATGGTCGTGCACGGGGATTGCCCGAGCCACGATTTGCGCGCACGGCGCTGCGACGTGTCTGGGAGCAGGTGGACAACTGTCAGAAGCCAACCATCGCAGCGATCAATGGTTATTGTGGTGGTGGCGGATGTGAGCTGACGCTGTGTTGCGACATCCGTCTGGCAGGTCCTGGCGATTACACGATCGGTCAGATGGAGATTCTGGTCGGGCTGCTTCCCGGCGCCGGGGGTACCACCCGGCTGGCGCGAACGGTGGGCACCGCCAAGGCGCTCGAATGGGTGTTGCGAGGTCGCACCTTCAGTCCGCAGGAAGCGGCGCGTGAAGGTCTGGTCAATCATTACGTCGAGGGTGACGTTCTGGCCGCCGCGCGTGAAATGGCGCGCGAGTTCCTCGACAAGCCGCCGGTTGCACTGGCGTACATCAAGCAGGTGATTCGCGCAAGCCACGGCCGTCCGACTGCGGAGGGCGTGGACGAAGAAGGCGATCTGTTTGCGAACCTGATCGCGCAGGATGCACGCTGTCTGGAAATGATGGAGCAGTATGTGGAAGGTGGGCATCAGTTGAAGAAGATCTGAAACGTTAGGAGCCTTTGTTCGGCAATCCACGATGCTCCTCGTGAATGCCGCGACAGACCAGACCGCTTACTGCCAGACCCTGGAGATGGACCATGCCCAAGATCGACCTTGTCGCTGTCCCTGTGCGTCCGGGCTCCGGGTATCCAGCCCCGTTTGATGCGCCTTGCGCATCCCGCACCCGCCGTCGCC
>JBGSHJ010000008.1:0-40079 GCA_041752315.1 Pseudomonadales bacterium
GCGGCTACCGCCGCCACCACCGCCAGCGCGATCTTCGCGGGGCTTGGCTTCATTGACTTGCAGCTTGCGGCCTTCGTTGTCACGGCCATTCAGGCCGGCAATTGCGGCGGCTGCTTCGGACTCGCTCGACATTTCGACGAAGCCAAAGCCCTTGCTACGACCGCTCTCGCGATCTTCGATCACCTGCGCACTGACAACAGTGCCAAACTCGGCGAAGAGTTGATCAAGATCAGCAGACCGAACGCTATACGCCAGGTTGCCGCAATACAGTTTCTTACCCATTCAATTCACTCACATACCGTCCCGAAATAGTGGTTTCGTACCCGCGCCGTACCGGGACATGAGTCACGTCGCGGATCCGTTTCGACCGAGAGCCAGAAGGCACCGGGTCTGAAAGCAGAATCTGTGTTGATGAGAGCTGGGTATAAACCGGACATCGGCAGCGGGCGTCAGACTACATGCGTCAAGCGTTGGGCAAGACAGGATCAAACAGGACGTACACGAGCGGGTGAACGATTCAACAGGGTTCTCAACAGTCAATGAGAAGCATTGTGACCCCAGCGTTGTGATCTGGCCAGCTTTTTTTGACTAAAATCGCTCTCCAGATCTTGACCTGACACACATTTCGCGCATCGGTTCAAATTCGCGCTGGCTCCAGCCCACCTCGAGCTGCAGGATCGTGCTGCCACAACGCTCACTGGTGCCTCGTCCAGCGACGATGCGACGGTCCCGATCGCCCTCGTTTCTCTCCAGCGTGTTCCGGATAGACCGAAGCGGTATACAGATCACCGTGGGCATCCATCGCCAGTTGATGAATGTAGATGGCGATGTTCTCGACACGATCCACTTCCTTGCCAGTCTGTGCATCAAGGATCGCCAGATTGCTCATCTTGTCGCTGGCGTAAACGTGATCGCCATACACTGCGAGGCTGAGTGGCGCGATGTGGGTCCACTCGTCGATGTAGTTGCCATCCGGATCGAGTCGCTGGATGCGACTCCTGCAACCGGCTATCGGCTTGTTGCGGTGCTCGGCGATCTGTCCAGGCACCGTCATGTACGCGTGAAAATTGCCACCGCACAGATCAGCCACGAGCAGCCTGCCTTGCGCGTCTTCCGCCAGTGCATGGGGCGTATTGAACTCGACCGGTCCTCGGCCCCAGGACCCGACGGACTTGATGTACTCGCCCGAACCGGTGAAGAACACCAGACGGGAATTCCAGTAACCGTCGGCCACCACGATGTTGCCGTTTTGCTGCTGGACAACGGCCGTCGGTCCATTGAAATGCCCGGGCCCATCGCCCCATTTTCCAAATTCGCCCAGCGTCAACTGCAACGTGCCGTCCGGATGGAACTTCTTGACGCAATGCCCATCCCGATCGGTCGTCCAGAACATGCCATCCTTTTCGATGTAGATGGTATGGGCACCCAGCGCAAAGCCACGTTCATCGGAGTGACCCCACTTGCCCAGATAGTCACCATCACGGTTGAACATCGCGACGGAGCTTTTCCCCATCTTGTCTTTCATTGACAGTGGATGGGCTGCCCAGTGCTCGAGGTCACGCGTAAACAGATAGATGACACCGCGGTTATCGACGGCTACGCCTGAGCCCATCTCGAACTGCATGTCGTCCGGATAGCGCGGCCAGTCCTCCACACGCTGATACCCACTGCGTGGATCCTTCGAGTCAGTTGCATTGGTCACCTCATGGGATTCACACATATCCAAACCTCCCGGTTAGCAGAACCCGTTGCAGATAATTGTCCGACACGAAGACAGCATTACGCGGCCACCCTGGCACTTGCGATGCCTTCCCGCTCCAATTGCCTCGCGACCTGCAACAGCAAGCCTTCGCTGCCATGGGGTCCGGCAAACTGCATGCCGATAGGCAGACCACTTTCTGACATGGCCACGGGCACGGAGATCGCAGGATTGCCGGTATCGTTGAACAAGGCCGTAAACGCAATCATGCGATAGAGGATGTCAAGGTAGCGCTCGTTTTCAGCTCCCATCATGTCCATCGCACCGAGCCTGGGCGGCAGCATTGCCATGGTAGGCGTCAGGAGCAGATCGTAATCCTCAAGGAAGCTGCCAACCTGCAGGCCCAGTTGCTGCACGGCCTGGCGCGCCATCGCGTAGTCGGCGCCGGTGATATTGCGAGCTGCCTGGTAGTTCTGCCAGGTGACCTTCTCGACATCGCCTTCCCGCAATGACCGACCAAGCGATTCTGTCCGCCGGGTCAGTGTGGCCGCAACGTGGGAGATGGCCAGCACACCGTGCGCGCCCTTGTGCATGACCGGATCCACCTTCGGGCCGGCGTGCACAACTTCGTGCCCAAGCGTTCGACAACGCTCGGCGAATGTCGCCAGCGCGCTGTCGATTTCGGGCAGTACAGGTACGCCGGTGAATGACGTCGATGAAACCGCGATGACCAGCTTGCGCACGGGTCTTTCGATCTCGAGCTGATAGGAACGTGCCGCCGGGGGTGCGGCATACGGCGATCCCGTTTCCGGTCCTTGGGTCAGATCAAGCATCAATGCACTGTCACGAACGCTGCGGGTGATGACATGCGCAGTCGACAACCCACCCCAACCTTCCAGTTCGTCAGGCCCCAGAGGAATTCGACCCCGAGTCGGCTTGAGCCCGAACAGGCCACAGCAACTGGCCGGTATGCGAATGCTGCCCCCACCATCCGAAGCGTGCGCCACAGGAACAATGCCTCCGGCAACGGCGGCGCCAGCCCCGCCGCTGGAGCCCCCGCTGCTGTACCCGGACTGGTGAGGATTGTGGGTCGGACCATGCAACCTCGGCTCGGTGGTCGTGGCCAGACCGAGCTCCGGTGTGTTGGTCTTGCCACAGATCACCAGACCTGCTGCCAGATACCGCTGGGTGAGCGTCGAGTCATGGTCGGCCACACTGTCTGCAAACAGGTGTGACCCGGCACTGGTCACTGTTCCGGAATAGTTCTGCCCCAGATCCTTGAGCATGAAGGGCACACCTGCCAGAGGACCGTTCACCACGCCATGGGTGATCTGCGCCTCGGCACGGTCAAAGAGGTCGAGCACAACAGCGTTCAGGTCCTTGCGGGTCACCATGCGGGCTTTGGCAGCGGCCAGCACTTCCTTCGCCGTCACCTGGCCTGATCGAACCAGATCTGCAAGACCAATCGCGTCATGACGAAGGTATTCTTCAGGTCGCATCGCTCCGATCCTCCCGTTTGTCCAGCTTCCCACGAGTTTAACCACGAACCCGCCTTGATGGTGGATCGCATTCAAAGGCAAAACGCTGAATAATCGGTCCCATCGAACAAACGGGGCGGGCTGCGATGCGGCATCTGAACGGCAAGCGGATCGTGATCACCGGATCAACACGAGGACTCGGCCGCGCCTTTGCGGAGGAGATGGCCACCGCCGGTGCAAGTGTGGTCATCAATGGCACCAATCAGGCGCTGCTGGATGAAGTCAAGCAGGGCATCGAGGCTCGTGGTGGGAAGGTTGCAGCCGTCGCGGGCTCCATTGCCGATGAAGCGACTGCACAAGCCCTGGTGCAAACCTGCGTTGAACGCTTTGGCGGTATCGACATGCTGGTCCACAACGCAGGGATCGTCAGGGACAAGACCCTGCTGAAGATGACGGCTGAAGAATTTGACGAAGTGATCGCCGTTCATCTGCGCGGCGCGTTTTTTTGCCTCAAGCATGCTGGTCTGGCCATGAAGGACGCAGGCGGTGGCCACATCGTGCTGGTCATTTCAGCCTCCGGGCTCGCTGGCGGATTTGGGCAGGGCAATTATGCGGCGGCCAAGGAAGGAATGATGGGCCTGCTGCGTACCGCGTTGCTGGAACTGTCGAGATTCAACATTCGCTGCAACGCGTTGTGGCCGATCGCCGAAACCGACATGACGCAGGTGGTGTTTGAACGCGCCGCTGCTGCTGCCAGTTCCGCCGGAACCGAACCACCCCGCCCGTCCGATATGGGATTTGGTTCCCCCGAGGAAGTTGCGCAGGGATTGGTCTGGCTGGCGAGTGACAAGGCTTCGCACATTCAGGGTCAGTGCCTGACCTTCAACGGCCGCAAGACCGCCCTGTGGTCACACCCGAAAGAGGTGGGTGTCACCTTTCGTGATGAACCCTGGAGTGTCGAGGAACTCACAGAGCACTATGCCAATGCAGACCAGCAGCCTGTCTATCGTCCCAGAATGGTACCTTGACCCGGATTCCGGACTATTCCAGCTCATCTGCAGTGAACGAATACAGCTGGTCTGTTCGCGCAGTGAAATCTTCCGCAGTCACAGTCGGAGCAACACGAAACGTCTCCGGCAAGACCGTGGCATCAAACTCCGGGTAGAGCAGAAACAACTCGTCAAGCGACCATGAGGTGAGCAGCGCGTAGGCCACGATCGACCAGGCGAAGCCCTGGGCGTAGGAATGTCGTGCAATCGGACTCTGTCGCAGTGCAAAGCGCAGGTTCAGGGTCAACGCAAAGGCCAGACACGCACCCTCGATCAGGTAACGGATTGACTGCACGGCGCTGAGTGACCCGGTGTTGAAAGCGATCACTTCCAGCAGGAATTCACCCACCTGATTCAGGGAGACGGCTATCACGGCCACCAGCCAGTGATGGAAAAATCTCGGTTCGCCGCGAGAAATGCGTGCCACCACTGCCCAGCATGTCGCCCACACCAGGGTCATGGTGAGATAACTGATCAACTCCTGCACAAGCCTTGAAAACTCCATCGCCTGGTACGACCGCAACCAGGTGTCGAGCGCGATCAGGGAGACAAAGCCTGCCAACGCCAGCAACAGCCGGGAGGGTGTGGTCAGGGACGAAAAAAGCTGTTCGATCCGGTCAAACGACAGCACGGACGGCACCGGATGGTCGAGCGCGTAGATCCGCAGGTGGGTGCGGCCAAGACTGACCGAATCACCTGAGGTCAACGCGGTTGCCGTCTCGTCGATCGGCTTGCGACCAATCCAGACCGGAATGCCGGCACGACTCGCACGTATCTGGAGACCCTGTTCCGTGGCTTCGATGACCGCATGATTGGCATCAACATAGGGATCGGAGAGGATCACATCGTTGTCAAAGGCGCGCCCAAGCGTGGCGACCGGGCCGTTGATCCGGTGCCGCTCGATCACGCGACCCGAGCGGCTGGTGACCTCGACTACGAAGCCCATTTGGTCATGCCCATGAATTTACGGGTAAACAGCTGCGCGTTTTCCTTGCTGACTCCAGAGATCGCGAAGTGGCTGGACAGGGACCTGCGATCCTTGCCCAACAGCACACCCAGAAACAACACGTCGTACAGCTTCGGGTACTTCTTGTATTGCCGGACACATTGCACGACCCGCCAAACGGCCTGTGGCGCATCAGCGCCAACAAACTCGGTCGAACAATGATAGTTGGTGACGTCGTCCTCCCCGGCTGGATTGCGAGTGAACATCCGGCCATAGCTGTCCGTCAGAAGACTATGGAAACGCAGGGACTGCAGTGTTTCGCTGGTGACCCAGCCATACTGGTAATCGATCGCACCGGTCTGCAGCGAACCCGATAGATAGATGGTGTCTTCCGACGTGCATGACGCTTCGGTCATGCGATATGGCAGTTCCTTGTCGTCGTTGGTGTCACCCCAGCACTTGAAATAGGCGCTCACCTCACCGGCCACGCTCATCTCCCCAAGTTTCTGCGTTGGCCAGTCAAGATTCACGAGCAACGCGTATTTGTACTCCTGGTCGGCATAAAGCTGCGCTTCGATTTCGGCCTGGTAGGCGTCAGCCGTGAGTGGTTCGGATCTGGCCATGGCCTGCTGCCGGAGTGCCACCAGGTATTTTGCCGGAACCAGAAAGCTGATCTGGTTGCCGGACGTCGCCACGTTGACACCGATGATCTCGCCCGCCTCGTTGAGCGCGGGACCACCACTCATTCCTGGATTGAGCGAACCGCTGAACAACAGCTTCTGATAGAAACTGCGCTCGAGGAGGCCGTTATAGGTTCCCGGAATGATGGTCTGGCCAAGGTCATACGGATTGCCCAGCGAGTACACGGAATCACCCTTGTTGATCGCCGTCTGGGAAAAGGTCAGCCCTTCCGTTTCCGGGCCTGCGCTTCCAGGCTCATCCGTTCCTGGTTCGTCAGGTTCGGATAGGTCACTCTCCGAAGTGTCCCGTCGCAACAGCGCAAGGTCGTGCACCACGTCAAAATCGACCAGCGTCGCTTCGCCTCGCCTGCCCGTCGTATCCAGGTATTCGATGCGATACTTTTCGGGTTTGTGCAGTGCATCTGAAACCACATGAAAATTGGTCGCAACCAGATCCGTATCGGCCAACTGGAATCCCGAACCGATGGCTGATTTGTTGCCGGACTCCGCTTCGATGATGAGGATCTGATAGACGCTGGTGGCCGCCCGATCGAACACCGACCGCGCCTCGGAATCTGCGCTTGCCATGGCACACCAGCCCAGGATTGCGCCCGCCACCAGCGAAGCGCGAACGAAGTGGATAATGATGGAAGCTGGCCTGCAGAAACTGGCCCGTGATCATAGGTGGCCAGTGATAAGTTGGAAACGGCTTTCTGAAGATCACGAATACAGGTCCTGCCTCCTGCGTTCGAGTGGAGACCTGAGTCGCATCTTTGATACCTCAAGTAACATTTTTTTGCTTTTTCTGTCGATTTCCCTAGAATTGCCCTGACCAATCTGGTCTGACCACTTCGGTAATACCAGTTTCAGGAACCAGCCTCTGAACCTCATCGATACAGACTGATGACCAAACACGAAGAAATCGCGGAAGCCCTGACGGAAGAAATTCTGTCCCAGCGTTTTCGCCCGGGTGAGCGATTACCGTCGGAGCGAGACCTGGCGGTGCGTTTTGATGCCAATCGGGGTGCCGTACGCGAAGCCATGAAAAAGGTGGCTCAGCTGGGTCTTGCATCGATCCAGCCAGGTGGTGCCAGGGTCGAGCCCATTGAACATGCCAGTCTGGACGTCATTGGCCTGATGTTGCAGCGCACACCAATGCCTGAGCCTGGACTGGTCATCGACATTCTCGAAGCGATCAACTCGCTGGTGCAGGTGGCCGCCGACCGGGTCATTCGCAATGCGAGCGACGAGGAAATCAACACCATACGTGCATTGATCCAGCCACTTGTGCATGGACAACTGGACCACGCCGCCCACACCGTGGCCCGGATGGAGATGTTTCGCGCCATCATGATCACCAGCCGGCAGATCATCTGTCAGCTGGTTGCCAAGGCCCTGTTTGAACAGCTCATCTGCAGTTTTGCAGATATCAATCGTCCTGCTGCATTTGATTCACGTGCGTTTGCGGAACTGATGCAGGACCTGGACGACGCACTCCTTCATCGCGACCGCGAAGCAGCCCGCATCGCCTTCACCGCGCTTGAAGCCCTGAACCGCAGCAGCATCTTCGCCACATTGAATCCCGCCGAACCCACACCACAGGTAGTCGAGGTGTCCCTATGATCATGAAGAAGTTAATCATTCCCGGCCTCGTCATCCTCGCTTCCTTCCTGGTTGCCGCCGGCATCATGGCGACGGCGCCAGAGGTGAAACCAACAACTCCCGAGGTCATTCCAACCACCGTGCGGGTCCTGACAGTCAAGCCGGAAGCCACCCAGCTGAAAGTCAGGGCACAGGGTACGGTGCTGCCCAATACCGAATCGGAGCTCATTTCCGAAGTCCCCGGTCGAATCGTGTGGATGTCACCGACCATGAACTCCGGTGGTTTTTTCACCGAGGGGGACGTTCTCCTGCGTCTGGAAAACATGGACGCCCGAAACACCAAGGAGCGCGCCGAAGCAGCCGTCAAGCGGACCGAGGCCGAACTTTCGCATGCCCGTTTTGAACATCAGCGTGCCTCTTCACTGGCCGAACAACGGCTCATCAGCGTGTCGCAGCTGGAAAACGCGGTCAGGCTGCTGCGTGTCGCGGAAGCAGCCCGTCAGGAAGCGGAAGCCAATCGTGAACAAAGCAGCCGGGACTTTGATCGCACCGAGATCACAGCGCCGTTTACCGGGCTGGTACGGGTCAAGAACGTCGACGTCGGCCAGTATCTCTCCAAGGGCACGCCCATCGCGACCCTGTATGCCAGTGACGCGGTCGAGGTTCGCCTGCCAGTTGCCGATCGTCAGCTGGCCTATCTGAACCTGCCACTCGAACACCTCGGTGACCTGCCGGTCGAAGCGCGGCCCAAGGTCACGCTCAACGCAGAATTTGCGGGTCGCAAGCTCATCTGGGAAGGTCGCATCGTCCGCACCGATTCGCAGATCGACATGTCCAGCCGCATGGTTCATCTCATCGCACGGGTGACCAACGAACCGGGAGCTGCGCCGCTGTCCGTTGGCCTCTTTGTTGACGCCGTGATTGAAGGTTTGATGGTCGATGACACCGTTTCCCTGCCCCGCAGTGCGCTGCGTGATGGCAATCAACTGCTCATGGTCGAAGCCGACAACACACTCAAGCTGCGTACGGTCGAACCCTTCCGTCTCTACGAAGACCAGGTGCTGCTGCGGGAAGGACTGAAGGCCGGAGAGCGGGTGTGCATCTCACCGATGCTGACCGTGGTCGAAGGGACCCGAGTGTTACCTGTCGACGGCGCCAACAGCTGATCACGCCAGACATCTCATCCACAGCACGCGCCCTGCATACCCCCCGGGCGCCAAGCGGGAGCACCCATGGAACGTATCATTGCCTGGTTTGTCGGCAATCCGGTGGCGGCCAATCTGCTGATGTTCATGATGATCGTCACGGGGCTTCTCGGCGTCGCGACCGTCAACCAGGAACAGTTCCCGAATATCGACCCACGTGCCATCACCGTCAGTGTGCCGTACCTCGGCGCTGCGCCGGAGGAAGTTGAAGAAGGGGTCTGTGTCCGGATCGAAGAAACGCTGAAGAGCACCGACGGCATTGCCAAACTGAACACGTTCGCCAGTGAAGGCCACTGCATGGTGCAGATGGAACTGACTGACGATGTTGATGCAGCCGCTGCATTGAACGAGATCAAGAGCCAGGTTGATGGCATCAATACCCTGCCGGTCGAAACCGAAAAGCCCGTCGTCTCTAAATTCACGCTCTTCAAATCCGTCATGCGCATCGCGCTGTCCGGTGACACTGATGAAAAAGCGCTGAAGGAAATGGGCAAGACCATGCGCGAAAACATCGCGGCGCTGCCCGGAATTTCCCGGGTCGATCTCAGTTACGTGCGTCCGTATGAACTTTCCATCGAAGTGTCCGAATTTGACCTGCGACGTTACGGGCTGACTCTGGAAGGTGTCGCCCAGCTCGTGCGCGCCTCATCGCTGGACATGCCGGGTGGCACGATCAAGAGCGAAGGTGGCGAGATCCTGTTGCGCGCCAAGGGGCAGGCCTACTGGGGCGAGCAGTTCGAGAACATCATTGTGCTGACCCGATCGGATGGCACCAAACTGTATCTGTCCGACATCGCGACCATTCGCGACACGTTCGAGGAAGGTGACCTGCGTGCGCGCTTCAACAACAAGCCTGCGGCCATCGTGCAGGTCTGGCAGGTGGGCAAGGAAGACTCCATCGAGATCGCCGCGGTCGTCAAGGAGTATCTGACCAAGGCCCGGGCCAGGTTACCCGAAGGGATCACGGCCACGATCTGGAGTGACGACGCCGCAGAACTCCAGCAGCGGCTGAACTCTCTCTCCACCTCTGCCTTCCTCGGCCTCTTCCTGGTGATTGTCGCACTCAGCCTGTTTCTGAAATTCAAGGTTGCGATGTGGGTGGCCGCAGGTGTACCGGTGGCCTTGCTGGGAACCTTCGCGGTGTTTCCGTTTGCCGACATCACGCTCAGCACGATGTCGGTCATGGCCCTGATTCTGGTGCTTGGCATCCTCGTGGACGACGCCATCGTCGTTGGCGAACGAATCTATGGCTTTGAGCAGAAGGGGTACAGTCAGAGCGAGGCAGCCATCAAAGGCGCTGCCAGCGTGGCGGTGCCCGTCATCTTCGGAGTCCTGACGACAATCGCCGCCTTTTTGCCGCTGATCATGGTGTCCGGCCGCATGGCGCAGTTTTTTGGTGTCATCGGCTGGGTGGTCATGATCAGTCTGGTCATGAGTCTGATCGAATCGATGTGCATCATGCCAGCGCACCTTGCGCATCGAAAGAACACACCACCGTCAACCCGCGTATCGATCGCCTGGAACAGGTTCCAGCGTTCCCTTGCCGATGGACTGGAGCGGTTTGCCGAGGTCAGGTACCGGCCACTGCTGCAGAAGTGTGTGGACTATCGTTACGTCACCGGTGCCGCGAGTCTTGGACTGCTGATCGTCGCGATTTCGCTGATCACCAGCGGTCGCGCCGTTTTTGCCTTTTTCCCTGCGATTTCCGGTGACCAGGTGTTTGCCACGCTCGAGATGCCGGAAGGCATCTCGATTGACGTGACCTCACAGGCTGCACGGCGGATCGAAGAAGCTGCCGACCAGCTGGCGGCTGAACTGGAAGAGGAACTCGACATCGAGAATGTGGTGCTCTACAAGTTCACCACCATCGGCAAGCTTGCCGATCGGGAAGGACCACCACGCAGTTTCAGCACAGGCAAGAGCCACCTGGCCGAGGTCGTTATCGAATTGAGACCGCCGGTCGAACGCAAGAACATCAGCTCGAAAGATGTTGCCAAGCGCTGGCGGGAGAAGGTCGGCAGTATTCCGGATGCGGTCAAGCTGACTTTCAGTGCTGATTCATTCTCCGCCGGAGAGGCGCTCAACTATCAGTTGCGGGGCACTGATGTCGGCGTATTGCGCCAGGCAGCCGCTGAAATGCGCGGTGAACTCGCCCGTTACGACGGCGTGCAGGACATCACCGATTCGTTCCGCTCCGGCAAACAGGAAATCAAACTGAAGCTGCTTCCGGAAGCGCGCAATCTCGGGCTCACGCTGGCCGATCTGGCCTCGCAGGTGCGCAATGCATTTTATGGTGCTGAAGTGCAGCGGATCCAGCGCGGCGAAGATGAAGTCAAGGTGATGGTACGTTATCCGGAAGTTGAACGATCATCGATTGGCAACCTCGAGGACATGTACATCCGCACGCCATCCGGCATCGAAGTACCTTTCAACAGCGTCGCACGTTTTGAACTCGGTCGTGGTTACTCCACCATCAATCGCACTGACGGTCGGCGCGTCGTTCGGGTCACCGGTGACGTGGATCGCACTGTCATCAGCCCTGAAGAAGTGAATTCCAGCATCCAGAAAGAAGTGCTCCCGAAGATTCGGGCCCGGTATCCGGAGATTACCATCGGCCTGGGTGGCGAGCAGGAAGAACGTGTGAAGGCCTATACCGGACTGTTTGCCGGGGCGTTGCTGTCGTTGATCCTGATCTTTGCACTGCTGGCGGTGCCGTTGCGATCGTACATCCAGCCACTGGTCATCATGAGCGTGATTCCGTTCGGGGCGATCGGCGCGATCGTGGGCCATGTGATCATGGGGTTCCAGCTGTCGTTTTTCTCCGCCCTGGGCATCGTCGCGTTGTCCGGTGTGGTGGTCAACGCGAGCCTGGTGCTGGTGGATTACATCAACCGGGAGCGCAGGGAAGGAACGGACCTGATGCAGGCGGTGATGGATGCGGGCGTGGTGCGATTTCGCCCCATCCTGCTGACTTCGGTCACGACGTTTGTCGGACTGACACCAACCATGTACTCACACACGCCGGCCACGATGTTCTTCATTCCGATGGCGATCTCCCTCGCTTACGGTGTGCTCTTTGCAACGGTCATCACCCTGTTGCTGGTACCAGCGCTGTACATGATTGTCGATGACCTGTTCGGGTGGGATCGCATCGCCCAGGGACAGAAGGAGAAACAGGAGGACGACGAAGCCATCGTCGATACCTTGCAGGGTGATGGCAAGTCACTGCCGCCGCAAGCGGATCCGGCCTAGCAGGGGCCATCCGAGAAACACGAGGGTCGCGATCGACATCACGAACGTGGCTGGCCTTTCCCAGAGGAACTGCCAGCCACCGTCGTAGAGGATGAGTGATCGCTGCAGGTTGTCTTCGAGAAACCCGCCAAGGATGAAACCCAGCAGCAGTGGCGCCAGCGGAAAGTCGAGAATCCGCAGGCCCACGGCAAACAGGGCAATGATCACCATCACCGTCACGTCGGTTGAATCAAACGACACCAGATAGACGCCCACCAGGCAGAACAGCAGGACAATCGGCATCATGATCGGCTGTGGGATGCGCAGCAGTCGTGCCAGCCAGGGGATCATCGGTAGGTTGATGATGAGCAGCATGAGGTTGCCCAGGAACATCGACACGATCACTGACCAGAATACTTCCGGGTGATCCACATAAAGACGCGGGCCGGGTTGCAGACCATGTGCGATCAAGGCACCAAGCATGATGGCCGTGGTGCCTGATCCGGGAATCCCCAGTGTCAACAAGGGAACAAACGAACCGGTGGACGCTGCGTTGTTCGCGCATTCCGGCGCTGCAACCCCTCTTGGATTGCCCTCTCCAAACGCCGGTACCGCACTGCGCCCGGCCAGCTTCTTTTCCATGGAATAGGCCAGAAACGAGGCCACCGTAGCTCCGGCGCCGGGCAACACTCCGATCAGGAATCCGGTGATTGAATGACGGGCCACCGGCGCCGCAATGTCGCGCACGTCCTGACCGGACAGATGCAGGTCCTTTGTCGAAGCACTGCGAATGTGGTCACCGTGGTTCATGCGATCCTGCAGAATGACCAGCACCACTTCGGCCAGTGCATAGGTCGCCATGGCGATCAGCAGGAAGCTGAGACCATCGACCAGTTCGAGAAAACCGAAGGTCAGCCTGGGCAACCCCGAGATACCGTCGGTACCTACCGTCGCCAGCATCATGCCGACGATGGCCATCGCATAACCACGCAGTACCTGCCCTTCGCCTGAAAGGGACGCAACCGCCGCCAGGCCCATCACCATCATCACAAAGTAGTCCGGTGACTGAAACGTGAGAGCCAGTTCCGACAGCACAGGCGACGCAACAAGGAGGCCAACGGCACCGACGATACCACCGACAAAACTCGACCAGGCAGCGATGGCAAGCGCCTTTCCCGCCTTGCCCTGCTGGGCCATCGGAAAACCGTCGAACGTGGTGACCACAGAACTTGAACAGCCGGGAGTGTTGATGAGTATCGAAGAGGTCGACCCCCCGAAGGCTGCTCCGTAATACACACCTGCCATGAGGATCAGCGCAGCGGCGGGGTCCAGTGCATAGGTGACTGGAATCATCAGCGCAACCGCCGTCGCCGGACCAAGTCCCGGCAACATGCCAATCAACGTACCCGTCCAGCAGCCAAGCATCACCATGAGGATATTGAACGGTGTGAAGGCCGTTTCGATACCGATGAGCAGGCCATCAAACATCGGCAGCCCACCAGTCGCCGGGGTGAAGGTACAGACCCAGCAACCCGGCCAGCAATACCCACATCGAACCGCTGACCAGCAGTGGCACCAGCACGAGGATCGATGGTCGTCTGACGCCCAGAACGAGCAGACCGGCAAACAGTGCCAGGACACAGGCAGGCAGTACGCCCAGCGGTTCGATGATGAAGCCAAATCCGATACCCACCGCGAGCAGGCCGGCCGCCTGCCACCATCGTCGAGGGTCCGCAGACAGGGTGGAGGTCAGCAAGACGCCAGGGCGCCCGGGAAACAGAAGGATCATGCCAATGATCGCCAGCGCGCCGGCAAGCACCAACGGCATCGTCTGCGCCGTCATGACCTCACGCACATCCGCGGCAAAAACCGGAATCTGGATCGCCTGCCATCCATACAGGACGGCAATGGCGAGGAGCACCACTCCCGGCAGACGCGCGCTCATTGCAAAAATCCCAGGGCGCGCATCAGCTTGGCGATCTGGGCTTCCTGTGTATCGAGATACTCACTGAAATCCTTGCCGGGGTGGAATACCTGTACCCAGCCGTGGCGCTGCAGTTCATCGTTCCATGCCTGGCTTCCGGTGAGCGATTTCAATAGCGAGGTGTACGTTGCAAGGTCGGTGGATGACAGTCCCGGTACGGCAAAAAAACCGCGCCAGTTGAGGAACTCGAGTGGATACCCCAGTTCCGCAAACGTCGGAACCTTGGGCAGTCCATTCAATCGGGATGGCGCTGCCACCGCCAGCGCACGCAGATGTCCCGACTGAATGTAGGTCATGGCATCGCCGATCGTTGCAGCCATCGCCACGGTTTCACCACCCAGGAGTGCAAGCGTGGCCTGACCGCCGGCACCATACGGTACATATCGCGCGCTCTGTGGCGGAATTCCAAATGCCTGGAACGCACTGGCCAGGATCAGATGATCGAGATCCCCACGATTTGAACCACCGGCGAACTTGATGCTTTCCGGACTTGCGCGAAGTGCAACAACCAGATCATCCAGTGTCTGGTACGGAGCGTCGCTGCGTACCATGAGCGCACCATAGTCTCCGATCATCGAAGCCACCGGCGTCAGCTCGCGCCAGTTCTGTCGGAACTCGGGACGCAGAGTCCGGACCAGAATCGGCGTTGAACTCACCATCAACACCGATTCGCTGCGGGCGCGGCGATCCAGCATGTAGGCAAACCCCTTCGCACCACCCGCACCACTGCGATTTTCAAAGGATGCGTGTTCAACCAGACCGGCAGTTACCAGGGCCATGCCGGTTGCTCGTGCGGTGGTATCCCAGCCACCGCCAGCACCACCAGGGACTAGAAAGTGCAACGACGGCAGCACAGGTTCCGCCCATGCCTGAGCGATTGCTGACAAAACTGCCAACACAAGGAGGGTTTGCAGACCGCGAAGGCTCCTAACCACCGGTATAAAGGAACCAGCGTCGCATGAGATCGGCTACCCTCGGAGTGAGGCGGGTACGCCCGTAAGCGCCAGACAGTCGCTTCAGATACTCACTGCGGGTGGGATAGGCAAAGATCGTGCGATCGGCAGCGGCCAGGCCCCGCCCCTGGCTCATCAGCATCACGACCGTTGCGATCTGCTCACCGGCATCGGGACCGACAATGCTCGCGCCGAGAATGCGATCACTGCCCCTGGCCGTGAAGACCTCGGCATAACCACCTGGAAACGGTTCGGCTCTGCCGCGGTCCAGTTCGTCAAAACCGATGGTGTACGTGTCGAAAGCCTGGCCATTTTCCTGCAGGGCCTCCGCCGTGAGGCCAACGGAAGCCACCTCAGGCTGCGTATAGGTGCAATGCGGGACGACCAGACGATCGACGCGAGCCGTAGGTGCAAACAATGCATTCTGTATCAACACCCTCGCCTGCGCATCGGCGTGATGTGTAAATTGCACCCGTGACGAACAATCTCCCGCGGCGTAGATCCGCTTGTTTGTCGTCCGCAGACGTTTGTCCACCTGGATGAAGCCCTGAGGATCGGCCTGCACTCCGGCGCGTTCCAGTGCCAGTTCTGCGGTGTTCGGTCGCCTGCCCAGTGCAACCAGCACTTCATCGACCGCAAACGGTTGTTCCCCGACATGAATGACCAATCCGGATTCCTGACTGACCTTGCTGACTGCCGCACCGAGGTGCAGCTCGATACCAAGATCGGTCATGGCGCTTGCAAGCACGGCGCTTGCCCTCTCGCTTTCCAGTGGCAATACACGCGGTGCCATCTCGAACAGATGCACCTTGCTGCCCAGGCGCGCAAAAACCTGTGCCATCTCGCAGCCAATGGCGCCTGCGCCGAGTATGGCCAGGGTCGGTGGCAACATCTGCAGGTCGAATATCGACTCATTGGTCAGCGGCTGCGTTTCCCGCAAGCCTGGGATGGGCGGTACAGACGGACTGGCACCGGTACAGATGGCGATCCTGCGCGCGTGCAACAAGCTTTCACCAACACGGACCGTTCGACCATCTTCGAACGTGGCTTCGCCGAGAAACACATCAACACCGGCGGACGTATACCGCTCCACCGAGTCGTGCGGGGCTATGCCTGCCCTGACTTCCCGCATCCAGGCAAACGCCGAGGCAAAGTCAGCCTTGGGGTGATGCCGGGTAAATTCGAGCAGCGCCTTGGAGGGGACACAACCCACATTCAGACAATCCCCGCCCATCAGATGCCGCTCGACCAGGGCAACCCGGGCGCCTAGACCTGCCGCGCCGATGGCAGAGATCAGCCCGGCCGGTCCTGCCCCGATCACCACCAGATGGTACTTGTCCCTGGGGATCGGGTTCTGCCAGGCCGACGGCGCCAGCGCCTCGCGCCAGGCAATATCAAACGATTTTCCCGGATAGTCACTCATGATGCGCCGAGTTCCTCGTTCAGGGCCCGATTGGCAAACCGGGTGATCAGTATGGTGAGCAGCAGAGTTGCCGCGAGTCCCGCAAAAAACATGATCTGTGTGAGAGGGCTTGTTTCCAGCTCGCCTGCGAACAACGCGGCAAGGCTCTGCCCGACCGAGCCGAGGTACACATAAAGGGCGGTCGCCGGCAACATGCCCAACCATGAGGCGCCAACGTAATGGAGGAATTTCACGCGGGTCACGCCAAGCCCGTAATTCAGCAGGTTGAACGGAAAGACCGGTGACAGCCGGGTCAGCAGGACAATGAGCGCGCCGCGTTCACCAATGGCGCGATCCAGCGCTGCAAACCTCGGCGTGGACGACAGGCGGCCTTCTACCCACTCCCGGACAAAATAGCGACCGATCAGAAACGCGGCGCTGGCCCCAAGTGTGCTGGAGATGGACACGATGACGATCCCGACAGGCAATCCAAACACAAAACCCGCACCGAGCGTCAACAGGGACCCTGGCACCAGCAGAATGCACGCGGCGACATAGGCGATGATGAACACCACCCAGGAGATGCCCGGATTGGCCTGTACCCAGGCCAGAAAGCTGACCAGCCATTCACCTGTCGGAAACAGCAGGACAACGGCGAGCAAAACCACCAACACGATGATAAACGGGATGAGACGCTTCAAATGACGAGCTCCGGACTGCGTGTTCAGGATCACCGCGCCTTGCCGTGACCTTTCAGGATGGGCAGAGTACCAAGAACGCGCGACAACTTTACTCTGGCGAGGACGGGCGATCATCATGCGTAAAGAATTCGACATCCTGGTGTTTGGTGCAACCGGCTTCACCGGCAGCCTCGTGACACGTTACCTGAACAGCAGGTACAGCGACGGCAACACCACCTGGGCCATTGCCGGTCGAAATGCCGACAAGCTGCAGGCGCTGGCGACATCCCGGAAGCTCCCCAGGCAGATCCCGATGATCATTGCCGACAGCAATTACCCGGAAAGCCTGGCCGAAGCGATCGGCAAGGCACGCGTTGTGCTGACCACCGTTGGTCCTTACGCCAAGTATGGCAGCGAGGTGGTTCGCCTGTGCGCACAGATGGGGGTGCACTATTGCGATCTGACCGGCGAGGTGCACTGGATGCGCAAGATGATCGATACCTGGCAACAGACTGCAGAACGTTCGGGGTCACGCATTGTCCACACCTGTGGCTTTGACTGCATCCCTGCCGATATCGGTACGTATTTCATGCAAAAAGCCATGCAGGCGAAACACGGGGTGGCAGCCCGGCATGTCAAGTTCAGGGCCCGGGAATTCAAGGGCGGTTTCAGCGGCGGCACGCTCGACAGCATGTGGACGATGGCCGAGCAGGCGGCCATCGATCCATCGATCGACAAACTGATGGCGGACCCCTACGCGCTGAACCCGACCGGCAGCGCTCGCGGACTGGATGGTCCCGACAGCATGACGCCCGTCTTTGATCCTGACTTCAACAGATGGGTCGCACCCTTTGTGATGGCCGCCATCGATACACGGGTGGTGCGGCGTACCAACGCGCTGCTTGGTCACCGGTATGGCACGGATTTCCGTTACGACGAAGGCACGTTGATGCCTGACGGTCCTCTCGGGTTTCTGGGCGCCGTCGCCACTGCCTTTGGGATGAACTCGATGAACGCGGTCAGTCGAGTGCAGCTGACACGGGAATGGCTGCAGAAACTGCTTCCCAAGCCTGGTGAAGGTCCCAGTGAGGAAACCATTGAAAAGGGACGGTTCAGCATCGACTTTCTGGCACGTCACCCAACCAATGCGGCCCACAATCTCCGTGGTCGTGTCACTGGCGACAAGGACCCGGGTTATGGCTCGACGTCAAAAATGCTGGCGGAATGTGCAGTCGCCCTCGCCCGCGATGAAAGTCCGGTCGGAGGCGGTTTCTGGACCCCGGCTTCAGCGTTGGGCGACACGCTGCTGGAACGTTTGCCAACCAACGCAGGTGTTCGATTCGAACTGCTCCCTTAGTCTGCGTGGAACCAGAGTCTGCGTGGAACCAGTTCGGCTCGGACTGCAGAGACTGCGCGGTTCGCCCGTGTCAGGAGAACAGGCTCAATCAAACTGTTTTTTCCCGCTTGCCATCAGCAGGAAACAGACCAGTCCAAACAGCGTCACCGCCGCCGCAAGTTGAAAGACGAGCACCCATGATCCGGTGGCCGCGAGGATCATGCCACTGACATAAACGCCAATGATGCCGGGAATCGTGCCGGCAGTATTCGTGATGCCCATGAGTGTCCCCGCATGTCGAGGGGCAATGTCCATGTGGTTGACCGCAAAACCGCCCGTGACAAAGGCTCCGAGTGCATTACCAAGGGTCATGATCGTGATGGCCAGCCAGACCGATTCCACATAACCGACCACCAGCAACGACAGTGAAATGCCTCCAAAGCCGATACTCTGCATCAGCTTGCGGACAAAGGTCTTGTCACGACCCTGCCTGATCATGCGATCCGCAATACCACCGGCAATGTTGAGCGAGACAAAGGATGCCAGGTGCGGAATCATGGTCAGCCAGCCGACCGACGCATAGTCGACGCCCAGTCCTTTGTTGATGAACGTAGGCATCCAGGACAGAAGAACGTACAGCGACCAGTTGTTGCAGAAGTGGGCGATGACAATGGCCCACACGGACTTGTTGGACAGCAGCAGCTTCCAGGGTGCGGGCCCTGCTGCGGTACCTGACGCGGTCCCGGCGGCTATCGCCTTGAGTTCACTTTCTGTAATGGCGGGTTGCTCCGCCGGTGTTGCTGCCACGGTCTGGTGCCAGATCAGCCACCAGAACACACCTACAGCCGCAAACAGGTAAAAAACCCACTCCCAACCCAGCGAGGCAGCGATGAGGGGCGTGACAATCAGCGCAAAAACGGTGCCAGCAGGAATTCCGCTGTTCGCAAGGGCCACCGCGCGTGATCGCTCCGTGTCAGGAACCCAGCGACCATACAGACTGTAGATTGACGGAAAGGTCACTGCCTCTCCCATGCCCATGCCGATTCGCGCAAGCAGCAGGATCGTGAGTCCCGCCATTGCGGCCGGTGGCGTCAGAAACGTGAAAAGCGACCACAGGAGGACACCCAGACCAAGCACGATCTTGCCACCAAACCGGTCAGCCAGCCGCCCGCCGGCAATCTGCATGACAAGATAACCCACGAAAAACGATGACATGACAAGGCTCTGGGTTTCGAGGTCCCAGCTCAGGCTCTCCGCCATGGGGATGATCGCGACAGAAATACTGACGCGATCGATGTAGCAGATGAACACCGCAAGGAACGACAGCAGCACCAGCCGGTGCCGATGTGAAACGGTCATGCACTCCCCTCCCCATCCAGGATCAACAGTCTGCGCCTGCTAGCCCGGTCTATTCATGAATCTTCTACTGCGGCTGCCGATATACGCGAAAACACAGTGCGTGCTCCCTCCAGGTGCTCGCCGTACTTTTCAGTACGACTGCGCGCCTTCCGGTCCGCGCCACACTGTCTTTTCGCGCATCTCGTCACCCTCGCGACGAATCTTCATGAATATTCCGGGCTAGCGAGCAATCCCCCCACTCACCGCAGACGTTAACACACTCAGCCTTGCCACCAGAACCGACGCGCTGCCTGGCCGGAACTCATTTCCGGAACGCATCCCCGGAACTCTCCTCCAGACTACAGGCCGGCGCGCAGCCCGCCCGGATTAGGTGGCAGATCGGCAAAACGATCGGCTCGGCGCTGCGCTGCGTAGGCCTGCACGATCGGCGCCAGGTCATCAGGGGAGGCACCATGCAGGATGACACCATCACAGCCGAGGTCGAGCTGTTGGTTGATGGCGGCCACACATTGCGCGGGGTTGCCCTGCGCCGCCGGTGCCAGCCAGCTGGCCGGAATCAGTTCGGCAATCTGTTCGAGCTGGGCAGTGGTTGCGATCTGGTCGATGGCTCCGGGAAAGGTTGCCACCAGCTTGTCAGCGCGAAACCGCTTCAACACGGCGGGATCCCACTGATTGGTGCGGACCATCAGATCACCATACGCCTGCAGATAGGTCGCCATGCGGCCGACTGTCTTTTTCAGACGGACCGCTTCAGGCAAATGATCACCAATCGTTGCAAAACACGACCAGACACGAACCGCAGCAGGATTCCGCCCGGCCGCCCTGGCCGCATCCTTGACAGCTTTGACACACCGCGCAGTGGTCTCATCGGTAAAGAACGTATGGAGCACCACGGCATCACAGTACTGGCCGCCAAAGGCCAGCGAATTGGGACCAAATGCGGTGAAGGTGACCGGAATGTGTTCGCGAAACGCCGGATCAAGCCGCAACACCGGAAATTTTCCCAGCGAACTTTCGTAGGCTGAAACCGTCTCGCCATTCCAGAGCCTGCGCATGAGCAGGACAAAATCCTCGAGATCACGGGTCTTCACATGGGCCAGCCCCATCGCATCAAACATGCGGTCGATACCCCGGCCCAGCCCCAGGGAAAATCGACCACCGGTCAGAAAGTGCATGGTTGTCGCATACGCGGCGGTCACCAGCGGATGCCGGGTGTTGTGATTGGTGGCTGCGGTAGCGATGCCAATCCGCTCGGAAACCGCGCCGACCGCGCCCGACAGCGTGGCGGCTTCCTTGATGTTCAATCGTTCGGAGATGAAACACGCACCGATACCCAGACGCTCTGCGCTGCCCACTTCCGCGATCAGATCCCGTGGTGAACGCGGCGCACCGGCCAACGTGTAAAAAGCCAGTTCATTCATGCCTGCCGTCACCTGCCCCATATCACCCCCTCGTGTTTGTCTCAAGATCCTCTGAACAGGGCACGCCTTCGACCTGTACCGACACCGGGCGCTCCTGCCACCACTGCCCCAAGCCTTTTCGTTACATTCGGAATCTGTCTGGTATCGTATCAGCATGAGGGTGTCGGACATGCCGTGATTCGACACCGCTGCGCTTGACTCAAGAGGGATTCCAACGGGGGAAGCATGAAAGTTGTAGAAGCCATTGCCAGGGCCATGAAGGCCGAAGGCGTCGAGATACTGTTCGCCTATCCGGTGAATCCGCTGATCGAAGCTGCCGCCGCGCAGGACATCCGAACGGTAATCGTCCGCCAGGAGCGGGTGGGCCTCCACATGGCCGATGCCTGGTCACGCCTGTCATCCGGCAAGTCCATCGGCGTGTTCTGCATGCAGCATGGCCCGGGAGCGGAAAATGCCTTCGGTGCAGTGGCGCAGGCGTACGGTGAATCTGTCCCGGTACTCGTGATTCCTGCCGGTTACCAACGACGCCTTGCACACTATTATCCGAACTTCAATTCCGTCGAGAACATGCGTCAGGTCACCAAGTGGGCGGAACCCATGACCATGGGTCGCGCTGCACCGGAAGTCCTGAGACGGATTTTCTTTCAACTCCGCAACGGACGCCCAGGACCGGTACTGCTCGAGGTACCCCTCGACGTCTTCAACGAGGATGTGCCGGACGACTTTGTGCACACCCCCAGCTTCGCCACCCGAAGCGCGCCGGATCCCGCCGACATAGAGCGGGCCGCGAAACTGCTCGCGTCCGCGGAACATCCGGTGATCTATGCAGGACAAGGCGTGCACTACGCCAGGGCCTGGCCGGAACTGCGGGCACTGGCGGAGACGTGGAACATTCCGGTCACCACCAGCATCGAAGGCAAAAGCGCTTTCCCGGAAGATCACCCGCTCTCGCTAGGTTCTGGCGGCCGCGCCAATCCGCGCCCGGTCATCGAATTCCTCAAGGATGCGGATGTGATCCTGGGTATCGGCTGCAGTTTTGCACTCACCGGGTTTGGCGTGTCGATGCCAAAAGGCAAGACGATCATTCACGCAACGATGGATTCCATGGATCTGGGCAAGGATGTGCCGGTCCAGCATGCATTGATCGGCGATGCACAACTGACGTTGGCCGCCTTGTTGACCGCAATGACACCGCATGACGCAAGCCCTGCACGGCGGCGGGCATCGGTCCCGGACCGGATTCGCTCGCTGCGGTCAGCGTGGCGGGCCGAATGGCAGTCCAAGCTGACGCACGATGAAGCACCCATCAACCCCTATCGGGTCATCAACGAGCTGGACACACTGGTCGACAAGAGCAACGTCATCATCACCCATGATGCCGGCAGCCCGAGAGACCAGCTGACACCGTTCTGGACTTCGACCACGCCCCTTTCCTACATTGGTTGGGGGAAGACGACCCAGCTGGGTTATG
Organism: Pseudomonadales bacterium; assembly: GCA_041752315.1. Taxonomy (GTDB): domain Bacteria; phylum Pseudomonadota; class Gammaproteobacteria; order Pseudomonadales; family Azotimanducaceae; genus SYFY01. The sequence goes on from JBGSHJ010000008.1 coordinate 22,497, forward strand.
GCCTCGGCCTTGCGATGGGTGCAAAACTCGCCCAGCCACACAAGTTGTGCATCAACATCTGGGGTGATGCTGCAATCGGTTTTACAGGCATGGACTTCGAGACGGCGGTGCGCGAACGCATACCGATACTGTCGATCCTGTTCAACAATTTTTCGATGGCGATCGAACTGCCGATCATGCAGATCTCCACTCAAAAATACCGATCGACGGACATTTCCGGGAACTACGCGGACATGGCAAAAGCGTTCGGTGGTTACGGAGAACGGATTACCGATCCACGGGACATCGTCGCCGCGCTCAAGCGGGGCATCGCCGCGACCGAAGCGGGGCGACCTGCACTGCTCGAGTTCATCACCTCCCAGGAGATCGACATTTCGAAGGGCTGAAGCCGGCGGTCATCAGACCTCATTCTGCTGGAATGGACTCCAGCGCCACCAGCGCAGCGCGGCTGGTGCGCGGATTGCCAATGAAGAGCATGCGGGCGTCCGCCAGTCGCACGGCCAGCAGGGCTTCCCGATCACCGGCGAGATTGACAAGTTCATCGCACCTGAATCCCTGCTCGCCTGCAAACTTGAGCACCGATCGACCGATGCCGTGCAAGTGCATGGGGGTCAGTGAAGCCACCAGCAACGTGGTTTCACCACACGTTGCGACCAACGCTCGAAAATAGGCGGGTCGTTCCAGATCGCGCTCGGAGATATCGAGTTCACCCTGTTCGATCACGCCGGGGCCAACCTGCATCGCCGACGGGAACAACCCCCGCTCATACTGCAGATGATCAACGACCCCGAGATTGTTTTCGCCCACGCCAAGGATGCGGGTGTAACCATGACGCTGGATCCGGCTCACCACCTCACCTTCGATCTGCAGCAGGCCAAGCGGCGTCAGTGCCATGAGCTCCGAGACAAACCCGCTGCCGATCAGGGCCGCAATCGCGTCGTCGGCGACCAGATCATCAGGAATGACACCTTGCGGTTCGCTGGCGGTGACGCCGAGCAGCCTGGGTCGCAAGAGGTCAAAGGTGGCCGCAACGACGACCAGTCGACCATCCGGGTCTTCAAGTTCCCAGGCTGAAAGGCCGGGACGCAACGGGGATTGCAGGATGCTGGTGACTTCCGCACCAGACATTTCGGCCACACTCTGACCCGTGCGCAATGTTGCAGTCAGCTCGGTCGCCGGTGTCGACGGGGCACGTGTCGCGGGTGTTGCATCACAACCGCCAAGCACACACAGAGGCAGGAGCACAACGATCGCCAAAGCAGCTGTCGCAAACGGCGAGTGGAAGGGATTTGATGGCATGGACAGCGAGTTTACGCGAAAAAAACAGGTACGGAGTTTGACCTGACGCCTGACTTGAGCTGAACTCACGCCCTCGCTTCACCAACAGGAACCCGCAACGATGACCGACTACCCATTGCCAAACGCCTCTCACGATCTCACCGGTCAGGTTGCCCTGGTGACCGGTACCACTTCCGGCCTCGGCTGGCGATTTGCGCAGGTGCTGGCAGCAGCAGGCGCAAAGGTCGTGATCACTGGTCGACGCAAGGAACGGCTGGACGAACTCCGGCAGGTCATCCACAGCGCTGGGGGGGACGCCACACCCTTCACCGTCGACATGACCGACAACGACAGCATTCTCAAGGTTGTCCAGCAGGCGGAGGATACCTACGGCACCGTCACCATACTGGTCAACAATGCCGGCATTCCTGACGCCCAGCGCGCCCACAAGATGTCGAATGACCTCATCGACCGGGTTTTTGATACCAACCTGCGCGGCCCGTTTGTGCTGTCCTGCGAGGTGGCTCGCCGATTGATCGCCACGGGCAAGCCTGGTCGCATGGTCAACATATCCAGTGTTGGCGGTTTTCACTATGCGGGCAACGGTGCTGCGCTGTATTCGATCACCAAGGCCGGTATAGCGCGCATGACCGAATGCCTGGCGGTGGAATGGTCCCGTTTTCGAATCAACGTCAACTGCATCGCGCCGGGCGCATTTCATTCGGAAATGATGGACGGCATGGTCGGTCGAATGGGTGACATCGCCAAGATGTTCCCGCGTGGACGGATTTGTGATCCCGCCCAGCTCGACAGCACGCTGCTCTACTTCTGTGGTCCGTCCAGTGACGCAGTTACCGGATCGATCGTGAAAGTGGACGACGGCCAAGGTTCACGGTAAACACCCGGTATATTTTTTCACGTCAAGGACTGAGGACCGGCTCTCAAGGCATCAATCGGATGAGCGGCTTGTTACGCCACTCGCTGCCGTCGGGCACCCTCGCCTCATCACTGATGTAGTGCGTGGAAATTGCCCGGCGAAAGTGCTGGCTGCGATTGTGGCCGGAGCCATGGATCAGCAGCGGGTGGAACAGGAGTGTGTCCCCGGGTTGCAATTCGACATGCACACGTGCGGAAAAGTCGACGTCCTTCACGCCATAAAAGCCATGGTTGACAAATTCCCAGTCCGGATAGGCATGCTCAAGGTAACCACCCAGATGGGAACCCGGCAGGACGGACAGGCAACCTGTCTCCCGCAGGGCGGGGTAAACCGCAGTCCAGGTACCGACAATGAGTTCCGCAGGACGCATGCGGAAGTAGCGCAGGTCCTGGTGCATGGGGTGACGACCATCAACTTCCGGTGGTTTGTTGAAGATGTTGGTCGATACGGAATGGAGCACCGGGCCGATGAGTCCGCGCGCGCAGGCGAGCAATCCCGGATGATGTGTGTAACCCCGCAGTACCGGGTCCTCCTCGAAGCTGAACAGCTTGTTCACGGCGTGTACGGTTGACCGGGCATCAACGACCCCTTTCACGACCATCACATCCCGCATGATCTGCATCAGACCGCTCTTTGCCACCTTTCCATCAATCAGATCCAGAAAGCGCTGATCAAATGCTGCAAGTGTTGGTGCATCAAACAGGCGGCGCTTGATGAGGTATCCGAACTCGCGATAGTGCGCCAGTTCGTCCTGGCTGATGGCAGGCTCGCTGGCAGGCACGTCGACAGAGGTGTCACTCGAACACATGCATGAATCTCAGGTTCTGTCTGGCGATTCCATCCACGACAATTTCGATACCACCGGTCTTCACCATCCATTCGAGGCGATGGTCACGATACTCACGTTTGAACAATCCCTGGTCCAAAGCCTGCTTGACGGCTGCAAGGCTGTTGGTCGCACTGGAAAATGACATCGCCTGTGCTGCCTGCCTGCACTGGGCGACGCTTGGGCGTTCGTTGGCGCGGCTCAGCCATTGTGCAAGGCTGCCATCGGGCTCAACACCAAAACCGACCGCGCCGTTGACAAACGGAACGACACAAAGATCGCCCCAGCCGAACTCGGCACCGTTGAACCATTCCCGTGGACCGAGTTGATCGGCAAGCCAGCGATACCAGCCACGGATCTGCTCCTGGCCGCGCAGGAACATGGACTCTCCGAGAGGCCCGGCGCCGCGACCAAAGTAACGGATTTCCGACAGACCCCAGGTGATGGCTTCGAAATGGGTATCCAGAACGTCCTCCAGCATGCGGACACGCGCCCGCTCTGCCGGTGTCGCAGGCAAAAGCGCCGGGTTCGGCCAGCGGTCTTCGATGTATTCGAGAATGATCGTGGAGTCGTAAACCGACACGTCGCCGTCCACCAGTGCCGGTACTTCACCGCGTGGATTGGACTTCGCAAACGCGGATTCTGCAGTGCCTGAGCCAATGGCGTTTGGCAGCTGTGCATCAAAAACAACGCCCTTCTCCAGGAGCGCGATCTTGACTTTCTGTCCGTAAGGGGAAAGGGGGTGGTCATAGACAAGTACAGGCACAGGTGTCGTCCGTAGTCGGGGACTCTCATCCTGCCGCTTTTTTTGCGTGTGGAAAAGCCATTGAAGTCTTTCGTCATTCAATCCACCACGCTGCACTGGTATCGTGCGGGCTGTATCGGGAAAAAATCGGACCATGACCTACCAACCATGACCACCAGACCATGACAACCAGGGAATATCGACAGAAACGTTTCGAAAGGCCCAGTGGCGCCACCGAGATACTGCTGGTGAGACACGGCGAATCCCGAGCGGCGACTGCTGAAAACCCCTTCCCGCTGGTTGACGGGCACGGCGATCCTGAACTCCACGCCAATGGCCGGGAACAGGCCCTGCGCGTGGGTGAGCGCCTGAAGTCGCAACCCATTTCGGCCATTTATGTATCCAACCTGCGACGTACCTCCGAAACCGCCGCTCCACTGGCCGCTCACCTCGGTCTGGTGCCCACCATCGACCCCGATCTGCGTGAAGTCTTCCTCGGTGAATGGGAAGGTGGAATGCTGCGGATCAAGGCCGCCGAAAATCATCCCGTGTACCAGCAGTTGCACGCGCAGCAGCGTTGGGACGTCATCCCTGGCGGCGAATCCCATGCCGTGTTGACCGAACGCCTGACCCGATCCTTGCGTCGCATCCACCAGAAACATCCAGACCAACTGGTTGCGGCCTTTGTCCATGGTGGTGTGGTAGGCCATATCCTCGCCCACGCGACCGGTGCCCGGCCATTTGCGTTCAACGGTTGCGATAATGGTTCGATCAACCACATTGTCATGCTGGGAGACCAGATCATGGTACGCAGGTTCAACGACACCACTCATCTTTGGGATGACATCAGCAGTGTCGCCGGGCAAATGACCTGATTGGTCAGGCTCGTGCATTGATGGCAGCCTCTTGTCCACAGCCGATCGAAAGGTCACCGTGAAATGGACTCGCTGACCGGTCCGGACAAGCCTCTGCCTGCGCTTTCCGAAAGTGAGGGTCCGGCGTGGATCAGCCTGTTGCAACATGGTTCCCATCGCCTGGTTCTCGAGGCGGCGCTGGTTCTTGACGCGGTCGGCATCGAACAGCGCACCCATCGCATTCTTGACCAATGGAATCTGCTGGTACGACCGGCAGACGCGCCTGATGCCCGTCGTCAGCTGGCTGCGTACCTCACGGAAAACCGGACGACGCCGGCAGGTCGAACGTCCATTACGGGCGAAGGCAGGGGCTGGGTCGGGGTGGTCGGCTTTCTTGGCGTCATCTGGATGTTGCCCTGGCTCGAAGGACAGGCAGGCCTGCAGCACCTGCGCGAGGTGGGCACGCTGCACGCTGCCGCCGTCCGTGATGGGGCCTGGTGGCAGGTGATCACTGCTCTTACCCTGCACGCCGATCTTGGCCATATCGCCTCGAACAGTCTGTTTGGCGGCTTGTTCGGTTACCTGCTGGCACGCTTTCTGGGAGGAGGAGTCGGCTGGTTGCTCGCCCTGCTCAGCGCAGCGGCGGCCAATCTGACTTCCGCGCTCATTCAGGCCGATGACTTCCGAGCTCTGGGCGCGTCCACAGCCGTGTTTGCTGCACTTGGCCTGGTGGGAGCATACGCATGGCAGCGGGGCTATTTTGCCAGTGACACCAGGCGGCGGCGATTTGCTCCGGCCTTCGCGGCGATCGCAATGATCGCGTTCACCGGGACGAGCGGGGAACGTATCGACCTGTTCGGACATCTGTTTGGATTTGCCTACGGATTTGCCGGTGGCTATCTCTATGCAAAGTGGCAACCCGCACACGTTGGCCTGTCGGGCCAGTGGCTGACGGGTTCATGCACGATTGTGCTGGTCGTCATGAGTTGGTGGGCTGCAATCTGACCCGTTGCGTCAGCACCTGACCGGTCCTGCAACACTTCCCGATCCAATGCCCATCACCGGCACGGTTCCGGCGCTAGCCGAGGTCATCCTCGGATAATTGATGGCCCCAGCTTCGTTTGGCATTGAGGTAACGCTTGTTCCAGTCGCTGACCCCGGTCACATGTTTCTGGGGCGAGATCTGGTTGAGACCATATTCAGCGAGATCTTCCAGCTTCTTCGGATTGTTGGTCAGCAATCGCATCGGCCGATTGCCCACAAAATGTTTGATGAGTGAGGCGGCATCGCTGAAATCCCGGGAATCTTCGGGCAACCCCAGCGTGCGATTCGCCTGGTACGTGTTTTCTCCACCATCCTGCAGGAGGTAGGTCGCGGCTTTTGCCCACAGCCCGATACCACGTCCTTCGTGACCCGCCATGTAAATCAGGTACCCCCCTTGGGGATCGGCTGCAATGCGCTCTATGGCAGTGTGCAGTTGCGGTCCGCACTCGCACCTTTCGGAACCAAACACATCTCCCGTGAGACAATTTGAATGCACACGCAGCAGTGGATTTTCACCAGGTTCACCGATCTTCAGTACGCTGTTCACCGCCATGAAGGACGCAAGGTGCGAAAACAGATGCTGTCCGCCCCGCTCGCGCAACTCGCTGGCCAGCATCTCGACCTGCCCGAGTTCCGTGCTGCGAACGGTGGCGTACCACTGCACGGTGAGATGCACTGAAGGCAGATGCACAGGCAGGGGGATTGGCCCGAGGATGTTGATGGCCCGTGCGCCCGGTTGTATCGGCACATCGGTATCCATGCGCTGCCCTTCCGCGTCGATTCGCCATAGCTTGCCATCGGCGATCAGCTTGCTGCGCACGGTGGGATTCAGGTAAGTGAACATCATGTTTTTCCGATCAATTCCCTGGCGACGTCTTCGAGGACGTCAAAACGTGTATCAAAGTTTGGCAGGATCATGACCTGTGACAATCCGGCCGACGCCAGACCGGCAAGGCGCTCACGCAATTGGTCGCCAGTACCGATCATTGCACTGGCCTGCAGGACGTTGGGTGTCAGGAATCGCTCTTCTTCAGGCAGTACCCAGCAATTGTGCCCGCCATGAATCCGCTGGTGGCGACGCAGCGCCGGGTAGCTTTCGAGCAGTTGCGAGTAGTCTTCCCAGATGCCGTGCAATGCGTTGGGCGGCTGGAAACCGAAGTTCCGCCATTGGTCATAACTGTAGTGTACGGCAGCCATCGCCATCGCACCGCATTGTGCCTTGACGCGGGGACTGTCGACGGCCTCACCCTCCTCGAGAATCACCATCGTTGTCAGGGCGGTGATCTTGAAACTGGCGCGATCAAGCGTGCGACCGGCGGCGTTTGCACCGGATTCGATCATGTGCCAGATGCTGGACATCGCCGCAGGGTGCGCTGCCATGGCAATCACGGCGCCGTCACCATGTTTTCCGGCCAGTGCAAGTGACTTCGGCCCGAATCCGGAAACATACATGGGAATCGGTGTTTCGAAATTGACGAACCCCTTGTCCGGCATGATGTGTCGTATGGGCCGACCTTCCCACATCGTCTCCTGGCCTGCGAGCAGCGGACGCATCGCGGCCAGATAGGTGTCGTATTCCGCCAGGCGGTGCGGCGCCTTGCCCATCACTCGCATTGCGGTATTGCCTGCACCAACACCAAAAAAAGTGCGCCCAGGCGCCAGTGCATTGATCGTGGCTATGCCTGCGGCATTGACCGGCGCTGGTCTGGTGCCTGTCACTGCCACACCCGTGCCCAGATTGATGCGCGAGGTACGGGTTGCCGCAACGGCGAGCGTGGCATAACAATCCGACCACAACATCTGCGAGTCCGCGCACCAGGCATGCGAATAACCCAGTTGTTCTGCTCGTTCGATGTAGCCGATGTCCGCGATGTGTGATGCCACACAAACGCCTATTTCCATGGTTGCTCCAGTATCGGGATCACCACCTGCAACGATCCGAAAAAAGGTGAGGTGTACGTCTGCGTGCGTGCGCTCGTCAGAACACCAGGCGCAGAACGGATTCGGCAACACAGGCCGGCTTGTCCTGGCCCTGGACTTCGAGCGTCAGTTCGTTGACAACCTCGATCATGTTGCCCTTCACGCTCACTTCCTTGAGCATTCCACGCGTTCGGATCAATGCCCCGACCGCAACCGGTGAGGGAAACCGGACCTTGTTCCAGCCGTAGTTGATGCCGAGTTTCATGCCTTCGACCCTGGGCAGCCCGACGCCTTCGCCACCGGGCAGAAAGCTCATGATCGACATGGTCAATTGCCCGTGTGCGATGGCCTTGCCAAACGGGCCGCTCTTGGCGCGCTCCGGATCTATGTGAATCCACTGATGATCGAGCGTGGCGTCGGCAAACAGGTTGATCCTGTCCTGTGTGATTTCAAACCAGTCTGTCGGTTGACTGGCCTTGCCGATGTTGGCCGCGAGCGTGGCACGAGCATTTTCAATGGCCGACACTGTTTTCTCCTTGGTATTGACGGTTTGCTGATGGTTCAGTTGACACTGCGATCCCGCCCTTCCCAGAACGGCGCGCGCAATTCGCGTTTCAGTACCTTGCCAGGACCTGACTTCGGCAATGGCTCCTGCCGGATGTCGATGCCCTTGGGCACCTTGTAACCGGCAATGTGTTCGCGGCAGAAGCGGATGATGTCCTGGGGATCAACATTGCTGTGCTGCACACGAGGCACGACGACCGCATAAACGGCTTCTCCCCACTTGTCATCCGGGACACCGAAGGCGGCAGCTTCAAGTACTGCGGGATGTTTGAACAGCACTTCTTCCACTTCCGTGCAGTACACGTTTTCGCCACCACTGACGATCATGTCCTTGCTGCGGTCGACGAGAAACACGTAGCCACCTTCGTCCATGTAGCCGAGGTCGCCTGTCCAGTACGAGCCGTCCTTCAGTACCGACGCGGTCTGCTCGGGCTTGTTCCAGTAACCGAGCATGACATGGGGTCCACGCACCACCACTTCACCCACTTCACGACGGGGCAGTTCGTGGCCAGCGGTATCCAGAATTCGCACATCCGTACCCACGATGGACTGACCACAGGACCGTGCACGATCATTGTCAAGCCAGGTCTGCTCATGCCGCAGGACAGTGGTCAGCGGTGACAATTCGGTCGCGCCATAAACGTGGACCAGTTCGGCGCCCGGGAACGCTGCCGATGTGCGCCGAACCACTTCGGTGGCAATCGGTGAACCGCCGTGGGCAATCACACGCATGCTGCTCACATCGCGCGCGCGCACAAGTTGTTCTTCGGCCAGTGCAGACAACATCGTCGGCACACCCAGTGTCACTGTTATGCGGTGTCTTTCGATCAGGTTGAGTGCCGCCGCAGGTTCGAAGGTCGCCAACGGGATCTGCACGCCACCGGTCCAGATCGACGCCAGCACGCCGTTGGATCCAGCGGCGTGGAAAAGTGGTGCCATGACCAGCATCACGTCATCCGCATGCTGCGGCGCTGAGGTCAGCCAGTGATAGGTATTGGCGATCAGGTTGCGATGGGACAACATCACACCCTTCGATTTGCCTGTGGTGCCACCGGTGTAAAAAAGACCGGCCAGCGTATTTTCAGTGATTCCCTCGCCCAGTGACCGCACAGTGGCGCTGGCCAGCAGCGCCTCGTATTCGCTGCCAACTCGAATGACCCGCCCAACTGCCTGTGCAAGCACACCCGGGTCCCGATCGGTAATCAGCACGCTGGTGGCGGAATCCTCCAGCGCGTATTGCAGCTCAGGTTCGGCGTGCCGGGTGTTGAGGGGCACAACCACCAGACCGGCAGCCGGTACGCCGACGTAGGTTTCGAGGTACACGTGGCTGTTCCCCGCCAGAATGGCAACCCGGTCACCTGCCTTGAGACCCAGTGAGAACAATCCGCCAGCCAGGCGTTCACATCGTTCATTGAACTGAGCGTAGGTGAATGTCCGATCTCCATCGATCACTGCCGTCCGTTCGGCAGCAATCTGCAGCGCACGGCGCAATGGATCTGCAAAGGTAAGCATGACTCGGCGCTCCTCGATTCGTGAACGGTTGGAGAGTCTCCCAGATTGTGGAGACGGAGAAAACCTCGGCAGGCAGCCGGACGAACCACGATAACTCTGATTAATTCGCTTCAGCGAATCAATCCGATCGTCGCGCAGTGCGCTCCTCGCATTTTCCCTGCGTTTCACGCATGGAAAATGGTGGTGCATCCCTGCACCACCAGGGAAGGTCTGATCAATCAGACCTTCCCTGATGCGCGATCAGCTGGCGACAGAGGGCGAGATACTGGTTGGCAATCGCGGCCCAGCTGAATCGACTGGCAGTCTCCCTGGCCCTTGCTGCCAGTTTCTGTCGGGCAGGCTCATCATCGAGCAGATCACAGAGGGCATCCGCCAACGCTGGCACATCACCGGGCCGCACTACGCGGCGGTTGACATGATCCTGCACCATGTCGCGATTTCCCGAGATGTCTGTGACTACCGGACACGCACCCGATTCCACGCGAGAATTTCTGCCTGACCCCGACTCGCGGCACCTGGCCATCGTTGCGCGACCTGCAACCCTACACTACCGCCAGAAGCTTTCGCGGTGATACCAGGTGCTGCCACTGTTCTCTATCCATGGCTTGGCCAGCTTCAGCAAGGCTCGGACAGGAATGCCGAATTTGTTCTCGATCAGTATCGGGTCGGGGTCCAGACCCGTGGCCGCATGATGATACCCGGAGGGGCCGGCATGGTTGTGCATGCGCAGGCTGATGATGTTTACCGTGGGGGCTGGCTTGGACACTTTGCGAAGGCTCGGCACGCGACAAGAGGCAACCGCATTGAAGCCACACGGACCACAGGATTTTGTGTGCTGCTCCGGGATATTGCGAGTCGTTCACCCAACAGAACCAGTGCGGCGGTACCCTGCACGGTGAAAGTCAGGAACCCTGACTACAGCAGCGTGCAGAACTCACACGCCGACCATATCGCACGAAGTCAAGAATGGAGCGGGAAACGAGACTCGAACTCGCGACCCCGACCTTGGCAAGGTCGTGCTCTACCAACTGAGCTATTCCCGCTTGGAAGACTTCTCGAAAGGACGCGCATTCTAACCAACGAAACGCATTTGGCAAACCGGATTACCGGGATATTGCAAAGCCTGACCGATTCAGGGTTTTCCGATGCGGCCGCGGGATCACTCCGGCCTGGCACACTGTTCCGATCACGGCGTCACCGTTTCTCAAGGTCCAGGTCAGCGAGCCTGGTCAGAAGCGCCGCTCGCGTCGTGACCACGTCCTGCAAAGGATGCAACCGCAACGCTTCGACTTCTTCTGCGCGATAGGGTGCAAAATCAGACGGCAGATGTTCGGCATCCATCGTCGACAGCATCCAGTTAAGCACCTCAGCCAGCGCTTCGGCTGAGATACCGGCATTGGCAGAGCCCGGAACCTGCACCAGAAACTCCCGACCACCCTCGACATGAAGATACCGCGCAAGGTAACCACTCATGTCAGGGACCGTGCCATCGGCCAGTCCTGCGCCCGTTGGACCATGACAACCCTGACAGTTCAACATGTAGTTCACGCGCGCGCGCGCCGGGTTTTCCACGCCTGCCATCGATTGGTTTTTTTCCGAGGCAATGGCCTGCGTCCCACAAACCAGCAACACCATCAGCCATGTGGATCGGCGTGTTTTCACTCAGGCCTCGGGCAAAGCGAGGCCGGTGATGATTGCAGTCGAACAGTTGTAGATTGCGCTACTGGTGCCAAGACACCAGTTGAGATCATTACTCTTGCTGGGGTGATACATCGGTCGATCGCCTTCATTGCGATTGCACATGCAACTGCCACAGCCGGATTTGCCACAGCAGTCGTTGTAAGAAATGATGTATTTTTTCCCGTCGTCTGGGTTGAGACAGGTCCCGATCCATGTCACCGGGCTCTGCTCGGTGCCTGGTGGACAGCTGTTGGCCGTTCCACCGCAGCAACTGCAGAGAAAACCGTCGATTGCACAGTATCGCCAGTAGTCGCAACTGGTCGGATCGCCCCGATCGGCAAGAGATCCGGAGGACTGGGCCGGACCCGCCGCGCGAGCCACAGGCAACAGGGGAAGCAGGGCTCCGCCTGCAACAGCGCCTCCGAGCCAGCCAAGAAGTCCCCGGCGGGATGTTCTGCTGGCAACGGATCGGCTAAGGCGTTCTGTGAGCCGGTCCACCAGCCCGCCCGCCTGCGAAGGTGTGTCCGAATTCATCTTTTCCCAATTCTTCTTTTCCCAATTCACTTTGGAAAACCTGTCTGGAATCGCTGGACGGTCATACTAGTGTGCACCGTGCACGACCAGCGGTGTTGCGGCCTCGATACCCAGCGTATGCACAAACTCCCCAGCGGGCAGCCGATAGATGTCAACCTGCATCCTGTCATTGGTCACGGCGAGCAACCGATTGGCGCCGCGTCCACTGGTACCGAGGGTGAGCCCCCAGTTCCTGAGCACCAGCCTTGCCTTGCGTTGATGACTTTTCATGTCGAAGACCCACACCTCGCTTCCGCCGTTTTTGTGGGTGCCTTCTGCGCCATCAGGTTGCATCAGGAAATAACCGATGCCGCTGGAATCGGTAATCACCGGACGAACGCCAGCCGGACGCCACGATCGTTCGGACTCCTGGGTCAGCCACCAGGGCTCGCCTGCAACAGGTGACTCCGCAGCGACATTGATGGGCAGGACACGTCCCTGGAAAGTCGGGAAGTGAGCGACATCGTCGCTCAAGCCGAATGCTTCGAAGACCGGATCGTCATCCGCGTCGAACAGCTTGTCAGTCAGTTCGCTGCCGGCGGGTTTGCCTGCTTGGTCAAGGTGAGTCGTGCGCAAGCTGCCGTTTGCACAGATTGAAAAAAAGCTGCGCTGCCCCGTCGGGACCACAAACGCACAGCCCGGTGTGGGCACCTCTGCAACGAAGCTGCGTGTTTCAAGATCTACGATGCTGACAGACTGCGCAGGGGTGAAGTTGTACACCATCAGCAGCCGCTCGTCAGGCGACATGCCAGTGGCGATCGGCTTGGGCATGCCCGTCACGCGTTTCGAAGGGATGGTGACCTCGCCCTGGACTTTCAATCCGGCATTATCGTAAATCGTCACGACATCGGTGCGCTCGCCGCCTCGTGTTCCACGCGAGGTGAACGTCTCGACCACATAGTGTTCGCCACGAATCCTGCCTCGCTGATAAGCACTGATGAAACTGGCCGTCATCATGCCCTTGTACTGCGTGGGCTGGGTCAGGGCCAGCGGGTCTACCACCAGCACTTCCCCTTCGGACATATGGAAAAAGGAGATGTCGTGCACCATCATCCAGTGGTCCGGATAGCTCGCAGGCAACTGCTGGATGACTCCCATGGGTTCTGCCACGTCATCGGCACGAACAAATCCGCCGGGCACCAGCATCACCAGGCCCAGCACAAGCGTCAGCAGTTTCATTCGGTGGGGCCCAGACCCAGAATCACTGCAGTGGAGCAGTTGTAGACATTGGTGGTGCCCATGCACCAGTTGATGTCGTTGTTGGCATTTGGACGGTAGATGGGCAGATCGTCGTCGTTCCGGTTGCACAGACAACGTCCACAACTGCTCTTGCCACAACAATCGTTGTAGGAAATCACGTAGTTCAAGCCATCGGCCGGGTTCCTGCAGGTCCCGACCCACGTCAGGGGTGACATTTCGGTGCCCGGTGGACAGGTGTTCTGGGTACCGCCACAGCAACTGCACAGGAACCCGTCGATACCGCAGTAGCGCCAGTATTCGCACGTACTCGGATCACCGGGATCACCCGGATTTCCTGTGGTCTGGGGAGGTACGCGTGATGGACCACCAGCACTGCTCGCCCGAGCAACCGGCAGCAGGGGAATCGCCGCCGCTCCCACCAGAATACTGCCAAGCCGACCGAGGAAACCCCGTCGAGAGCTTTGTTGCGCAATCCTGCGGGTAACACGCTCGGCGGCTGATTCGAATATGCTCATTGTCCGGTACCCCTAGTTCGCCTTGCCCGTATCGACACCCACAGAAAACACCTGGTAGGGCGATTCTCCGACGTCATGGATGGTATTCAGGTGTTTTCCCGACCGGCCATCATAAACATCCACTGCACTTTCGACATTGGCCACCACGAGGCGAGGCTCCGAAGCAGTGGTCACGGTAATGGAAATCGCCGGTGTCTTCAGGGGCATTTGCGCAAGCCTGACTTTTTTGCTGACATCGAACAGCCACACTTCGGTGGCGGGATCCTTGTGACTACCCGGATAACCCTTTGGCGTCATCGCAACCCATAACAGCCCATTGTCGTGACCTGCAGTGCCATGCCAGCCTGCCGGACGCCAGTTCGCCTCTTGCTCTGTGCCGGATGCAAGCCACCACCGCGGCATGATCTCTGGAGCGTCACCGCTGACCTTGATCGGCTGCACTTCGCCTGCATAGGTCACAAAGTACCAGGTGTCACCAACCAGGCTGGCCTTTTCAGACAGCGGATCCTTGTCGATATTGTTGAAAACCGGACTCATTGTTTTTGACAGCGCCTGACCCTTGTCGTCCAGGTCGACCGTCAGCAGGGTACCGTTACCACACAGCATGAAAAAATCGCCATCCAGATCCGGATAGACCAGGGCACAGCCTGGCGCATCGATCTCGCTGACGATGGTCTCGGTATCGAGATCGATGACGGTCACTGACGTTGCCGGGCTCATGTTGAAGACGACCAGGAATCGGTCGTCTGCAGTGACTGCAGCACTGTTCTTGAGCACGACACTGTTGGAACGTCTGGGTTGGAGAACAATGTCCTTCTGCAGCTTCAGATTGGCAAAGTCGTAGACGGCGACGAGATCTTCCCGTGTGCCGCGGTTGCCACGACTGTGGACTGTCTCCCCCACATAGAACCGTTGCCGTTTGAGTGAATAGTTCAGGGTCGCGAACTGGCCTGCGCTGAGCATGCCCTTGAACACACCTGTCTCGGTGTCGACCAGAGAAAACGAAGAATCGATCAGTGCACCAAACGAGAAGTCATGCACCATCACATAGCCCGGGGGATAGGGAGTCGCGATCTTTTCCACCAGGTGGGCACCGACAGACTCCGCGGGAAGCTCTGCTGCGGCGTGCACCGGGATGAGGCAGGACAGGCCAACACAAAGTGAGCGGAACCAGCTTCTTGTCGAGAACTCCAGCAGCATTTCGTTTTGCATGTCCTGTGCGATCTCCTCGCAAACGTTAACCAGAAATGAGGCCAGCTGACAGGGTCTGGGGAACCAGCCGATCATTCGCTATAGCCTCGGCAGCGCTACGGCAATATAGTGCGAGCCTTGACGATCCACAACGCGATTCCGGAAATCCCGGCCAGGAATCAATCGCCAGACCCGTAGTTTGAGCTGGACCGCAGGAATCGCGTCGGCGGATATGTTCAACGACTGTTCCCCCAAATAAAAAAGCCGTACAAGGCATGGATTAAGGACATGATGAAACCCAGACAGCACCGCTGGTTGTTGCCAGTCGCGACCGTCGCCACGATTGCCATGGTCGATGGCACGTTCGGGCCTCACCCGGCACACGCAGCATTGATGGAAGAAATTGTCGTCACCGCGCAGAAACGCGAACAGGATCCGCAGGATGTTGGCATCGCCATCAGTGCGGTCACCGGTGACCAGATGCGGCAACTGGGCTTCACCAATGCCCAGCAGGTCACGGCAATGGCCCCAGGCGTGTCCACGGTGCAACCGAACGGCGAAGCCAATTACTCGATCGCCATTCGAGGGGTTGCCAACAGCGACTTCACGACCAACGTCGAAAGCCCGGTCGCGATCTACCTGGATGAGGTCTATATCAGCCAGATGTCCGGCGCCGGCTTCATGCTGTTCGACATGGAGCGCGTCGAGATCCTGCGCGGTCCGCAAGGCACGCTGTACGGCCGTAACGCAACCGGTGGTCTGGCCCATTATCTGACCCGCAAGCCGACAGAAGAAATGGACGGTTACGTGCAGATGACCGTCGGCGAGTACGACCAGCTCAAACTGGAAGGTGCACTCGGCGGCCCGATCACGGAATCGCTGATGGCGCGCATCTCGTTTGCCAAACACGACAACGATGGTTACGCCGAAAACCGGTTGGCTGGCAAACTCAACAATGCCAACGACGATGCGCTGCGCGCGCAGGTGCTGTGGACACCCACCGAGACGATGGAAGTGCTGCTCAACGTGCGAACCGGTGACCAGAAGATCGACACCGGCTTTTTTGAGCACGTCACTGCCAATCGGGTGGGTGTGCTGACACCCAACGAAGTCAATCAGGTGACTGGCTACATCGACACTGACGGTGATGTTTTCAAGGGCGACTACGATCGCGAGGGATTCAACGACCTGGAAACCCGTGGTTACAGCGGCACCGTAAAATTCGATTTTGATGCATTCACCCTGACATCGATCACCGACTTCTCAACGGTCAAGCGGGACTACATCGAGGACTCCGATGCCTCACCGGTACCGTTGTTCAACTTTTTCCTGACGACCGACGCCGAGCAGTTTTCACAGGAGATCCGCCTGAATGGCGGCAACGAGCAGATGAACTGGGTGGCTGGCCTGTACTATCTGGATCTGCAGGTCAAAGACTCAAACGGTGCAGAGACCGAGCCATTCATCGACCCGGCATCCGACACCCCGGATGTGTCCGGCCTCGACAACCCCTATGAAACCAATACTGAATCGATCTCTGCTTTTGGCCAGATGGAATGGGATTTCACCGACTCGCTCACGGGCATCATCGGCCTGCGATGGATACGTGATGAGAAGGACCACACCTTTGTCACCAACGCGGTCGATTTCATTCCGGGAACACGCGCCCGGAATGGCAACCCGAACATTCTGGCCACACTCGGCAGTTATGAGGGATCGCGGACCGATTCCGAGTTCGCCTGGCGGCTTGGACTCAACTTCCAGGTCAACGAAAACGCAATGTTGTATGCAAGTTACAACCGCGGCGTGAAGAGCGGTGGCTACAACGCGCCAATCTTCCCGCTGAGCCCGCCGCTTGACTACGTCGATGACGTGATGAGCTACGACCCTGAGCAACTGGACGCGTATGAAGTTGGCTTCAAGTCGATCTGGCGCGATGGTCTGCTGCAGGTCAACGGAGCCGCCTACTACTACGACTACCAGGACTACCAGGCCTTCCAGATCATCGGCATTGACACCATCACTTCCAACGCCGAAGGCGAATCGTGGGGCAGCGAACTGGAAGTGAAGGTGAGTCCGGTTGAAGGACTGGAGTTCCTGTTTGGCGCCGCGTACAACGATGTGGAGGTCGACCTCCTCAATGGATCACCCAAGACAACTTCCATCCAGTCGCCCGAGTGGAACGTCAACTTGCTCGCACGCTACGAGATTCCCGTGGGTCCTGGACACGTCGCCCTGCAGTACGACGTTGTCAATCGCTCGAAGCACTACTTCGCGCTGACCCGTCTGGAAACCGTAACGCAGAAGTCCTACAACGTCGCCAATGCCTCGATCAGCTACATGGGTGCCGACGATCTGTGGAGTGTCACCGCATTTATCAACAATCTTACTGACGAAGAGTATCTGGTACAGACCTTCGACCTCTCCGGACCCAACGTGTTCGGGCTGGTTGAGCAGTACTACGGTCGACCACAGTGGTGGGGCGTCAGCGTGAACGTCAGCTTCTGACATCGGTGTGGAGGGAGCCTGGCCAACAGGTTCCCTCCAACGAGGACACACCCCGGGGAAACCCGTTCCTTGCAACGAGGACTCATCACCTCCTATACGAGGACACACCTCGTGGGAAACCGCAGGCCACCCTCGAATCGAACTGCTCCGCAGGCCGGTCACATCGAGAATCTGCAAACGCTTCGTGATCAGAGGGTTGGTCCTGGGTTTCCAACGGCGTCATCCACTCAGGTCAC
>JBGSHJ010000009.1:0-109344 GCA_041752315.1 Pseudomonadales bacterium
CGAAAGCATCGTCGCGCGCAATGGTCAGGTGGTGGTGTACATGGGTGATGATGAAATATTCGAGCATGTGTACAAGTTTGTGACCACAGGCACGTTCAACGCCGTTGATCGTCAGGCCAATGCCGACTTGCTGGACGACGGCACGCTTTACGTGGCGAAATTCGACGCGGATGGCACCGTGAACTGGTTGCCACTCGTTCATGGCCGTGGACCCTTGACTGCGGAGAACGATTTCCACAGCCAGGCAGATGTGCTCATCGAAACCCGCCGGGCAGCCGATCTGGTGGGCGCAACTCCGATGGATCGTCCCGAAGATGTCCAGCCGTCACCAACGACAGGCAAGATCTATGTGATGCTCACCAACAACGATGACCGCAGTTCCTCACAGGTCGATGCGGCCAACCCCCGCGCGAAAAACGTTCATGGCCATATCATAGAGATCACTGAAGCTGCTTCTGACCACACCGCAGAAACAGGCCGTTGGGAAATTCTGATTCGGGGGGGTGATCCATCGGATGAGGCGGTCGACGCTCTCTGGCACGCGTCCACCAGCGAAAATGGCTGGTTTGGATCACCGGACAACGTCGCCTTTGATGCGCAGGGTCGAATGTGGGTGGCGACCGACGGCAATGACGGGTGTGACGGTCTCTGGGGGGTCGAGACCGAAGGACCCTTGCGCGGAGCGTCGCGGGCGTTTTACCGGGCACCCATCGGAGCGGAAGTCTGCGGCCCCTGTTTCACCCCTGACGGGCAGTCGCTGTTCCTCGCGATACAGCATCCGGGGGATGGTGCGCTGGCCTCCTACGACAGCCCTGCAAGCCGCTGGCCGGATTTTGAGGATGACGTCCCACCGCGGCCATCCGTCGTGGTTATCCGCAAAAACGGAGGGAAGCCGCTGATCAGCTAGCCGGACTGCTTCTGAAAGTCCCTGTCTGCCTTCTTGCCTCGATAAACCGTCAGATCAATGGCGCGCCAGACCAGCGGTTTGATCCGGAACAGCAGGCGCGGCTCGGTTTGCATGTTCCTGACAAAAGCCTCCACACGTTCCCGCAGGGCGGGATCGTGTTGACCCACATACTTGTCTGCGAGCGCTGTTGACACGGGCCAGATGTCAAAACGCTCCGGATGCAACGCCACTGCATCACCATCGATCTCTGCGTGGCGCACGACTGGAGTCAGGGTTTCGATACACAGGGAGCAACGCGGATCCGCGATCAGTTGTTTGCACCAGACCCGAGGGTAGGTTCCCGTCAGCCAGAAATGGTCGTCGTGCCACAACCACCAGACGGGAACGGTATACGGACGGCCATCCCGGCGCAGGGTGGCCAGCACGCCAATATGGGGTTCATGCAGAAATTCAGCGAGCGCGTCATCGGACATGCGGGGCAAATTCAGACTCCTTTAGCCCGGTCCATTCACGAATATTCCGGACTGGTGACAACATTCGATCGGGAATTAGAGTCAATTGGCCGAACAGGCACAACCGGGGGTCGCGGCTTTCAGTCGGTCCACGGTCGGCCGTCTTTTTTTCTGCCTCTTTTTTCCAGTGCAAGACCAGTGCAAGACCCGTGCAAGAGAAGTCGCAGCCCCCGCCAGGTGCATGACGCCCGTCACGTCGACCTCCCTGAGGGATTCAAACCGTGGGGCTGCTTGGTTACAGTGCAGGTCCGGTCCTGTCATGCTCGAACGTCCGTTCTCGAACTCGCATTCCCGGAGTTCGGCACGATCAGGGCCAGGCGTCATTCAAACTAAGTACAGGTAACTTGTCGTGCCAAGGAAGACTACTGAGGCTGCGCGTCGCGCTGCGCCTGCCGGGAAATCAAAGCCATCGAGCAGGAAACGTCCGGTGACCAGCCACGTATACCAGTTTGGCAAACGGACGGACGGTAACTCGTCCATGAAAAATCTGCTGGGTGGCAAGGGTGCCAACCTGGCCGAGATGGCAGCGATCGGGTTGCCAGTACCCCCTGGGTTCACCATCACGACCGAAGTCTGCACCTGGTTTTACGATCACGGCGGTTCTTACCCCCCCACGCTGGAAGCGGATGTGAAGCGGGCGGTCGAGACGATCGAAGCCCAACAGGGCAAACAGTTTGGCGAGAGCCTGAACCCGCTGCTGTTTTCTGTCCGCTCCGGTGCCCGCGAGTCCATGCCGGGCATGATGGATACCATTCTCAATCTCGGGCTGAATGACCAGACGGTGGAAGGACTGGCAAAACGGTCAGGCAACCCCCGGTTTGCCTATGACTGTTATCGACGATTCATCCATATGTACGCGATGGTCGTGATGGGTGTTACTTCAACTTCGGAGGCAGACTACGATCCGTTTGAGGTTCTGCTGGACGAAATGAAGGCCGCAGCCGGACAGAGCGAAGATGCCGGGTTGTCAGCTTCGAACCTGAAAGACCTCGTCCAGCGCTACAAGAAGCTGGTCAAACGTCGCACCCGGCAGGAATTCCCGCAGGATGTTTATGCCCAGTTGTGGGGGGCAGTCGGTGCGGTGTTCCGTTCCTGGAAAAACGAACGCGCCATCATCTATCGGCAGCGCTACGGCATCCCCCCGGAGTGGGGTACTGCCGTCAACGTGCAGGCCATGGTGTTTGGCAATCTCGGAGGGGACAGCGGTACCGGTGTGGCATTCACGCGCGACCCGGCCACCGGGGAAAAGGTGCTGTACGGGGAGTACCTTGTCAACGCACAGGGCGAGGACGTGGTTGCCGGCGTGCGGACACCCAAAGCCATCGCCGAGATGGCTGAGGAGATGCCAGACAGTTTCAAGGAACTGGTTGCCGTTCAGCGCAAGCTCGAAAACCATTTTGGCGACATGCAGGACTTCGAGTTCACGATCGAAGATCGGAAACTGTTCATGCTGCAGACCCGCAATGGCAAGCGCACAGGTATGGCGGCGGTACGCATTGCCGTGGAAATGACTCGCGAAAAGCTGATGGATGAACGCACGGCGCTGCTGAAGATTCCAGCCGAGTCCATTGATTCACTGCTGGTACCCGTATTCGAGATGAAATCGCTCAAGGCGGCGCGATCCATCGGTCGAGGATTGCCTGCAGGCCCTGGCGCTGCGTCCGGAAAGATTGTCTTTTCCGCTGACGCCGCCGAAATTGAAACCCGCAAGGGACATCGTGTAGTGCTGTGTCGAGTCGAGACGTCGCCGGATGATCTGAAAGCGATGCTGCTGTCGCAAGGCATTCTCACCGCACGTGGCGGTGTGTCATCGCACGCGGCGCTGGTAGCCCGTCAGTTGGGAAAAGTCTGTATCTGCGGTGCCACGGCCGTGTTCATCGACTATGTCAACCGTACGCTGACCTCGGGTGGCGTCACGCTGCACGAAGGGGATGACATCTCCATCGATGGCAGCACCGGTGAGATCTACGCCGGTACCATTCCGAGCGCACCGTCGGAAGTTCAGCGGGTGATCAACGGTGAACTCAAGGAGAAGGACAGTCTTAGCTTCACGCTCTTCAACACGATCATGGGTTGGGCGGACAAACATCGCCGGCTGAGAATTCGTACCAATGCCGACACACCGGCGATGGCAGCCCAGGCGCGTGCCTATGGAGCCGAGGGAATAGGTCTGTGCCGGACAGAACACATGTTCTTCGAGGATGACCGCATCGGTTTCATGCGCCAGATGATCCTCGCTGCCAACGAAGAACAGCGCCGTCTGGCGTTGGCCAAGCTGTTGCCGTTCCAGCGCCGCGACTTTGTGGGGCTGTTCCGGGCGATGCAGGGACTGCCGGTTACCATCCGGTTGCTGGATCCGCCGCTGCACGAATTCCTGCCCCATGACAATGCGGTGCGACGGCAGCTCGCCCATCAGCTTGGTGTCAGTTATGACTTCGTGGTCGAGCGGATCAAGGCGCTGCACGAAGAAAATCCCATGCTCGGATGCAGGGGCTGTCGTCTGGGCGTGCTGTATCCGGAGATCACGGAAATGCAGAGTCGGGCGATTTTCGAAGCGGCCGCGCAGGTGACAAAGGAGCAGCGCAAAAAAGGCAAGCGTGGGGTGGCAATACGTCCGGAGATCATGGTGCCGCTGGTCGGCTTCAAGGCTGAACTCATGGATCAGGTGGCCATCATTCGCCGGGTTGCCGATATGGTGAGCAAAAAATCAGGTGTCGCCATCGACTATCAGGTGGGCACGATGATCGAAGTGCCACGAGCTGCGATCACCGCTGAGGAAATTGCCGAGGTCGCGGAGTTTTTCAGTTACGGCACCAATGATCTGACGCAGATGACCCTGGGGCTGAGCCGGGACGACATGGGTTCCTTCTTCGAGCAGTATCGACAGAAGGAGATCTATCAGAGCAATCCGTTTGCGAGCATCGACCAGACCGGTGTGGGTCGGCTGATCATCTATGCCGGCGAGCGAGGTCTGGTGGCACGACCCGATCTCAAGCAGGGTGTGTGCGGAGAACACGCCGGTGATGCAGCGTCCATCGATTTTTTCCATCGTGCGGGACTGGATTATGTCAGCTGTTCACCACCCCGTGTGCCGTCGGCGCGGCTGGCGGCTGCGCAGGCTGCCCTGAGGAGTGAATGAAAAAGCCATCGGGCCGCTGCTTCTTTCCATCACAGGAGGAAGGCGGCCTCGATAACGATGCAGACTCCGGCGCTGGTACTACCCCATCGCCTTGATGGCTTCTTCGCGCAGTTCGCGCTTGAGGATCTTGCCCGACGCGGTTCGAGGCAGAGGTCCGTCGACCATTCGGAAATAGCGTGGTACCTCGAAACGGGCCAGGTGCTGGCTGAGGAACTCCTGCAGTTCGCTTGTGTCGAGTGGCCTTGCCACAAAGAGGGTTGCACCGACTTCTTCTCCGAGCCGTTCATCCGGTACGGCATACACGGCTGCTTCCAGTACATCCGGGTGCATGACCAGAGCCGCCTCCACCTGGCCACAACCGATGTTCTCACCACCACGAATGATCAGATCCTTGATTCGATCGACGATGAACAGGTAACCCTCATCATCGAGGTACGCAACGTCACCGGTCCGGAACCAGCCCTCGTCAAATGCCGTGGCGTTCACCTCTGGTCGATTCCAGTAGCCTGTGAACAGGGAAGTACCACGGATCAGCAGTTCACCACGCTGGCCGGGGGGTAGAACGTTGCCGTCTTCGTCCAGCACCTTCAGCTCCAGAACGGCCGAACAACGGCCCGAACTGGCCGGCCGCTCCAGATATTCAAGCCCACCGATACCGGTGCCAATGGCATTGGTTTCGGTCATCCCCCAGCCGGTGTTGGGCAGTGCCTTGGCAAACGAGGCATCGATCTGACGAACCTGCTCTGGTGCACGTGGAGCACCACCACCGCCAACCGTCTGCAGTGTGCTCAGATCACGATTGGTCTGCTTCGCTACCCTGACCAGATCACCGGTCATCGCCGCAGGTGCGGTGACCGACGAGATTCTTTCGTGTTCGATCAGTTCGGCCGCATGTTCGGGATCCCAGCGGTACATGGACACGATCTTTCGTTGTGCGCGGTACGACTGCAGGAACACGGCGTGTGAACCGGTGGCATGAAACAGCGGCACAGCCAGCAGCGCTGCAGGTTGCTGGGGGAGTGGAGCGGGTGTGACACCGGAAACGAGTGCGGCGGCCTGGCCGTCCAGCTCCCAGCTGAACAACGCCGTCAGGATGTTGCGATGGGTCGAAACGACACCCTTGGGATGTCCGGTCGAACCGGAGGTATAAAATATCGTTGCCGGATCATCCGGATGCACGTCGACTGCCGGCATTGCAGCATTCGCGTAGGGCTGCACGAGGGTGTTGAATTCCTCTTCGTCTGCACTCTGGCTTCCGGGCCTCACGGCCAGAACCCGAACCTGGACGCGGGTTCGGGCAGGTGCCAGCCGATCGATCCGCTCCTGATCGGCGATGAGCACCTTTGCTCCACAGTCATCGAGACCGTAGACCATCTCATCGGTCTGCCACAGGGCGTTCATGGCGACGGCAATACCACCAATCGACGTGGTCGCCATGAAAGCGACGACCCATTCGGGGTAGTTGCGCATGGAGATCGCGACTCGATCGCCTTTCTGGATGCCGTATTCGTTCTGCAGCAGATTGGCGAGGCTTGCCGAAAGCTGCCAGGTTTCCCTGAAGGTCAGTCGTTCTTCTCGGAAGACAAAAAAAGGCAGATCACTGATGGCTTCCTGATAAAGCTGCTTCAGATTGAGCGGTGCATGGGCAAAAACCTTGTATTGGCGTCCGCGGATTTCCTGCATGCGCAGCTCGTAGGGTTGGCCTTTGGCGGTGAGCTGTGCAAGTGCCTCGGCGCGGGTCAGTGGCATGATGGAATGGTGTACCTGGTGAGGATTGGCATTCATTCCAAAGGTACACGACGTCACCTGCCCGCTACAATCAAGGTTTCTCAAGGGAGGGTGTCATGGGCGGTGCCATCGGGTTCCATCATCTGCGTTTGCGCAGTGATCGTCTGGAAGCGCCAGCACTTTGGCAGGCGCTCCAGCAACGCCTCGCCTCTCGACTGACTCCGCATGGCGCGCAGGTCTGGGGTGTGTTTCAAGGGCTGTTCGGCCTGCATTCGCGGGAACTGATCCTGGTGCTTTCACATCCATTGCGGCGCGGTGGATTCTTGTCGGAGCTGCCAGGCTGGTTGCCGGATGGCATTTCCATCGACGAGCGATATGCCTGGGTACCCGCGGCGCGCCCGGAAGCCGCAGTGCCGCTTGGTCGTGAAGGCCTTTACGTCCTGCGGTTTTTTGATGTCCGTCATGCTGATGCGGATGAAATTGCGAGCATCTCGCGCCAGGCGTGGGAAACCTTCGAGGTGTCGAATCGATATGCCTCGCAGCCTTTGGCGCTGTTCAAGGAACAGATCACCGGGCAGGTTCCGGACCCTGCAGGCAGTGATGCACGGATCGATGGACGGGGTCGTATGTTGCTGGTCACGTGGTATGACAGCTTTTTATCCTGGCAGACATCACGGCAGCCCGCTCCGGAAGCTACTGCCAGCTTCCAGCGTCGTGCCGCACTGACCAGCGGTACGATCGCGTATGCCTGTCGTCTGCTCTCCACCAACGGCGAGCGTTAGGAACCACCAGGCATGCGCCTTCTCCTTCATATCAACAGCCTCGCCATGGGTGGTGCCGAGAGGGTGCTGCTGAAGCTTGCCGTTCATTGGCAGCGTGCCGGCCATGAGGTGATGCTGGTCACCCAGACTCCTCTCGAGCAGGATCAACTGGTGGTCCCGAACGGCATCCTGCGTGTGTCCACGCAGACCGGTGGCATCAGTGGACACTGGTTGCATGCACTGCTGCAAAACAGCCGTCGTGTGCTGCGGTTGCGGGCAGTGTTTGGACAGTGGCAGCCCGATTGTGTCGTCAGCTTCCTGCCGACGGCCAACGTCGTCGCGCTGCTTGCGGCGGGGAGAGTGGCCGCTGGCCGCAGGCGCATTCCCGTGATTGTGGGCGAGCGCATGTATCCGGCCTTTCTGGGGTTGGGCCGCCTGCAGCGTTTTGCGCGCGATCGCTGGTACCCGGCGGCGGCCGTGGTGGTCGTTCAGACTGAAGAAAGCGCAGTCTGGTATCGGGACAGGCTGACACTGGAAAACCTGGCGGTCATTCCCAACGGCATCAACTTGCCACTCGAAGACCATGAGCCCTGCGTCGAGCCCGATTCCCTGTTGCCGGCGGACGCAAAGGTGGTGCTGTGCATAGGCAGGCTGGCCGAGCCGAAACGACCTGAAGACGCCGTGCAGGCCTTTGCAGCGGCCTTTGCCGAGCATCCGGCGTGGCATCTTGTACTGATCGGCGAGGGTGACAAACAGTCACACGTGCTGGCTGCCATCAAGTCCACGGGACTGACCAGTCGGGTTCACTGGGTATCCCGTGCCGGCAATGTGGCCACCTGGTATCGAAGGGCGCGATTCAGTGTGTCGGTATCCGGTGCCGAAGGCTTTCCCAATGTCCTGCTTGAATCGATGGCCATGGGCTGCGTGCCGCTGGCTTACGATTGTTCGACAGGGCCGCGTGAACTGATTCGTGATGGAGTCAATGGCTATCTGGTGCCGGTCGGCGACGTGGCCTTGCTGAGTGAGCGCATGAAACTGGTGGGAGCAGACGAGGTGTTGACCGCGCAACTTGCCGAGAATGCAAAGGACGTGATCAACACCCACGGTGACACCGCCTTTTTCAGGCGCTGGGATGCCGTGCTCACAACCGCGGTGTTGGGTCAGCGCTGACCGATCCAGGCGGTGAGCATGGCCAGGTCCCATAAATGTGGACCGTAGTCACCCTTGGTTGCGAGGTGGGCGTCACGCATGGCAAGCGTCGGCGCCACCTGCAGGACTCCCTGGTGCAACAGGGTTGATTCCTGGAGAGTATCGAGCAGCCATGCTCGCAGCGGTCCGCGCAGCCAGTCATTCATGGGCACACCAAACCCCTGTTTGGGACGCTTCGTCAGCGCTTCGGGCACGTAGTTCGCAAGCAGGCGACGCAGAGGTCGTTTGCCTCCTTCACGATCGACAACAAACTCCCTCGGCATGCACGACGCAAACGCGACGATGTGATGGTCGAGCATCGGCACCCGCGTTTCGAGACTGGCTGACATGCTGGCCCGATCCACCTTGACCAGAATGTCATTGGGCAGGTAAGCCAGCGTGTCGGCGAGGGAAACCTTGCGCCAGGCCGGCCATGCGCTCTGCCAGAG
Source organism: Pseudomonadales bacterium (assembly GCA_041752315.1). Taxonomy (GTDB): domain Bacteria; phylum Pseudomonadota; class Gammaproteobacteria; order Pseudomonadales; family Azotimanducaceae; genus SYFY01. Next base: position 8,685 of record JBGSHJ010000009.1, read on the forward strand.
GCTGCCCGCGTTGTAGGGTGTGTCGGGTTCCGTAGCACCGACGACAAAGGTATCCGGATGTTTGTGATGCGATATCAGGGACCGGTACAGTGATTGTTCGTCGGGTTCGGAAAGCAGGCTGGCGATCTGGCCCAGTCGTTGATCGAGTCGGATGCGAACACCAAGTTGGCTGTGCACGGGCACCTTCTGTGCAAATTCCGCCAACAGGTCGGACTTCACAACACGTGCAAGTCCCGGACGCAGGAATGCGGGAATGTTTCCACGGATGCGGCAAGCCCGCTCCCACAGCCGATATCGTGTATAACCCCAGAAGAGTTCATCGCCACCGTCACCTGAGAGTGCCACGGTGACATGCTGTCGGGTAAGGCGGGAGAGCAGCAGCGTCGGAATCAACGAGCTGTCGGCAAACGGTTCCCGGCTCAAGCGTGGCAGGGCATCAACCACGGACAGCAGATCGCCTTCGCCGATGGTCATTTCAGTGTGCCGGGTTCCCAGGTGCTGCGCGACAGCTCTCGCATGTTGGGACTCATCATAGGCCGGGTTCTCGAATCCCATCGTGAACGTCGATATGGGTTGAGTCGAGGCTTCCTGTGTGAGTGCAGTGATCAGTGAGGAGTCGATCCCTCCGGACAGGAAACAGCCCAGTGGTACATCAGCGACAAGACGGCCCTTTACAGAGCGCCTGAGCATGCCGAGCAACTCGGCTTCCGTGTCTTCAAGCCGCATCGGCATCTCGACACGCGCCATCGCTTCGAGAAGGGTCCAGTATGGCAGTGCCTGTGGTGCTTCCAGCCGCTGTGCATCGACCAGGTCAAGGCGCAGCATGGTGCCGGGTTGAACCTTGCGAATTTCCTGGAATGCGCTGGATTCGGCGGGTAGATAGTTGTGTCTCAGGAAGCCGGCCAACGCACCTCGATCCAGCGTCAGCGCGTTACCAAAAACGGCGCGGATTGCGGCCAGCTCCGAGGCAAACACGAACTTGTGGCCGATCCAGCCATAAAAGAGGGGTTTTTCACCGAGCCGGTCCCGACCCAGCCAGAGGGTTTTCCCGGACCTGTCGTAAAGTGCAAAAGCAAACATGCCATCAACACCGTCGAGTGCCTTGTCAGGACCCAGTGCCTCTAGCCGCTGCAGCAGAATTTCAGTGTCGCTGTGACCACGGAAGGTCTGTCCGCCCAGGCTCCGCTTCAGTTCATCGGCGTTGTAGATTTCTCCGTTGTAGACCATCACAAATCGGCCGGAATGGCTGACCATGGGTTGGGCGCCGGCGTTTGACAGGTCAACAATCGACAGGCGCCGGTGTACCAGACCGATATCCGCCTCGTGCCACAAGCCATGTGCGTCAGGCCCGCGATGAAGCAACGCCTGGCTCATCCGCTCCAGTTGCAGGAGATCTGCCGAATTGCCTGGTGTCCAGAGCCCCGCGATACCACACATGTCAGCGGATTCTTACTTGCCGAAGACCTTGCGCAGGAGGGAAGACGTCTGCGCCGCCGGACTGTCGCGGATGTCCGCTTCCTTGGTGGCGATCACATGAAACAGTCCGTCGATCGCCTTGTTGGTGACATAACCGTCGAGATCAGCCGACTTGTCATCGCCGCCCAGCAGGGTAGCAGCCAGTGGATTGCTGCCGACGGAACGGGTCAGGGATTTATATTTCTGCGCGACGCCTGTCTGCGCGGTCTGTTTGGAAACGATGGGCAAAAACGCGTCGTAGAGTTTCTTTTCACTCGACTGGCGAAAATAGTCGGTGGCCGCAGAATCCCCGCCGCGGACGAGACTCACGGCATCCTTGACGCTCAGGCCGCGTACGGCATCGCCAAGGATGCTGGCGGCCTCAGGCACGGCCTGTTCTGCGCCTCGGTTCATGGCCAGTTCGAAGCTGTCGACCTGTTGACCATAGCCCAGTTGCCTCGCGAGATCGGAGACTTTGCGCAGCTTTTTTGGCACCAGGATCCTGACGGCCTGGTCACGAAAAAACCCATCGGGTTTGCCGAGTTGGCTGATCGCCTGCTCGACCCCTTTCGCCAGCGCTTCCTTGACCCCTCGGGCGGCATCGTTTTGCGACAGTGACGCAGTCGAACTCTGTTGGTTGTTCAGCGCGCCACGAAGCGTGTCTTCCAGTGAGGCTGCAGACAACGGTGTGGTGATCATCAACAGTGCAATGACCAGTGTGGGTCTGAGCATGCTCGGCTTCCATCTGTCGGTTGATTGCAGCATACCCGCTGGACCGATAGTCGCAGCAGAAACTTCATGGCCAGAGCCCGGGGTCTGCACGAGACTGCCCGGCAAGGGCAGATATGCGGCGGGGATCGGTTGCGCGAAGCTATGGGGCGTCGTGGTGTGTTGCTGAACGCTCCAGACCCAGCAGGGAAATGTCCTTGTGAAAGAACATGGCCCAGTTCCACTGCAGGAACAGCCTTACTTTCCAGGCCAGAGTGGGAATACTGCTCAGGTAAAAAGCCCGCCACAACAACCATGCGGGGAATCCGGATACCTTGAAGCCAAACACTTCGGCCACGGCCTTGCGATGCCCCACAGCAGCCATCTGGCCTCTGGCGATGAAACTGAAAGCCGTCAGAGGTCGGCTGTCGATGGCGGCCCGCAGGTTGGCTGCAAGGAGTTTTGCCTGCCGGGTTGCAAACTGGGCCGTGGTGGGCGACGGCAAATGGGTTGCTTCGTTTTGAATGACTGCACAATCCCCGATGGCCCAGATGTTGTCGTACCGGGTTGTCTGAAGCGTCGGGCGCGTGTCGATCCGGCCGCGGTTGTTGGCGATCGGCAAATGCGCAATAAAGGGATGGGCGTGAGCGCCAATGGTGCTGACCACCGTTGCGCCTTCGATACGCTGCCCGGAAACCAGCGTGACGCCGCTGGCGTCCACCGCCGCGACACGTGCGTTCAGGTGGACGTCCAGGCCTCGTTCCCTCATCAGATTTTCAGTGTATCGACCCAGGGCAGCCGACACCTCGGGTAGCAGGCGGTCCTGGCCATGCACGATGTGAACACGACACTGGCTGTGCATGACCCGCTTGAAATGAGGTTGTGCTTCTTCGAGCAGGTCATGGATTTCACCGGCCGCTTCCACACCGCTGAATCCGCCTCCGGCCACAATGAAACTGGTGAGCAACCGGCTGCGTTCGTGGTCGTACGTCAACGTGGCTTCTTCGAGACGACCAATCACCCGATTCCTCAGAAAGAGAGCATCGCCCAGCGTTTTCAGTGGCAAACCGAATTGTGCGAGGCCAGGCACGGTATCGAGATTGGCGTCGAGCCCGGCGGCAAACACGAGGTGTTCGAAGGGAATCGTGTCGCGAATCGGTTTGATGTAGGTGACTGTCTGTTCCACCAGATCGATGGACTCTACCTCGACCATGCGAAATCGGGTCCGCTTCAGGATACGTCGCAGTGGGACCACCACGTCGCCCGGCGCGACGGAAGAGCCGACCACTTCCGGCAACAGTGGATTGAACGTGATCAGGTTGGTCTTGCTGAGCAGGAAAATGTCCCAGCCTTCAGGCACAGTGCGTTCCAGCAGTCGTGCCAGCGTGACCCCTGCAAAACCACCACCGATGATGACGATGTTCCGGTGATGATCGGAACGCAGGGTGGACATGTCGGGCATGTTCATGCGAAGAAAATCCTGTCGTGCAAAGATGCGGGTTCAGACCCGCCGACCCGAAAAAGGTTTCATGATGCAGTATCTACGCTTCACTGGCCTTGTGTTGATCTTTGTCGTCGCTGGATGCGCGCAAGGACCCCGACTCAATCAGATCCAGTTTATCGGCAGCCACAACAGCTACAAGCAGGCCATGGCGCCGGCCCGGCGGGATGCACTCTACACATCCAATCCTGCAGCGGCGCAAGCCCTCGACTATGAGCATCTGCCGCTGGAGGAGCAGCTGGATCTTGGCATCCGCAAACTTGAACTTGATGTGTTCAACGAACCGTTGAGTGATGCGTTTCCGGTCGGTCACGTACAAGTGATCGACATGAACAGTCGATGTGCGCGGCTTCGCCTCTGCCTGGATCAGATCATGGCGTGGTCACGGAACCACCCTCGCCATGTGCCCATCTGGATCAGCTTCAATCTGAAGGATGAAAAAGTTCCCGGATTACCGGATCCCGCGCCATTTGATGCCGCTGCCCTGGACCGGCTTGATGGTGTTTTGCGTGAGGCCATGGGCAGTACATTGTTGCAACCGGGAACGATGGGTCCAGGCCATTGGCCTCGCATCGATGCGGTGCGCGGCAGATTCCTGCTGATCCTCGATGAACAGGGCAGGAAGCTGGAACTGTACTCGGAGAACTGGCGTGAGCGGCCGATGTTCGTGAACGTACCGGCCGGGCATCCGGCAGCGGCAGTGATGATCCTCAACGAACCGATTGCTGACTTCGATCACATCCAGGCGATGGTTCGGCAGGGGTTTCTGGTCCGCACCCGCGCAGATGCCGACACCCGGGAAGCTCGCTCAGGCGATACCACCCGCCGCGATGCGGCACTTGCGAGCGGGGCGCACGCAATCAGCACGGACTATTATCTGCCAGCCGGCCATTTTGGAACGGACTACGTTGTGTCACCGGCGGCCGGAATCTGGTGCAACCCGGTAACCTCGAAACGTTCCTGCACCCTGACAGAGTAAGTGGGGGGAGTCCTCCGTACAGCGGGCGCAGGCGTCGCCATCCTTCGACGTACTGACGCGCTCGCTCCCGGAGAGGGCTGGTCAGCCTGACCGCTGGCGCGGACTGACACCGGCCGCACTGATCAGCGACTCGACACAATCCCGGATCGACTCGTCCATGCTGCGAAAGTGGATGGGCATGATGGCTCTGATGCGGTCGTTACGCAGTTCGCAGCCTGCCCAGATACGACGCAGTTCGGCTTCACGTGCCTTGATGCGATCTGGCGACGCATCGGTGACAGCGGGCGCGTCGAATCGCAGTTCCGGCAGCAGACGATCGATGCTGGCACAGATGTCTTCGACATTGCGGCTTTCCGTTGACCATGCAATATAGCGCTCACCGTTTTTCACTTGCACACTTTCCAGCAACCCGATGTGGCAGTCGGCATCGTCACGGACGTCAACGACCATCCAGGGGCGGTAGGCGAGGGTCTGGAAGTACTTGCCTTTCAGCATTCCCTCGATGATGTGCTGCCATGGACCCATGTCTTTCTGGTGCGGGGACTGGATCGGACCGACGTTATCGGCAGGGCAGCAGGTGATGGCGTCCCAGCGTCCGCTGGTTTGTGCGGCATCGGAAAACACACGTTGGGCGAGCACCTTGCCCATGGAATACCCCTGGCCACGTTCTGCGGTTCGTTTGGGGTTCTGCTCATCGGGGTAACGATCTTCGTAACATACGGGTCGACGTTCCAGTTCATGGATGTCGACTTCCGATATCACGGCAGCCACACTGGAGGTGACGATTACACGCGAGACGGTTTCCGCCTGGTTGATGCTGTGGATGATGTGTTCGCATGTCTTGCGAACGTAGTCGGCATCGTCATAGTTGCTGACGTGCGAGACATGGCAGACGCCGTGGCAGCCCTTGAAGATGGCGTCGAAGCAACCGGCTTGATCGAGGTCGGCTGAATGGAGGGTGAGACGCCCGGACGCATAACCGGGCATCGCCTTGAGAAATCCGACCCGTGCCTCGTCCTGCACGTTGCGCACACAGGCCCTGACGCGGTAACCGCGGTCGAGCAATCGCCGAACCACCCAACCGCCAATGAACCCCGCCGCACCGGTAACTGCGACGGTGCCGCCTTTCCTGACCGCTGCCATCCCTATCTCCAGATTGAGGACACACGCCCCTGAATCTACAGCTTTTTCGCACAGGCGCACAATCCGATGTCTCGCAGTCCGCGCGAATTGGCCCGCTCATACTGTGGCCATGACTACACCGCGAAAAATTCTGATCGATCCACTGGTGCCACTTTTTTATCACCTGGTCTCGCGCTGCGTGCGACGAAGCTTCCTGTGTGGCTACGATCATGTCACTCGTCGGAACTACAAACACCGCAAGAAGTGGCTCATCGATCGTCTCATGCTGCTCGGCAAGTGTTTTGCGGTGGAGGTTCACGCGTACACGATCATGAGCAATCATTTCCATCTGGTCGTCTACTACGATCCTCTGGCCTGTCAGCGCTGGTCGGACGAAGAAGTTGCAGATCGATGGCTGTCCATCTGCCCACCACGATTGCCGGGTGGAGAGGCAGACGCTCTTGCACTTTTTGTGGCCAAGACGGTGCTTCTCCAGGATGAGACGCGACTGCGTCATGTTCGAAAGGAGCTGGGGTCCGTCTCTACCTTCATGAAATTCCTCAAGCAGCCCATTGCTCGTCGAGCGAATGTTGAGGATGAGTGCAAAGGACACTTCTTCGAACAGAGATTTTACTCCGGCGCATTGCTTGACGATGAGTCCGTACTCGCAGCGATGGCATACGTCGACATCAATCCGATTCGTGCAGAAATCGAAAAGACCCTTGAAGCCTGCCACGACTCCTCCATATCGGTTCGCCTCACGGCGGCTGCCAACACGGCGGACGCTCTCGATGCCGCGTTGGCGCCCTTGGTATCAGGTCTTTCGGAAACCGGTCGAGTCGTCAACGTCGTGCTTCGCGAATACGTGCGTCTGCTGACGTCGATTTTTGAAGTCCGTGCGGCAACCGGCGTCAACACTGACCCGGATGATCGATGGCGGCGACACGTTGCATCGCTGCACAAACGACAGCGGGCGTACGGCTTGCTTGAACCTCTGCAACAGTGGACAGAGAGTCGCGGATTGCAGAGGCGTGAACAGCCACTGGATGCCTGACTGGTTTAATTCCCGTGGACGGGATGTCGCCTGGCTGGTAGTCCCACAATCACGGCTCGTCTAGCAGCGTTCGCAATACGCTTCGTCTGAACCCAGGTTGGCCGATCGGCAGCCCCGCCTCAACTGATTTTCTTCAACTTCGATTGTCTGGATCCTGGATCGAGTGGCTGCGAGAGATTCTCGAGTCACAGGTGTGTGTCCTGGTTGTCCTCCGGGTTGTCTGTTCGTGGCGGTGCGTGTGTCCTGAGCGTGAGGTCTGGCCGTGCGTGTGTCCTGAGCGTGAGATCGGCAATGAGCGCGACCAGAAGCAGGAACATTGCCAGCAGCAAGCGCGGATCAGCCGGATTTATACTGGCTTCGACCGGATAGGCGAGTGTCCTGTCGAGTGCGCCGGTCTTGTAGTCATGTCGATCGATGAATGCGGGGTTGGTGGCAATCTCCATCATGTCCCGACGACTGCGATAGCGCATCAGGGCGGCGCGGTCCCAGGAAGGTGGCTGGTCGACTGCAATGGTATCCAGCGGGCCGAATACGACCTTGCCGAAAAAAATCGGATGACAGGCGCGCGAAAACAGTTCCGGATACATGAACTCCATGTAGTGATCCATCAACGCATCGGGGGTCGCATCATGGCCGGTCGCCGGCAGATCAGGTGGGTGATCGGCCATGTCAAGGGTATTGAGCATGACGAAGTCCTCACCGGTGTCCTCGCGCATGAATTGCGTGATCCGTGCAATGCGCTCTTCACTCGCCGAACTTTCTCTCAGCATTTTGACGTACCGATCGATCTCCGCGTCGGTCAGTGGCCCGCCAAAGGCGGTATACCAGAAGAAGAATGCAAGGTATGCCAGAGTTGGAATCGCGTATGCGAGCAGTCGTTTCATGTTTCTCCATGGAAGCTGCGTATCCGGCCCGTCACATCGAACCGAAAGAAATTGCTCCTGGCTTCAAATCACAGTTTTCGGGAGTTTTCCGGCAGGATTCGAGTTTTTGCGGCGCCCCGGGATGCATGGCAGACACTTGTCGCGTGCATCTGACCTCCGAAAATGCCTTAAGCCTCCTGCGGTGACCGACTCCTTCAAAAGTTCGAAGCGGTTGGCCCGGACCCCTCGTCAGTATCACCGGCCTGCTGGCGGCAGGGAAGGCGCGACCATCCAGTAAAGGCTGAACGCGTGTTTCAGGCAGGTACAGGGGAAGGGTTCAATATGGGAGGGAAAAGCCCGTGGGAGCTGATTTGTTCGCCCCGATGTGTGTCCTCATCGCTTTCCCTCATCGCTTTCCCAAGGGTGTGTGTCCTCATCGCATGATGAATCGCTTCCCAAGGATGTGTGTCCTCACCGCTTTGAATCCTCACCGCTTTGAACCCACGCCGTGAGGTTTGCGACACCGCCACAGGCAAGGCATTGTGCTGCCTGTTGATCAACCACGCATGGACCTGGGCTCATGTCTGAAATACTGATTGTCGGTGGTGGCCTCGGTGGGTTGACGGCGGCGCTGTGTCTGGCAAGGCAGGGTCATCGTGTCCAGGTGTTCGAACAGGCGCCTGTGATTTCGGAAGCCGGCGCAGGCATACAACTCAGCCCGAATGCCACACGAGTGCTGTTTCACCTGGGCTTGCAGGCGCCATTGGCGGCGATGGCGTTTGCGCCGCAGCGTACCGAAATTCGCCATTGGCGCACCGGACACCTGATCGGCAGTAATCCACTGGGAGAAGAGGTTCGCGAACGTTACGGCTTCCCCTATCTGAACGTACATCGTGGCGATCTCATCGGCGTTCTGGAGCGCGCCGTTCGGCGTACGGCAGGTGTCACGCTGCATGTTGGCATGCCAGTGGAGACCGTTCGCGAGGATGCGCAGGTGGTTTCGCTGGTTGCCGCAGGCCAGTCGTTCGAGGGCGAGATCCTCATTGGTGCGGATGGCATCCGTTCTGTGGTCAGGGAGGCCCTTTTCGGACCGGAGCGTGCCACGTTTACCGGCAACATTGCGTGGCGGATGCTGATACCGGTCGAAGAACTGCCCGCCGGTCTGCTGCCTCCCGTGGCCGGTGTCTGGTGGGGGCCAGGTCGACATTTTGTGCATTATTTTGTCAGGCGAGGCGAACTGGTGAACTGCGTCTGTGTCGTGGAACAGCGTGGCTGGACCGTTGAATCCTGGACCGAACCTGGCAGCCCGGATGAACTTCGTGCGGCGTTTGTCGGATGGCATCCAACCATCCAGAGTCTGGTCAGCGCAGCCAGGCCAGGTTCCCTCTTCAAGTGGGCGCTGTTCGACCGACCGCCGATGTCTGCATGGAGCCGTGGTCGCATGACCCTGCTGGGTGACGCCTGTCACCCCACCTTGCCATTCATGGCGCAAGGAGCCGCCATGGCTATCGAAGATGGTGCCGTGCTTGCCCAGTGTCTGAGAGGAGAGCGTTTGACAGGAAAGCGTCTGGCGAACGATGGTGAGGCTGCAGGTGGCGACATCAGCGCAAACCTCGTCCGCTACACACAATTGCGGCGCTCAAGGACCGCGGGTATCCAGCTCGGTTCGCGCAGGAACGCGACGATTTTTCATCTGTCGGGGGTCAAGGCCTGGCTGCGCAATCGAGCGGCAGGCAAGGCTTCCGAAAGTCGGCTCGACGGGCTGTTCCGATACGACGCGATCAGTGCCGCCGGCGAAGGTTGATGAACGGCAACAGCGTAGGGTCAGGCTGTCCTTGCACCGCGCAGCGGGAATGGTAAACCATGCGCAAACAGGGTTCTGGTCGAGTCAACAATCAGGAGACGGGCAATGAACAAGGTCGCTGGTCTGCATCATCTGGCCATCTGTACTGCCGACATGAAGGGGCAGATCGAATTTTTTACCGACCGGCTCGGGATGGAACTGGTCGCGTTGTACTGGATGCATGGTGTGGAAAACACCTGGCATGGCTTTTTGCGGCTCAACGATGAAAGCAGCATCGCGTTTGTCTGCAACCCGCAGGTCGAACAGATACCCGTCGTATTCGGCCAGACACACGCTGGCAACCCGGCGGCCAATGTCGCGCGGGGCGTGATGCAGCACCTCGCACTGCGTGTCAAAGACCATGGAGAATTGATGGCGCTGCGTGATCGTCTGCGCAGCAAGGGTGTGCCGGTGCTCGGACCCATGGATCATGGCATGTGTGTATCGATGTACTTTGCCGGTCCGGAACACCTGTCACTGGAGCTGTCCTATTCGAAGGAACCCATCGATCAGGAGGCGTGGATCGATCCGGAAGTGGTTGCACTGGCCGGCATCAACGCCGATGAACTCGCCCGTTACAAACGGCCAGCGGCCTTCCAGGATTCTGCGGGTACGGTTGTTCAACCTGCGGCCAGCACTCCAGGACCGCATATGACCAACTACCCTCCCGGGGTGGCGTATGCACGAGTGATCGGAGCGCCGGATGCGGCCATGTGGAATGCGGTGGATAACAAGCCACCCGTACAGACATCGGCGGGTTGAATCATGGCGAATACCCAAATCCAGCGAATTGGCACGTTGCGACAACTGCATGAAGCCGATGGCAGCTTCGTGATTGCAAATGCCTGGGATCCCGGCTCGGCACGAATTCTCGCCGGCATGGGCTTCAAGGCCCTGGCAACCTCGAGCGGAGTGGCTGCGGGTGTACTGGGGCGACTGGATGGCCAGATCACACGTGATGAAGCGCTTTTGCAGGCTGCTGACATGGTCCAGGCAGTACCCGTGCCAATCTCTGCCGATCTTGAAAAGGGGTTTGGCGACTCGCCTGGGGAAGTCGCACACACCATCCAGCTCGCGATCGCTACCGGTCTGGCAGGTGCGTCCATCGAAGATGCAACCGGTCAACAAGGCCCGCGACCACTGTTTGATTTTGCACAAGCCGTTGAACGTGTGCATGCGGCGGTGGAGGCTGCCCGTGTTGGCGGTACCGGTTTCATGATCACTGCGCGCACGGAGAATTTCCTGCGCGGCGTAACGGATCTCGACGACACCATCAGACGGTTGCAGGCTTTTGAACGGGCTGGTGCCGATGTGCTGTTCGCACCGGGATTGCCCAGCCTGGATGCCGTGCGCCTGGTCTGTGCGTCCGTTGCCAAACCCGTCAATTTCATGGTCGGGATACCGGGCAGATCGTTTTCGGTGGCTGAACTGACTGAGGCAGGGGTGAAGCGCATCAGTCTTGCCTCGACCCTGCATCGGGCCGCAATGAGCGCACTGATCGAAGCCGCGGACGAAGTGCTCGGCAAAGGCTCTTTTGATTACCTGAAGCGTTTGCAGCCTCCGGCGCGGATCGGTGGTTTTTTCAAGTGAAAGCATGAAACAAGGTTGATCGCCGCGGCGTTCATTGACTCAGGCGTTGAATCTTGAGGATGTTGAATCCGTCACTTGCAAGACCTGCGCGAAAGGAGATAATCGTCGCCATCTCAAGGCAAGCAAAGGAGGTGATCAGTGATATCTAGTGCACGAACCGAGGGTCAGCTGACCTAGGCGAGCCGATTCGGCGATACGCCGGGTTTGAACGCGAAGCTGGTGTGGCGCGGAAGTTCCATCCAGCGACGAACACGTCGTAGCTGATCCTGCGACGAGCATGAAGAGCCGGTTCGCCGGCTCTTTTTGTTTTGGGTACCCCCTGATTTTTTCTGAAGCTGCAGCCTGTGCGTCCGGCACGTAGGCTGGGGCGGGAGGGCGAACACCATCAACAGACGTACAAACAGACGGCCAAACGTGTGGATGGAAGTTGAGCACAACCACAACTGATGCCGTGATCATCGGTGCCGGCATCATCGGTTGTTCGATTGCCTTTGCGCTGGCACGGGCCGGTTTCAAATCCCTGAATATCGATCCGTTGCCGGCACCCGGATATGGTTCGACTTCCCATTCTTCCGCCATCGTCAGACCGTTCTATTCACACGTGGTGTCATGCGCCGTAGCCCATGCTTCGCGCAGTCGCTGGCTGTCCTGGAGCGACTTTCTTGGCGCTTCCCCTGGCAGCGCCCTTGCGCAGTATCGCGAGCACGGTGGGTTGATTCTGTTCATGCAGGGTCAGATCGAAGAGTTTGCTGCCAACCTTCTGGCCATGGACACCATCGGCGTTGTCTATGAAAAGCTCGGTGTCACTGAACTGCAGCACCGCTTGCCTTCTGTCGCCCTGCAGCGGTTTGGCCCACCCTGCGCACTGGATGCCCCCGGGTTTGGCAATCCGGGCGAAGGTTGTCTCGGTGGCGCCATTCACATTCCGGCGGCCGGATATGTCAATGACCCGCAACTCGCCGCGCGTAACCTGTACGAGGCGGCTGCTGCACTCGGGGCACGTTTTCTGTTTGGCAGCAAGGTCGCGAACGTGCTGCGCGCGGGTGGACAGGCAGCGGGTGTTCAGCTGGAGGACGGATCTTGCGCTTACGCACCCATCGTCATCAATGCAGCAGGCCCGCATTCAGCGGTGGTGAACCAGCTGGCTGGCATCGCTGACCAGCTTTCAATCCGGACCCGTCCCCATCGACATGAGGTCGCTTATGTCCGCAAGCCGGAGGGGATGCGTGAGTACGAACTGGGTTTCCTGGCCGATCTGGATACCGGCTTTTATGCCCGCTCAGACGGCGTCGATCTTCTCGTCGGTACAACGGATCCCGCCTGCGACACTCCGCATCTGGTATCTCCGGATGACGTCGATCAATCCATGACAGATCAGTGGACACTGCAGGTCATGCGGGCTGCGCAGCGATTTCCCGAGCTTGCCATAGAAAATCGCGCTCGTGGGACAGTCGGGTTGTACGACGTTTCGGATGACTGGGTGCCGATCTACGACAAGTCACCCCTGCCGGGCTTTTATCTGGCGATTGGTACCAGCGGCAACCAGTTCAAGAACGCGCCGATGGTGGGCGACATCATGCTGTCGATCATTCAGGCGGAACTGGCAGGCAACGACCACGATCGATCACCGACTCAACTGAACCTGGTGGAAATCGACCGCACCGTGGATCTGGCATTTTATTCGCGTCTGCGGCAGGTTCACGCCACCCGATCTGTGCTGGCCTGACCGGCTGTTACCAGCGCGGTCCACGGTCACTTGCGTCGTCGATCCACCAGATCGTCGTCACGCACGTCCAGACCCAGATCGCGCAGTGCGCGCATGATCAGCCCGCGCATGGTCATGCCATCGGCCAGCGCCACCATGGCCAGTTCCTTGTGCAGGCTTTCACGCATGCTCAGTGTGAACTGACAGAGTTTTTCAGTGGTAACGGTATCGTCAGCCAATTCGACTTCCATGTTCTTGCTGGTTTCAGGCAAAACACGCCGGCCCTGTCGAGGCGCGGATACCGGATCCTTGTGCACACGGGTCGTGTTGCGGGAGGCTGCATTGGCTGCCGGTTTTGGTCGTGCGGTGCGCGTGGTGCGGACACGACCGGACTGATCGCGTTCGCTCATGACGCCTGCTGGAGTTCCAGCAGGAACGGCAGATAACCGAGATCGTGAATTTCCTGAACCAGCAATTCGCTCTGGCCGCCTGCGGTACCGGAGTCTGGCAGATCGCCGGTGAACGTCAGTTCCTTGAACGCCACCAGCTGGTGCAATCGGGTTTTCAGCACCGGGATATTGTGCTTGCTGATTTTCTGTCGCACTTCCTTGCCCACGTTGGTCTTGGGGACATAGCCCGTGTAGACCACTCGCGCCGGGATGTCGCGATTGGTCATGCCTCCAGCACCCTTGACGATGTTGTAGGTCTTGACCGCCTCGTTGGCGTCGTAGTTCGACATCTGCGATGGAATGAGAACCAGATCGGAACAACGAATGGCGTAGATCATCGATTGTGAACGCATACCGGCCGTATCGATGATCACCAGGTTGTGTTGTTTGCGCATCAGCTTGGCCTGTTCAACCAGCTGCGTTTCATCGCGTACCGCCTGAATTTCCACGTCGAGGTCGCTGACGTAGGTCAGCCAGTTGGAGAGCGTGCAGTTGGGATCGGCATCGATGACACCGACCGAAAAGCCGCGTGCCTTGACGATTCCGATGATGAGTTGGGCGATGGTCGTCTTGCCGGCGCCACCTTTTGTAGATGCCATGGTAATGATGGTCATGGGTACGATCCTGATGCTGGAAATGCGGAGGGGTTGAACGCTGGTGGGCATTCCCACGTTCGTGTGGAACCATAAATATATATTTATGGCATGGTGTAGACAAGCACCTGGTCTGCACCTGATGAAATGCAGGCAGCAGGAAGAACGGACTGCCCCTACTGGAAAAAAAGAGGAAATAAAGAGGAAAAAGAACAGGAAAAGGAACCGGTAAAAAAACCCCTGACAAAAGTACCGAGAAGAGGTTGGACTGATGAGGCTGTATCTGGCGACAATCGGTTCGCCGATCCTTTCCATGCCAATCAACCACGTCTGCACGCCGCAGACGCACCGAGACAAGATGATTGCACGTGTCATCGATATCCTGAACTGGCTCGACGCTGACACCCTGGCGCCGGCTGAGCGACTGCTGCGTGACCAGCAACAGGTGACTCGTGTCCTGCCCCGTGATCCCTTCAGACGTGTCCTGTCCTGGTGGCAGCAGGTCGCCAAACCGTCCGGTGCCGCGGGAACGGCTGGTGCCCGATGGGTGCGCCACTATCACCGACTGGTTGGGGTGCTGGTGGGTGTGGGAGTCATTGCAGGGATCAGTGCAATGGCCGGTGTCGCCGTCATCGACAGGGGGCAGCCGGTCAATCTGCTGCTCGTGGCCGCCGTGTTCCTCCTGCTGCCGGCGATCGGCTGGCTGCTCAGTGTGATGGCGATGATTTGGCGGGTTCGGTCCACGGGAGTTCGGCATGGTGGACTCTTTGGCGCCGATGGCCTGCTCAACCGCTGGCTTGAGCGGTCCACGGACTTTCGGGCCATGACCAGCAAGTGGCCGGCAAACTCCTCGTCCGCGCTGATCGAAGCGCACCTGCAGATGTTGCCGCAGTGGTTCACCGTGGGGCTGTTTGTCGGTGCCCTGCTGGCGCTGGTGGCACAGGTGATTTTCACGGATCTGGCATTTGGCTGGAGTACCACGATCGAGATCGCAGCTGGAGCCGTACATGCAGCGTGTCGCTGGTTGGCCTGGCCGTGGTCAGGCTGGCTGCCGGTCGCAGCGCCGGACCTGGTCCTCGTTGAAGCCTCGCGATTTTTCCGCCTCGAGAATCGTGACCTTGATCGTGCTGCGGCTTCGAGTCTTGGCCAGTGGTGGCCCTTTGTTGCCATGTGCCTCCTGGTCTGGGGGTTGTTGCCCCGTCTGCTGTTGATGGCCGTGCTCCACCTGCAGACACGACAGGCATGCCGGCAGATGCTGCTCGCACATCCGGAAGTTCAGGCTTTGCTCGAACGTTTGCAGACGGCAGGGTTGGCCGTGACTGCGACGAAGAACGGCGATGCCGGGAGAGGGATCGCCGACTCCGGACAGGGTGGCATGACCCGTTTCGACGGACCGGAACACGTGACGCTGGTATGGAACGATTGCCTCGCCGTGACGACGTCCGGTGATTTGCCGCAAGCTGCGAACAAGCGTCTCCCGGTGAACGTCCAGCAGACGGACGCCCAATGGGAGTCGCTGGCGGGCTCTCTCGATGAAAAGCCCTTTGCGGATCTGGAAAGTACGACCATCGAGGTGCTGGTTGCCGGATGGGAGCCCCCTTCGCTGTCGCTGCGGGATTTTCTGCTGGTCCTCAATCGCTGTACCGTTCGCCGCCGTGATGTGCTTGTGGTTCCTGTCAATCTGGCCGGAACGGGTGTGGATGCGGCTGACCTCATGGTCTGGACCAATACCCTGTCGGGCTGGGGTATCGGTAACGTGCAGGTCGCCAGCCGATGGTCCCGGCCATGAGCGTGCCGGTATTTGCGGTAGTCGGACATCCCAACAAGGGCAAGAGTTCGATGGTCGCGACACTCGCAGAGCAGGAAGACGTTGCCATCAGTCCCTTGCCGGGGACCACCCGACAGGCACGTGAGTTCACCTTCCATGTCGGCGGCGAACCCCAATACACCCTTGTAGATACGCCGGGATTCCAGCGGGCGCGTGAAGTGGCACTCTGGCTGCAGGCTCAGGGTGGTGATGCCAGTGCGCGTCCCGGGCACGTGCGTCGATTTGTTGAAACGCATCTGACAGACCCACGTTTTGCAGATGAGGTCGAGTTGCTCCAGCCGATCATCAACGGCGCCAGCATCCTGTATGTGGTCGATGCTGCAAAACCGTACGGCGCAGATTACGAACTCGACATGCAGATCCTGCAGTGGAGCGGCCGGCCCCGAATGGCGTTGATCAATCGGATCGGAACAGGTGACTTTCGCGAACAGTGGCGCAAGGCGCTTGGCCAGTACTTTTCAATTGTCCGCGACTTCGATGCCGTGCACTCGGACTTTGAAACCCGTCTGGGCATCTTGCGGGCGCTGGCCGAATTGCAACAGGATTCTGCCGGTAACCTGGCACGCACCGTTGAAGCGATGCAGGGAGCGCGTGTCCAACGTCGGCAGCGATGTGCTGGCCTCATTGCCAATCTGCTGGCGAGCAGTCTGGTGATGCAGGAACAGGCATTGCTTCCCGATGACAAAACGCAGGATCGTGTTCGCGAACGACTGCAGGAACGTCTGATGCTGCGCCTCCGGGATTCGGAAAACACGGCGCGTGTGCATGTCGAAGCCGTGTATGGCTATCATCGCCTGGCCCGCGAGAGCAGTACGCTGCCCATTCTCGAGACAGATCTCTTCGCCGGTGAACACTGGGAATTGTTTGGTCTCTCCCGCCAGAACCTGCTGGTAACCGCCGCACTGGGTGGCGCCGCCGCAGGGGGCGCAATCGATCTTGCGGTGGGTGGCGCATCCCTGCTGATGGGGTCGGTGCTCGGAGGCCTGATTGGGGGGGCCAGTGCCTGGCTGGGGGGTGACGAGATTGCCAGGATGCGAGTGCTTGGCGAACCGCTTGGCGGCGCATCCATGCGTGTCGGACCGGTCACTGCGCCGAACTTCCCATGGGTTCTCCTGGGTCGTGCGCTGGTGCATCATCAATTGGTCAGCGAACGCAATCATGCGCAGCGCTCTGTACTCGCTCTCGAGGTCCAGACCAGTCCATCGACACTCGATCAGCTGGCTGCCGGTGAACGGCGGCGGCTTGCGGGTCTGTTTGTACGGTTGCAGCGCGGAGATGGCAGCGCAGTGGATGATCTGTCTGTCGCCATCATCAATCTGATATCCGGACGCAACACCTGAAGGAGGTGACCATCGTGAACCGACTGCCAACGGACAGAACCGTGTTCCAGAATGCCTGGGTGGTGGAAGACTGTGAAAAAGCGTGCCTGAAGTGGGCGAACGAGATGGGCATTGGCCCGTTTTTCATTACCGAGTACACCAACCAGTTCACGCAGATGACCTATCGTGGGAAACCCGCCAGGCTGGGAATGATCGTTGCACTGGCCCAGGCTGGCAATGTGCAGATCGAGCTCATTCAACCCACCGTTGACCAGTGCGCCTATCGGGACAGCGTGCCCGTCGGCACAAGCGGCTTTCATCACATGTGTGTGTGGACTCACGACATCGAGGCAGACACGGCCTATTTCGAGAAGCTTGGCTATCCGGCCGCAAATATTGGCAAAGTCGGTGCGGAGGTGGCGTTTGCGTACTATGACACCAGACCCCTGATGGGATGCATGCTCGAGGTGGTGACCTGGAATCAGGCGATCGAGGAGCGATTTGCGCAGATCGCCCATGCGGCCAAGGGCTGGGACGGCAAGGATCCAATCAGGGGGCGTTGATCATGCGAATGTGTGCGCTGCTCGCGGCTTTGTGTGCTCTCTTGTCACTCAAGCCTGGGCTGGTGACCGCGCAGGACCAGGCGGGCGAACTCGGATTGCCGTTTTCCGATGCCGTTCGTACGGGTGATCTGCTTATCCTGTCCGGTCAGCTTAGCAATCTGCCAGGTACCCGGACTCTCGCGCCTGGTGGATTGACCGCACAGTCCCGACAGGCCATGGAGAACATCAGGACCATTGTGGAGGATCATGGTCTAACGATGGCCGATATCGTGAAGTGTACGGTGATGCTGGCTGACATGAATGACTGGGCATCATTCAACGATGTTTATGTGACGTACTTTCCGGGCCGCAAACCTGCCCGCAGCGCCTTTGGCGCGGCGGGACTTGCGTTTGGCGCAAAGCTCGAGATCGAATGCTGGGCCGAGTTCAGGTCGGCCCGGTAGGGAAGCCGATCTTCGCGGGGCTTCAGAGAATCGCCAGCTTCGGAATCGGTACCACACATCGACCACCCCATGCCCTGATCGGTTCGAGCTGTCTGGCGATCTCGTCTTTCAGGTTCCAGGGCAGGATCAGCACGTAGTCCGGCTTGTCGGCCAGCAAATCTTCCGGGCTGCGGATGGGCAGATGACTGCCCGGCAGGAAAAGTCCCTGCTTGTGAGGTGATCGATCCACGGTGTACGCCAGCAGCTCGGGGGTGATGCCGCAGAAATTGAGCAGCGTATTGCCTTTGGCCGGGGCACCGTACGCCAGCACCTTTTTGCCCTCGGCCTTCGCCTGGCGAAGGAATGCGAGCAGGTCGTGGCGAATCCCCTCAACACGCGCCGCAAACTCATGGTAAGGCTTCAGGTCCATCAAGCCCGCTGCCCGTTCCTTGGCCAGGACCCGCTCGATGTTCGGTGTGTCCGGGTGTGTCGCATCGTCGGCATGACAGACGTAAAAACGAATGGATCCACCATGGGTCGGGATCTCGTCGACGTCAAACACCCGCATGCCATGGGCTGCCATGATGTTGCGGGTCACAAACAGCGAGTGATAAAAAAAGTGCTCGTGGTAGATCGTATCGAACAGTGTGTTCTTCAGCATGTTGAGCAGGTGTGCCACTTCGATGCTGCAGATGCCGGTGGGTTTCATCGCCTGGTGGAAACCCTCGACAAAGTCGTTCAGGGTGGGCACGTGCGCATACACGTTGTTCGCAAGGATCAGGTCGGCCTTGCCATGCTCTCGGGCCATTCGTCTGCCGGTCTCTTCACCCCAGAACGCCACCTCGGTCGGGACGCCGATTTCATTGGCAACCTTCGCGATGTTGGCAGCCGGTTCGATGCCCCGGCAGGGTATGCCGCGGGCGACAAAATTCTTCAGCAGATAACCGTCGTTGCTGGCCACCTCGTAAACCAGACTGTCGGGTCCGAGATTGCACCTCCTGATCATGTTGTCGACATGGTGCTCGCAGTGTTCGAGCCAGGAGTCAGAAAAGGACGAGAAGTAGGCGTAGTCCGAAAAGATGGCTTCGCTGGTCGCGACCACCTCGATCTGGCAGAGCATGCTGGAACGCGATACATACAGTTCGAGCGGATAAAACGGCTCTGGCTGGGAAAGCTGGTCCGCTTTCAGATACGCATTGGACATGGGTTGTCGCCCCAGCGACAGGATCAATTCCAGGTCGTCGGTGTCAGCGAATCGGCAGCGGTGTCCCATGGTCGGTATTCCTTCCTTCTTCGGCAAATCCTGTGCAGCGCAAATGATAGCAGGGGAGGCGTGCCCGGCCATGTCCAGGAACCGGGGTTGAGGGAGCCGTCACGCTTTTGACCGTGGTTGGAGTAGCATTCTCCCCATGGGGGAAGTACGCGTTGATACGGTTCGCCTGCAACGAATCAGCAAGGCCTTCTGGGAGTCCGCGGCTCTGATGAGCGCCGTGGAACTGGACGTATTCTCGGCAATTGCCGATGGGCACTATTCCCTGGATGCCGTGGCCAGCCATTGTGGAATTTCGGTGCTCAATGCGGAGCGCCTGCTCGTTGTGCTCACTGCCCTGAATTTGATCGAGAGAGAGACCTTGGTCGAAACCCAGACCAGTGCGCCAAAGAGAGGCGAGCGTTTTCACAACGCGCCGGACGTGCAGCGCTTCCTGGTGCGCAGTTCGCCCTCCTATGCGGGGCCATGGATGCTGTTTGGCAAACCTCGCTGGCAAGGATGGGGTGCGCTGACCGAGCACCTGAGACGTCCGGACAGTTCCATCGTGCGGCTCGGCATGTATGACGCGGATTTCACCCCCGAGCGCGCCCGAACCTATCATGAAGCCACCTACTCCGTTGGAATGGGTGCGGCGCGACTTTTCCACCGACAGGTGTCCCTCGAAGGTCGCCGCCGTATCATGGATCTTGGTGGTGGTTCGGGTTGTTACTGCATCGTTGCCGCACGGGCGCACCCAGCCATGACCGGTGTCGTGCTGGACCTGCCCAGTGTGGTTGTCGTGACAAGAGAGTTCATCGCTCAGCACGATCTGGCAACTCGACTCAGCGCGGAGGTCTGCGATTTCACCACCGACCCTCTGCCCATGGACGCGGATGTTGCCATCATGGCCTCGAACCTGCCGCAATACGGGCGGGACATTGTTGCCTCGGTTGTGCAGCGTGTCTTTGATGCCTTGTTACCCGGCGGCGAGTTCCACCTGATTGGTGAATGCAGCGATTCCGACGGTACCGGGCCGCTTGCACCCGCCTTGTGGGGATTGTCCGAGGCCGTCAACGGGTCGAGCGGACTGGCTCACTCGACCGCAGATTGTGAACGCTATTTTCGCGAAGCCGGATTCACGCGTGTCACGGTCAACACCTTCATTCCTGAAACACTGACCCGGATCACCGGCTACAAACCAGAGGAGGGGACTGCGTGATGGAACTTGACTATGTCACCATCGAACGGCAGGGCGACGTGGCGCTGGTCACCTTTGATCGCAAGAAAAACCTCAATGCCTTCGACGGCAAGTTGATCCTTGAACTTACCGAAGTGGCCAGGAGTTTCCAGGAAGATCTGGAAACCCGGGCGGTCGTGCTGACCGGCAGCAGGCAGTATTTTTCAGCAGGAGCGGACCTGCAGGAAGCGGGACCAGGCGTTGTGCAGTCCGAACTGGCCCGCCGGCAGACCTTTTATCGGGGTGTTCGATTGTGTGAGGCGTGGGAGGCCATGCCCCAGATCACGATCGCGGCGATGGAACGAATTGCGGTGGGTGCGGGGGTTGCGCTGCCGCTGGCTTGTGACTGGCGGCTGATGGGTGAGAGTGCCTTCCTCTATGTTCCAGAGGCGAAGATCGGATTGAATCTGCAGTGGGGCGCATTGCCAAGGCTCGTCAATCTGGTTGGCCCTGCCCGCGCCAAGCGGATCTGCATCCTCTGCGAGCGAATGTATGCCCCGCAGGCACTGGCCTGGGGACTGGTGGAAGAAATTGCGCCGGACGGACAGGTTGCCGAGCGTGCGCTGGACATGGCGCGCGCGGCCGCCGAAACTCCGGCGCTGGCGGTGAGCATGATCAAGGAAGCGGTCAACGCCACTGCCGGTGCGCTGAATCGCACTGCGAGTTATGCGGATGCTGATCAGAATCAATTGTCGGCGGCGTCTGCAGATGCCAGGGGCGCCCGGGAGCGATTCAACAGCGAACGCCGACCGCGGAACTAACCAGTGGATCGAGGGGAGAGTCAGGATGGGGAACAGGATCAAGGCCCGCGCGTCATGCGGACTCGTGCTGGCTGGATTGGTGGGGCTGGCTGGTTGCGGACAGCAGGAAACCGCTGCAACAGGGGAAACACCTGCCACGCAGGTCGCTGAGGCAATCAAGGGCGTGCCCGAATCCGTGCAGGGTGGGTCCGGCGAGTCGGGAAACATGTCGGGAAACAAGGTAGCGCTGTTCGGCGACCTGCACGTACACACACAATTGTCGTTTGATGCCTACATTTTTGGCACGCGTTCGACGCCGGACACGGCTTACCGATTTGCCAAGGGTGAGCCGCTGGCGCATCCGGGCGGATTCAACATGCAGCTCAAGAAGCCGCTCGATTTTGAGGCCGTCACCGACCATGACCTTTTCATGGGGGTCATTCGGGCCATGGACGATCCTGCCACCAGACCGGGCCAGCATGAATTTGGCAAACTGATCCAGAACGCCAGGACCCCCGCAGAACGTCTCAGCGTGTTTCAGCAGATCATCCCTTTTCTACGGGGTGGAGCAGGCAAACTGCCGGACTTTTACGATGAGGCCACCGTCCGATCGGCGTGGCAGGAAGTCATCGAGGCAGCGGAACGGCACAATGAACCCGGCAAGTTCACCACTTTTGTGGGTTATGAGTTCACCGCCAGCGGCAAGGAGCGGGAGAACCTGCATCGCAACGTGATCTTTCGTGACGCAGCGCCTGACCTGCCTTTTTCCGTACTGGAATCCGGCAACCCCGAAGATCTGTGGGACTGGCTGGACACGCAGCGTGCAGCGGGCATCGAAGGCCTCGCGATTCCGCACAACAGCAATGGATCCAATGGCCTGATGTTTGATCTCAGGCAGACCGACGGCTCGCCGTTCACAAGCGCGTATGCACAGCAAAGGCTCCTCAACGAACCGTTGGTGGAGGTCAGTCAGGTCAAGGGAACCTCTGAAACCCATCCGATGCTCTCACCTAACGATGAGTGGGCCGATTTTGAAATGATGGAAGTGCGCATCGCGACCAGTCTGCCGAGCCAGGCTCCCGGAAGTTATGTCCGCGAAGCTCTGCGCAACGGACTCGTGCTGGAAGCGACTGAAGGTTTTAACCCCTTCAAGTTTGGTTTTGTTTCGGCGTCCGATACGCATGTGGGTGCTGGTTCGTTCGAGGAGGACAACTACTGGAGCAAGGTCGGCATCGTCGATGGTGCGGCGGTACAACGTGGCTCGGTGCCGCTGGCGGAGCCGGACGCCAATGGCAACCGGTACACGACGGGCAATTCCTTTGAAACCTGGGGTGCATCCGGCGTGGCTGGAGTCTGGGCCACTGCCAATACACGCGACGCGATCTACGATGCGTTTCGCCGCAAGGAAACCTTCGCGACCTCCGGTCCGAGACTGAAGGTACGCCTGTTTGGCGGGTATGGCCTGGACACCGTGACCGGTGGGGATATCAGCACGTTGAGTGAACGGGGTGTCCCGATGGGGGGAGATCTGCTTGCCAACGGCGATGAGTCACCGGTGTTTCATGCCGAAGCCATGCGTGATGCCGATTCGGCTCCGCTGCAGCGGCTGCAGATCGTCAAAGGGTGGGTCGACGGGGACCAGGGGCGGGAGCAGGTCTTTGATGTGGCCTGCGCGGATGGCCTGAGTGTCAATCCGGAAACACACCGCTGTCCGGACAATGGCGCCTCAGTCGATCTGTCCACCTGTTCGTTCAGTCAGGACAAGGGTGCTGCCGAGCTGCGAGCCGTCTGGAAGGATCCGACATTCGACGCCTCCCGGCACGCGTTTTATTACGTGCGGGTCCTCGAGAACCCGACCTGTCGGTGGTCGACCTGGGACGCGCTGCGAGCGGGTGTCAAGCCGAGGGAAGACCTCAAGACAACGGTACAGGAGCGGGCGTGGTCATCACCGATCTGGTTTGCACCCGCAAGCAAGGCATCGGGCTAGGATACTCGCGCACAGCGGCCGCTAGCGCTGTACACGGCGGGCGTGCCGGGCGGTCAACAAGTCCAGTTTTTCCTTCAGCACGCCCGTACGTTCGCCGTCCCTTTCGCTGAATACCATCCAGCGATCGGTTTCCGGCAGCCTGGCGGGCCACCTTGGCAGGCCTTCAGGCTCTGGTCTTCCCTTGCGCGCGAAGGCCAGCCAGTATTGCTGCAGCCGAACACCAAGGTCACGCACGCTAGGGTTGGTTTCCTTGTCAGTGCCAAACAGCATGGCCGAGTCATAGCCATGGGGAGTACCGGGCCACTGTTGAGGATTCTGCGCAGGACCGAGATCGATTATAGTACAGCCAGCTATCGCGCTTGATTGCAGCCATGGCGTTGGCCAGCAACCGCGCCGAGAGCAGATAACGATGATCACCGAACATCCTGCTTGTTCCCAGTTCATTGCTGACGGCAAAATCCGTGGCGTAGGCGGTCTTCAAGGCGGCAAAATCATCACCAAGGAGTTTTGTGAAAGTCTCCGCGGTCGTTCCCGAGCCCGCCATCACCGAGCCTTCATGACTGTTGCCGCCGGTGATGAAGGGGACTGCAGCCTGCTCACCGGCAGCGAACATCAATGCAGGTTCCTCGTGCAGGCTTGCACCATCAACGATTGGCATCTGGAATCCTTCGACGGCATTGACCAGCGTCTGCCCGTCCAGGCTGCGAAGGACACGGGCTGACTGGCGCTTGTTGGTCAACCTGGCCATCAGTGCCTGACTGATGGCTTCTGCGCTGTCTGCCTTCCCCAGGTCAGCGCCGCGAGGAGCGGGAACAGGAGCGTTGACCGATCGTGGCAGTGGCCACGCGGCATAACCGGATTGTGCTATGGCCTTGTGGAACAGGCCGCGTGCGGCGTTGCTGACCATCATCAGGTTCACCGCCTGACCGCCAGCGGAAACGCCAAAGAGGGTGACGTTGTGCGGGTTGCCGCCAAATGCACGAATGTTGTCCCGGACCCATTGAAGCGCAAGCACCTTGTCCTCCAGTGCAAAATTGGCGGACTTGCCGCGCAAGGCAGGATGCGCAAGGAAACCGAGGGGTCCGAGGCGGTAATTGATCGAGACCACCACCGCCTCCTGGCTGGCGAGGATCGCTCCTGGAATATTGCCGTTGCCACTGCGGAAGCCGCCACCGTGAATCCAGAACATCACCGGGCGAAGTTTGTCATCGGCCGCCGGGCTCCAGACGTTCAGGAAGAGACAGTCTTCGCTGACCGGGATGGATTGCCCCTGGCTGGCCGGTGGTTGCAGACAGGCCGGTCCAAACTGGTTGGCCTGCACGGGCT
Source organism: Pseudomonadales bacterium (assembly GCA_041752315.1). Lineage (GTDB taxonomy): Bacteria > Pseudomonadota > Gammaproteobacteria > Pseudomonadales > Azotimanducaceae > SYFY01. Next base: position 33,218 of record JBGSHJ010000009.1, read on the forward strand.
TGCGTGATCTTGAGACCGGACGAGGCGACTCCCATCGCCCACTGCCCGCGGGTGATTCCGCGTAGCGGATACCCTTGAACGCCAGCACGCCACCTTCCTCGATGCCGATGAACGACTCATGAGCGGTCCTGGCCTCTGGAGCCGGGAGTGCCACGCCGGGGAAAACAAGCAGCAGCGTCAGGATCAGGATGTGGCGGCCGTGTCGGGGGTTCATCAGTCACCTCGGGGATGCAGCGATGAACGACATGGTAGCAGCGTCCAGATGCAGGCGGTGTCTGCTTCCATTTGCCGTTCGGATCAACATTCTGGCGTCCGGGCATTCCTCGTTTCCTGGTGGCAGTGGAAGCGGGAATCATCACCGGTGATACTCTCGACCTTTCAGTTCTGCCAGTTTGGACCGGGGATGAACAAGTTGATGATTGACCAGAACGCTCGATTTGACGCGATTGTCGCAGGCGCCGGTTTTGCCGGTCTGTACACACTCCATCGTTTCCGCCAGATGGGGATGTCGGTGCGCATCTACGAAATGGGAGATGACGTAGGCGGGACCTGGTACTGGAATCGATACCCGGGTGCCCGCTGTGATGCCGAAAGCCTCGCCTATTCCTTTTCCTTCAGTCCGGAACTCGAGCAGGAGTGGGAGTGGTCCGAGCGATATGCGACACAACCGGAGATCCTGAAGTACGCGATCCATGTTTCCGAGCGCTTCGATCTGCGTCGTGACATCCGTTTCAATCGCAAGGTCGACACGGCAACGTTCGATGAGAACTCCGGACAGTGGCACGTGACCACCGCCGCTGGCGACAGTGCACGCGCACCGATGCTCATCATGGCCACCGGTTGCCTGTCAAAACCCATGGTGCCGAACATCGAAGGCATCGACTCGTTTGGTGGCAAGCGATACCAGGCCAGCATGTGGCCTCATGAACCAGTCACTTTCAAGGGCGAACGTGTTGGCATCATTGGTACCGGTTCTTCCGCCATCCAGGCGATTCCTGTGATTGCCAGTACAGCGCAGCACCTCACGGTGTTTCAACGAACGCCCAACTTCAGTGTGCCTGCAGTCAACGGGGTGCTGGACCCGGAGTTTGTCTCGGCGTTCAAGCAGCACTATCGCGAACACCGCGATTTTCACAAACGTGGCCTGTCTTCCGGTTTTGGCGATCTGGAGATTGTCCCAAGGGAACGCACACCACCGGCCCTGACCGCAGCCGGACTCTCCGACGAACAGCTCGACGCCATCTGTGAGTCCTACTGGCAGACAGGTGGCGCGCGTTTCATGGGTGCGGTGGCGGACTCCATCATGAACGAGGCCACCAATGTGCGGATGGCACAGTTCATCCACCGCAAGATTCGACAGATCGTCAAGGACCCGGTCACGGCAGAGGCGTTGTGCCCCACCTCGCACCCGGTGGGGACCAAGCGGATCTGCGTGGACATCGGTTACTACGAAACCTACAACCAGCCGAATGTACGACTGGTCGATATCAACAGGAAGCCGATCCTGCGGGTCACCCCGACCGGTGTGCAGTTGGCCGACGAACTGGTCACACTCGACACTCTGGTGCTCGCGACCGGGTTCGATGCCATGACCGGGGCGCTGAAGGACATCGATATCCGTGGTCGGGATGGCCAGCGGCTGGATGACAAGTGGGAACACGGCCCACGCACCTATCTCGGATTGCTGGCCGCAGGCTTTCCGAATCTCTTCATGATTACCGGACCGGGCAGCCCGTCCGTGCTCTCCAACATGCTGGTCTCCATCGAGCAGCATGTCGATTTCATCTGTGATTGCCTGGGTTACATGCGCAAGCATGGATATACCCGGTTTGACACCACTCCGGAAAGGGAAGAAGAGTGGGGGAAACACGTCAACGACGTGGCCAATGCCACGCTGTTTCCCAAGGCCGGTTCCTGGTACATGGGTGCGAACATCCCCGGCAAGCCGCGCATGTTCATGCCGTATGCCGGCGGAGTGGGTGTCTATCGTGAAATCGTGAAATCTGTGACGGTGTGGCAGGTGACGGGTATCGGGGATTCGTCTTTTCCTGATTTCGCCTGGACAGGTTATCCGAACAAACGCCAATCGCGCCATTCGCCAGATATTACTGACGGGTGACTTCTGGCAGTGCCAGACGACCCCACTGGAGCATGCCTCCGGGTACGTTGGCCACCTTGTCGAAACCGGCTTTCTGCAGGATCTGAACAGCCATTGCCGAACGTTTGCCGCTCTGGCAGATGGCGACTACCGGCCTGTTTCGTGAAATTTCGATGAGGCGATCACGCAGTTCATCCAGGGGTATCAACTGCGCGCTGGATACATGCCCGAGTTCACCGTTGAATTCCGCAGCGCTTCGCACATCCAGCAACGTCACCTCCTTGAGATGACGTGCCACCCAGTCCGGTCTCACTTCCGGTATGCCGGCAAACGTGGTGATGATGGGCGCCCACAACGGATCCGGTTCGATGGCGTCCGAAGCCGGTTTGCCACAGTGCAGATTGGCCGGCACGGCGATGTCGAGCAGGCGTGGGTGGGGGAGCCCCAGATTTTCCATGTACCCGGTAAAATCCTCTTCTCTTGCGTCCCCGCCGATCCGCGGATTGAAGCGCTTTTCTTCGCCGATGGTGGAAACCATCCGTCCGTTGTAGTCATGGCCGGGATACACCAGGCAGGCGTCCGGGAGCGAGAAGATATGCTCGCGGATGCTGTGCCACATGACATGCACGTCACCACCCTGGAAGTCGGTTCGACCAGCGGCCCGGATCATGAGGCAGTCGCCGGTGAACGCCATGGACTGGTCCTGCGTGACAAATGTCGTGCAGCCGATGGTGTGGCCGGGTGTTGCGCGCGCAGTCACCGAACAATTGCCAAAGCCCAGTACGGTTCCGTCAACGATCGGGATGTCGACCTCGTCGATCCCGTAGCGCTGGGACAGTGCGATCTGTGCGTTGAATTGCTGCTTGAACCGCCACGCGGCGGTCACATGGTCTGCGTGCACATGAGTATCGAGGGTATAACGCAGTTGCAGACCGAGTTCGCGAAGCAGCGCGACGTCGCGAGCGAACTGTTCGTAGACCGGATCGATGATGATCGCCTCGCGCATGTCCGGACAGCCCAGAAGGTAGGTATACGTCGAGGACGTCGCGTCGTACAGTTGTCGGAAGATCATGCGACTGGTCCTTGATTGGGCGATCATCAGTATATTACCCGGCTCGGACCATCCAGGATATTTCCGGGCTGGAAGATGGGATGGATCATGACAAACGAGATCGAAGAGGTTCAGACAGCCACGATACGTACCCGGATGGTCGACGCCAACGGCCTGCGTTTTGAAGTGGATGAATGTGGCGGTGGCGACCGCCTGGCGTTGTGCCTGCATGGATTCCCCGAGCACAGTTTTTCCTGGCGATACCAATTGCCGATGCTCGCGGAGCTCGGCTATCGCGCGTGGGCGCCCAATCTGCGTGGTTATGGAAAATCGTCCCGGCCAGGTGGCATGGACGGTTACCGCATCGAAAGTCTGCTCGATGACGTGGCAGGTTTGATCGATGCGTCGGGATGCCGCGAGACCATTCTGCTGGCCCACGACTGGGGCGCTGTCATCGCCTGGTATTTTGCCATGCGTCAGTTGCGACCGCTGCAGAAGCTGGTCATCTGCAATGTACCGCACCCCGGTCCGGGCAGCCGGCGGGGGATCACCTGGGCCCAGCTGAAAAAATCGTGGTACATCCTGTTTTTCCAGTTGCCGTGGTTGCCAGAGAAGTTGCTGGGTCGCGAAGACGCCAGGGCGATGGGCGACATCATGCGTGATTCAGCGGTGGACAAGAGCCGCTTCACGCCTGAAGTCGGGGAAATCTATCGACGCAATGCCGCGCAGCCAGGTGCCCTCACCGCAATGATCAACTATTACCGCGCGCTGGTGCTGGGTGGTGGCATGCGACGCCAGCACAAGCTCGGGTATCCCCTCATCGAAGTGCCGACACTGATGGTCTGGGGCGAGGATGACATGGCGCTGACCAAGGAAACGACCTACGGTACCGAGGACTTTGTAAAACCACTCACCATCCGCTACCTGCCACACGTTTCTCACTGGGTGCAGCAGGAACAGCCGGAGATCGTCAATACGATGATCCGTGCATTCCTTTGTGACGAGCCGGTTCCGCAACTGGTCTGGGAACCGAAGCTTTTGGTCACTTGACAGCGCTATACCGCTCCGGAATCGGCAGCTTGAAAATCCGCGCAGTATTCAGGCCGAGAATCCTGGCACGTTCTGCGTCGGTCAGGTTGCCCATGGTTCGCTCGATCGCCGCAGCGGAATGTGGCCAGGTTCCCTCGTGATGCGGAAAGTCATTGGCCCACAGGAAGTTGTCCACCAGCCCCTGTTCCCGAGCGACGGCAAGCCCGGGCGGATCTTCCTGGAAGCTGGCGAAACCGTTCTGACGGAAATACTCACTGGGTAACTGCGCAAGCTTCGGCCGCACCCACATGTGGTGCTTTTTGTAGGCTTCGTCCATGGCGGTCAGCGCCCACGCGACCCAGCCTATGCCAGCCTCGACAGAGCCGAAGACCAGACGCGGAAAGCGATCCAGCACACCGGAAGCACAGAGGTTGGCGATGGGCTCCATGGTCGGTGCCAGCGAGTGCACGGCGTAGTTGATGATTGCGCCGCCGTTGCCACGCGAGGTGCGCGGGTCACGTCCGGTGGACACATGGAAAGTGATTGGCAGATCGACGTCCTGAATGCATGCCCACAGCGGATCAAATTCCGGGAGGTTGTAATTGGGCGCTTCGTGATCAGGCGGACCCCACACCGGCTTGCAGGGCAACGAGAGCCCCCTGAATCCGAGCTTTGCGCATCGCTCCACCTCGGCGAGGGTACCTTGAAGGTCGCCCGGCGCAACACAGGCCATGGGGGCCAGTCGATCATTGAATGCGCCAAAGGTCTCCCACGCCCATTCGTTGTAGGCGCGGCACATCGCCTGGCTGAAAACGGCGTCCGGCGTGGCCCAGATCGTCAGTCCCTTGTTGGGAAACAGGATTTCAGCGTCGACCCCGTCCATGGCCAGATCCCGCAGCCGCTCTTCAGGGGTTTTCCCTGACTTGTTACGCAGCAGATCTTCGCCTGCAAAGGGAATGTTGCGAATGCGAAGTGGTCTGAACCCTTCCGTTTTCTGCATCGGGTTGCCGCTGGCATCCATCACGACACCGGGCAGCCGGTGGTGGTACTTCGGGTCCATGCGCTCAACCCACAGGCTGGAGGGCTCCTGGACATGGCCATCAGCGGAGGCAATGAAGTACTTGTTCGGGTCCGCGGCACGCGCCGTACGGGTCCAGCCGACAGCGCCTGGAGTGCTGGTGCGCCATGCGTTGGCGGTATCCACAGTCACGTTGGTTTCGGCCATGATCCCGTTTCTCCACAGACGTTGTGTCTACCATAGTCCAGACGTCGAACAAATTCGACACCAGAACCAGGACGGTTAGACTCGGGACTTTTCAACGAGAGACATGTCATGGGCAAACTGGATGGCAGGGTGGCGGCAATTACCGGAGGCACCGCAGGCATAGGACTGGGTATTGCACGTGCGTTCCTGGATGAAGGCGCCAGTGTCACGCTGATGGCCCGGAACGCGGCAAAGGGTGCGGCCGCCGTTGCATCCCTTGGCGTTGGCTCACGAGCCAGGTTCATAGCCGGTGATGCGCAACTGCAGGCCGATGTGGAAGGATTTGTCGACGCGTCGATCGCGGCCTTTGGACGCGTTGATATCCTTGTCAACAATGCAGGGGGCGCGACCGACCTGCAGCCGATCATGCAGCTGAGTGACGAAGCGTTTGACAGCACGATGAAGTGGAACCTCTATTCCACCTTCTGGTCCACACGACGAGCACTGCAAGGCATGTCCGAGCGCAAGTGGGGGCGGGTGATCAATATTTCCTCGGTGGAAGGCAAGATCGGCAAGATTGCGTTCAGTGCCTATACCGCGGCCAAACACGCGGTCAACGGGCTGACCAAGTCGGTGGCGCGTGAGGTTGGTCCGCTCGGGGTGACGGTCAATGCCATCTGTCCGGGGCTGGTCATCACGGATATCGTCAAGGATAACGGGCCGGCAACCGCTGCTGCGATGGGGATGACCTTCGAAGAGATGGTGGCCATGTTTGCCCGTGAAGCGGCCATCCAGAGGCCCAATACCGTGGAAGAGATTGCCGCGATGGCGGTGCTGCTGGCATCGGATGCCGGCGGTGGCATCACGGGCGCAACGCTGAGCGTGGATGGCGGGACGGCCCAGTACTGAGGCGCGGCTCCCCCTCCTGCGAAGCAGGTCAAAGGGAGCGAAGCCGGCTGAAGAAAGAGCAGCAGCGAAAGCCTGGTTTTCGGTCAGGCCGGTTCGGCAACCGGCGTAAGCTTCTCGTCAGGCAGACGCCGGGCCTGGTGTCTGGATGCCAGCACCATGTAGACGCTTGGCAGGATGAAGAGTGTGAACAGCGTACCGATCAGCATCCCGGCCACCAGGATGATGCCGATGCTGTTGCGCGCTTCGGCACCGGCACCGCTCACGAGGACCAGCGGGAAATGACCCATGACCGTCGCACCCGTGGTCATGAGCACGGGCCGCAGACGTGTGCTGGCCGCTCCCTTGATCGCCGCCAGCTTCTCCTGACCCTGTTCCTGTAGCTGACGAGCGAATTCAACGATGAGAATCGCATTCTTGGCGATCAGGCCCACCAGCGTGATGAATCCCACCTGCGAATAGATATTGATGGTGGTCCAGCCGATGAAGGTGAAGAGCAGTGCGCCTGAGATGGCCAATGGCGCGGAACCGATCAGGACCACCAGTGGGTCGCGGAAACTGTTGAACTGTATGGCGAGTGCAAAAAAGACCAGGGCGAGCGAGAGCCCGAGCACGCCGAGCAGGGTGTTGCCTTCCTGCCGCTGTTGTCGCGATTCACCGGCGTAGTCGATGCTGTACCCGGCTGGCAGCTGTTCCCGGGCGGCATTTTCCAGGGTGGTCAATGCCTGTGCCTTGGTGGTCCCTGGCATGACACCGCCATAGATGCGAAAGGCGTTGTTCTGCTGGAATTTGCCGAGCACGCGTGGTCCCACTTCGGATTTCAGCTCGGCGAGCGCACTCAGCGGAATCAGTTCACCTGCAGGGGTTCGCAGCTGCAGCTGGAGCAGTTGTGCAGGATTCAGACGGTCCTGATCCTTGACCATGGGAATGACACGGTACGCCTTGCCGTTCAGGTCGAAGCGGTTGATGAAGTTGCCAGACAGGAACACGCTCAGCTGACGACTCACTTCCGCGAGATCCATCCCCAGGTCCGCAATGCGCTCGCGATCCAGTTCGAATCGAGCCTGCGGGAGATCGATTCGCAGATCGGTGTCGGTGAACATGAACGTGCCGGTCTGCATGACGGTCTCCATCAGCTTGTTGGCCTGTGGGAGCATCATCTCCACCGGGTCCGCTGACATCACGACGAGTTCGACACCAAACCGGCCGGCAGTGGGTAGTGCCGAGGGCAGGATGGGTCGCGCGGTGAGACCATGGATCTGCGACAGATTCTGGAAAGCCCTGGGCATCATCTCGTGCACACTTTGTTCCCGATCGACATAGTCGACAAACTGCATGCCCGAAAAACCCCCGGAGCCAAAAAGTACCTGCCACATCAGGGTGGAGCCAGGCAGTTCTTCCATCGCGGCGACCACGTCGTGCATGTAGCGCTCGGTATATTCGAGGGAGGCCTCTGGTGGTCCACTGACAGCGACCTGGATTCCGCTCTGGTCTTCGAGTAGGGCCAGTTCCGCGGCGGACATGAGAAAAAACGGAATGGCCAGCAACGAAATGAAGAGTGCGACAAACAAAACCTTCGCGTTGTTGGCGAGCAGATGGTCAAGCAGACGCCGGTAACGTCGCTGCATGGCTGCAAAACCGCCGTTCACCTTCCGCGCGAACTGCGTTTCGTCGGCGACCACCCACGCACTCATGATCGGTGACAGCGTCAATGCCAGCAGACCGGAAAGCAGAACGGCGATCGCCAGCGTGAAGGCAAATTCCTTGAAGAGCACCCCGGTCAGGCCGGACAGGAAGCCGATCGGGGCATAGACGGCCGACAGTGTCAGCGTCATCGCGATGATCGGCGCAAACAGCAGGCGCGAACTGGCCAGTGCCGCATCCATGCGCGACATGCCCTCGCGCATGTAGCGGGCAACGTTTTCGACGACGACGATGGCGTCGTCCACTACCAGCCCCACCGCCAGAACGATGGCCAGTACCGTCAGCAGATTCAGCGAAAACCCCATCAGCGACATGGCTGCGACCGCGCCGAGCAGGGAGATGGGTATGGTGATCAACGGTACGAGCGCAGTTCTCCACGAACCCATGAACACGATCACCACAAGGCCGACCAGCAGCACGGTTTCTGCCAGCGTGATGAAGATCTCGCGCAAGGCATCACGCATGTACAGCGTCACGTCGAAGCCGATGCTGATGTGCAGTCCGTCAGGCAGCGTCCTGTTGATCTCCTCGAGCATCACGTACATCGCATCCGCGATGTCGATCTCGTTGGCGCCTGGCAACGGCCAGATGGCAATGAACACGGCCGGTTGCTGGGATATCCTTGCAATACCCGTGGACTCCACACCATCGAGTTCCACCGTCGCTACATCGGCAATACGGATCATCGCGTCTTCATTCCGGCGGATGACGATGCGGGAGAACTCCTCGGCATCGTGCAGCGTCGAATCCACCAGCAGATTCACCCGTCGATCACTGTTTTCGCTGGACCCGACCGTGCCTATCACGTTGTTGCGACCGAGGGCTCGTTCGATATCCTGCGTACTGACGTTGTAAGCGGCCATGCGGTCCGGATCCAGCCAGACACGCATGGCGGGCTCACGACCACCTTCGAGCGTGACTTCCTGGACTCCGGGAATTGCCGCCAGCAGCGGATTCACGCGCCGCGTGAGGTAGTCGGTGACGGTTGCGCGATCCAGATCCTCACTCAGTGGAACATCCAGGTACCAACCCGCCTGCGGACGATCGGCGCGTCGTACCCGCACCGAAGGGTCTTCGGCGCCCGCGGGCAGCTCAAAACGAATCTGGCCAAGCCGGGTCGTCAGTTCTGCCAGCGCATCCGTACTGCGCTCGTTCAGCTTCAGCCAGACCGTGACGATGCTCATGCCTGCAGTGGTGGTGGAATCAACGTAGTCGATGCCGGGAATGGACGAAGCCGCCCGTTCGATCGGCTCGGTGACAAAGCCAAGGACGGTCTTTGCATCAGCACCGATGTAAGGCGTCGAGATGACCAGAGAAGAACTCTCGATCTGCGGGTACTGCAGCACTGGCATGTCCACGGCTGTGCGCAATCCAACCAGAACCAGCGCCAACGACAGTACAATGGCGATCACCGGACGCTGAACAAAGATGTCGGTGAAGCGTGGTGTCGTGGCAGCGCGGGTCAGTTCAGGCAGCGGCATCTCAATTGCCTACCACGCGATCGGCTGCGGCGGCATCAGGCTCGACCACTTGCACCAGGGCGCCGTCACGGAGTTTGAACGCGCCACTGGCGGCGATTCGTTCACCGGGCACCAGTCCCTTTTCGATGACCAGGTGATCGGCAGCGTCCGGCAGTCCGACAGAGGAAACCACTACCGCGCGTCGTTTTGCACGCAACCTGGTTTGTCCGTTTTCGGTTGTTTCCTCCAGCAGGTAGACCGATGTTCCGAGGCTGTCATGGCGAATCGCCTGGGCGGGTACCGTGACGAGTTGACGCACGTCGCCAATGGGCACGAGGACCTTGACCAGCATGCCGGGCAGCAGGCCAGGTGGTGCAGCGAGTTCTGCACGAAAGCGCAGATTGCGGGAACTGGCCTGAACCGAAGGATCGCGAGCGATGACGGTGGCCGCCAGTACGCCGAGTTCCAGATCATCTGCCTGGATCTGTACCACGGCGTCGGGCTGCAGATCCGCCTGGGATTGTGGCACTGAAAAATCGATCCACAGATTCCGGTCGCGGCCGACCAGCGTGGCGACCATGGATCCAGCGGGAAGATACTGGCCGGCTTCCAGCTGGTGCAGGCTGGCGATACCGGCAAACGGTGCACGCAGAGTCTTCTTGTCGATGGTGGCGGCCAATGCCCGCACCCTGGCGCTGGTCTCTTCGAACTGGGCATTGGCCTGATCACGTGCCTCGACTGAGCCCGCGCCTGATTTGACGAGACGTTCAGCCCTGGCCAGTGCCAGGCGCGCAATCTCGAGACTGGCGTGTGCCTCGGCCAATTGAGCGCGTTCCTGTGCGGTATCGAGCGCCACCAGCAACTGGCCCTGGGCAACCTGTGCACCGGCTGCGAAACCGACGGTCGCGATCCGACCGGCCAGTTCATTGCGAAGTTCGGCAGATTGCGTGGCGACAACAACCCCGCTCACGGTCAGGCCAGACTGTCGCTCAATGGCTGTCGTGGTGATCGCAACCACCGCCTCCATCGGTTCGGGAAACGCCTCACCGCGCGCGATGGCGCTCTGGATTGCACTGAATTTGTAGAATCCCAGGGCGGCGGCCACCAGCAGGCAGGCCCCTATCACCAGCATCCAACTCCAGAACCGCACGGGGACTCCCGGGAATTTCGCTCAATGAAAGTGTAACCCGGCTTTCCGGATTTACCCCAGTGCTCACCGATCGATGGCCGTTCGGGGCATCGGATCGATCTGCCTGATCGAACAAACCCCTATTGAACAAACAAAAAGCAGATAATCGCGAGCGTGAATCTGGGGCGCGGAGTTTGTCGGGTATGCAGTCCTTTGGTCGAGCGACGCTGGGTTGGCGGTGGTACGCCGCAGCGCTGATGTTCCTGATGGCAATCATCGGTTTTCGCAGTGGAGTCGGTCTGACGGACACCCCTCATGTTGGCGGTGCAGGACTGCTGACCCAGGCCTACTACGGTCTTGGCCTGTTTGTGATCGGTGGTCTGGATATTGGTACACCGGACAGCGGACCACTCTGGGGTCAGGTGCTGCTCTGGATCGCCTATTTCGGTTCGCCCGTGTTGACGGCATCGGCGGTCATCGACGCGGTGCTGAGGGCGCTGTCGCCCACTCGTTGGCGGCTCAATCGCCTGCGGGATCATGTGATCGTGGTCGGATCGGGTGAGCTGACGACCAGCTATCTGCGGGTGTTGCGACGACTGGATCCCGGGATCCAGGTCCTGGTGGTCGATCGTCAGTTCAAACCTGGCCGTGAGCGTGAGCTTGGGCAGTCCTATCATGCGCTGACCATCGCCGGGGACACCACGCATGACTTCCTGCTGAAGGAGCTCCGGTTGCGTCGCGCGCGCCGGCTGGTGCTGCTTGGCGATGATGATTTTGCGACCTTCGAAACTGCAGCCCGTGTGCTGGCCCGTTATCCCGCCTTGCAGAACAGGATCGTGCTGCACTGTCACAATCTGCGATTCATGCGATCGCTCGCGGATACGGATGTTGCGCGCCATTGTGTCACCTTCAATGCCTACAACTTTGCCGCCATGAGTCTGGTGAACAATCAGTTGCTGGCACATTTTGAACGAACGCAAGCGCAGGATGTGGTCGTGCTGGCAGGCTTCGGTCGATTTGGCCAGACGGTGCTGGAGGAACTTGAACAACATGCACCCAACGAATTGGCGATGATCGTGATCATCGATGTGGATGCAGATCGGCGATTGCAGGTGGTCGAGGAGCAGGAGCGCCTGAAAAGTGATCGAGGGCGCATGGTGCTGCAGGGTGATGTGTCTCACCCCGAGGTCTGGCGCAAGCTGCGGGGAAAGGTTGATCTGGAAGTGGGCGAACCGGTCATCATCCTGGGTACAGGCGACGCCGCCCACAATCTGCGGACCTCCCTCTGGATCCGGCGGAACTGGCCCAATTGTCTGGTGTACTCGCGTACGCATGATGCGTCCGAACTGACAGCGCAGCTGCATGCCGAACATGGGCTGCGGACGCTGAGCATCACCGAACTACTGGAGGAAAATTTTCCCCAGGGTTGGGTCGTTTGATGCCAGATCAATTCCTGACGGGGAAAACGACGATGTCTGATGTGGATGTGGTGATTGTGGGGGGTGGTCTTGGTGGGAGTGCACTGGGTGGTTATCTCGCGCGATCCGGGCTGCGTGTACTGCTGCTGGAGCAGCTGACGGAGTTTGCCGATCGTGTGCGTGGTGAATGGATGGCCCCCTGGGGTGTTGCCGAACTGATGCAGGTTGGCCTCTATGACCGGTTCATGTCCGCCGGCGGCCATCATCTGCGCCGGAGCATCGGTTACGACGAACTCATTCCGCCGCTGCAGGCGGAAGCCATGGGTGGGCCGATGACACTGCTGCGGCCGGATATTCCCGGCCCTCTGTGCATGCAGCATGTGGTCATGCAGAACGTGTCCCTGGATGCGGCCGTCGAGGCGGGCGTTGATGTGCGTCGTGGTGTCCGTCGGGTGAAGGTGGTGGGTGGCACGGCGCCGCAGGTCAGCTTCGATCACGATGAGGGGCATGCAAGCGTACGGTGCCGCTTGATCGTAGGTGCCGATGGCCGAGGGTCAACGGTGCGGCGACAACTGTCACTGACGTTGGCAGAAGCACCCCTGGATCACCTGCTTGCCGGATTGCTGATCGAGGACGCCCATGGCTGGCCGGAGGATCTGCAGTCGGTGGGCAAGGTGGGCGATATCCACTACCTCGTATTCCCCCAGGGGGGTGGTCGTGTCCGGCTTTATGCCGACTATGCGTATGCGGGGCAGGCGCGGTTTGCAGGCGAACATGGGGCCCAGGAGATGCTCGCATTGTTCAACATGCCACAGGTGCCACACAGCGACGTGCTCGCCCGAGGCAGACCGGCAGGCCCGTGCAAGTCCTGGCCGAGCCAGGATGCCTGGGTTGATGTCCCCTGTGCTGCCGGAGTGGTTCTGATTGGTGATGCGGCAGGGTACAACGATCCCATTCTGGGGCAGGGCATGTCGGTCACCTTGCGAGACGTGCGCATGGTTGGTGATATCCTGACTGGCTCTGCGGATTGGTCCGCCGACCAGTTTCACCCTTATGTGGAGGAACGGCGCGAGCGGATGCGCCGACTGCGGTTCACCGCCTCGTTTGTAACGACGCTGATGGCGCGCTTTGGTGAAGAGGATGTGCAACGCAGGATCCGCGCGATGACCCTCTTTGCCCGCCAGCCAGAACTGGCTGCGGTGACCCAGGCTGCCTTCCACGGACCGGAGCGGGTGGCGGCGGAGTATTTTACGGCCGAGCACTACGAACGGGTGTTTGGCACGCGTGAGCATCTCGTGGCCTGATCTGTCAGGCCACTCAGGCGTTGACAATCATCCGCCAACGCGGGCAAAGTGCCGGCCGCTGTGGCACGGCGGATCAGCCGTGACCACTCAGACGCTCACGATTCAACACAACGACGAACTGAACATGTCCCGCAAACCTTCCCTTTCCATGTGCATCAACCGGCCGACCACCCGCTATGGGCTGGTGCTGGCGTGTGTACATGGCCGGGGTGGAACAGGGGAAGCAGGCGGATAACAAACCCGCCCGTCGAATCAAAACCCCGGTGTCCACCCAGACCCCGGGGTTTTTTTTTTGCCGCGCAGCGCGGTGTCGAGTCTGTTTTGTCCGACAGGAGAATGGAACGGGCGAGTAGAAGAGGCGAGTAGAAGAGGCGATCAGAGGAGGAGAGCAGAGATGAACCGATGGCTTCGATTGGATGCCTGGCAAGGACTGGAGGGCAACCTGCCCAAGTCCATGCTGCTGGCATTTTTCCAGGTATTCCTGGTGATCATTCCGATCATCGTGCCTTATTTTCAGCAACATGGCCTGACCATGCAGCAGGTTTTCCTTACACAGGCATGGTTTGGTGCAGTGGTTGTGCTGATGGAAGTTCCCAGCGGCGTGCTGGCCGATCGTCTTGGGCGCAAACCATCACTGGTACTGGGTTCGCTGTTTCTGGCGTGCGGCCATCTGTCACTGCTGTGGGCGGACTCGCTCACCGGTTTCCTGATCTTCGAAGGTTTGCTGGGTATCGGCGTGAGCCTGATTTCAGGCGCTGACCTTGCACTGCTCTATGACACCGAACTGGCATTGAAGCGTGTTGATGAGTCGCCGCGCGCGGTGGCCAATCTGTACAGCATGCACTCGGCTTCCGAGGCGCTTGCTGCAGTCGCCTGCTCGTTGCTGCTGCTGGTATCCATGCACGTTGTCATCGTGATCCAGGTGATTGCCGGCTGTCTGCCGATGTTCATTGCTTTCACGCTTGTTGAACCGGATCACAGGGCGGGCAGGGAACATGAACCCCTGCGTTTTGCCGAGGTGCTCAGGCATCTCGTGGCCAATGGTTCGATCATGCGCTGGACGGTGCTGTCACTGTCCCTGTGGAGCCTCACGACTTTTTTTGCTGTCTGGATCCTGCAGCGATACTGGGTTGAACATCACGTGCCGTTGACCGTGTTCGGCTATCTGTGGGCTTTTTACACGGCGGTGGCCGGTCTGGCTGGCCGTTGGGCTGCACGCACGGAAATCCGGCTGGGCGTGCCGGGCCTGCTGGTGTTGGTCGGGCTGTTACCGGTGCTGGGGTATGTCGGGCTCGCGACGTTGCCGTTGTGGTGGGCGCTGGTCATGGCGCTGGCATTTTTTGTGGCCCGCGGACTCGGCCTCGTGGTGCTCAGGGATGCCCTCAATCGCCGCACACCGTCCCACTTCCGGGCGACGGCAAACTCGATGGCCAGTTTTGGCTTTCGTGCAGCGTTTGTCGTGGCGGGGCCGCTGGTCGGTGCATTCATGGATGCCACTGACATGACCTCGACGCTGTGGCTGCTTGCCGGTGGTTCGATGGTGGTTTCGGCCAGTGTGCTGTTTCCGCTATGGCGGGCCATCGGCAGGACTGAATCCGGAGTGCGGGAGACCGGCCCGGTTCCGGTAAACCCCGAAGGTCACAATGGATGATCACGTAGCCGATTGGGTCACGAGAAGCGACAGGCATGACTCACGTGTGGTCATGCCTGTCTGTGGCGCTGGCGACAACGGGATCCCGGCAATCAGTCCGCGGCTTTTGGCAATCCCATCACCAGCAGAAGGTTGCCGGGCATGTGGTTGTAGATGCCGTAGCCGGAACTGATGACCACCAGCCCGTCCTGGACCGTCGCAGCCGCAGCGCCGCCCAGTGATCCACCGCGTGTGGTCTCTCCCGTGATCGAAGTGAACTCACCAGTGGTGTCCACACTCAGCAGTTCACTGCCATCCCGGGTGTTGTGCACTCGCATCACACCGTCCATGCCGCCTGCAAAAACCACGTCACCCGCGACGGTGACGGCTTGCGAAATGCCCGGATGGCAGAAAGGACGATCACCGCAGACGTCGTCCGGGGCTGCGGCGTACCAGGCCGCTTCACCGGTCGCAAGATCGATCGCGTGCAATCCGGGCCGAGCACTCTCGGTGTAGTCTCGACCATCAGGCATGTCCGTGATGGGCACGTAGGCGGTCTTGTCATCCGCAGCCATGCCAAAATGGACGCCACCCTGAATACCCCCTCGGCCGACCTTTTTCTGCCAGATCACTTTCCCGGTCGCGGGGTCGAGCGCGTGTACTTCACCGGACTTCTGGCCACCCAGTACAAGTTCCCGGCCGTCGGCCGCAGTGACCAGCATGGTGCCGGCACCAAAGTCGAAGTCTGGGCCGCCCTCCGGTGGACAACTGTGGTCATTCACGGTATCGCAGGCGGTGTTCCAGACGTCGTTGGCGGTCGCCTGGAATGTCCAGTTCACCTTGCCGCTGTCCATGTCGATGGCAAAGATCGCATCACTGGTCAGAGTGGCCGGTGAGCTCATGTTTTCGCCCGTGCCGATGTAGAGCTGGTTCCGTTTGGCGTCTATGGTCGGTGCGTTCCAGACAGTCGCCCCGGAAGGCCCCATCATGTTGGTACCGGCCCGGTTCTGGCTCTGCACCACCGCTGGTGTCGGAATGGTGAAGGTCTGCCACAGAAGTTTGCCGTCAGTGATGTCATAGGTGGCTACAGAACCGCTGGCCGTGCAGCATTCGTACGTCGGGTCCGCCGCCTGGCTGACCTCCAGGGAGGATACCGGCACAAACAGCTTGCCGTTGTAGACCGCCGGGGTACCGGTAATGGTCGCGTTCGGGTGTTCATCCGCACGCTGGCGCCACAGCAGTTTGCCCATCGTTGCATCAACGGCGTAGGCGTAACCGAGTACATCACCAAAATAGAGGCGTGGTCTTGCTGTTGTATCCCCGGCTTCCCAGGTATCGATGGCGATGCCCGTGCGTACTTCACCGTTGGCTTCGTAAACCCAGTGCTGGCAACCGGTTTGCTGGTCGAGCGCGTAGACCTTGCCGTTGTGACTACCTACAAACAACACACCGCCGGCCAGGGTAGGTTGTGAACGTGCCCGATTGGCGCCCGGGAACTTCAATGACCACAGGGGCTTGAGTGATGCCACATTCTCTGCGCTGATGCCTGCGTCTGCCGCACTCACCCGACGGGTGTTGCGTTCACCCATGCCGTTGCCACGCTGCTTTGGTG
Source organism: Pseudomonadales bacterium (assembly GCA_041752315.1). Taxonomy (GTDB): domain Bacteria; phylum Pseudomonadota; class Gammaproteobacteria; order Pseudomonadales; family Azotimanducaceae; genus SYFY01. The sequence goes on from JBGSHJ010000009.1 coordinate 49,763, forward strand.
GTTTGTTCAGGTCCAGTACCTGATCGGCAGTACAGGCAGGCAGGCTCGCCACTTCGGCCGTGCCCAGCAGCGCTCCCGCCAGGTATTCGGAAACCTGCTTTCGCTGGTCGGCTGAGAGTGAGACTGCATTGGCCTGCATGACCCCTGTTTCAAGCACCGAGAGAATGGCTTCAGGGGTCATCAAACCGATCATGTCACGATGGGGTGCCTTCTTGACGGCGCCGTTGTGACAGGACGCGCAGCTCTGGTCGTAGATGGCCTTGCCGGGCATGGCGTCCCGTGCACGCTGGGCATCGTTGATGGCCTGCATGCCGTCGCCTGCAGGTTGCTGTTCGGCTGCGTTGGAAACTTCATCCCCGGCTGCCTGAGTGTCTGGGGGTGGAGTTGGTGTTGATTCCTGTCCGCATGCAGCCAGCACGAGCAGGAGGGCCAGGGCTGCAGTGATTCTCTGATTCATCTAGGGGTGCTCTCATACCAGGTTTCTGCTTCCGCCAGTGCGCGTCGATAGGCAGGCAGACAAGCTGCCAGACACACAAAGGCGATTGTGTAGTTCGCTGCGGCCAGTATCGAGATGGCCTTGCCCAGTGCAAGTTCGCTGCCGAAGACATAGTCGCTGATCAACGCCGGCAGTGACGGTGCAAAGGTATAGGAGAGAAAACTGACGGCGACCAGATAAAACGCCACCATCTGCCCGCGCAGTTCGTTCGGGGATATCGCCTGCAGGGTAGTCATCATGAGCCCGGAGGGCATGGCCATGAGAAAGGTCACGGGGATCAGCAGCGCGATCGCCAGTTTGGGATCCGGCATCAACGTGAAGGCGGTCGCCGTCGGCAGCAGGGCCAGGGACGCCCACATCACGATCCGCAATGTGGCATCCGTGCGTCCCCGGGCAATCCATTTGCCTGCCCAGTAACCGGCGAGCACGCTGCCGCTGATGCCCACCACCAGCGCGATGGTGCCGTAGGTGAGGCCGATCTCGGTGCGGGTCCAGCCATGATTGCGGACGTAGTACTCAACCAGCCAGGAAAACAGCGAAAAACCCTGCGTGGAGAGGCAGAGATAGGCTGCGAACATCAGGAAGAACAGTGCGCCGCGTGATTTGATGAAAGACCAGACTTCGCGGAATGGCACGGCATCGGTGCCTTCCCGGACGCGACCCTGCCGGGCAGGTTCACGCGTGGTCATCACCAGCAGGGCGACCAGCAGGCCGGGCAAACCGACCACCAGGAAGACCATCTGCCACGAAAAGACTTCACCCAGGACCGGCACGTGAACGTTGGGTGTGGCTTCGAGGTAGTCGATGAGTGGCCCGCCCAGGATATTCGCCAGGCCCTGACCGATGAACGGTGAGGCGGAAACAAAGCCGATGGCAAGGGGAAGGCGATCCCGGGTAAACAGGTCCGCCAGGGTCGAGTTGGCGGCAGGACCCAGGGTGGCTTCGCCCACGCCCACGCCCATGCGGGCGAGGAACAACTGCCAGTACTGGCCTGCGGTACCACACAGTGCGGTCATCACACTCCAGCCGGCCACACCAAAAACCATGAGTTTGCGTCGATCGGCCCGGTCAGCCAGACGGCCCATGGGGATGGACATGACGTTGTAAAACAGGGCGAACGCCAGACCCATGATGAGCGAGACCTGGGTGTCGCTGATTCCCCCGAGGTCCCGTTTGACAGGGCCAATCATCACATTGAGGATCTGGCGATCAATGAACGACAGGGTCGACGCCAGTGTCAGGACAAAGACTACGTACCAGAGGTAACGGGTCGAATGACGTTGTTCGGTTAGCATCGGCGAAGGGTACGGGTTTTTGTCAGTCTTGCGAAGACTCGGCAAACGACCGGATCGATTGTCCTGGCCCGACGGGCTCCGAACGGGCCAAGTCGGGTCATTTCTCGTTATGATGCGCGTCAATGGAGGAAAACCTGATGACCGGCAAGACAGTTCACGTGCGCAAGCGCGGCTACGATGTTATTCGCGATCCCCTGCTCAACAAGGGTACGGCCTTCACCACGGAGGAACGTCGAAGCCTTGGACTGACCGGGTTGTTACCCTCCGAAGTCAATTCCATGGACCAGCAGGCGCAGCGGGCGTATGCAGGCATCGAGCGGCACAGCGACCCGCTGGCGCGATACGTGGCGCTCTCCGCGTTGCAGGATCGCAACGAATATCTGTTCTATCGTCTGCTGAACGAACACCTGGCTGCATTGATGCCCATCGTGTACACGCCTACGGTGGGTCTGGCGACGCAGAACTTCAGTCATGTGTTCCAGCGTGGTCGTGGAGTATGGATTACGCCGGATTGTCGCGGCCGGGTTGCCGAGGTGCTGGCCAACGCAACGGTTGGCCGGGACATTCAGCTGCTGGTGGCGACCGATAACGAGTCCATTCTCGGTATTGGCGATCAGGGTGCGGGTGGCATGGCGATTTCCATCGGCAAGCTGGCGTTGTATGTGGTTGGCGCAGGAATAGATCCAGCGGCCACGCTGCCGGTGAGCCTGGATGTCGGGACCGACAACAAGGCCCTGCTGGACGATCCCATGTATATCGGCTGGCGACAGCCTCGTTTGCGTGGCACCGCTTACGACGAACTGGTCGATGAGTTTGTTGATGCGGTGAGAAACGAGTTTCCCGGTGCGCTGCTGCAGTGGGAAGACTTCCGCAAGGACAACGCCCAGTCGCTCCTTGCCCGCCACCGCGATCAGATCCTCTCTTTCAACGACGATATCCAGGGCACCGGTGCAGTGGCACTGGCGGGCATCAGCTCGGCAATGCGCCTGCTGGGGCAGTCATTGACGGACCAGCGGATCCTGATCTTTGGCGCCGGTGCGGCCGGCCTTGGCATCGCCCGCCAGATCAAGGCAGGGCTCATGCTGCAGGGTGTGGATGAGGCAGCGAGCAAGCGACATCTTGCCGTAATGGACAGTCGTGGACTGCTGGTTGAAGGACCACGATCGGATGATGCCTACAAGGTGGAGCTGGCATGGCCTGCGGCGCTGGCCGAGGCAGAAGGACTGACCGGAGAAGCCGCGCGCCATCTGGTGGATGTGATCGAGCGTTATCGGCCAACGGTGTTGATCGGTGCCTCGGGCCAGCCGAGATCATTTTCCGAAAGCGCGATTCGTGCCATGGCGCGGCATACCAAACGGCCCGTCATCATGCCGTTTTCAAACCCGACCGATCGTGCCGAGGCAACACCGCAGGAGATCATGACCTGGTCCGATGGCCAGGCTCTGGTTGCGACAGGCAGTCCGTTTGCACCGGTCGAATTCAACGGCCGGCGAATTGCGGTCGGCCAGGGCAACAATGTGTTCATCTTCCCCGGACTTGGTCTTGGTGCATTGGCTTGTGCGTGTCACCAGATCACCGATGCCATGGTGGCCGTTGCCGCGCAGGCACTGGCAGATACGGTGACGGACGCGGAACTCGCAACGGGTTCCCTGTTCCCAGAAGTTGCGCGTCTGCGTGCCGTGAGCCAGGTTGTCGCTCGTGCTGTCGCGCGTCAGGCCCACATCGATGGCGTAGCGGGCCGCAGCCTCAATGAGGCAATTGCGAGTATCGAAGGGGACAGATGGCTGCCGGACTATCCGGAGCTGGCGCCGGCTTAGTCCGGCTGTTTACCTGGAGTTGGCTTCGGGCATCCTGCCCTCACACCAACACCGGTCGCTGCACTCCCTCACGCTGCGGGAATCGGCTACGCCGATACCCTTGCGGGCCCGGCCGCTTCCTTCTTCTTGCCTACGGGCATCCTGCCCTTTCGGCGCTACCAGTCGCTTCGCTCCTTTCCGCTGCGGGAATCGGCTACGCCGATACCCTTGCGGACCCGGCCATCCATGGCCGGGTGATGTGATTCAACATCGTTGCGGGTTCGGGCGTGAACTCTTCGACAGCGTGCTCAAGTTCCCGAATCGTGTGTTTGTACAATCAATCCCGCCAACAGACTCCTGCAGGCGCGAGGCGGGTGACATGAGCAAGGCGGCACACGGAAGTGCCGCCCCACTGGCACTATCGGCGGAGCCGATCGCGCCGGTGTGAGGGAGCGGAGCGACCGGTGTCCGCGCGAGGGCAGGATGCCCGTAGCGGACACAAGGTAAACAGCGGACTGTCGCCGACTCGAAGTGGCCGGGGGGTATCAAGGCGGCACACGGAAGTGCCGCCCCACCGGCACTATCGGCGGAGCCGATCGCGCCGGTGTAAGGGAGCGGAGCGACCGGTGTCCGCGTAAGGGCAGGATGCCCGTAGCGGACTGAAGGTAAACAGCTGACTGTCGCCGACTCGAAGGAGCCGGGAAGTATCAAGGCGGCACAGGGAAGTGCCGCCCCACCGGCACTATCGGCGGAGCCGATCGCGCCGGTGTGAGGGAGCGGAGCGACCGGTGTCCGCGTAAGGGCAGGATGCCCGTAGCGGACTAAACAAAAAGAAACCTAGTGATAAACCGCATCCCCATCCTGCCGATGCTGTGTCGTATCCACGCCGGCCTGTTCGAACGCGGTGTCGATAGCTTCCTTGATGCAGGTCGCACAGCACCCTTCTTCCACCAGATCCTCGGCCAGGAATCCGATCAGGTCATACAGGGTGTAGCTGCCTTCGCTCTGCTCATCAAAGCGGAACATGATGTCCTTGATGGTCTGCAGAACCGTATCGAGCCGCGCTTCGTCCGACACCTGTTTGGTTTCTTCTTCGTTCATCAATGTTCCTGGTTGCATGGGGCTGGATTGCATGTGTCGGAGCCATCGAAGCTGGATGGCAGTCCGTCTCCGGGCCATTGTAACGTGAACATGATCACGTTCGACCAACACGAAGCGCTGGTTCACCAGGCAGGACAAATCAGGATTCGGTCACGGTTCAGCGGTAGCCGCACCGGCACAATGAGGAGGCCAGAGTACATTACACGGACAGAACACTCGACTCATGCAGTCAACAGGACGTTTCGCCGCACTAAAACGGATTTTCAGTCCGGACCACAGTCTGCCGTACCTGGGTGCGGTAGTGGTCATGGGCCTGGTGTCCGTACTGTATGTCTATTTCCAGCAGCAGAGCAGTCAGGCACAGGTGCAGCAGCAGGCGGTTGCGCTGGCACGACTGGTCAGTGAGTACAAGGTAGCCGCTGATGACGGGCAGGACTTCGGCAATCTCGAAAGGTTGTTTGAACACCAGCTCATGAACGTGGCGTTTGCCTATGGCCTGGTCGAAGACGCGACAGGGCAGCCGCGGACACGGACCGCAACACGATCGTTGTCAGGCAGCCTGCCCGCGCTCGCGGACGCGGATGGAAACTGGTTGCAAAGCCGCACGGTTGCCTTGCCGGCGGGTGATGTACTTGAGTTCTATGGACCGATCAAGGGGAATGCAGACAGCCCGCACTATTACCGATTTGCGTATCACCAGCCGAAGTTTGGTCTCAACACCGAAGATCTCAGGGTTGGTGCGACACTTGGATTGCCGATTTTCCTGCTGGTACCCATTTTCCTGTTGCTGCATGCGCGAATGGCGCGGCCACTGAAGGATATCGGCAACCGGCTGGCAGAGGTCATCGAAGGCAAGACCAGGCTGCAGCATGTGGAGATAGCGGCCAACGGTGAACTGGCCGAGTTCATTGCCCAGTTCAACGGTTTTGTCGACAAGGTCCAGGGCCGGATCTCGTCTGCCGACCGGATGAACCGCAAGCTCATCACCAGCGAAAAGTTCCTTTCCTATCGCGCTGAACGGTTCGAGTCGATTCTGCAGACGGTACCGGACGGGATTCTCATTGTTGATGAAGATCTCAAGGTGGTGTTCATCAACCAGCATGTGGAGTCGATGTTCGACATCGGGGTTGACCAGGTCCTGTCATCGCCCCTTGCCGCATGGTGCACGCACCAGCCGTTGCTGGATTTTGTGATCGAGCTCCGCAGTTCCGGTCAGACTTCGGCGAACAAGGTCGTGCAGATGCCGCATCCCGATGGCCGACATACGCTCGGTGTGAGTGCCCATCCGTTGTTTTTCTCGCGTTCGCCAGGCAGCCACACCGGCTCCCTCGTACTGCTGCGGGATGTCAGCGAAGAAATTGCGGCCAGGCAGAGCCGGGTCGATTTTGTCGGTGCCTTGTCACACGAGATCAAGGCGCCCCTCAACACCATCGGCCTCTACGCACAGATGCTGGAAACCAACGGCGAAGATGGCGAGTTCCGGATCGAAACCCACAACGTCATTACTCGTGAGGTCGAGCGTCTCACAAGGCTGGTGCACAACCTGTTGAGCATCACCCAGATCGAAATGGGCACCTTCGAGCTGGATGCACAACGTGTCCATCTGGTGGACGTCGTTCGTGATTGTGTTTCCGTACTGGATCATGGAGAAGACCAGGCCCGGATCAAGGTACAGGCTTCTGACAAGATCACGCCCGTACAGGTGGACAAGGAGTTGCTCCGTGTTGCCATCTCAAACCTGCTCACCAATGCTCTCAAGTACAGCGACGAAAGCCTGCCGGTCATGGTTGAAATCGAAGAGAGTGACGACGCGATCTCTCTGGCGGTCACTGATCAGGGCATGGGAATTTCCGCAGACGATCAGGCGCGCATCTTCGAAAAGTTCAATCGCAGTTCCAATCCCGAAGCGAAGAAAAAGGCGGGCCACGGCCTTGGTCTCTCCATCGCCTCCGAAATCGTCAAGCTCCACCACGGTACGCTGACCGTCGACAGTGAAATCGGCAAGGGGTCGCGATTCACCATAGAACTTTGGAAGCGCACCGGTATTGCGCAGAGGTCAATATGAGTCTGCGCCTGATTCTCGCCGATGATGAAGCACCGACCGCCCGTGTGATGTCGCTGGCACTGGCCAAACAGGGTTTTGATGTCGAGGTTTGTCACGATGGCGCACAGGCGCTGAAGGCGATCCTTGAAAATCCGCCGGATGTCCTCGTTACCGATATCGAAATGCCGGTCATGACCGGCCAGGAACTGTGCGAGGAACTGCAAAAGCTGATGCCTGATCGCACTTTTCCCGTGTACGTCATAACCGGCGTCACCGATCTGGTGCATCGCAAATGGACGCGTGAAATCCGGGATCTTCACTTTCTTGAAAAACCGGTGAGCATCCGCCGCCTCGCACAGGAACTGGAGCAGAGGTTGCGAACATGATGGACCTGTTCCAGGGGGTCGAACTGAAAGTCCATCTTGAGCAGTTCCGCTATATCGGCGCGGGCGATTGGGACGTACTGGTGGTCGCCAATGGCCGAATCTCGGGATCAACGAGACCTGAAAGCGCAGATGAACTGTTCCGCATGGTCGAAAATCTCGGACTCCTTCAGCTCCCTGAACAGTCGGTTTCGCATGAACGCGGAACCGGAACGCTACGGGTGGTGCCGGTGAAGGACCATCTGAAACAGGCGGTCGCCTGCGTGGTAGTCAGCGGTCAGACCAACCGGTTTGACGACAAATCGATCCAGGCGATGCAACTGGTCATCGAAAACATCGCCCGGGACATGCGCCTGAATCTCGAGCTTGCCGAAATGGCGGAAGAGCTCAATCGCCGCCATGAAGAACTCAATCTCATCTACAGCACCAACGATGCCGTTGAAACGGGTGGTGATGACGAAGCCGGTCTGCAGCTGATCGTCGATCATGTGCTTGAGCACATGGAGGCCGATCTGGTGCTGCTGTCGGTGCCTTCGAGAAAGTTATGGACGCTGGCCAGTTCAACGACGGGTGATCCGTTTACACACTCCAGTTCGCTGAAAAAAGCCGAGGAACAGGTTCTGGACTGGCTGCGTCGACATGGTGAACCCCTGGTGGTCAACAGCCCGGCGGATATCGAGTCTGAGGGGCTGACCGGTGTGTTGCCCTTGCGGACTCTTGTTGTACCGGTGCATGACGACAAGGACGAGATCATTGGTGGATTGGCGCTCTGTCGTGTTTACGAACATCCCCGACTGGTGAACAGTGACAAGAACCTGTTGTTGACCTTGTCAACGCGGGTCAGCAAGTTGATCCAGGGCAGCTTTGATTCGTTGACCGGGCTGCCACGTCGCCCGTCCTTTGAAATCCGGTTGAATCGGGCCATCCAGAGCCTCGAGTCCCATCGTGGTCAGCATGCGCTCATTCACCTGAATGTGGATGGACTGGGTGCCATCAACGAACAGTACGGAGTGCTGGCCGGTGATGGTGCCCTGCAGGTGGTGGGTGAACAGCTGGCCGCGCTGGGCAGACTGAGAGATGTCTCCAGTCGCCTGGGTGGTGACGATTTTGCACTGCTGTTGATCGATTGCGACGAAGCGATTGCCGTCAGGAAAGCCAAGCTGTTGCAGGATTCGCTGGCCCGCAAGCCGTTCATGGCAGGCAAGGCCCGGCACATCCTGCGCATCAGCGCAGGTGTCGTCGAAGTTCACGCCAACATGACGGCTGTGGAGGTCATGACCAAGGCCAGTGTAGTCTGCAGCATCGCCAAGGAGAGTGGCGGGAACAGTGTTGAGGCATTTGGCAATGCACTCGGCAAGGTGAGCGCAAAACGCGAAGAAATGCGTGTGTTGACCAAACTTCGCCGTGCGCTCGAAGAAGATCGATTTGTCTTGTATGCACAGGAAATCCTGCCATTGATCCGGCATGAGTCTGCTCCTCATTTCGAGGTGTTGATTCGCCTGTTTGATGATGCCGGCAAGATGGTGCCACCGGTCGAGTTCATTCCCATTGCCGAAAAACACCACATCATGCCCGCCATCGATCGCTGGGTGATTCGCAGGACTCTCGGACAGTTGCGGGAGTCCCGAGTCCTCGAGCAGTATCCTGGCACGGTCTGTTCCATCAACCTCTCCGGACAGTCTCTGGCGGCAGGAGGTGTGCTCGAGGAACTCGAAAGACTCATTCGCGAACAACTGGTACCGCCGGAAAACCTGTGTTTCGAGGTGACCGAGACAGCGGCAATTGCAGACCTCGCGGCTGCCCAGCTCCACATCAATCGGGTTCGTCGTCTGGGCTGTCGGTTTGCACTCGACGACTTCGGTGCCGGTCTGAGTTCCTTCTCCTACCTGCGCTCGCTGCCACTGGATTACGTGAAGATCGACGGATCCTTTGTCCGTGACATCTGCCGTGACGACACGGCAAGGGTGATGGTGACGGCCATTCACAATGTCGGCAAGAGCATGGGTCTGCAGACGGTGGCTGAATATGTCGAGGACGACGCCATCATCGACGCGCTGCGAGTCATTGGTGTGGATTTTGGGCAGGGGTATGGCATTGGCAAACCGATGCCGATGAACGATTTCCTTGCCGCTTATTCGATGCGTCAGCAGAAAAAACATGGCTGAAGCCGCGCTCGTCCGCAGCCCGATCCTGAAGACCAGTGGCGCAACTTCGGTGCAATTGCGGCCGACATTCGAACTTGCCACCGCTCAGGACTTCGACGCCTTGCAGCGAGAGATCACTGCCTGTACGAAGAGTCGTGAAGTTCGCATCGTGCTCGAACTGACCGCCACGCGAACAGTCACCTCGGCCCTGCTCGAATTTGTCCTGAGTATCAATGACACCCTGCGAGCACGTGGTGGCTGGCTGCAACTGTCGAAAATCAACGCGTTGTGCGCGGAAGTGCTGCGCTTCACGGGCGTTGCATCGCAGATTGCGTTGCTCGACGTCGACAACGCGGAAGTGCGCGGAGCAGCGCCCGCCCGCCAGAGACTGGGGGACATGCTCGTGGCACGTGGTCTGGTGCGTGAAGAGCAGATCCAGGAAGCGCTGGTCCAGCAGAAGCAGAACGGCCGCAAACTGGGTGAAATCCTGATCGCGCGCCGGTTGGTGACCGAGCAGGACGTACTGGGTGCGTTGAGCGGGCAGCTCTCCATTCCCAGTGTCCAGTTACGGGCAGGCATCTTTGATCTGGCCGTGCGTGGAGTATTGCCTGCAAAAGCTGCAAGACGATTGACCGCGCTGCCGCTTTTTCGAGTTCGTGATGAACTCACGATCGCCACCCCCAATGCGCAGAACGTACCCGTGCTCAAGGAGATCCAGGAGTTGACGGGGCTCAAGGTACGCGCGGTCTTTGCGCCGCGGGAAAAAGTCCTCGAGTTTGTCGAGCAGTCCGCCGACGTTCGGGATCTCAGCCTGGAACTGCTGGACACGGGTAACGAAGGTGACCTCGAACTCGTCGAAACCACTGAAGAAAATCACGCACGGATCGACGAGATTGCAACCGGCAGCCCGATCATCAACCTCTCGAATTCACTGATCCAGCGGGCTATCCGGGAAGGCGCCAGCGATATCCACTTCGAGACCTTCCGGGACAAGGGCCGGGTCCGGTTTCGCATCGACGGTGTCCTGTACGAGGTCATGACGTTGCGAAGTGAGCTGATGCCAGCGCTGGTTTCCCGGCTCAAGGTCATGGCCAACCTGGACATTGCCGAACGTCGTCTGCCCCAGGACGGCCGCATGCAGGTCGTGACCGCCGGCCGTTCAGTGGATCTGCGCTTCAGTTCCTTGCCAGGATTGATCGGCGAAAAAATCGTGCTTCGGATCCTCGACAAGAGTCAGGCCATCCTTGATGTCGAGCAACTCGGCATGGCCGAGGCAAATCGTGACAAGTACGTGAAACTGCTGACCCGTGGCTATGGACTGATCCTGGTGACCGGTCCAACCGGCAGTGGCAAGACCACCAGCCTGTACGCCGCACTCAACAAGCTCAACTCGGTCGACCGCAACATCATCACCATCGAAGATCCGGTTGAATACCAGATGGAGATCATCAACCAGAATGAGGTGCGGCCGGCGGTAGGATTGACCTTTGCAACGATCCTCAAACACGTTCTGCGTCAGGACCCGGACATCATCATGGTGGGCGAGATCCGTGAGAAGGAAACCGCCAACATCGCGGTTCAGGCTGCTCTGACCGGACACCTGGTGCTCTCCACACTCCACACCAACGACAGTGTCGGGGCGATTACCCGGCTGGTCGACATGGGCATTGAACCCTATCTGCTGTCGTCTGCGCTGATAGGCGTCATGGCTCAACGACTGGTGCGCACCGTGTGTCCTCATTGCAAGAGTACGTTCATCGCACCAGGGGAATTGCTGGCCAGCAACGACTTCGGCCTTTACACGGACGTGACAAGGCCAGTCAAGCTGGCCAGGGGCCGAGGATGTGGTGAGTGTTACGACTCCGGTTACAAGGGTCGGGCAGCGATCCACGAGATACTCGAAACTTCGGAAGACCTGCAGCGGCTGATCGTGTCGTCGCCAACACGTGACGCGCTGACGGGGTTTGTTCGTGAGCACGACATCCGCACGCTCTATCACGATGGCCTGCGTCGGGTCGTGGCACAGGAGACGACGCTGGAAGAAATCAAGCGCGTGGTGAATGGCTGATGGCGCTGCAGTTTGAAGGTGTCGCGGCGCCTTCCGTTGCGCAATCCCGCTCCAGACGATCATTTTCATTGTCGCTTGGCAGTCGGGGTGTGGCGGCCAGGGATCGCATGTTCTTCACGGAGCAACTGGCTTTGTTGCTGGAGACCGGTACGTCATTGCACCCCGCACTCATCTCGATTCGTGGCCAGATGCAGGATTCGCCGATGGCGTCGATCATCGATTCCATTGCTGAAGGAGTGGTGGGTGGCGAATCACTGTCACAGATGTTTGCGCAGCATCCGAAGGTATTCAATCCAACCTACGTCAGTCTGGTGGCGGCCAGCGAGCAGGGTGGTTTCCTGCATGAAGTTCTTGAGCAGTTGCGGCGCATGGATGAGCAGAACAGCGAGCTGCGATCATCGATGATCTCGGCATTCAGCTATCCGGCGTTCCTGGTGGTTTTTTCCGTCTTCACACTGGTCTTCATCCTGCTGGTGGTGTTTCCACGCTTTGGACCGATGTTTGCGTCCATTGGCGATGATCTGCCTGGGACTACCAAGGCGTTGATAGGTCTTTCCGAATTCCTGTTGCATCACTGGATGGCGTTTGGCACCGGTTGCGCAGTCTCGATGGCAGCTCTCATCAGCTGGCTGGGGTCAGCGGCAGGAAGGACCTGGATGGCCATGTTCAAGTTGCGTGCACCACTCCTCGGCCGGGTCTGGCAGCGGGTGTATCTCGTGGTCGCTTTCCGCGTGCTCGGCCTGTCACTCAAACATGGCGTCAGCCTCGTGCAGGCGGTACGCACGGCGAGGGATATCGTTGATAACGAAGTGGTCAAGGAATTTTTCACGGCAATGTCGTCACGCCTGGAGCAGGGTGGGCGTCTGGGTGAAGGATTTGCCCAGGCTTCCTGGGTACCAGACCTTGCCAAGCAGATGGTGTCGACCGCCGAAGAAAGTGGTTCGCTGCCGCAGGTACTGTTGCGTGTCAGCGACTATTACCACCGGGAACTGGACCGTCTGCTCATGCGGGTATCCAAGATGGTCGAGCCCATCATGCTGGTGGTGATGGGGGCGCTCGTCGGGTTGCTGGTCAGTTCGCTGATCCTGCCCATCTTCAAAATGTCACAGCACGCCTCCTGACCGGACGTCATCATCGTCGGATTGAAACGGTTCCGTCCTGTGACGCCAGCCTTCGGGCGATCATACGTTCGCCGACAAACGCGCCTAGCGGGCCGCCGGTCGCCACAGTTGCGACCAGATACCACCAGCTCCAGAATCGCTCGGCCGCGCCGGTGAAGACAAAACCTGCAAGCAACAGGAAATTGGCGCCATGAATCGGTCCGAGCACCCCGACCAGGTCCCGCTGGCCTTGCAGTGACGAGACCACCAGAACGATGAGCAGCACTGCATCGAGACAAGCCAGCCAACGCACGATGCGCAGGCGGCTCCATACCGCGTCGGCGGGTCGAGGGTCGGTCATCCGCAGGTCTCCAGAATTGCAAGGTAAAACGTTGGCTTGCCGGACATTCAGACGGCTCCGGACGCTGGCGTTGACCGAAACCTGGCGAAGACCGACGGCGCGCCGATGAAACACCAGATGGCAATGATCGGGTCGCAGATGGCGCACCCGAATGAGGAAGTCGACGAAAAAGGCACGATGGGGTTCCCGTAGAGGTAGTGGGCAAAGTCCCAGCCGGTGTGCAACAACCACCCGACGCCGATGAAGCGATAGTCTCGCAGTCCATGGTACGCAAGCCACGTCATCAGTGTGGTGAAAGCCAATTCGAAACCCCCGAAGCCACCGCTCAGATAGGCGGCGCCAGCACCGGCGATCATCACCGCGTTGAACTTCTGTCGAGCAGGCTCGGTCAGCAGCGAACTCAGCGTGATGTAGGTCAGACCGACGAGAACGGGAGCGATCCACTCCATCAGGCTGAGGACTTCCAGCCTGTGAATCAGCAGCTCGGTGAAAAGCATTTTCAGTCCCCTTCGATGATGTATTTGTTGCATTCACCGAGCCGGGTTTTTGACGCCGGCCTGCGATCGACTGCCCGGTGTGATGGCAGTGTCGTGTTCAGCGACGCCAGGGCAATCACTTCCCGGGACCCATCGATGCCTGTATGAGTGTTTCAAAACCCTGCAGGGCGATGAGATCGGCCTGTTCATCACGCATCAGTCGCTGCAGGGTGTGATGCGTGTTGTAGAGGCCAAAAAGTTGCCAGGCCAGGTTTTTGGCGTCGAGATCGCCACGGAGCTCCCGAAGTTTCTGCGCTTCCTGGATCTCCCGCACCAACAGGCCGATGAATCCGTCCAGGGTTGCCACCACATAATCTCGAACCGCACCGTCGACGTCGTCGAATTCCGCGGTCGCCGAGACAAAAGGGCAACCACCCGGCAAACCCGAACGAGGGGCCCAACCGAGCCAGAGTTCGAACAGCCGACGCAAACGTTGCAGGCCGGCTGGTGCCTGGAAAGCGGGCTCAATGATCGCTTGTCGAGCCAGGTCAGCGGCGGTTTTCAGGAGTTCGAGCCGAAGCGCCTCGGCCGAACCGAAGTGTACAAAGACACCACTCTTGGAAACGTTTGCCCGCTCGGCCAACCCACCGAGGGTTGCCCCGGCAAATCCGTTCACGCTGATGATGTCGAGCCCATGCTGAAGCAGCCTGGTGTGGGTGATGTCGCGTTTGGTCATTGTGATTAAATAGCACGGTCGTGCATTTTTGGCAAATAGTGCTGTTCGAGGCGTCCAGGCGACGGCGCGAGGCACCGCTGCGATGTGCGTGCGGTCACGGTCTGCCGCACCTGACTCATGTAGATTCGGCGCAGGAATTGAAACGATCTGACGTGCGGAGTCATTGAGAATGCACAAGGTGAAAGGATTCACGCTGGTGGAACTGCTGGTAGTTGCCGTTGTACTGGCGATCTTTGCGGCGATCGTCGTACCCCAGTTCGCAAGCACCACCGACGAAGCCAAGTTGTCGGCGTTGAAAAGTGATCTTTCGGGGATACGCAGCGCCATTGATCTTTATCGTCAGCAGCATGGACACTTTCCAGGCGCAGTGGCCGCCAGCGGGGCGACCTGCCCGAGCAGCGGTACCGCCGGAACGGGCGCCATCAACACGTCCACCGCGCTGATCAACCAGTTGACCATGTTCACGGACATCACTGGCAAGGCGTGTTCGACCACCAACAGCACCTTCAAGTACGGTCCTTACGTCAAGGCCGACGTGTTGCCAGCCAACGCCATCAGCGGCAGTGCTGCGGTGGCGATGGTCAACGCCGGGAATCTGATCATGACGGGGACGGCAGCACCTGGACTTGGCTGGAAGTACGATTATGTCGTCGGCAAGTTCATCGCGGACCATGCCGACTACGACGACCTTTAACCCACAGGCTCAGTGGTGTTGACTGATCGGTCAACACCAGTCCACGCCTGAAGGCGCCCGATTTGTTCCGCGAAGTTTCGGCCTGACACAAATGGATTTGAGTACAGGAGATGCCAACCACACTGATCTCCATCGTTGCCGGAATCGTGTTGCTCGGAATCCTGGCCACCATGGCCGTGCCGAGCGCCAATGCCGTCCAGTCGCGTCGGGTCGATGAAACTGCCCGCCAGCTGAAGAGCCTGCTGCAGCTTGCTCAGGACCGCAGCATCGCCACCGGTGTCACGCATGGTGTGCGCTACGATCTCGGTACCACAACTTTTGAATTGCTCACCGGCGATCTGACCGGGGTACCGGCGCTGGTGCTTGGTCTTGTCAACGATCCGGTCAGCAAGCAGCCGGCGCGAGTCGCGATTCCATCCGGTGTTTCAGGTCCCACTGGAAAACCCTTCAACTTCAATGTCATCGGCGGTGCGTTCGAGGTCTGGTTTGATTCGTGGGGGACACCGATCAATAAAGGCGCATCGATCGTGCAGCTCTCGACAACCTCCGTCCGCTTCGAACAGGGCGTGCACAGCAGCCTGGTTGTGCTGGCACCCCTGACCGGCAGAGTGGTCATCAATTGAAGACCCCGGGCGGGAAAGAGGGTTTTGCTTTCCTCGAAGTCCTGGTCGCAGCGGTCATCCTGGCGATTGCCCTGGTTCCGGCGAGCAACGCGTTGCTGGCTGCCGGGGAGCAAGGCAGGTTGTCCCGTGAGCGTCTGGCGGTCGAGTACCTGGCGCGGGCCAAACTGGAAACCGCGCTGGCGGCTTCCTGGCAAACGCTCGATGAAGAAGCCATCAAGTCCGCCGGTGTTGCCGCATCCACGCTCTGGTCCGACCCGATGGGCCAGATCAATCGTCGTCTGGTGTACGTCTCGGCGCATGACCTCGACAATGCCGATGGCGACAACAATTCACTCACCGGTGTTGATGCCGGTGTGTTGAGGGTGCGCGTGGAAGTGAGCGACACCAACATCCTCTACGAGACACTGGTTGCGAAGTCGTGAGTCAATCCGCCGTAACGTCTTTCGGGGAGCGGGGATTTTCGCTGATCGAACTCACGGCTGCGCTGGTCATCAGCAGCCTGCTGCTGGGTGGGACGTATCGCCTGGTGGTGCAGACTTCAGCGATACGCACCGATGCGGAACAGATCAATGAGAAGGTGCTTGAAATCAGGTTTGCGCTCGATCGCATGGTGCGAACTACGCAGTTGAGTGGTCGCCTGCTGCTTCCGCTCGATGCCACAGTGAGAAGTGTTTTTGCCGTCACGCTGCCGGGCAGTGTCGATCGCGACGGGGATGGTGAAGCCGACGCCGACAACGATGGTGATGGGGTGCTGGACGAAGACCCGGGCAGTGACACCACCAATGACGGTCAGCCAGGGATCATCGGCGTGGATGATGACGGGGATGGCTCGACCGACGAGGGCTTGCTGGCAAGCTCGGACGACGATGAGAGTGGCCAGTCGGATGAAGATGGCTTCGACAACACGGATAACGACGGTGATGGGCGCATAGACGAAGACCATGGTGCACTGCTCGCCGTCGATGACGATAACGATGGCGACTTCGATGAAGACTGGTTTGATCCGGTGGTCTACCAGCTCAGTGGCACGACGCTCACCGAACGGATGCCGGTGCCGTGGGACGTGGACGGCAACTCCGCTCTGAACGGCAGGGACTTTCTCACCAACACCGTACTTGAAGGGGTCACCCTGTTCGAAGCGCGTCGTGAATCCATCGGCCTGGGCCAGACACTGCTGCATCTGAAAATCTCGGCAAAGGATGGAGCCGGCACGATCCATACGCTCGAAACCTCGGTTCGCGCAGGCGGTGGCCTGTGAAGGGATTTGCGATTCTGCCCGTCGTGCTTGGCATGATCATTCTCGCGTTGGCCGTGCTGGCCCTGAGCCGGCAAGGCGGTTCACTGTCGAACGTTGCGCAGACGGTTGCGGATCAGACTCAACTGGACAATCTGCTGGACGCGGCTCGAGTGCACGCCGACTGGGAACTGGACAGCCGGCAGTGTGGTGGTTACATGTCCGTAGCTGCGGGATTGGGCAGCAGCAGCTACAGCGCAGCGTTTTCGGACAATCATGGTTCTCCAGTCGACCTGACCTTGAGCGCCACCCTGCCGGATGGCACGACACAAACACGTCAACTCACGCAGCACGCGGCTTTTGACGTGGCGAACACGGTGCAGATCGTGGTCTCCAAGGCTGCGCGTGTTGATGAAAACAATGCCGGTTCCAACTACGGGAATCAACACGATCTGTTGATTGGCGATACCGCGACCAAGAAAAACAGGAGTCTGCTGCAGATCGATCTGGCCTCCGTGCCGACCGGTGTTCGGATCACCCGGGCGTGGCTCAGGCTGAAAGTCGAAAACGTTGGCCAGATTGGCAGCCAGATGGAGGTGCTGCGGGTTATCGAACCCTGGCAAGAGGACAAGGTCACCTGGAACAATCGCGACGTTCAGCTGTTGATCGTGGGTGTGCCCTGGCGAAACGCAGGGGTCACCACGGCGCCGGAGTCGTACGGTAACGTGCCCATCAACACGGCTGGAGAGATTGGGGTGGACATCACTGAACTGGTGACACTCTGGTACGAAAGCCGGGTGCCCAACGACGGATTGCTCCTGCATATTCCGGCTGCTGTCACCAAGCCGGTGACGAGGATTTCGTCGGAGGACGCCGCCGTCGGCAACATCGCGCTTGATGTGACTTATCGCTGTCCATGTGGATCGGCGTGCAGCGTCAGCACCTACGTCTCCTGCGATTCGAACTTTCGAGCCAATACCCAGAGCTTCCAGCATGGACCGGGACTCGCCAACATCTCGGCGGCGGCAGCCGTGCCAGCCAACACGACCGTCGCGGGACTGACCTTTGGCATTGATGGTGGTCGCATCCTGGCAGATGGAACTAACCTGCGTGGGTATTCGCCAGCTGGCCAGTTGCTGGGCAGTTGCGCCATCGGCCACAGCTTTTCCGGCCTGACCTATGTTTCTGCGGGTGACGATCGTGGCCGGTTGGCAGGTATCAAGGCGCAGTCCACACCGCAGCTTGTCTACATGGGAACGACCTGCGCCGTGCAACGTGTTCAGAACGTCACCGCGCCAACCCTCAACGATCCTGTTGGTGTTGCCTACCTGCGTCTGCCCCTGGGGACCGCACGCGAACATCAATTGGCCATGGTCAACGCAACCGGCTTGATCGAATTTGTTGATGCGGCCGGTATCGTGAAGGGAACCGTGATACCCGATTACTCGCCAACCACAGTAGGCGACATCGCGCAGGTCCATAACCAGGAACGTCTTCTGCTCCTTGATCGAGGGGCTGCTGAGGTCATCACCGCATCCCTGAGCGGTACGGTCGAAGATCGATACGACTACAGCCAATTCGGTGTGACGAACCCGGAAGGATTGACCATCGACATGACCAGTTGTGCGCACGTGATCGCCAGTTCGACGTCGAACAAGGTCATCGACCTGTCGCGCACACCGTTGTCACTCGAGCCGTTGGCTCACTGGAAGCTCGACGAAACCAGTGGCGCCATCGCCATCGACAGTGTGGGTGGCCATGATGCGAGCGTGGTAGGTACACCGGTCTGGCAACCCGCGGGTGGTGCGCTGCAGGGTGCATTGCTGCTGGACTCGACCGGTGATGGTTTGCAGGTAGTAGATTCCGACGCATTGAATCTGAGCGAGGCGCTCACACTGAGCGGCTGGATCAAACCCGATTCAAATACTGGTGACGATCCCATCGTGTCGCGCAAACCCGATGCAGTTACCCATCAATACTGGTTGGGTACCGTCAACGGAGTGCCTGCATTCCTGTTCAACGACAACGACGAACAGCAATTGACGGGCTCATCAGTACTTTCAACCGGTGACTGGCATCATCTGGCAGCGACGTTCGAGATGACCACCCGACAGGCGCGGTTGTATGTGGATGGTGGGGAGGTGGCGAACATGCCATTGCCCAGGATGCTGAAAGCGAGCCTGGCACCGGTGCGGCTGGGTGATGATGGTGTCAGCCGTGTCGAAGGCCATGTCGACGATGTGCGGATATTCTCCGGTGCGCTCAGCGCACCCGACATCACGATTCTGTTCGGGGAATCACCGATTGGGAGTACTGGCGGAGGTACGCCCCCACCACCGACCTGCACGACCCAAAGCCTGGCTGACAACTTCGATTCCGTCAGTTTCGGACGGTCGACCGGATCGCGAAACTGGCCAGATCCATGGCTGGAAGTGGGTGAAAGCGACGGTGCCAACGCGGGTGACATTCGTGTGCAGACGTCTCCACGGGCGCTGCAATTGCAGGACAATGACAATGGCGGTGAGGGCGTTCGCAGGCTTGTGGACTTGAGCCAGTTCACATCGGCCACTCTCACCTTCGACTATGCTCGATTCGGCATGGATAGCGGCGACTACATCACAGTGGATATCGGTGACGGCACGGCATGGACGGAGCTTGGGCGGATTGTCGGCCCTGGCAACGACAGCACGAGCAGCATGCTGCCGGAGCGTTACAGCCTGGATTCGCATCTGCAGGCCAACCGTTACCTGCGGTTCCGGACGTATTCCGGGATGGGCGATACCGAAGGCGCCTACATCGACAACTTCGTGATCAGCGGTTGCGCGCCATGATCCGGTTGCCGTTTGCAGGTCCACGCCAGAAGGCCGGCATGATCGGTGCGATCGGCGTTGAATTTTCCCTCGAATATCTGCACATGGTGCAACTCGCCCACGGCCCGGCGGGTGTGCGGTTGCATGGTCAGGCATCGGCGCTGCTGGAGCGGCCCTTTGAAGAGCTGCTGGAAGATGCTTCGGCATTCCGCAAGCTGGTCAGACAAACCTATGAACGAGGAAGATTCCACCGTGCACGCTGTGTGGTGGCCATGCCGTCTTCGCTGACGCGTGTCATGAGCATCAACTATCAGGTGAATCCGGGTCAGAGCGAAGGCGCAGCCATTGGCCAGTTGCTGAAGGACCGCATTGGCGATGAGCTGGCGGACTTTGTCGTCGACTTTCTGCCCATTCATCCGGACAGTGCCAACCGTGACCGTGCATCGCTGATCGCGATGTGTCGCAAGGACACGGTACTGCGCTATCTCGAACTGCTGCGGCAGAGTCGCCTGACACCCGAGTGCATGGAAATTGGCCCGGTGGCCATCAAACGACTGGTGGACTCCCTGCAGGGACCAGGTGCGGGGAATGCCGCGCTGGTGGTCAACTGTGGACGTGCGCGATCGTTCCTCACGCTCATTTCGCGCCGTCGGATTCTTGCAGATGATGTGATCGAGTTTGGTGAAGACACGTTGATCGAGCAGGTCTGCAAGGCACTGGATGTGGATGCAGCACTGGCCGTGAGCTTGCTGCAGGAGTCAGACCTCGGGGCGGCTCGGCCGGATCCGCAGACACGTACCATGCTCGAAATCATCAGGCCCGAACTCAACAAGCTGGTTCGTGAACTCGAGCGCGGGCTGGTTTATGCAACCAGCGAAAGCCGGGGCGCGGATGAGACAAAGGTGTATCTGATCGGCAGCCTTGCCCGCTGGAACGGTGCAGACAAACTGCTGACCGATCTGCTGCGTCATGAAGTTCAGACGATTCCCGATCCTCTCCAGCCGTTCCTGCGCCTGGGTGTGGATCAACCGGGTGACAGTGGTCGTCCAGAGCTGGCAATCGCGGCAGGTCTTGCGTTACGCGACTTCCACCATGTCTGAATTCAATCTGATTCCAGAGGAATACCACCGGGCGGTGAGACAGCGTCGCCTGATGTTGATGGGCATGAGCGTTGCGGTGGCTGCGGTCGTGTTGTGTCTTGGCAGCATCGGCACCGCGTACTACCTGCTGAACCTGCGTGAAGCAGAGTTGATCGTGCTGCGACAACACAAGGCGTTGTCCATGCAGCAACAGGATCGACTCACGTATCTGCAGGAACGCAAGGAGAAACTGGAATCGGACCTGCGCCTGCTGTCGAGTCTGCAAAGTCCGGTGTCGATGTCAGACGTTGTGGCGGCGGTTGAAAACGCTGCGCGTCCAGCCGGCGTACACTTTGAGAGCTGGGCATTTCGACGTGCTGGCATCCGCACTGCAGGCGACCAGGAAGTGCGGCCTCCCAGTTATTACGCGTTGTCCGAAGCGACGAGTTTCCCCGATACTTGGGAGAGCCTTACACACGTGACCATCTTTGGCGAAGCCAGGGATCACGCGGCGCTGTCCACCTTTGTGCAAGGCCTGTTCGAGCAGCAGGACATCGAAGATGTTCGCATACAGCGATCGGCCAGAAACGAAAGTGGTGTCGAGTTTCAGCTGGCCGTGGTGATGGCGACCCAGGTGGGTGACACATGATGTCGATCGGGCTGGGCAGTCTGGCGCCGAAGGAAATCCGGTTGATTGCCGGTGGCGTGGTGTTTCTCGTGGTGAGTGGCCTGGCAGCCTTTGTGGGCAAGCCGCTGTATGGCGCCTTTGTCGAGACCGGAACGGAACTTGAAGGTCTGCGAGCACTGGAGCATGCACCTTCCGACGCTGGCCTCGAGCCCATCGAGCTTGAAGTTGACCGCCTGCTGACGATTCTCCAGGGCGATCTCAAGGATCTGCCCGACCGACAGCTTGAATCACACATGGTGACGGCGTTCCAGAGTGCGTCATGGCAGCACGATGTGAACCTGGTCACGATTGAACCCGTCGCTGTACCGGTAGAGTTGCCGTACAAGGAACTGACCTTCAGGCTCGAGCTGGAGGGTAGCTACGCGGGTCTCGACAGCTGGGTGCAGACCGTCTCCGCACAGCTGGGATACGTGGTGTTCAACGAGTATGTGCTGAAGATCAAGACTCCGGGGAGGGAGCCGGTGTTGAGCGCACGTGTTGAACTTGCAGCCTATCGAATGAAGGAATAGCTCGCGAGCTGAGCAGACGAGCGGTTGCACGGGCCCCTCCCCAATTCAGGAAAAGAAGCAGGAAGGGGACGCCGGAAAGGACTCAGGCAAGGACGCAGGATGTGTACTTTGAAATGGACGTTGATGGGTTTGTTGCTCAGCCTGCCGTTGTTGCTGGTGGCACAGGCCCGTTACAACCCGTTCGCCGGGAATCCGCCGGCGCCTGCCGTCTCATCCCCCAGTTCGTCGTCTGGATCATCCGGTCGTTCTGTTGTCAGCCATATGCGCCTGAAAGCGGTATTGCCCATGGGTAATCCACCCATGGCCAACATCGATGGTGAAACGGTTGCCGTCGGCGAAAAAGTCAACGGTTACACCCTGCGCTCCGTTGGCGAGCAGGGAGTCACGCTGGAGTCAGGTGGTCGTCGTTTCCAGCTCTACTTCAAGTCGGCCCGCGAGATGGCGAAGGAAGAACAGGAAGCGGCCGAGAGGCTGACAGTGAATCCTGTGCCGGGAGCCGCGTCATGAAACGCTGGCTGGTGATGTCGGCATTGATGCTGGTGTGTGGATCGGTCCGGGCAGAAAACGTCACGATCAGTGTGCGCAATGCCGGCATTGGCGAAGTCATCGACATGATCTCGCGACAGCAACGGGTGAACGTTCTGGTACCTGCCACACTCACCGGCGAGATCTCGCTGAATCTCTACGATGTACCCGTGGAAAAAGCACTGGCTGCCGTCGCCAATGCCGGCGGGTTTGCGCTGGAAAAACGCGGCGACCACTATTTCATCGTCGCTCATGATGAAGTAGGCAGTTATGCCAGTGGCAATGTCACGGAGCTGCGCTGGTTCGAACTCAACTATGTGGATGGTGAAAAAGTGAAGGAAATGGTGGAGAGCTACCTGTCACGTTATGGCAAGGTCAGCTTCATCGCCAATCGAAACCTGCTGGTGGTGGAGGATCGGCCGGAATTCCTGCGCCGCGTGGAGGGATTGCTCAGCGTCATCGACAAGCGACCACGCCAGGTGATGATCGAAGCGAAGATCCTGGAGGTCACCCTCAACGATGACGAAAACTTCGGCATTGACTGGTCTGATCTGTTTTCCGGACAGGACGGTGTGGGTGAATACGGTACCCAGGGATTTTCGGCCGGGCCGACGGCACCCGGTTTTTTCTTCAACATGGTGACACCCAACGTTTCCGTTGCGCTGAATGCGCTGCGCGACGAAGGTCGCCTGCGTACGTTGTCGACACCCAAGCTGGTGGCGCTGGAAAACCAGGAAGCCAGTGTGGTCATTGGTGACCGACGGGGCTATCAGGTCACGACCACCATCAATCAGGTCACCACCGAAAGCATCGAGTTCCTCGAGTCCGGCGTCATTCTGCGAGTGAATGTCCAGATCGACGAGGATGAACGCATTCTCATGAGCGTCCACCCCGAAGTCAGCACGGGTACCGTGGATGCCAATGGCATTCCTTCGCAGACCACCACCGAGGTCACCACCAATCTGCTGATTCCATCGGGTGAGACGGTGTTCATTGGCGGCTTGATCAAGAAGAGCGAGGTGGACCGGCGGAAGAGCGTGCCCGGACTGAATCGTGTGCCCGTGGTGCGGCGCCTGTTCTCCGGTACGGAAAACAGTCAGATCACGACGGAGACTGTCGTACTCATCACGCCCGTACTGGCCGAGGATACCAGGCAGCCCTGGAACCAGGGAGAGATCAGGCGAGTGGAAGACTCGCCCATACCCAGCCCGGACTATCGGGTGTGGCACCCGCTCACGGGCCGGGATGACAAGCCGTCCGACACGCATGTGGTTGATGCTGATCGGCCGGGCGAACAGCCAACGGTCGACGACGCAGTCGTACCGGCAGTGCTCCCCGAACCGGTTGTCTCGGAGGGTGTCGACCCTGCGCCGGATGATTCGGCACCGCAAACGATCGAAGTTGCCCCGGAAGCGGTTGACGATGAAGCGGTGGTCCCTGAAGTTGCGCAGGAGACTGGGGGTGCGGTCGAGACGGTAGCCGAACCGGTACCGGCGCAACCCACCGAAGGCCCCGTTGAAGTGGCTGGCGTCACTGGAGTGCGCTGGCTGAACTGATTGGATGACTGGTTGCTGTGATCAGCGACAACACAAGTCGCCGCTGGTCATAATGCGCCTGAAGTCCAGCTGAGCCGTCACGAGCCCCACCTGTGGAAACAACCGAGGAAACCAGGGAAGAAGGAACACCAGATCCTGCAACTGCCCTCGCGCGCAGCGAAAAATGGATCATCCGCAACGGGATTGGCATCCAGATCATGGAGACCATGGCGGTAGGCGCCTTTCTGACGGCGCTGGCGGTGCAACTGGGTGCCTCCAATCTCACCATCGGTGCACTGGCGGCCATTCCACACCTTTCCCAACTGGCGCAGATTCCCGCAGTGTATGCGGTGGACCGTCTGGGTAATCGCAAGCGTGTCTATCAGTGGAGCGGCTGGGTGGCACGGCCGATGTTTCTGGTCATTGCCTGCGCGGCCTGGTGGCTCGCGGACGAAGTTGCACTGGCCGTCATCCTGGTGGCCTTTGCGATCCGCTACATCGCCGGAGCGTTCCTGCAGTGTGCCTGGAGTTCCTGGATGCGGGATCTCGTGCCGGATTCGGAAATGGGTCGCCTGTTTGGCAAACGGCAGCAGCGAATGCTCGGCATCGGTATCGGATTGAGTCTGGTGGCCGCGGCGTTTGTTGACCTGTGGCGAATCTACGTGCCACAGCCGGTGACCATTGCGTACGGAATTGTCTACACCCTCGCGTTCATTGGTGGTGCCTACGCGGTGATCTGTGCCCGTCACATCCATGAACCTGTGATGCAGCCGGTTGGCCATGAGGGCCTGTACACTCGCCTGCGCGAGCCGTTTACCCACGACAACTATCGTCGCCTGATCCGCTTTCTGGCCAGCTGGAACTTTGCCATCAACCTCGCGGCACCGTTTTTCACGGTGCACATGCTCAAGCAGCTGCAGATGGACCTGTTCTGGGTCATCGGCCTTGCCACGCTGAGCCAGATTGCGGCTTACCTGACCGTGGTCAGCTGGGGTCAGATTGCGGATCGGTTCAGCAACAAGGCGGTGCTGCGGGTCTGTGGAACCGCGTTTGTGATCGCGATCTTTGCCTGGACGTTCACCACGTTTCCCGATGTGCACGCCGGGACCGTACCCCTGCTGATCGTGATCCATGTGGTTGCCGGTATTGCCACGGCCGGCGTGAACCTGGCTGCCGGGAACATCGCGCTCAAGCTCGCCCCGACCGGCAATGCCACTGCCTACCTGGCTTCCAGTTCCATGGTCAATGCCATGGCCGGTGGTGTCGCGGCCTTGTGTGGCGGGGCGTTTGCAGATCTGTTTGCCACCTGGGAACTGTCGCTGACGCTCAACTGGCACGACAGCAACAAGAGCCTTGCCGTTGAAGCACTGTCCTTTTCACACTGGGATTTCTTCTTTTTCCTGGCGACGATCATCGGGCTGTACGCCCTGCACCGGCTGAGCCTCGTCAATGAAGAAGGTGACGTGAAAAACAGCGTGGTGCTGGGCATGCTCATGCGGTCCGCTCGTCAGAGCCTGCGCAACCTCAGTTCGATTGCCGGTCTGCGCGCCGCATCCAGTTTTGATCTCGACGACCTGAACGACACGTCGGAGCAGCCACCCAGGCCCTGATGTCTGCAGCCTGCTCAGTCGTTGCGACCCGGCAGGCGTGCCGCAGCATCCTTGCCGGCGAGCCAGCCGAAGGTCAGTGCGGGTCCCAATGTGCCACCTGCTCCTCCGTACACCATGCCGGTGCTGCCTGCCATTGCATTGCCGACGGCATAGAGGCCTGGAATCGTCTGGCCGCGCACGTCCTGTACCCGTCCGTTCACATCAGTCTTCGGACCACCCTTGGTCCCGAGCGCACCCGCCACCAGCGGCAGGGCGTGGAAAGGTGCAGTCAGGATCGGGCCCAGCGTGGCTGCGGTACCACGCTTTGTGCGATCCCCATTCCAGGCATCGTAGCGACTCACACCGCGCTGGAAGTCCGGATCCATTCCCTGTGCGGCATGGCTGTTGAAGCGGTGCACGGTGGCTGACAAGGTCTCGGACGGAACGTTGAGCGCCGCAGCCAGTGTTTCCAGCGAGTCGGCCGAACGGAGCAGGCCGACTGGCTTGGGGGTGTTGGGACCAAAACCGGCGATGGGATACCGGCGCAGGAAATCATTGTCGAAGATCAGCCAGGCAGGATTGTTCTCGAACGCAAAATGGGTTGGGTCAAAGGTGTGGAAGGCCCGGCCAATGTCGTTGTAGTTGGCGGCTTCGTTCGCAAATCGGCGGCCCTTCAGGTTGACGATGATCGATCCGGGCAGCGTTCGCTCCGACAGGCAGAGTCGGTAGAGAGGCTTGCCATCGATCGAGTCGTCGGGGATCGGGATCGTCGGCATCCACCAGGCTTCACTCATGTTCCCGAGTGACGCGCCCAGAGCCATCGCCATCAGCAATCCGTCGCCTTCGTTGGTGGGTGGTGATGCCGGACCGTCCAGCGGGCCGCGCAGGAATGCGCTGACCAGTTCACGGTTCCATTCAAACCCACCGGTCGCCAGGATCACACCACGATGGGCGCGGATTCGAAGCTGCCGGGTTCCGGGGTTGCCGAGGTCATCGGCGAGCACACCAGTGACTGCCTGACCTTCACGAATCAGTTCACGCGCACGGATGCTCGTGCGTACGTCGACACCCTTGTTCAGACATCCCATCAGCAGGCTGCCAACCAGTGCCTGACCCATGCCTCGCACGTCCTGGGCGCTTCGTTGTGCGAGCAGGTCGGCATCAACCGCCGAGAGTCCCATGGATTCATTCAGTGTCATTGGAATGACTGGGGCCTGGGGATGCAGATCCGTGCCCCGGTTCAGGATCCGGTGCTGCCACGGACCGAGTTGCTCGAAGGAAAACAGGTCCGGATCCAGCGAACGCCCGCCCTCGGGCTTGCCGCCCGGATTTTCCGGATGGTAGTCCGGGTACCACAGAGCAACATGAAAATGGACGGGTGTGTGGGTTTCCAGGTAGTCGATCATCTGCGGCGCCTGTTCGACAAACGCGGTGGCCATGGCCATGTCCATGACACCCAGGGAGAGGGATTCAAGATAGGCCAGTGCTTCTGCGCGGGAATCGTCCAGACCGAGCGGCCGCATATGCGGGTTGTTGGGAACCCAGACGATGCCGCCGGACATCGCCGTGGTCCCCCCCACCATCGATGACTTTTCCAGCACGATCGTGCCGGCTCCCTGGTCGCTTGCCGTCATTGCGGCGATCAGGCCGGAGCCACCTGAGCCCAGGATGATCACATCCGATTCAAGATCCCAGCCAGTGTTGGGCATGGTGGTCAGTCACTCTCGAGTTGGCGAAGCCTGGAATACGGTGCCAGAACCAGCGGGTGAGCGGCGCCTGCGACCGACGGATCCTTGCCGGTGTAGTCAAAACGATCCAGCACATGCCGCATGGATTCGAGCCGTGCGCGCATCTGATCCTCGGCCTTGACGATGATCCAGGGCGCTTCCGGGGTGTCGGTCTTGTCGAAGTTCGCCTCTTTGGCGAGGGTATAGTCGTCCCATCGTTCCTGTGCAATGCGATCGATCGGTGACAGTTTCCATTGTTTGAGTGGATTGACCGCGCGTTCACGCATGCGGTTGGCCTGCTCTTCACGGCTGACCGAGAGATAGAACTTGACGATGTGTATGCCACTGCGCACCAGCATCTGTTCCACAAGCGGCGCTTCCCGCAGGAACTCGTCGTACTCTTCCTGGGTACAGAAACCCATCACACGCTCGACTCCCGCACGGTTGTACCAGGAGCGGTCAAAAAAGACGATTTCGCCAGAGGTGGGCAGATGGTCGATATAACGCTGGAAATACCACTGACCCTGTTCGGCAATGGTTGGTTTGTCGAGTGCCACCACTCGCGCGCCGCGTGGATTCAGATACTCCATGAATCGTTTGATCGTACTGCCCTTGCCCGCTGCATCCCGGCCTTCAAAAATGATGACGATCTTCTGCCCGTCGTCCTTCACCCAGTTCTGCATCTTGACCAGTTCGATCTGCAGCAGCCGCTTTTCCTGGTAGTAGTCCCTGATCGACAGACGCTCTGCAAACGGATAGACGTTGTCGCGAAAATATCGCCGGATGAGTTCTCGGGTGATCGGTTCGCTGTCGGCGTGTGGCTGGGGATTGAAGAGCGGACTGGTGTCCTCATCAACTTCCAGTGAGTCGATCAGGTAATCGGTCCATTCCCGGTTCTGCATGGTTTTTACTGCTCCATCCAAAGTATTGGCCATCGAGTCGGTCATCCTGCCTTGCGGAACAGGAACTTGATCGAATCGCCCTTGTTCGTAAACCGGGTCGCCAGGGACAGCACACCTTTGCATAGCTGGAGCCACGCAGGCGACCGGTACGCAAGGCCGGGCTTGTGATCGTTGAGCCGGACACCCGTGGTCCACACACGTTCGACCTCGAAGCCGGTTCGTCTGGCGAGTTCACGCACGTTGTCCGGCGTGTAGAGCTGCACATGGTGCAGGGGTTCGAGGTATCGCCAGTGATGACCGAGAAAGCGCTGGGTATAACTGTCCCAGTTCACCGTGTCGGCAAAAAAGACGCCTCCGGGCCGCAGGATCCGCCTTGCTTCCAGAAGGGTCTGCAGCGGATGTTCCACATGTTCCAGCACCGCGTTTGAATAGACCACATCGAAGTGATCGGCGGGCAAAGCAGCCTGCTCGAGGGTGCCGGTGATCGCGTTGAGTGCCCACTGCTCACGCGCGTAGGCCGTGGCTGCACGGGAAATGTCGACACCGGTGACGTCCCACCCAAGCTGCCTGGCGGCCACCAGTGTGGAGCCTGTATTGCAGCCCAGTTCGAGAAAGGTGTTGAGCTGGCGGTACCTGTCGAACGGTTTGAGCGTCCGCATGTTGGTGTCGAGTTTGGCGTTGATCTTGGCCGCATAACGGGAGATCGCAGCTTCGTAGGCGGCCTCATTGACGTCGTCGTACCGGGCGGCCAAGGGCGAGGTGAAAATTGCACCGCATTGGCGACATTCGCGATAGCCGGACTCGCCTTCGGCCATGATCAGCCGGTGGTCGTTCGCGGAGCAGATGGTGCAAGGTCGTTCGATGAAGGTCGTCATGTGGCCATCATAACGAGGCTGCTGGCCGATTTCGCGGGTGGAAAGTGACTGCGCTCGTGGCCGCCTGGGGAAGTGCCACGGTCAGCCACTGAAGCCGCGTTGGTGTGCGTGCATGACAGCCCTGGCGACGAACCCCGCCTGAACAATTGGATGACGAGGAAACAAGCCCGACACAAGGCAGTATTCGGAAAGCCCCTCGACGATGACCAGCCAGATACTCCGCACCGGTCCGGGTAGTCGTTTAGAATTCGGGCAGCACACAGGTCCCTCAACGATTGGACACGGGCGTCGCCGATGATCGACAAGATTCTGCTGTGGTACGCGAGGTTCGGCTGGGGCAGGCGACTGCGCAGGTCTGCTTTCCGCAAATACTGCCGTGCGCGAAGCGGTGAAGTCAGCATCACTCAGACCACGGCCGGCGTGACGATGGAAACGGTACTCGGCGATTCGGTGGACAACGCCATCTTTGTGCACGGGGAGTTTGAACCGACCACCACAAGACTCTTCCGCCAACTGGCTCCGCACGTGCATGGGCTTGTCGACGTGGGCTGCAACATCGGCTATTTCACCTGCCTGTTCGGCCGTCTGCGTCCGGATCTGTCCATCCTTGCGGTGGATGCCAATCCGCAGATGATCGAGCGTACCCAACGCAATCTCGTGCTGAACGGCTTGCAGAATGTCACGCTGCTGGGCAAGGGCCTGGCAGCGGAAGCGGGTCACATGACACTGCATGTACCACGGAACCGCCATAGCCTCGCGTCGTTTGCCTATCAGCCCGGTAGCGACAAGGCTGCGGCGATCGATGCCGTGGAGGTCGAGGTGACCACGTTGTCCGTTGCATTACAGGGATCAGCATTGCAGGGAACCGGAGTGCAGAAAGGACTGTTTGTGAAAATAGATACGGAAGGGTTTGAGCATGCGGTGCTCAGTGGTCTTGCGGAAGGGGATGTCGAGAAGGTGGATGCGCTGCTGATCGAAGCCAACCACCGCAATCTGGCCCGCGCCGGCATTGATCTGAAGCAGTTGCTGAGCTTTGCCTGGCTGGATGAATTTCGCTGGTTCGAGGTGGACGATCAACGGGGACGATTCGAGGCGGTCACGCCTGCCGGTGTGGAGTTGCGTCAGGAGATCAATACCAATCTTCTGTTCGTGCGCGCGGGACTCGCAAAGCAGGCGGGGCTATGAACAGGGTTCACTGCCGCAGATAGATCGCGTTACCCCACATGAGCATGCCCTGGTCGTTGTACTTGGGTTTGTAGATGTCATGCAGACGGAAGTCGCGCCCACGCAACAGCGCATCAAGATCGGCAAACACCGCGCCACCTTCATACAGTGAGTTGAACATGATCTCCGTGTAGACCAGCCTGACGGAAGTGGTCAGCAATCGGGTTGCCCCACGCAGTGCAGCCAGTTCACCCCCCTGGATATCCAGCTTGATGAGGTGGATGGGTACTTTTGGGATGGTCAGCGCCCACTGATCCAGGGTGACCAGCGGTACTTCGCGACGGTCGACGATGGTGGCTTCCTCGCGGTATGACGCCGACAGGGTGGCATTGGGTGCAAGCAGGGAGGTGGTGCCGGGGCTTGCCGTAATGTTGAGCGTCGCCATCCCGTCGTGATCCCCTACGGCAAGGAACTGGGGATGCAGGCGAGTGTCGGCCTGACTCGCTTCGTTGAGAACCGCTTCATACGCAGGATTGGGTTCGAAAAGATACGCCTGCGCCGCAGGAAACTGACGCAGCAGGCGTCGGGCTACCCGGCCATGACTGGCACCGATATCCAGCAGTCCCTCGACACCACCGACTCCCAACAGCCGCCCCATGGCGGGATAAGGATCATCCAGCGTCAGCAGATTGTTCCTGGTACCAAAGAGTCGCCGCGCAATGAATCGCTTGATCGGTCCCATGATTCACTCCTGACCGGTGATGGCCGCCAGCAGTGCTGGCGCCGTGTTCGCAAGATTGTGATGACGCACCACATGTTCGCGACCTGCAGTGCCAAGTTGCTGTCGCAACCCGGCATCGTCAACCAGCCGGATCAGAGCGCTCTGCCAGCCACCGTGCAAGGTGACGTCCAGACCGGCTTCAGGCGTGACGATCTCGGCGCTGGCGCCGCGAACGTTGCCAACCACCGGCGCGCCGCAGGCCAGGTACTGGATGGCCTTGATGGGCGATTTGCCCCGCGCAAATTCATTGTCCGGCAGTGGCAGCAGTCCGATGTCGAGGCTCTGGATGAAGGCAGGTTCCGTGCCTGGCTTGAAACTGACGTGCTGAAAGGGCAGGGCAAGGCTCGGCCGCTCGCCGGAGTACACGGCGTACTCGACCTGTGGACGAGCGCGTTGCACGGCAATCAGTTCATCCTGGATCGTCTGCAGAAAACGCAGATTGCCGGGTCGGCCAGCCCAGCCAATCCGGACCTTGTCACTGGCGGGGCGAACCACCGGTGCCCACAGGTCGACATCCACGGCCATCGGAATGACGCGGACACGATCGGTGATGCGTCTTGCATGAGCCGCCAGGTACTCGCTGGAAGTGGTCACCAGATCGGCGTGTGCATACCACCAGTCGAGCCGGTTGCGAACCCGACTGCCGACCAGTCGACCATAAGGCTTGCGGGGGCGGGTGTAGATGGCGTCGTCAAAGTCGAACACGATGCGTGGACTGGCTCGTCGCAAGCGCCACGACAGCAGCCAGTTGACACGGCATTTCTGGTTGAACAGCACGTCATGGCGCTGGGCTTCCCGCACGGAGATGTGCTGTCGGTTGACGTAGTTGATGGTGAGGCCACTGGCTTCCAGGAACGGCTGGTAGTTCACGACTCGAAAGCGTGTGCTGCCCTTATCGAGATCGCGGCTGTGCATGACGAGAATTTTCACGGCAGGGATGTTCGCAACGATTGACGGGCGATGCCAGAGGTCTTTGTTATGATGGGAGTCTCCGATCGATTCAGAAGCCGGATTGTCTGTGCCACCCCTGCGCCTGGTCTTCAGCCTCTACAAGTACTTTCCGCATGGTGGCATGCAGCGTGCGTTCATCCGGATTGCAGGTCACTGCCTGGACGCAGGTGCCCGTGTGAGTGTCCATGCGCTGGAGTGGAAAGGAGAGGTTCCAAAGGGACTCGATCTGCGACTGATCCGTGCTTCAGCCGTTTTCAACCACACTCGCTACGAGCGCTTCCAGACCGCCCAGCGCCGATTGCTGCGCGCCAATCCACCGGACTGCGTGGTTGGTTTCAACAAGATGCCAGGCCTCGACGTGTACTACGCGGCAGACACCTGTTACCTCGAAAAGGCTCTGACGGCACGGACGATTCTGTACAGGCAGACACCTAGGTTCCGTCACTTTGCCTTCTGCGAGCGGGCAGTGTTTTCCCCGGAAGCTGCCGTGCAGATCCTGATGAGTTCTCCTGCCCAGCATGCGATCTATCGTCGCCGCTATGGCACCCCCGAGTCGCGCTTCCACGCATTGCCACCGGGCATCGCGCGGGATCGCATGGCGGGGCCGGATGCGCAGGAACGACGGGATCGAGGACGACAGTCGCTTGGGATCGTTCCCGGGGACCTGCTGGTGTTGCTCATTGGTTCCGGCTTCATTACCAAGGGTCTGGATCGGGCACTGGATGCAATGGCTTCGTTGCCGGAGTCATTGCGTGCGAGAACGCAACTGGTGGCGATCGGCACCGACGAGCCACGACGATTCCGCGAACATGCGCAGCGACTGGGCCTCGGTGAGAGATTTCGTGTGTTGTCAGGACGCGACGACATTCCGGACCTGCTGCAGGCTGGTGATCTGCTGATCCATCCCGCCTACTTTGAAAACACCGGCAACGTGCTGCTTGAAGCGCTGGTGGCAGGGCTGCCTGTGCTGACGACCGATGTCTGCGGGTTTGCGCACTACATCGTGGACGCCGGGGCTGGCAAGGTCATTCCATCCCCCTATCGTCAAGAGGATCTGGACGAGGGCTTGCGGGAAATGCTGACGTCGGATGAACGCAGTCGCTGGCGACAGAACGGCATCTCCTTTGGCCAGTCGGCGGACCTGTACAGCCTGCCGCAACGCGCGGCCGAGATCATCCTCGATATCGCGGCGAACAAACGGGCGAACGTCAGCACATGAATGTGCAATTGTGGCTCCGGGAGGACCTGCGACAATGGTGCGGTGATCGGGATCCTTTTCAGCTGATCCTTGGCCTTGAAGGCGAGGCCGTGCGTGA
Source organism: Pseudomonadales bacterium (assembly GCA_041752315.1). Lineage (GTDB taxonomy): Bacteria > Pseudomonadota > Gammaproteobacteria > Pseudomonadales > Azotimanducaceae > SYFY01. The sequence goes on from JBGSHJ010000009.1 coordinate 82,765, forward strand.
GGTGGCCGAACGATCAACCATTCGAGCCAAAGTCGGCGACAAGGTGTTTTATATCAAGCGCCACTATGGTGTTGGCTGGCTGGAAATTTTCAAGAACCTCATCACCGGCAAAACGCCGGTGCTCGACGCCGCCAACGAATTCACGGCAGCCCGACGCTTGCAGGACGCTGGACTGGGCACACTGCCGCTGGCCGGTTTTGGGGTGCGGGGCGGGAATCCCGCACAGCGCGAGTCATTCCTGATCTCGGATGAACTAAAGCCGATCGTCAGTCTTGAACAATACTGTCTGCGCTGGCCGGAAATACCTCCTCCCTCGAGACTCAAACGTGGGCTCGTGCGGCGCATCGCCGGTATTGCCAGGCGCGTGCATGGACTGGGTATCAATCACCAGGACTTTTACATCTGCCACTTCCTGCTGGACACTCGGGCCGAGCTGACCGTGGACAACGTGGATGTGGTGCCCATCTACCTGGTCGATCTGCACCGGGCAGGAATGCGCACGGAAATTCCCGTGCGGTGGCTGGTCAAGGATCTGGCTGGTTTGTATTACTCGACGTTCGACATCGGATTGTCCCGACGTGATGTCCTGCGATTTCTTCGTGTGTATTTCGATCGGCCACTGCGCGAAACACTGGCTGCTCACCAGGCGCTGCTGGATCGATGCGAGCGCAGAGCCCATCGTTTGTATGCCAAGGCGAGGAGAAAGGGGATATTGCCGAGGCAGTTGGCAAGTGTACTCTCTGGCTTGAACTCGAAGGCTGGGTGATCAAGGTATTCTGCAATCTGACCCTGCCCACCAAACCCGCACGCCCAATCAGGCGACCCTTTTGGGCTCGCAGGTCTCCGGACTGACCACGGCGATGGCGCTATGTCACCGTCATCGCTGGTTGTCCAACTCAATTACCCGGACAGCTCCTGGCACGTGTCTTGTTGCTTGTCGGAGCGCTCACCTTGAACCGGTTCGATCTTCAGTGATACGCAGACTTTCTCAGCTCATGCGCCCTGATGATCCTGCGTGCTACACCCAGTTTTCCAGAATCAGCGGAGCCGCTATCCGTTCGAAATGACGGCGATTGTTGGTGACCAGCACCGCTCCTGCGGAGAGCGCGTGAGCGGCGATCATCATGTCCATCTCACCGATCGGCTGGCCGTTGCTCACCAACTGGTAGCGAATCTCGGCGTACCAGTCTGCCGCGTCAGTGTCCCAGGGCAAAATGCGGACAATCTTGAGGAACTGGCGCACCGCCAGGTGCAATCGGTGGTCGGCGGGCAAGCGCTTGAGTCCGTACTGCATTTCTGCCCGTGTCATCACCGAAACGCAAACCATCGCCGGTACCAGTGCGGCCAGCCTTGCTTCGACTGCAGACGACTTGCCCTTGATCAGGTAGCTGGCCGTGTCGGTGTCCAACATGTGGAGCATCGTCAGGATCCCTTCGACGATTGTGGCGGCTCATCGTCAAACACGCCGCGCTCGACCGGCACCACATTCAACGGTCGGTCCGCCATAAAATCGTCGGGAACATCCACTGCGTGCAGCAACTCGAAAAACTCGCCCCAGGTTCTGGCGCCTGGCCGGGTTGACAGGACGACATCGCCTGTTGCGCCGTCGCGGCTGACGAATACCTCTTCCCCTTCGAAACGGAACTCCATCGGCAGGCGGACAGCCTGGCTTGAGCCGTTTTTGAACAGCTTGGCAATACGGGTCTCGAGCATATTGTCTCCCGCCGGAAAAAGTATATGCAAGAACATATACTCAGGGCGCCATGCTGTCCAGTGCCTCCGTTCAGAGCACAAGGAAACGGGAAACACTTAACACCTGCCCTCGTTCTTCCGGTCGACTCGGGACAATCGAGCCAATCCGCAAGTCCCCTGGACCGCACTTGAAAACGTTATCAAGTGAACACGGGACTGGTGGATTCCTGGGAGATCTGCATTGGCGCGCACTGGGCGCGTGTGCCCAGGGTCTTTTCCGTCTGGACGCCGCTTCTGCCATCCGAGAGCCCTGGAAATGGCAGAAGCGGGCTTGACGCGCGCAAACTGTCTTGCGCGCAAACACCGGAATGCAGGGGCTAGAAGTTGTGCGATTCCATCACTTCGTACTTCCGCTTCTGGAAATACCAGCGACCGCCTGCTTTCACGTAGTCGTCCTCATACTTGCCGGTCACGTTGCGACGGACACCGTCCTTCTGGTGCAGAAACTCCTGCTGGTACCAGGTGGCGTGGGCCTTGTCGCCGGTGACGGTGATCGGGCCGGCCGACGCAAAAAAGCCGACAAAGCTGAACCCGGACATGGCGTTCTGCCACATCGGTACGAAGTTCGCCTTGCCTGTGATGCCGTCACCGGTACCGGGCAATGCCCATGTGGCATCATCGCGCCAGTTGGCAGCCCAGGCTTCGGCATCGAAGCGCATTACGGCATCATTGTAGGATTCGACCAACTCGCGAATGGCAAGGCGGTCTTCGACAGGTCCTGAACTGATCATGGTGTCCTCCTAGAACAATGGTTGATGGGTTTTCAGGCTTGAGGGACAAGGTAGCCGGAAAGAGGTGCCTTGGACAGGGGTTGATACGGACGGGACACACGGGTGACCCAGGCTACACGGCAGGAATCAGGTGAGATGACGGACTATCTGGACAAGCGCGTTCTTGTGACTGGCGGGCATGGATTCATCGGCAGGCCGCTGGCCGTTCGTCTTGCCGCCCTGGGTGCGGAAGTGGTGGCGGTCAGTCGCACCCGTCACCCGGATTTTGACGGCGTCCGTTCAGTGGCTCTTGATCTGGTCGATCGTGTGGCCGTGGATGACCTTTTTGCGGCTTTCCGACCGGACATCGTGCTGCATCTGGCCAGCCATGTGGTTGGCGCTCGAACGCCGGAGGTGGTCCTGTCGACCTATCACAGCAATCTGACCAGCACCATTCATCTGCTGATGGCGGCGAAGGCCTATCGCTGTGAGCGGGTGGTGCTGACGGGCTCCCTCGAAGAACCCGATGCCGGATCGCCGATTCCAAGCTCTCCCTATGCAGCCGCCAAGGCGGCCGCGTCTGCCTACGGAAGAATGTTCCACGCGTTGTTCGGCTTGTCTGTGGTGATCCTGCGGGTGTTCATGGTGTATGGGCCTGGTCAGGCTGACCTGAAAAAACTTGTGCCCTATGTCATTACTTCCCTCAATCGGGGCGAAGTGCCGTCATTTTCCAGCGGTACGCGCGCAGTGGACTGGGTTTATGTCGATGATGTCGTGCGGGCTTATGAACTGGCAGGTCTCGTGCAGGGGGCGGATGGCAAGACCATTGACGTAGGCAGCGGAACGTTTGCCAGTGTTCGAGACGTGGTGGAGATGCTGTTTTCACTGATGAATGCAGAAAAACCGCCGGTATTTGGCGGAGCGCAGGATCGCATGATGGAGCAGGTACGACTTGCCGACGTCGCCCAGGCCGGTCGACTTCTCGATTGGGCGCCGCGTGTTTCCTTGCAGGAAGGCCTGGCGCTTGCGGCGCAAGCCTACACGGAGGAGTCTGTCAGCCGATGAACACACTGCTGTCGATCAACAACTACTACTACGCGCGTGGCGGTGCGGAAGTCGTATTTCTCGAACACAACCGGTTGTTCGAGGCGTCGGGATGGAACGTCGTGCCCTTCAGCATGCAGCATCCAAAAAACCTGGCCAGCGAGTGGTCCCCAAACTTCATCGATGAACTGGAATTTGGCGGTGAGTACAGCCCCTGGCAAAAGATCCGCATGGCCGGCAAGGCAGTGTATTCCACGGAAGCGCAGCAAAAGATTGGCGATCTGGTGAACAAGGTCAGGCCGCAACTTGCCCACGCACACAACATCTATCATCACCTGTCTCCGGCAATACTCAGGACTTTGCGGAGTGCTTCCGTGCCGGTGGTGCTGACCTTGCACGACCTCAAGATTGCCTGTCCGTCCTATCACATGCTGTCGGATGGCGAGGTCTGTGAACGCTGCAAGGGAGGCAAGCTGCGCAACGTGGTGGTGCATCGCTGCATGAAAGGCAGCCTGGCACTGAGCGGGCTGGTCTGGTTTGAAGCCACGCTGCACAAGGCCCTGAATACCTACCTCGATTGTGTTGACCGGTTTGTCGTACCGTCGCGCTTTCTGGTCAACAAACTGGTGGAATGGGGATGGCCGAGGGATCGATTTGTCCACATCCCGAATTTTGTCGATGCGCAGAAGCTGACGCCAGACTTCCACCCAGGTGACTACTTTGTCTACGTGGGCCGGCTGTCAAAGGAAAAAGGGCTGGATACGTTCATTCGTGCGTTGGCCAGGAGCGGCACCAAAGGACTTGTGGTGGGAACAGGACCCATGGACGAAGCGCTGAAGGAACTTGCAGTCCAACTGGGGGCGCAGGTGAAGTTTGCAGGCTATCAATCCGGCACTGCGCTGCACGACTGCATCCGCGGAGCCCGTGCGGCCGTGCTGCCTTCCGAATGGTATGAAAATGCGCCACTGTCCATTCTTGAAGCGCATGCCCTTGGCAAACCTGTGATCGGTGCAAGGATTGGTGGCATTCCGGAGATGGTGCACGAGGGCGTTACAGGCCATACGTTCACCAGCCGCTCTGTCGACGAACTGGCCGCTCTGTTGCAGCAGTATGTTGCAACCAACGATGCCGAAGTCACGCGGCTCGGGGTGGAAGCCAACAGGATTGTGTTGTCGGACTACTCTTCAGCGCGTTATGTCGAGACGATGCAGAACCTGTACCGGGAACTGTCAGTCTGACGCCGCCTGCCTGAGTACATTCAGCGTCTGCCGGGCGATTGGTTTCCAGTCATATTTCTCGCGAACCAGTTGCCTGCGCTGCTCACGTTCGACGTCGCTGGACGGTATTGCCGCAAACTCGATCAGTTTTCTGGCCAGTTCGTCGGTATCGCCCAGATGGAAATAGTGTTCGCTGGCAAGGTTCACTTCGAGGTTGCTCGGAATGTCGCTGACAATGGAGCGCAGGCCATAGCTCAGTGCTTCGAGCAAGGCAATCGGTAATCCCTCGTGGGACGAAGGAAGCACAAAAATGCCTGCGTGCGAGTAGAGCTGATGCAGCTCATCGCCCGAACGGTACCCGGCCATCACGATGTTGCTCGACGTTGCCGCCATCCCCTTGAGCCTGTCCCCGTAGCTGTCTCCTTCCCGGGTACCGCCAACGAGGACCAGTTTCCAGCCCGGGAGGTCCGCCTTCAGGAAGGCCTCGATCAGATCATGCTGTCTTTTTTCGGGTACGCAGCGGCTCACCTGGATGACGTAACGCCCCTTTTCCAGTCCCAGCTTGCAAATGTGCTCATGAGCGGTGACGGGAGAGGGGAGGCGTACCCCATTGGGAATGAGCCAGCTCGGCCGGTGAAATCGCTTTTCGACCCATTCTTCGATGACGTGCGAGATCACGATACGCTCATTGGCAAACCGCATTCCGAGTTGCTCACCCAGGCGCAGCATCGTCTTTGCAATGCCGCCCCAGCGCTCCCGGTCGTAATCGAACCCGTGGTGGGTGATGGCGACACGCAACCCGAACAACCGGGCAATGGGAGTCACCAGCGCCGGCCCGATCGCATGAATATGCAAGACGTCCGGTCGTTTGATGATGGCGTAGAGCACCCCGATGAATGAATGCAGGATGGTTTCGAGCCAGTTGATCCTGGGCGCCCAGAGCCAGGTGACCTTGACGGTTGGTGGCCAATGGTAGCGGGTGTTTCGGTAGGTGGACCTTCCCAGGACCTCGACGGAATGGCCTTCGGCGGCGAGCAGAGGTACCAGTTCCTCAACGTGACGCTCGATGCCGCCTTCGCATCCCGGCCCCCTGGTGCCGAGGACCAGAATACTCAACCGCGGAACAGCGATTGCCTGTGAGTTTGATTGGGCGAGTTGCAACTTTCCTGCCTTGGATTGCATTGTCTTCCAATGCTGTCCCATAGGAGCGACGAGCATTTAACGTTCTCCGATCCCGATCGATCGAAGGCACTTACACCGGATACAAGTCTACCTGCCAAAAGCGATTTTTCGTTAACCGTTTTGTGAGCCAGGCAGCAGTGTTGATCTTTCAGGTAGGTAGTTCAGCGCCTTATCTGGTTCCAATCAGAAGATCCCCGGGTAGCACCCGTACCGGGAATACGCCGGCAACCGCTGAGTGAAGTCGGTCAGGCAGGCGGCTCTCCACGCATCGCATCAGGATTCGAGGTACTTGAGGTAATGATCCTGTCCACCCATGAAGGAGTGCGTTCGCGTAACGTTGTCGCGGTTGCCCGTACACCACGAAAAGCCCCTATCTGAGCCGTCCAGAACTGTCCCCCGATGCTGTCTCCGTCTGCTGGAAGAGGTCAAGGAGGAGCGCAGATATCTGCGCATTCCAACGAGAAGCTGTCTTGCCGGTCGCGAGGGGTTTGGGTGGAAGAGCACGGCTGGAGACGGGTCGTGGTCAAGACGCCCTATGGCTTCGATCTGCAGACCGCCCAGGATCTGCAGCGGACGATCGGCCGACAGGGTTCCGGATCGCAGATCTAACGCGTTGATCACTACCTGGGCAACGCGACCCGTGCAGGACGTGCACGTGGCCCGCTTCGCCAATCTCATGATGGAACCCCAGTGGAATGGCAACCACATTGATCATTCGACCTCGTCATGCTCGTTGTAGGCGAAGCCAGACACACCGCCTGCTTGATAGATTCTGTCTGCTTCGGTGAGATGGAAAATCTACTTTCCGAAACCGGCATCATTCAGTCATCCCTGACATTTGAATTGAAGTTCCACGCACAAGCGCATAGCCTCGAGTAAGGCAGTTGGGTACTGCTTGTGGTGTGCGGTCTCTCTGTCTGTGAACGCTGAACTGTAACTTCTATAGACGAGGGATTGTATATGAAGACCATCTATGTGGCCGCGCGCGTGGTCGCGTTGTTCTCGCTAGCGATGACGATGACGTCCGCCGTTCTGGCGGAGGAAGATGAATTCCCCCCAAATGACACACAGCCGGTTCCCGAACTGGATTCAGGGAGCCAGGGCGAAGCGATTGCCGAAGTGGGCAATTGTGCGAAGACCTTCAACTCCGGATCGGGTATCACCCGTTTGTCCTGGTGTTTCAGCAACGATGGCAACATCGTCAAGATGGAACACTCCCAGGGTATCGAGAACGTTCGTATCGGCTCTTTCATCGAGGGGTTCTGTGTCAGTTCAAATAACGTAGTCCATGGATCGTCCCTTGGGGACATAGGGAACATCGGACTGAATCCTGCGGTGGTGCTGCTCGGAACAAACAAGATCAAGCACACAACCACGGATGGCGTGTGGCGAATCGAGCAGACATTCTCGCAGAACATCGGTACCAAGACGATCGCGGTAACGATGAAACTGTTCAATCTGTCCGGCGTGGCACAAAGTTCGATTTTTGTTACTCGGGCGGTGGACGCGGATATGGCAAACACAACGGCGAACGATACCTTCGTGTCTGGCGCTCGTTCGGTTCTGGCGGCTGAGCCGGGATCCAGCCGCATGGTACTGGCGACGACCAATGCCAATACCACCAACACCATGATCTACCCAGTTGCCGGCCCGGTTTTCAACGCCTTCTGCTACGACCCAGCGTCGGATGGTGTGAATATCAGCTCAAACAACGATGTTTCGATGGGTCTGCTGGTCCAGTTGGGCACTGTACCTGCAGGCGGAAACACGACGGTGAAATTCACCTATCAGCTCAGCATCTGACGAAAGTCATTGGCTCCATGGCGCAATGGCGATGGACGCGGAAGAAGTCCGGAGTCGCGCCGCTCGGCGCGGCTCCGAGTGCGTTGCGACCAATCACCTCTCCGGTGTGCGGGCTTCAGATCGGTTGTTCCCTTGCCCATGCCCAGGCAGCCTCCAAAGGAGTCCACCCGCGCCACAGTTGGAACGCTGCTTCTCGCCGCCACGGTGCGAAAGCGGAAGGCTCAGGAATTTCTCGACAGAATAGAATGCTGTACCGCAACCGACACCTGGCAGAAGATGGCTCGTATCACGGGGGAAGTGCAAGCGCGGTAACACGCGGGCCTCAAGCGCTCATCCGGGTAATCGCAGAGGATTGCCAGACGGATTCCGCTCGGATGCACCCAGCGTCGCACCTGTTTTGGCGTCGCTACATGTTCCCTATTCGTGCCGAAGCGCCTCGATCGGATTGAGCGACGCGGCGCGGCGTGCCGGCACGTAGCCGAAGACGATGCCGATGACTGCCGAAAACACGAAGGCCAGCAGGTTGATGTGCCAATCAAATTCGAACGGAACGCCCATCAGCGGTGCAATCGACCAGCTGGCGAGAAACGCCAGCATCAAGCCGAGCACGCCACCCAGGCAGGACAGCGTGACGGCCTCGACCAGGAACTGCAGCAACACTTCCCTCTGGATCGCACCAATCGCCAGCCGGATACCGATTTCCCGCGTCCGCTCCGTCACCGACACCAGCATGATGTTCATGATGCCGATGCCGCCGACGATCAGGCTGACCGCAGCGACTGCACCGAGCAGCCCCGTGAGGGTTCGGGTCGTGCCAGACAATGTGTCCGAAAGTTGCTTTGCATCGAAAATGTAGAAGTTGTTCTCGACACTTTCACCCAGGTTGCGGCGTTCGCGCAGTAGGGCGGTCAGTGCACTGCTGATGGCGGCAGTGTCGTAGCGCTGGTCCATGGCGACCTGGAACGCACGTATGTCCCGGTTGCCGGTCAGTCGCCGCATCACGGCTTTGAGCGGCATGATGATCTGATCGTCCTGGTTCGCACCGAACCCCGACTGTCCACGTTTGGCGAGGATGCCGATGACCTCGCAGCTGATGTTCGACAGCCTGAATCGCTTGCCGAGGGCGTCGTCTTGCTTGAAGAGGCTTTCTTCTACCGTCTCGCCGATCACGCAGACTGCCTTGCCGGCCGAAAGTTCCGCGTCGCTGAAGGTGCGGCCAGCTGAAAGCTCGATTTGCGAGGCTGCAAAATAGTCGTTGGTCGTCCCGGTCACGTTGGTGGACCAGTTCTCCGCTTCATACACTGCGACGACAGTCGTACTGGCTTGCGGTGCGACAGCGAGCACCCCTCCGATCTGTGCGCGCACGGCATCCACGTCCGCTTCGTCGAATGGCGGTGGTGCATTTCCTCCACCGCGTCCCATGCCCTGTCCGGGACGAACACTGAGGAGGTTGGATCCGAGATTGCTGATCTGCGCTTCGACGGCAGCGGTTGCGCCGTTGCCGAGCGTCACCATCGTCACCACTGCGGCCACGCCGATGATGATGCCCAGCGTCGTCAGGAACGACCGCATCAGATGGCGGCGGATTTCGCGCAATGCCAGTAGGAACGTGGAACCCAGCATCACGCACCTGCGCGCTGGAGTGCGGGGGGCGGCGTCTGCGGGTGCTCGATGCGGTCCACGACCCCGTCCCTGAACCGCACGTGCGTCGAGGCGAAGGCCGCCATCTCCGGTTCATGCGTGACCATCACGATGGTGATGCCGGCGTCCCGGTTGAGGTGCGCCAGAAACGTCATGATCTCGAGCGAGGTTTCGCTGTCGAGGTTGCCGGTGGGCTCATCCGCCAGCAGCACCTCCGGCGCGGTCACGATGGCGCGTGCGATAGCCACACGCTGTTGCTGACCGCCCGACAGTTCCGCAGGGGAGCTTTGATGACGGTCCGCCAGCCCGACCCGCGCCAGCGCCTGCATGGCCGCCTTGCGGCGCGTGACCCGATTTTCACCACGGTAGTACAACGGCAGCTCCACGTTCTCGAGCGCGCTGGTCCGGGCCAGCAGGTTGAAGCCCTGGAAGACGAAGCCGAAATAGCGCCGGCGGAGCAGCGCCAGCTGATGGAGCGTCATGCGTTCCACGTGGACACCCTTGAACTCATAGGTCCCTGAGGTTGGCACATCGAGGCATCCGATGATGTTCATCGTGGTCGACTTGCCCGAACCGGAGGCGCCCATCACCGCCACAAATTCGCCCTGTTCGATATCCAGGTTCACACCCCGCAGGGCTCGAAGGGCGCTGGTGCCACTCCCGAATACCTTCGTCATCCCGCGCAGGCGGATGATGGGCGGGCTGCCGGACCCGCCCACCCGCGCCTCATTCATCTGACACCAGCGTGCCGGTAATGACCCGCAAGCCGGGGCGTACATCGTCGCCTGACACGATCGTCCAGCTGCCGTTCGATGCGCCGACGGTCACCGACAGCGCCGTGGCGCCGCCTTTGTCGTCCGGCGTGTACACCGTCTGCCGGGAACCTCGTCCGATCTGAGTGCCACGTTCGGTCCGCCGAGGCGGACCCATGGTGATGCGGAAGCTGGCCGTCTTCTCCTGCTTGGGGCGGAAGCGGAGAGCGGCATTGGGTACCATCAACACACCTTGTTCTTCGCTCGTCACGATCTCCGCCGTTGCCGTCATGCCGGGGCGAAGCATCAGTTCGCTGTTCTCGACCTCGAGGATGGCGCTATAGGAAATCACTGAACCGTTGTTGACCGCGGCGGCCGCGCCCGCAGCGGTGTTGGCGCCCACGTTGACGCGCTGGATCGTTGCCGGAAAGGATCGGCCGGGAAAGGCATCGACAGTGAAACTCGCCACCTGGCCTTCCCGCACCTGGCCGACGTCCGCTTCATCGACCTTCACCTCCAGTTCCATCGAGGCGAGGTCCTCGGCGATGACAAACAGGGTCGGTGTGTTGAACGATGATGCCACCGTCTGACCCGGTTCGATCTGACGGGAGAGAATCACTCCAGTTACCGGCGATTGAATGGTTGCGCGATCGAGATTCGTTCGGTCCGAGGACAACTGCGCCTCGGCAACGCGCACACTGGCCTGCGCGGAAATGACATTGGCCCGTGCGCGGGAATGATCCGCCCGTGCACTGTCCAGTTCGATGCGGGACGGCACGCGTCCTGCCGAGAGGCGGTACACTTCCTCCTGACGCTCGAGCGTGAGTCGAGTCTGCTCCAAGGTAGCCTTCGCCTGCGCAACGGACGCCTCGGCCGACGACAACGACGCTTCGCCGCTGCGGATCGCGTCGACCAGGCGCCGGGTATCAATCTGTGCCAGCGGTTGGCCCTGGGTGACGCGATCATTGACATCGACGAGCACGCCGTCGATGCGTCCGGACAGTTCGGAGCCTACCGACACGACGTTGGTCGGCGCGAGGTTTCCCGTGGCCGTGACCCTGACCTGCATGTCGCCTTCGATGATTTCCGCCATCGCGTACGCCTGCGTTTTGTCCTCTCCGATCAGCCACCAGAAGAGAAGCGCGACGAGCCCCAGCAGTAAGACCCCCGCCATCAGCCACCTGCGATAACGGGCCAGCGGACGCTCAGACGGGACGCCCAGGAATGTGTTCAGATCGACTGCGGGGGATGACGATGCTGGCGGCTGCTGTACTTCTGCCATTACTGACTCGCTTCAGAGGTGTTGAAGGACCAGCCACCGCCGAGCGCCTTGAACAGCGCGATCGCCGCGGAGACATGTGATACACGTGCAGCCACATTGCTGTCCGAGATGCCCAACAGGCTGCGCTGCGCGCTGAGCAGGGCCTGGAAATCGCTCAATCCGCTGGTGTAACGAAGCTGCGCAAGCTCGACGCTGCTGCGCGCCGCGGACTCGGCGATTTCCAGCTCCGTCAGACGCGCAGCCGTTCGGTCCAGCGCATAGAGTGCATTTTCCGCTTCCTCGAGCGCGAGGAGAAGCGTGCCGCGGTAGCGTGCAACGGCGGCATCCACTTGTGCCTGTTGCTGCGCAACCCGTGCGCGCAGCCGTCCGCCCTGGAAAATCGGCGCGGTGACGCTCCCGACAAGCTGGCCCACGAGGCCATCGCCCACCTCGGACAGCGTGTTGCCGTTGCCGGACAGTGCGCCGCTGAGCCGCAATGTCGGGTAGAGCTGCGCCCGCGCCACACCGACCCGCGCAACTTCAGCCGCGAGCACCTGCTCCGCCGCAATCAGGTCCGGGCGTCGTTGCATCAATGACGCGGGCAGACCAGGCGCGATCACCGCGGGTACGGCTGGGATGGGCGAGGGCTGGTCGAGCAGACCGGTGACCGCGCCGGGAACTTCTCCGACAAGTACGGCCACGCGATTGAGCGCAGCGTCGAGCGACTGCTCCAGTACTGGAATCGACGCTGCGGTCTGTGCCCGCAACGTGATGGCCTGCTGGACATCGAGCCCACTCACGAGGCCCGCCTGTACCCGCCAGCGCGCAAGAGCTAGTGTGTCGTCCTGGTTCGCCAGATTGTCACGCGCGACCATCAGCCGTTGCTGGAGGCCCCGCGCATCGATGTAGTTGAATGCGACTTCGGCGCTTGTGCTGCGTCGCACGTCTTCCAGGTCGGCCTCGACCGCTGCCGTATCGGCCGTGATCGCTTCGATCGAGTGTCGCCGTCCACCAAACAGCTCTGCCTCCCAGGCCGCATCGACGCCCGCCTGGAAAAAATCATCCCCGCCGCTGCCCGAACTCACCTTGAACGGATCGATGTGGCTGGCGCCCGCCGAAATCGAAGGCCATAACGTGCCGCGTTCGGCGCGCAGTGCCGCCCGCGCGGCGTGCAGGCGCGCCTTGGCGATGGTGATGGATGTGTTCGCAGCAAGCGCGCGGTCGATGAGATCGGACAGGGTGGGGTCGCCGAAGCTCGACCACCAGACGGCCAGTTCGACCGCGCTGGTTTCGCCTTCGGCCTGATTCTGATAGGTGTCTGGCACGTCGGTACCGGGGAGTGAGCCCCGCACGTCCATTGCGCGTGTGGCGCAGCCAGAAAGAGGAAGGATCGCAACAACCACCAGCAACAGCAGATGCCGTCGGTTCATCGGGTTGCGAGTCGCAAGGCGTCGCATGGCAGTAGAAGCGTCCATCAATAGGGCAAAGGTGCATTCAGCCAGGCACCGGAGTTCAGCGTTCGTTCCATTGTACGACTTCGCGTTTCAGCCCGGGTGTGGAGGAATTCTCGTCTGAGGCGACTCATCCCACCCTGCGGTTTGCAGTCTTCTGAGAGGACCGCAGGATGGTAACGCGGTAGATTGGCGTGATCCCTCCGGGATTTTTGTCCGTCATCGACCAGCGATTGCAGTCCGGGCCAACCAGGCGGCACACCCTGGGCGGTCACCCATTCCACTTCGGCGTGGCTCGGAATCCTGTTGGCCAACGGACAGACGGACGAACGAGAGACGGACAGCCAGACGGACAGTCGAAGTTTGCAAGGTTGGATGCTGGAATTCGCCCGTTCCGAGTTGTCTCAAGATGTCCTGAGCGTCCGTGCCATGGACTGATCTCACTCCATGGACGTGATGAGATGCTCCCAGCGCTTGAGGGTCGTCCACGCTTTGTCGCGCCCCCATACCGGGTTGGTCTGGTCTCGAAACCTCCGGGAAACAACTGGAGACTTATTCGAAGAGAGACTCGGCAGCTCTCGTGTATGGCTAGTCTCTGCTCCGGGTATTGGCCCCCAATTACACTCTTCTGTGGCGCACAAACTGGAAGTCTGCTGGTTCTTTGTTTGACCGGCTCGCGGACACGCGTACATCGTGACCACGCGGTGCCTTCTCACCCGCAGGTGAATGAAATCTCCCGCACGGATGCGCGGCGGAACAACGCGGAACTTCCCTGAATTTGTGTCTATCGCATCTGGCACAACGTGCATGAACACGTTTAATGAGATGTTGATTCGATCATCACCGACGTCGGCAGGGGCCAGGGCCATCACCATATTTCGCTCGCAGGCCGCGGTAGGTGTCTCTACCGCGCCGTAGATGATCTGGAAGGCAGACTTCGAATAGGCGTCAGACTGAAGTCGGGTCGAACACAGGTATCGCCGTGGCTCGACAGAGAATTCTGCTTGTGAATGCCGTGCTTGATATCTGCGTGTCATCGCTGTGATTACGCTCACCCTGCGGTCTTCGGTCTTCGGTCTTCGGCCTTCGCGACTGCGTGCCGTACACACTCACCTGCGCCAGCGTATAAAACGTCCACCTGTCTGTTTGCTTCGTCAGCGTGAAAGGCTCTCATGGCACAGTCGCTGACCGCTTCGTCGATTCAGTCAAATGGTTGCCGAACGGGCGCCTTACGCGGTCGTACAGTATTCGGCTTTCAGAGAAAGGACGCCCGGGGCGTGTACAGACATCCGGATATCCGACGCAGAAAAGTCGGCCTCTTTTGTACTCCTGGTCCGAAGGTCATGACCGACCCCGATCGTGTCTAGTCCAGCGTCGTGTCCAGCTCAACGCGCCGACTCGCTGAAATCTCGGTTCATCTTATCGGACACCACTTTGGTGTCCGACACTGGAAGGAACTTGCCGATTAACTGAACCTGAACAGATCAGGGAATGTCACTCGTTTTTACGAATTATTTGACGATAGGCACGTAATATGCAGAATTACGTAAACTGATCTGCCGATTTGGGGAAGGCAGGTCACTCCCCAAGAAGAAAATTGTCGTGTTTTCTCCAAGCCGTCGTTTGTTTGCAAGGAAGGAGCATCAACGTGGTTAATTTCAAACTGAATCTCGTGCACAAGTCAGGCAGCACGCCGTGTGTCAGGAGCGGTGCGAAGTCTGGCAAAACTGTCCCTTCACTTTTGACGACAATATTCCTTACAGTCGTGATGGTATGGATGGGTTCAGCTCGGGCGGTTGAGCAGCCGCTTGACCTGGTGGCCGTACCCGATGTCAACGAACTGGGGCTCCTCGACCTGACTGGACCGAATGCGGCAGGAAATTGGCCGCGAATTACCCGCCCGAATCAGCAGCTGACCTTGCAGCGGGTTGGCAAAGCGCTTTTCTGGGACATGCAGCTGGGCGGCGACGGTATTCAGGCGTGCGCGACATGCCACTACCATGCCGGCGCGGATCACCGGGCGACAAACCAGATGAGCCCGGGACTCAAGGCAGGGGATAACGTCCACGACCAACTCTTTGCCAACGCCAAACTTACTCCTGCACACTTTTCCTCTAACAATGCCGCCGGCCAACCCGTAGGTCGGCCATCGAGCGAAGCCGCACTTTTGGGAGAAGGATGGTCAGCAGATGATCTGGATGGCACGCCCGGGGTACCCGGCTCGAAAGCAGATCCGGCCGTGGATAACAACGATGTCGTGTCCTCGCAAGGTGTGCGCCTGGGTACGTTCCACGCTGTGACTGCCAACAGGGTGGATACCGCAACACTGGCGGAGTCCGATCCAGAGGGGTTTGACGTCACCTTTACTGCGCCGGATGTCGGCATTCCTCATACTGTGCGTCGGGTAGAACCCCGAAACACGCCTTCGGTCCTTAACGCAGTATTCAATTTCAGGAACTTCCATGACGGCAGGGCGGACACATTCTTCAATGGCGTCAATCCTCTCGGCTTTCGAGACCCGGATGCCAGGGTAAAGACGTATGTCGGGGGCTCTCTCGTACCCGAGAAACTCCGAATACCCTTTTCTTCGCTTGCTTCGCAGGCAGTCGGACCGCCGCTAAGCAGTTTTGAAATGCACTGGGATGCACGCACTTTTGCGGATCTCGGTGCGAAGATGGCGGGTGTTCAACCCCTCAGGGGGCAAGAGGTGTCCTGCAAAGACTCACTGCTCGGCGCCTGGGCGGTTCGACCTTGTCGTGGTGGTGTCGGCATCGGGTTGACCGGCGACTATGTGACGCACATCAAGGCCATTTTTGACCAGCGGTTCTGGGGTAATGGCAGTGGCGGCGATGTCTGCCTGGACGCAGGGGGGGACGTCACGGCCTGTGGTTCTCCAGACCGCAAGTACACGTTGCTGGAGTGGAACTTCCCGTTGTTTTTCGGTTTGGCAATCCAGGCGTACGAAGCCACACTGGTCACCGAACAAACCATCGTCGACGTCATCAATGGCGCCCTTGTAAAAGGCGTGCTTCAGAACGGCGTTGGCGTCAATCGCAGACTGGTCAACACGGCTGGTCTGACCCTCGAAGAGTGTACACTTGGCCTTGCACTCGGTCCTTTGGAGGCTGACCTGGACGCAGCCGAACTCCGGTGCGCCAATCACTACGCCAAGTTCATTCATCCCAAGGCAAAGTCTGGTAGCCAGGCGCCGTTTGCATTGCTGCCGGTCCCAGCCAACGTGAACGTCGGGGGATGCACACCCGCACCGAGCTGTACCATTCCGAGTTCACGGCGAACGAGGGCCGTCAACACGTTGTTGAACGTTGACCGTGGGCTCGGTCGCTTCAGCGCTGGTGCAACCAATTGTGCGGAGTGTCACTTCAATCCCGAGTTCACCGGGGCGACGATCTCCGCACTCACCGGTTTTGGCGCACCTCCGCCGCTGCCACCTGAGCCGGGTGAGCCACCCGAGCCGCCGGAACCACCACCGGCGGTGGCGGAAAAGATGTTCACCTTCAACGGGTTGGTGGCCGTGTATGACTCCGGCTTTTACAACCTCGGAGTACGACCGACCGCGGAGGATATCTCCCTGGGTGAGCAGATCGGTGGGATTCCGCTATCGCTCTCGCGTCTGTTGGAGATTCTGGCGGGTGGTACTCCGGCACCCGAACACAGCCTGACCCAGATCAACAAGGTCGGCGCTGAAATCGCCAGCAACGGACTCAAGATTCCAACTTCGCCTTCGGATCTGACGCCAATCGCATTTGTTCCAAGTGTGGCTTGTGCACCAGATTTGGCTCTTGATGATCTCGGCAACCCCTTGCCACCCGATCAGGTGGTCCCCTGCGGACCACAACCAGATCCGGGTGACCGCATTCTGCAGAACGGTGCCTTCAAGACTCCAGGCCTGCGTAACGTCAAGTTTACCGGACCATACCTGCACAATGGATCGAAGTCGCAGTTGTCTCAGGTGGTCAACTTTTACGAAACCGCCGGTCATTTCCCGACGCTGAATTTGAACAATCTCGATGCTGGCATGCGCGCTTTTGGCCTGGGCGCTGCGGACGAGGCGTCGATGTTTGAGATGATCGAAACCGGGCTTACGGACTGGCGTGTGGCCTACCAGGAGGACAAGTTCGACCATCCTGAAATCTGTATTCCCAACGGGCACGATCCGGTATCGGGGCGCACCAGATTGGTGGCCATCCCGGCGACCGGCAAGGCCGGCATCGCTCTCCCATTGCAGACCTTTGACGAGCAGTTGAGGGGTGTGAACAACCGTGCAAATTCGTTGACAAAGGCGTGTGACATGCCAGGAATCGTCGACCCGGTGACGAAGACCTCGACGATCGACGTCCCGCCGCCGCCAGTACCCTGAGCCCGGGTGAGGGGTCCTTCCTTCCCAGAGGTGTAAAAGGGGGCGTTCAGGCGCTGTTGGATGACTGATATGCGCGCCCGTCGTACGTGCGCTCGATTGTTTTTGACAAATTCGGTCGGCCCCCTTAAGTGCAGCTGCGCGATGGATCGCGGACGCAACATAGTCTGGCTGGAATGCCATTTGACTGTTGAAGTCCCTGCCGATCTACTGGCCGGTGCGGCCGGTGCAGCCGGTGAGAATGGGCCGTGTACTCTCTACAGCAGCGCGCCTCTCGGCCCAGACGCAGGCGACGCCCTGTAGACAAGCAGCGGCCGAAAATCAGAACAGTATCGGAAGCAGTACTTGGCTGGCTGAGGAGCCTTTCGGAAAGGCGAGGAGATCGCCGTTATCGGCAGAATAAACGCGTAATCGCACTGGCAGCGGTTCGAGATGAAGGAATGCTTGCGGAGCCTCCAGGCCATTGCAAAAGCCATCCGTGCACGATTCCCAATCGGAAACGACAAGCGCTGGGCGGAGAACGAAGGATGCCCCTGCGCAAGAGGGTCAGGGTAAACGGCCTGGCACCGAGATCGATGCTCCACGCAAAGATCGGCGAGTTGATTGTGTAGCACGATTTTTCATAGAGTCTTTTCCTGCAATTCAGACGAGCAATCTTCTCGCGAACGGACCAAACGGGGGCACATTGGGCTCGTTCAGGAGCAAGGCAGCGCGGCTGCTTTTTGACGCTGGATCAATCTCATGTTCGCTGATTGGGTATCGCCCTGACTGTTGCGTCCCTGTGTTTCATCCCTCTTACAACGCGGGATCCGATTACTCGGACCGCCCACATCGGCATCTCGATGACTTGCTCTTCGCGGGCGCAGCGGCACTCCCGGAAGGAGGCGGAGACTCAAGTGCGCACGAAAGCCAACTCGATCTGACGGGCGATGTCCCAGAGGGTATCCATGCGATATTCCGCGAAGACCGTGTGATGACTGGATCCGTGAACGGGATCGTCAGCGGGTAGATATCGTGGCTTGGTCACCCGCAGAGTGCGGGGTATCAAGGACCTTTTCGGAGCAGGTAGGCATGTAGACGTTGCCAAGACTGCCGCACTTCAACGATCCCTTCTCGAGGACTGCCTGGGCAGCCACGGCCGCAAAGGCCGGCTTCATGCACAGACGCGGTAAATCCAGCTTAATTCAGGAATTTGATGCCTTGGTCAACAGAACCGCACGGGAGGGTGGCATTTCGAGAAACCCCTTTCTGCGTCTGAGTCTCCCAATGCCGGATCGGAGATTGGAACCGAGTCCTTGTGGACGTGAGGACCAACACCCGATCCGCGTGATCGACGGCCTAGTCGATATCCCAGATGTCATCGTTGTTGGTGTCGCGCAACTGAGCCACTTTCACACCCTGGAGAACGATCACGGAACCATCTTCCATGGTGACATGAGTATCCTTTCCGACCTGCGTGAAAATGACATCGACATTCGGGTCGGCGTCATTGCTCCCGCCTCTGAAATCCAGCTTGTCCTTGGTATCGAGACCCCTGACCGTGTCGTTGCCGTCGCCATCGTTCCAGACGAACGTGTCGAAGCCTGCGCCTTTGGCTCCAACAATCACAAGATCATTGCCAGTGCCGGAATCGACGACGTCATTACCGGCATCAGCGCTGATGTTGTCGGTACCGGCACCACCAAAGAGGGTGTCGTTGCCGCTACCACCGACCATGAGGTCATTACCCTGCTCGCCATACATCGTATCGTTGCCGACTCCGCCGTCCAGATGGTCGTTTTCGGAGCCCCCGTAAATGACGTCGTTACCAGCCTGCCCTTTTACGGTGTCCGCGCCTGCACCACCTAGCAGGATGTCATTCCCACCACCACCATCGAGCGTATCGTTGTTGAGGCCACCTTCGAGATGATCATTGCCTGCAGCGCCGAGGATGAAGTCGTTGCCTTCGTCTCCAAGCAGACTGTCATTGCCGGCACCGCCATGGACATAGTCATTACCGGTCCCGCCAAGAATCAAATCGTTCTGATTGCCACCAAACAGGTTGTCAATGCCACCGCCACCGATTAGAACATCATCCCCGTTCAGACCTTCGATTCGGTTGTTCGCCTCATTGCCGACGATATTGTTACCCGCCACGTTGCCAACACCTCGCCAAGCCGTGTTGAGCAGGATCAATTCGTCGTGCGACGCAGCGAGAACATGAGAATTGTTGGTCGAGGTGACCAACTGATCTGCGCCTTGTTCATACAGCGTGACCCCCGGCGCGATCACCGCACCGGTGACGTCGTAGTTGATTGGCCCTACTGCTGAACGAAATTCGTCCAGTCTGAGTGGATCGAGGTTGAATGCACCCGGATTCGATTGAATTGCAGATGGTATCGTTGCAAGTGCCGGCATGTCGGATTCTCCCTAAAGTCGATGACTCCCCTACCTCACCGTGGAACAGCCGAACTTCCCAGGTTCTACGAAAGTCGAAGTTCCAAAGGACCTCAACGCTCGCTGGGTTCGACTGCTGCCCTGTCCCAAGTTAAGGTGATTATGCTAGCTACCAGACAACTATTTAGCAATATACTTTCTATTATCGGCGAGATGAACAGCTAAGTTGAACAAGTAAGTCATAAATGTTGCCTATGATGATGATATTTAAGGCTTAAAATTCTGTTTTTTCGAATCCATTGTGTGTTTCGAGCGGCTCTTCTTCAGATCAAATATGAATATGCACGCGACAAGTTTTATAAAACTCGTTCGGCTTTGAGGAAAGCGTCTTGATAGTCTGTAGAAAATCCAAACCGTGGATCTTCCGTCCGCACCTCCGTGGGTCAGTTTTCAATTGCCGTTGACAACTCACAGCCCTGGCAGTATCGCGACGGCTGAGCGCTATCCATGGTGGCGGCCCAGCCTCGCCAACGCCTTATGCCGGCACGGTGGGTAACGTGGTCTCCCGGCCACTCTGCGCCCATCACGGTGTAGCCTCGGCGGGCGCAGATGACGAAGCGCCTGCTGATACCCGGTGAGCATAGATCTGCTCACCGCGGACCACCGCCCAGGCAATCCGGGCGGTCTTGTTCGCCAGCGCCACAGGCCACGTTGACAGGTTTTCGGGCCACCATCCGGTTCATCCATTGACTGAGTCTGTCATCCCGGCGTGGGGCATGCCGGATCGCGGCTCGCGCACCATGCACCAGCCGCTTTCGCAAACAGGTATCTCCCCCTTGCTGATACCCAGCAGGCGCGTCCTGCCGACGGTGTTGTGCTTGCCGCGGTGCCAGGCCAAGTGATGTGCCGCAAAGCCGCGACCTTTGGTGAAGGACCGACCATCCCCACCCGCACCGGCCGGTCACTGGCCTTCAGTGGCCCCAGGCTGCGCAGTTCTATCGGCTTTCTGGCTTTCGGATCTGCTTTGACCGGGAGTTCGATGTGCTGGTCCGGTGTCTCGATCCGCTCATCAAGGTGACGGAGGTCGGCGTACAGTTCCGACAACAGTGGCCGGAACACGAAGGTCAACCGATTCTCCGCATCTTCCAGCCAGCGGGGTAGCGCGAGCCGGCACCAACGCGATCAAGATTGTTCACGGGCTCTTCCTCAAACTCTGAGTGGTCGTATTCGAACCTCAATTCTGGGGCTCGGACGTCGATTTGCCAGGGAGAGGAGGTGTCCATCACATTGCTTATTATGATGGCACGATCTGATTAGATCCCGAGTCTTTAAACACCTCTGTGTCGAGCACTGCGAGATCAGTATCGCGTTTGTCGTTGTTGAACTTGTTGTGAGGATGAGGGTACGACACGGGCCGGCGAGGCAACGATCGCCCTCAACGCGGTTCTGCATGCTGTTTCAGGTACGAGCAGATTGCGGACTGGATCGGTAGTCCCGGAAGGCACAAGTGACGGATCGAGAGTTCTTCGCCTAATCTCCAGTCATGCGTTCGTCGATGATCTTGAGCCCGTTGGGGAGGCGAGCGACGGTGATGAGCTTGAGGAGGGTGGCTCCGTCGACCTCGACGGCGACTTCCACGACGGTATTGCCGTTGCGGTCCGGGGTGATGTCGCGCACGGTGAAGCTGCTCGACCCATAGCTGTCGATGAGCAGTTGGGGGTAGTCCGGATTGGTCCACAGGCCAGCGCGCTTGTCGAGCAGCGCTCCGCCGACGAGCTGGCGCAGGCCGCTGATGTCACCCTGGCTGAGTGCATCGCCATAGGCGGTGATCGCCGTGGTGACTTCGTCATCCGTCACCGGAGTGGTGGCCTGGCCGAAGGTTACGAAGCCAAGCAGCAAGCCAGCGATCGGCATGCGCAGTGCGGCACGCACAGATCAGTTCTCCACGACGATGGCAATGTAGGTGGTATTTGAGCCGGCCGATCCTGCAGCCTTGTTGCCGCCGAGGTTGACTGCACCGGCAAGGAACGAGCGCTTGAAAAGCCGCATCGTGGGGCCGGCCGGATCCGTCGTACCGACGTTCAGGCCGGTATCCGTGTAACTGCTCATCCAATTCGGCCGCAACGTTGCTCCGCCGTCATAGGCGATATAGACGTCGACCGGTCGGTCTACGGTGAATGACAGGTAGCTGTTCGAGGCGTTCGCCGTATTGTTGTTGGACTTGATCCAGCGTCCGCTGGCCACTTCCGTCGGGAAGGACGTGATGACATGTGCGGTGTTGAGCCGGTAGCGATCGCCGGATTCGATCAGGTCCTGCTGGGGCTTGTTGGAACTGACTGAACTGGTCAGCGCACCGAGGACGAACGGCAGGTCCATCGGACTGGCCGCTTCGAGGGTGTTGTGCCAGAGCGCCGTGATGACCAGGTAGCCCAGGCCGTTGGGATGCAGTGTGTCCGCGAAGAGACTGCGCAGGTGTGTCGATGTGTTCGAGGACGGCATGAAATGGTCGAACAGGTTCGGACCCAGTGAGATCCCGCTGATCTCGCTGGTGATGACCTGGTTGTACTGGCGAATCAGGTTGTTCGCCGTGGCCGTCCACGGCGTGTTGCTGGTGAAGGTGGGCGGCGTCAGCGCGATGGAAACCGCGATGTTCGACGGCACCGTGTTGGTGGGGTAGTTGGTCCAGATGATCTTGTCGACGAGAGTCTGCAGGTTGCCCTTGAAGGTCCCCGCGCAAATTCCACCTGAGCAACCCAGACCCGATGGCACGGGGACAAACGCATCGTTTGTACCCAGCCCGATCAGGACACGATCACCCGCCTGATGGCGTTCCTTGATCGAATCTATTCTGGCGAATGCGGCATCGAAGGTTTCGTCGCCACCGATGCCTTCATTGAACACGAGGGTCGGGGTGAAGCCGCGTGTCGCGTCGAGCGCGGTTATCAGGTTCGGCTGCGGCCCCTGGAAGCCGATGAATCGCTCGAGTACGGAAGTGTTGTCGCTGGCATAGGCATCGCCGATCCCGTTGGTGATGCTGTCTCCAACGGCAATCATCGTCTCTCCGGCACTCCCGACGACAGCATTCGTATCGCGCGCAACCTCGACAGCCGAGCTGTTCCGGAGGATCGCGATGACTTCATGGTTGCCGGGGGAGACGTTGTTGAATGTCGTCGCATAGGGCGGCGTTGAATCAACCACCGCGCTGCCGCCGTCGAGCAGGAACTGCACCGAGCCGCCGGACGGAACGTTGTTGGCCAGTGCCGTAGCGGAGAGCGACGTGGAGGACTGGGCGGTGAACGCCAGTGGAGAGCCCAGGACGATGGAGGGTGCCGAGCCGGGTTGGGTCAGGACGACGTTGTCAAATCGCGTGGCGTCCTTTGCATACAGGGCCACCGTACCGGTGGTGTGGCTGGCATCCGTGACGGCGAACACCGGATCATTGTTGATCCATGCAAACTGCGTGCTGCCCCGAGCCTCGATAGCGATGTCGAGTACTTCACCGACACGATAGCCGCGGCTGTTTACTGCGAGGGTCGAGAACACGCCGCCGACGCGCTTCTCCAGTCGCGTGTAGCCGTGACGGGAGTTGAGCGAAAGCCGGTAGTAGTTGTTAGGATCGACGTAGCGGAACATCACGCCGACATCCTCGGCGAGGCCCGTGCCGATGAACGCGGCGGAAACGCTGAAGCGGAAGTTGGTGAGGCTTGCCGCGGCAGCCAGTTGGACATAGCTGCCGAGCTGGTAGGTGCCTACACGCGCACCGACGCTCTCGACCGGGTTGAGCTGATGGAGTTGCTGGTTGACGACCTGCCAGTTGCTGGCGGCCGTGGAATCGTCGACGACGCTCCAGCCATCCCGGTTCCCGTCGTTGAAGTCGTCGGAGAAGGGCAGTGCAAACGCCGGAGGCGCGCCTGCCAGCGACGCACCTTGCAGAGCGATGTTGCCGGTACTGCCCGTTCGTGTGTATGTCAGCGTCAGAGTCCTGCCTGCAGAGGCGGCCTTGTAAGCCACCGTCACGTCCCGTGAGTAGATGGTCGAACTGCCGAACGTCGTGGAGAACGGTGGTGTGGTGCCGTCGTTGATCGATACGTCCAACCGGCCGGTACTGTTGTTGCCACCCAGATGGACCTTCAAAGTGCGCAAGTCAGCGTCGGCAGGTGCTGTGATCTGGAAGCTGCCGTCAGCGCCGGTAACGTTGACTCCGCCCAGGAACCCGGGTTCGCTCGCCAACGGAACGCCATCTGACCAGGCTTGTCTCAGGCGTGTCGTGGCGGTGCCGCCGAAGCGGGAGAGCGTTCCTTTGAGGACTGCGAAAGCGAGCTGTGGGCTTACTCCAGCTTTCCGGTTGATATCCGAGGCGATGAATCGCCCGAAATGCATCCAGTCCGCCGTTCCCTGCGCAGTGAGGTTGTTGGTGTAAGGTGCTACCGCGGGTGCGGTGACAGTCAACTGCCCCGTTCCACCTGCCGCCGGATTGACCGTCAACGTGATCGTCTCGGTATCCTCCTGGCCGACGCCGTTGGCTTCCGCTGCGCGGAAGGTCAGGGTGTATGCACCGACGTCTCCCGGCCCCGGTGTCCACGTGAATGTACCCGTGCCGTCGCTTGCATCGAAGAAGGTAGCGGAGCCGGGGAGTGCAGGCGTCGAGTTGCTCAAGGACATGACAAGCGGTGCCGGTCCGTCCGTATCGGTGGCAAAAATGCCGAATTGAAGTTCGCTTCCAGCGTCCACGTCCTTGTCTCCAATTACGTCCATTAGGGGAGGTGTGTTGGGATTCACCGTAATGGTGATGGCTTCGGTGTCTGCCTGCCCGAGGCCACCTTCCTCGGCGGCGAGGAAGGTCACGGTGTAGGTGCCGACGTCTCCGGCGGTGGGTATCCACGAGAACGTGCCCGAACCATTGCCTGCGTCGATGAAGGACGCACCTGCGGGTAGTGCCGGAGTCGAACTCGCGATGCCGAGCACCAGTGGCAGCGGGCCGTCGTTGTCGGTCGCGGTGACTGCGAACTCGAGCGGGTTGGCCGCAACGACGCTCCTGTCGCCGATGGCGGCGAGAATCGGGGGCTGATTCGGGACGACCGACAGGATGATGGTTTCTTCGTCGAATTGTCCTGCCCCATTTTCTTGTGCGGCGCGGAAAGTGACGTTGTACTGTCCGACGTCTCCGACGGTGGGTGTCCAGGAGAGGGTGCCGGATCCGCTGCCCTGATCTGTGAACACGGCAGCGGGCGGCAGGGCCGGATCCGAGTTGCTGATCGAGAGCAGTAGCGGTGCTGGCCCATCAGGATCGGTCGCGCTCACCACCAACTCGAGGAGTTGGTCCTGTGTCACTGTCTGATTGCCGACTGGATCGAGAACGGGAGCTGCGTTGCCTGTCACCGAGAGAGTAATGGTCTCTTCATCAAAGGTGCCGTTGCCGTTCGCGTCCTGGGCGCGGAAGGTCACTGCGTAGTTGCCGATGTCCCCGTCACCAGGCGTCCAGTCGAACGTGGCTTCGCCGTCGCCCAGATCGGTGAACACTGCCTGCGGTGGAAGTGAAGGGCTGGAGCCGGTAACCGACAGCACCAGCGACGCGGGACCGTCAGTGTCAGTCGCGGAGACACCAAAGGAGAGTGGGGTGTTCGCAACAACGCTCCGATCGCCGATCGACGCCAGAATCGGCGCCTGGTTCGGCCCGGGACCCGTAAGTGTGGCTGCCTGGAATGCAGCGTTGCCCGTCGTGCCTGACTTGACGTGTCGTGCCGTCAGCGTCGCGACTGAACTGTCCGCGCTGTAAATGATCGTGACCGTGTGATGGTAGACCCCTGATCCCGACATCGGGACGTTGACCTGGGTTGCGCTGCTGTCGCTCAAGGAAACCTGCAGCTGACTACTTGAGTTGAAACCTCCCAGGTGCAGGGTGAGCGTGCGGGTATGATGATCAGCTGGCGCGGTGACTGAATACCCGGAGTCTTCCGGGAGGAAATAGATCCCTCCAGCGAACCCGGCTTCACTCGCGGTTGGCGTACCGTCTGTCCAAGTATGTGTCGAGCGCGTACCGTCGCTGGGACCGAAACGCTTTGGCGCTACCGATATGGGTGTAAAACCGAGCAAGGCACTGACAGCGGCTTTTCGATTTAAGCTGGCGTCCTCGACCAGGCCGAAGTGCATCCAGTCAGTCGAACCCTCGCTGGTCAGGTCGACGGTTCGGACCTCCTGGGCGTTAACGACGGAGATTTCCGCCGTCAGTGCGGGTGCGGACAACATGCTTGCAAACAGAAGCACAGCAACACTTCGAAGCACGACGATCTGTTGCGCCAGCATCGGCCCCACCCTTGACAGACGCTCGCCTGGGGTGCATTCACCCCTCGGCTGATGAGGTGCGATAAAACGATTCATGTTGAGCAACTATGCCAGTGGATCGAAATTCTTACGTTATTGGAGGGGTACGTCCGGTGTCACCGCGTTGCGTGGAGAGTATATAGGCAACTTATATGTTTTGAAAGCAACAGCCTTGTCCAACAAGAAGTCTCAAAGGAGTACTTCATTCCCATAGGAAGTGAGTCAGGGCGATGGTACGGGAGGTGCTCAAGACGGGGAGATGAAAACCTCCTGGAGGCTCTGCAAACGTGTCTGCAAGAATCGTCGGGACACCGAGTATCAGGTGCTGGCCGGATTTCGGTCAGCCACCTGTACAACCTGCGCAAGTCCACCACCTACCAACGCCGTCACTTTGAGAAGACCAGGTCACGCGTCTCAACTCTCGGTGAATGCCGCAAACCCGATCCCGAGGCCAACCTGATTTCCTGCGAAATGATACGGTCCATCAGGGCGATCAGTACAAACAGAAATTGGTTTACATTGCATGTCTGTGCAGCAACCTGTGCAGAGTGTACACGGCACAGTGAATGACCTACAGGATCTTGCCAGCTTGTTGTGTGGGTTGTGAGCAGTCTACTTGCATGCTATTGCTTGAATACATCAAACAAGGGGTACAGGTACAGGTACATGTACTGCATAATGCACTGTCAAACAGC
>JBGSHJ010000010.1:0-67906 GCA_041752315.1 Pseudomonadales bacterium
TTGGTCTCGTAGTGGAGGCTGGCCCGGCTCTTTGTTGCCACCAGCCCCACGCGACGTGCCGCTCTTCTGGCGCGAGCTTCCATCGCGCTTTCTGAAACTTCGCTGGTCATGCTTCACCTCCCTGCTCACGGTTCAACCGAGTCATGACAGCGCGCAAGTCGGCTTGGTCTTCTGGGTGAAGCTGAGCGAACAGTTCGCGGAATCGGTCTTCAAGCTGCTGGTCGGACAGTTCCTGCACTGGCTGTTGTGGGCTGTGCTCGCTCATGACTGCACCCCCCGTCCGCACTGGCGCCGGTCCCAGTCGACCCCCCTGGCAAGCTCATGCAACTCGATGGAAACGGCACACGCCTGGAGAATCCAGCCGAGGCCTTCCGTCCAGTCAGAGTTGGTCCGGTTCGCTGCCTCGCCACATTGCTCGCCACCGATCTGCAGATGCATTTCCGCGATGTAGAGCAGGATCTGGCGAGTCTGGTTCAGGCTGGAATCATCGGCCAGCATCGGGTTTATTGCTTCAAGCGGCACGTCCGCATCAAGCAGTGCCTCGATGGCGCGGGTCTTTCGGTCTATCTGGATGTCCTGGATCT
Source organism: Pseudomonadales bacterium (assembly GCA_041752315.1). Classification (GTDB taxonomy): domain Bacteria; phylum Pseudomonadota; class Gammaproteobacteria; order Pseudomonadales; family Azotimanducaceae; genus SYFY01. The sequence continues at coordinate 585 of JBGSHJ010000010.1, forward strand.
GATGGTTCTGAGCATTCATGTATCGATCTCCTGTTGTGGTTTGGCAGGAGGCGACAAGCCGTGGGTGGGTTGTGGGGACCCGGCGGAAATGCTTCGTAACTGACTGATTTCATTGACGTAGTGGTGGAGCCAGGGAGGATCGAACTCCCGACCTCTACAATGCCATTGTAGCGCTCTCCCAGCTGAGCTATGGCCCCACAGAAGGAAGGCGCGAGATAGTAGGTAGGCATCTCCGGGGTGTCAATCCGGGGATGTGATGGCTGGTCGCATATTCGCATTCTTCCTCGAACCAGATCCGGCGAGTGGTGCAGGCGGCACCGTTGCGTGCGGGTGGGCGCCTGATCACGAATCCTGTTGCGGCGGGCAGCCGCATCGACACCCTCCCCTCACCAAGGGCTCCAACCGCCAGCTAATGCACAACCTTCTGATCGCCGGCATCACCAATCGGCCCATCCGGCAAACCCTGTTTCATCCGTTCGGTCAGCACCGGCATGGGATACACGGATACCTTCATATCGTCCAACCAGAAAGAGTTCGGGTCATCGTCATCCGGATCGTCCCAATGCACCATCAATCCCGGCGGCAGCTCGCGATTGTGCGCGAGCGCGTCCGCTGCGTCGCGCAGGTCTTGTAACAGATACTGCACGTACGGCTCCTCAGACGCTCCTTTCCAGGTCATCTCGGCAAACTCCTCCAGCTGCATCACGCAGAACCAGAACGCGTTTTCACCGGGGAGCATGTCCCGGCGTGGTGGCATCACTTCAACCAGGTGTTCGTCGGCGTGGATCCGTTCGACCAGTGGTGCGATGCGCGGGTTGCCCGGGAGACTGGTTCCGGGCTTTCGCGCCAGGGCCAGAACTTCGTCGCGATAGCGCATCAGAAACAAGGCTGCCAGCATGATCTGCTCCTGTGGGTGATTCGTGTCCATCCTCACCCGGTTGCCGCGACGGGTCTGTCCGCAATCAGTGCCATCAGGTGTACGACTTTGACCTGCGGTGACGTGCGATCAACTCCTGACACAAAAACACCCTGACCCTGACGGGTTTCCCACGCCTGCTAACCTTGCCCAAGGGAATCTACAAGGAATCAGGCATGGTCATCGCCACCTGGCTGCTGACACTGGGTGCGCTCACCGCGGGCAGCTTGTTCGGCTATCGCTACTGGCGGCAACGCACGCTGCAAAGCCAGTTGTCGGCCGTTCAGATCACCAGCGATCTTTGGCGCTGCGTCGCCGCATTGCCCGAGCACCTGCTGCCTCAAACGGTTCGCGCCGCCGTGGTGAGTTCGTTGCGGCAAGCCGCCAGCCGCTTGCAGGACGGTCCCTTTGAACGTTATTCGGCAACGCTCGTGCAGCAGGCCGGTTTCCTCGCCAGGAGTTCGGCCAATCACCAGGCCGTCCCGGAAGTTCTGTTTGCCCGTAGCGGATCAGGTCAGGACTCCGCCGGCACCCTGCGTACCATTGAACAATTGATGAAACAGGCCGCGGCGATCCAGCTGATTACACACCGTGAAGCCGCGATGGCGAAGTCTTCGCTGCGCCTGGCGCATGAAATCGCCAACGTCGAGTGGCTGGTACAGGAAGCACGTCGTGCCATGGTGCTGCGCGAACGCCCGCGGATGGAAGCACTCAAGGCACAGGCACTGGTCCATTGCGCCCGATTGCCCGCAAAAACTGCCGAAGAAGTTCGCAAGCGTGTCCAGTCAGGACTCGCGGTCGGCTGAAAGCGAACTTGACCCAGGCTGACCGGGTCTTGTCGCCAGTCAATCCTTCAGCAACCGGCTGCCTACCCAGTGCCGCGCAAAATGCTGCGCCGTGCGACCGCTGCGTACGCCCCGTGCCAATGCCCATGCCGCCGCCTGGATATCAAACGGCTCACCCATATCCTGCGCTGAATCCAGGACCAGGCCGTGTTGCTCGGCAAGGCGCCGGGTCCAGTGATGCACGACGTCCAGATAGGCATCCTGGCGGAATGGATAAAACGACAACCACAATCCAAAACGGTCGCTGAGCGAGATCCGCTCTTCAACGGCTTCACTCTCGTGAAGTTCTCCTTCCACCATGCGAGCCTGCAGATTGTCCCGCATGTACTCGGGCAGCAGATGTCGTCGATTGGAGGTTGCGTAGATCAGGACGTTGTCCGCATTCTTGAACAGCGAACCTTCGAGCGCACTCTTCAGTGCCTTGTAGCCCGCATCATCCTCCTCGAATGACAGATCATCACAGAACACGACAAAGCGGTACGGCAACGCGGACAGCGTCGACCCTAGGTCTGCCATACCGGCAAGATCCGAACGACTCACTTCCACCATTCGCAAACCGGCTGGTGCGTATCGACCCACGAGTGCGTGGACCAGGCTGGATTTGCCGGTACCTCGAGCACCCCACAGCAGCACGTTGTTGGCGGGCAGTCCGGCCAGAAACTGGCGTGTATTGAGATCGATGGACTGCTTCTGGTGATCGATGCCACGCAGATCATCCAGTGAGAGGCCGGCATCAAGAGACGCCGCATGAAAGGCATGGCCAAAACCGTGTGCACGCCAGATCGCCGCGTGGTGCTGTTGCCAGTCGATCGTACCTGCAGCAGGCAGTATCAGGAGCAGCCGGTCGGCTATTTCCTGGGCAGTTGCAAGCAATTCATCAACAGGCGTGGCCATGGTTGGTCCAACCTCCATTTGTGCTCGGTGCGTGAAAGCCCTGCAACCGGATCCAGATGCGATCCGGTAGTGAGCAGAGCGAGTTAATTTGTTAGTATTCGACTATCGCCGGGAAGGCGGGGGAGTATAACAAGCATGGGCAAGACCATAGCGCAAAGCCAGAATTCGCCTGCGTACATCGAACGGCGCAGAGGACCGCAGGACCGTCGCAGCAGCACCGAAGAAAGGCGCAACTCGGACCGGGCCAACGACGATTTCATACCACGGCGAAACCCTGATCTCATCGACCGTCGCTCCTGATCAGGGAAGCCAGTCCCATGGACTCACGAACCCGGAGCGCAACGTCCGGGTTGTCCGTGATGACGCCGGTCACACCGCGTTCGATGGCGTGAGTGATTGACGACGCGTCATTGAGCGTCCACGCGTCCACGTAAAGATCCAGCGATCGTGCCGCGGCAACCCTCTCGCGGCTCGTCAACTTGATCCCGTAGCGTTCGACCGGCACTTGCAGTGCATGTGCTCTAGGTTCATGCAGCTTTGGCAATCCAGCCAGATTGAACAGCAAAAAGGCTGTGATTTCAGCCTGGGCGGCACTGGTGGCGACTTCCGGACAGACCCGTCTGAATCGGTCGAGTTCAGCACCATGGAAAGAAGCAACCAGGGTCTGCGACACCCTATCCTGTTGACGAAGCAGCGCACACAACGGTTCGACGATGGAAGGTTCACTCTGCTTGATCTCGATATTGAATCGCTGCGCGGGAAATCTCTCGAGCACTTTGGCGAGGGTTGGCACTCTCACCCCTTTGCCTCGATAAATGGCCTCACCTCCGATCGGCCAGTGATAGGCAGCATCCAGCGTCTGCACGGCTGAGAACGGCATTTCCCTCAGCAACCCGGTGCCTTCGGTCGTGCGATCCACGGTGTGGTCATGCATCAGTACCAGGACACCGTCCTGCGTTGCATGCACGTCCATTTCCAGCACGTCGACACCGAGTTGGTCGGCATGCGCAAACGCCAGCAGCGTGTTTCCGGGGCGCAGACCATCACCACCCTGGTGCGCTATGACCATGGGCATCGATCTCTCGAAATAGGCTGTCGGGGCCCGCTCTGTGTCGCCCATTGAACTGAGGAGCAGAATAAGCAGCAGCATGACACCCATCAGCATCCAGTTGCGCTGACGGACGTTCATCGACATTCCGGCAACTTCATGCAGACAAGGTCATTCAACGAGGGCGCTTCACGTCTGCCGTCTTACCAGCGGAATCACGTTGCCTGACCGTTTGGTATACAGGCGCCGCTCACCCGGCCTGCACTCGAGACTGATCCTGCCGACATCGTGAAAGACCAGATCGAGTGCCAGTTCCCTTGCATCAGTGCGCAACCAGAGCGTATGGCCGGACAATCGCCACCAGCCGTTGCCAAGATCACTGGAACGATAGGTGCCAGACGCCAGACCACCGGCCAGTTCCAGGGTCCGTTTCTCCTCGTTTTCACTGATCCACAGGCCCGGCAACTGCAGTCGGGCCACCCACCGTTGACGACTGGCACGGGTATTTCTTGCCCAGGCAAAAACGAATACGGCAATCACGAACACAAGAAGCAGCATACTCATCTCTCACACCAGCCAGCGTCGTTGCATGGAAATCACCTCGCCGTCGATACGGTTTGGCAAATCGTTTTCAATCTCGTTGAAGATCTGTTCGATCACGGACGCGGAGGTCGCCGTGACCACAAAGGCGAAACCGGCAAGGTCGTGCACATCCTGATGCTCAGACTCGCACACGGCAACCTGGGTATTGCGTCCAAATCGCTCCCGCAGTCCCCCCAGCCGTCCACGTTTCTCCTTCAGCGAACGACAGCCAGACAATCGAATCAGAACCTCGAGCAGCGCGATCTTCACTTGCGCGGTGCCAGGAATTCCCGCTTTGTCATGCTGTAGAAGACCGTGTCGAGCCCATGCCGTTGCTGTCGTCGATCGAATGACATGCCCAACCTTTGCAGTACCTTGACCGATCGCTGATTGGGCGTATCGGTGGATGCGATGATGCGTTCAAAATCGCAGCGGGTGAAACCATGGGCGAGCACACAGCGTGCCGCTTCAGTACCCAGTCCCTTGCTCCAGAAATCAGGGTGCATGCCATACAGAAGTTCTGTCTCCCCACCCGACTGACCTGCTGAATCACCCGCTGAATAAAAAGCGCGATGCCCACAGAACCCGACAATCGTGTCCGGTGCTTCCGTCGTTCGAACACCGAAGAAGCCCGACCCATGGACCTGATGAAATTCGACACTGCTGTCGATGATGCTGTGGACCGCATCCAGCGGCAGAACCCGGTTCTCCCACAGATAACGGCGGACTTCCTTGTTGGTCCAGAGTTGATGCAGGGCCTGCGCGTCGTCCAGCCCGATCGGTCGCAACACAAGACGTACCGTACACAGTTGGACCATGCTCGTACCCCAATCCTTCCCGGCCCCGAGTTTGCCACAGACATCTCCATAAGCGAACATGGCCGTCCCCTTCCCCCTCGAGTCAGCCCATGCGCTTCAGTTTCTGGCCCAATCCATCACAGCCTTATGGTGAAGTCCTGGCGCTGGCAAGACATGTGGAATCCACCGGCTGGGACGGGTTGTGGTACGCCGACCACTTCATGCCCAATGCAGCTGATACCACGGCGCCATGGCCGGAAGCCTGGACGACGCTCTCGGCAATCGGCGCCATGGTGCCAAGATTGCGCATCGGCACACTGGTGACGGGCAACACCTATCGACATCCTGCCGTGCTTGCAAAGATGGCCGCCACACTGGACCACATCACGGCTGGCCGGGTCGTGCTTGGACTGGGCAGCGGCTGGCAGGAAAATGAGCACCGGCAATACGGCCTGCCGTTTTACACCGTGGCCGAGCGTTTGCAGCGCCTCGACGAAGCCTGCGCAGTCATCAAGGCGCTTTTCACGCAAACCACGGCCAGCTTCGCAGGCCGGTTCTACCAGTTGCAGGACGCAAGCCTCGAACCCAAACCGGTACAACAGCCGCTACCGCTGCTCATCGGTGGTGGCGGTGAGCAGGTCACTCTGAAGATCACTGCAAAGTGGGCCGATGAATGGAATGTATGGGGCACACCTTCAACCCTCAAACAGAAGATGTCGATCCTCGATGGTCACTGCAAGGCGCTGGGCCGTGATCCGGGATCCATCAAACGCAGCGCGGTTGCCCTCCTCTTCATGAGCGACGACGCCGCCTATCTCGAACGCATGCGTGGTGCCAAAATGCAGCAGGCGGCCATTATCGGTACGGCCGAAGAGGTTGCCGCGACTGTCGCGCAATACGCAGCGCTGGGGGTGGACGAGCTGATCGTGCCCGATTTCACACTCGGACCGCGCGAGCAGAAACTCGCCACGCTCGACCGTTTCATCCGCGAAGTGGCCAAGCGATGACACAACAAGCCAGTACACCGGTACCCGCAGCCACTGTGCTGATGCTGCGTCAGCGTGAGTCGATGGAAGTATTCATGGTGGTACGCCACCACCAGATCGATTTTGCCTCGGGCGCGCTGGTGTTTCCGGGTGGCAAGGCCGACCCTGCCGATTTTGATCCGGCGCTGGCCGCGCATCTCGACTCGGCCCATCCTGACCCTGCCATGCGTGCGATGCAGGTTGCTGCGATTCGTGAGTCCTTCGAGGAATGTGGTGTGCTGCTGGCACGTGCAGAAGGGGAACAGCAACTCATCGATGGTGCTCGACTGGCGACACTCGAGCCCTACCAGAAACAGCTGAATGATGGGGCGATCAGTATTCTCGAGTTTCTGGTCCGGGAAAAACTGCGGCTCGCTTGCGACCAGTTGCATCATTTTGCCCACTGGATCACACCGGCGATGTTGCCCAAGCGCTTTGACACGCATTTTTTCCTGGCAGTGGCACCCGAGGACCACCTCGCCGTGCACGATGGTCATGAAAACGTCGACAGCGTGTGGATCCAGCCCGCCGACGCGGTCGCTGCAGCCCACGAAGGCCGCCGTACCATCATCTATCCGACCCTGCGCAACGTTGAACGACTGGCGACCTTTGCAACGCCTGAGCAGGCGCTGGCGAACTGCAGACAGCAACCCGTCATCCCGATCGAGCCATGGAACGAAAAGCGGGACGATGGTGTGTGGTTATGCATTCCTGCCAACGCCGGTTACGACATCTGCGAAGAAAGGATGCCCGCGCGGGGTTGATTTTCGAGACCACGCTGCATCGGCCAGCCGATCAGACACCAGACCCGGTTGATCCATGGATCGACCGGGTGCCCCAGCCTCAGCTCTGTTCTGGACGGTCACCCAGGCTCTTGAGGAGTTCGACCGTCGCCAGCAACATCGCTTCGTAATAACTGCGTGTTTCACGTCGCCGTACATAATCGATCATCGGATTGGCAGGATCAGGGCGCCGCAGCCGTCGGATCTGATTGACAATTTCGCACCGCATCTGCCGGGCGTGATAAATCTCCAGCAGGTCCACTGTGCCTTCCTGATTCTGTGCCATTCCCTGAACTGCCACTGCATTGTTGTAGGGTAAATCTAGTTCGCAGCGGCCTCTTCGCCAGTCCCGTCGACCCACTATTTTTCGCCATTTTTTTGGCTATGCCAGGCGCCAGTCAGCATGGGGGTTGCATCGATGGACGCCACTCCTTACCGTCGACGTTTTACCGGAGTGCTTCATGACCGACCAGCAGGATGTCCTTTATGCCGTCGACGCGCACGTCGCAACGATTACGCTGAACCGACCGGATCGACAGAACACCATATCAGGCCCGATGCTTGCCGCCCTGTCCGAATATCTGCTCACGGCAGATCGTGATCAGGACGTGCGCGCGATCGTCATCACCGGCAGCGGCAAGTTCTTCTGTGCAGGGCTTGACCTGCGTGGTGGTGGAATCGCGAGCGGTCTGTCCAATCAGCGGTCCAGTCCAGCGACACTCGACCTGCGCAATACACCGCCGACGGTATTGCACAACCTCGACACACCAACCATCGCTGCGCTCAATGGCAGTGCCGCAGGCTACGGCATGGACCTCGCTTTGGGTTGCGACATCCGCATCATGGCCGATACTGCCAAACTCGCGGCGGCCTTCACCAAGCGCGGCGTGTTGCCCGAGTCGGGTGGTACGTGGATTCTGCCTCGACTCATTGGCTGGTCAAAGGCCAGTGAACTCATCTTCACCGGCCGGACGCTGAGCGCCGCCGAGTGTCTTGACTACGGGCTCATTTCCCACGTCTACAACAGCAACGAACTCCAGGATGCGGCAACCAGGCTCGGTCGCGAGATCGCCGCCAATGCACCCCTCGCCGTGCAGGGTTCAAAACGGATGATGCGGATGGGCATGAACGAAACGTTCAACGACCACGTCCATCATGTGTACCTGCAATTGCTGCCGCTGTTTCAGTCCGACGATTTCAAGGAAGGCATGAAGTCCTTCATGGAAAAGCGGGATCCAGATTTCAAAGGGTCTTGAGGGTACGTTTCAGCAAGCGGGAGAACTCCTTCCCCATTGATCCTGCGAGAAAGGCGCGGCGAATCTTCGCCGCCTGCCGTTCCCGTTCACTCTGGAGCCTCCCTAGCGTCATCAGTACTTCGCGATTCTGCGGTATGAGCGGCAACTGCGCCGCCAGCCGCTGCCCGTGGACAACACCGACACAGGCGTCCTGATGGGTGCCCAGAAGATCCTGGATCGCCTTTGCCCGCTGCGCAGCAACCTGCAGTTCATCCGAGTTCAGAACGCCATACAATTCAAGGGCGTAACGCAGCTTCTTGACACGAATCCGAAGGCGATGCAGCGCGTCGTCAGAGCCCGCGTCATCCAGCTTGCGGATCGCCTTCCGGACCTTGCCGGCTATGCGGCCCAGATCGTTGCGGGCAAGATCCCGAATCGTGATCTCGGGATGTTCATCGATCGTGTCCTCGAGCAGCTTCGCGAACCGTTCGAACAGCCTGTCGAGGCCAGGCCTTTCGAGTTGTGCGCGTGATTTGCACTGGGCCTGGGTCAGCATCAGTTTTAATGACTGCTCGAGTTGGTTGGCAGTGCGGGTGCGAACCTTCGGCAGGGTTTTCACCAGCGCCATGGTTTGTCCGGAATACACGTCGAGATCACGCACTTCACTGAGGCTTCCGGCCAATTCGCGAAATTCACGACTCAGTTGTTCGCTCTCACGACCAAGCCACGGCAGTGCGGCCGAGAGTGCCGCCCGCAGCTTGCGTGTATGGGTGCGGACCAGATGGACACCTTCAGGACTCGTCCCTTCAAGGGCGATGGCACGACTGAGCCCGATGATCCGCAGGTCATGCCGCATCTGCGCCACGAGCAGGTTCCATCCCGGTTGGGAAGGCTGGTCCGCTTGTGCCGGTTGCAATGCTTCCGTTCGACGCAATCTCGTCTCGGTCAGCCAGAGGCTGCGCTCGAACTTGCCCAGGCGGGATGGCGATAGTGATATTGCTGCCTGCACCTGGCCGATCAGCGCCTGCAGATCGGCAAATTCGCCGCGAACGAGTTCTATTTCGACTTCGCGAAACTGGCCAAGCAAACGACCGTCCGGCGACTTGACATCGACTACATCGAGGCAGACGTCGAACTCGTTCAACAAACCGGTCTTCGCCAGATAGTGCTGCCGCTCGTTGTGCAGACGGAGGATCACCTGAGGTGTGCTGGTGAGTGCCTGATCAAGCAGATTGCGGACCGCGCCGGCTGGAAGATCGGCAGGTGTCACCGGCCCGGGTAGCGGATGGCGGGTTTCCTTGCGCATCCTGATGGACTCGCCACCATGGGCTATCGCCTTGCACTCAACGCTCCAGCGGGTGGCCCCGAGTCTGGGAATCTTCTGGCGAATCCTGCAACCCAGACCGGTCGCGTAGAGTTCAAGCATGGGTGAATCGATGTAGTCGTCCACCACCTGTTCGGTGTCCTGCGCAGTGAGTTCGGCAAACTGACCGACCACTCTCAGCAGCTGCTCGGCCTCATCGGTGCTGCGGACGACAAATTTGGCCTCGACTTCGTCTTCGATCTGCTGCGCCAAACCCACGCCTGCAGCGGGCCGGGTGTCTGTGTGGAGCGGGTTGATCGTAGACAATGGGAAACCGTCAATCTGGATGCCTGCGGTTACGTTACCGGGGTAAACCGACGCTGTCGATCAGCGACTGACGTTTCCTGAATCCGTACTTTCCCGTCACCCGGCCCTCTGTTTGACCCGTCAACGGGCGATCTGCACGGCTGCCGGGCGTGGCAGGGATCGGAACGCCCCGGTTGATGCCGCCTGGCGGGTAGCCGACAATATCCGTCCTCCGTACACGGGAACCGCCATGCAGAAGCTCAGCGCCGGTCTTTTGGCAATGCTCTGGCTGTTCGCAAGTCACTTTGCATACGCTCTCCAAACCAATGATCTGGTAGAAAATTTCCGACTTCTTGATCACCGCGGATCGGCGCACGAGCTGTACCGATATTCAGATGCCAGCGCGATCGTCTTCCTGGTGCAGGGCAACGGTTGCCCGATCGTTCGCAACGTCATGCCGACGCTGCGCGAGATTCGTGAGCGTTACGCAGGCAAAGGTATTCAGTTTTTCCTGATCAACAGCAACCTGCAGGACACCCGGGATTCCGTCAAAGGCGAGGTGGAAGAGTTTGCCTATGACATGCCCGTGCTTCTCGATCAGCAGCAACTTGTGGGTGAAGCGCTCGGATTTGTCCGCACGGGGGAGATTTTTTTGGTGGATCCAACCACCTGGAAAATTGCCTACCATGGGGCCATCGACGATCGCCTCAGTTACGAAAACCAGAAGCCGAAGGCGACCCGCGAACATCTTGCGACGGCACTGGATGACCTGCTGGCAAAACGACCCGTGGCCGTCACAGAAACCAGGGCGATCGGCTGCCTGATCAACTTTCCAGAAAGAATGGCCGACTCCACACGGCCAGCGGTTTCCTACAGCGAGACCATTGCGCCCATCCTGCGCGACAACTGTGTGACCTGTCATCGGTCGGGCGGAATCGGCCCATGGGCGATGACGGACTACACGATGGTGAAGGGATTTGCGCCGATGATCCGCGAAGTGCTGCGTACCCGACGTATGCCACCCTGGCACGCCGATCCCGCCATCGGGCATTTCAGCAACAACCGGGCGCTCACGGATCAGGAGGTCAAACAGCTGGTGCACTGGGTTGAGGCGGGTGCTCCGCGCGGTGAAGGTCCCGATCCCCTTGCCGAGGATGATCGTTCATGGCCGGAGTGGAGCCTTGGCGAACCCGACCAGATCATCGAAGTGCCAGCCATGAACGTTGCAGCCACCGGTACGATCGACTACCAGTACCCGGTGATCCGCAATCCGATTGGTCGTGATGTCTGGGTGCGTGCAGCCGAAGTCCTGCCGGGAGACCGCAAGGCACTGCACCATGTCATCACCAACTTTGGCGTTCCCGCTGCCGACGGAAAGTTTGATCGCAGCCGCTCCGGAACGCTGGGGGGGTACGTGCCCGGTGCCAAGGCGGACGTGTTCCCTCAGGGCACGGGAGTCTTCCTGCCGAAGGAGGCCGTGTTCCGGCCGCAACTGCACTACACGACTTATGGCAAGGCGAGCACCGACACCTCTCGGATCGGCCTGTATTTCCATGCAGACAAGCCAACCCACCAACTGCAGACGATGGTGCTGGCCAACGACAGGATCTCCATTCCGGCACGGACGCGCGAACACTGGGAGTCTGCCGAACGAACTCTCGATCGGGACATCCTGCTCTACAACCTGCTGCCTCACGCTCACTACCGCGGCAAGGCGTCGGAGTTCCGGGCGTATTATCCAAACGGCACCGACGAGATCCTGTTGTCCGTGCCGAGTTATGACTTCAACTGGCAGACAACCTATCAACTGGCCGAACCCAGGCGCATTCCCGCTGGCACACGGATCGTGCATCGCACTTCGTGGGACAATTCGGTGACCAATCCCGCCAATCCCGATCCGGATCGAGTGGTTCCCTGGGGCGAACAATCCTGGGACGAGATGCTGTTTGGTGCACTGAGCTATCGATATCTGACCGATGGGGAGAGCGACCAGACGGCCAGCACATCGCCAGCACCGGTCGAGCCAAATCGGCAGGAGTGACCAGAATGGTGCCGAGTGGGTCAAAGTTCGTGTCCGGCTGACCATGTCCTTTGCCGAAGTCATCGTCCGGCTGGCTGCAGCGCTGGTCGGCTGGATGGCTGTGTATGCCTACGTGCTCTGGCTGGCCACGCTGCCCATGGTGTCCTGCACCACGGATGGCAATACGCTGTGGGCAGTGCTGCTTGGGTTTGGCTGCATGGCGGCTCCGCTTGCGTGGCTGCTGAAGCTGACGCAGCCGCTGGGTGAAGCGCATTCGATGTTGAAACACGCCGTGTGGCCGCTGGTGGTACTGACTCCGTTTGCTCTCGTTCCAGTCTGGTCTGCCTGGACCGGGTCAACGCTGGGTGAAGCGCCTCTTTGCCCTTCAACGGCTGTCGACCCATGGCACGCCTGGTGGGCTCCCGTGCAAACAGTATTGCTGGTCTGCGTTGGCTGGCAGTTGTTCCGCACCGTTCGACCCACCGCGGCAGAGGTGGCTGTGTAAATCCGCCAATCAATTGTGTCGTCGGTAAGCGGGTGATATAACTCGTCGACACAGTCACGTGTGTAGACTTGTCAGGGTTCGTAAAATTCGGGTAAGTTCGGAAACACGGACCAAGCCAATTCACCGCGCTTCAGTACAATGCCGCCGGCGACACTGACGTCGGCAAGGTCATCAACCGGGGGGATCCAAGAAAATGAGCATGCTCACTGAGTTCAAGAGCTTTGCCATGCGTGGCAACGTGGTCGACATCGCCGTCGGCATTGTCATCGGCGGTGCATTTGGCAAGATCGTGTCGTCCTTTGTGGCCGACGTGCTGATGCCGCCGCTGGGACTGCTGCTGGGTGGAATGAACTTTTCGAACCTGGCGGTCACGTTGAAGGATTCAGCAGAGGGTGTCGATGCCGTTCTGCTGAAGTACGGCATGTTTGTCCAGTCCATCGTCGACTTCGTCATCATCGCGTTTGCAATCTTCCTGATCGTCAAGGCCATGAATTCGCTGAAGAAAGAAGAAGTGGCGGCTCCCGCACCACCACCCGTACCCACGAAGGAAGAAGTGTTGCTGACCGAGATTCGCGACGCCCTGCGCGCCCGCTGATCGTCTTTGAAGGTTGCACACTCGGTGTGTGCAGCCTTTTGTGCCATCGGTTGCGGACCGGAAGGCTGTTCGAGGTAGGGCACCGGGTGGCGCTCCAGTTGCTCCATCCTGCTGGTTGCGGCACTCTGATCAGGCTGTACCCAATCACACCAGCGACCGGACTACTGCGCCATGCACAGCCTGTTTCGAACCTCTCCCGCGCCTATGCTCGCCCTCATGCTCGCTGCGAGCCCGCTGATCGCACTTGCGCATTCCCAGTCCAGCGCCAAGGCCGAAGGTAGTCGGGTCATCGACTTTCCGGATGTTCCGGGCAAGCAGACCCTGGTGATGGACCTGCATACTCACAGTGTTTTTTCTGACGGCCACGTCTGGCCAAAAATCCGCGTCGAAGAATCCATTCGCGATGGCCTGGATGCGATGGCCGTCACGGAGCACCTGGAGTACCAACCACACCGGGCTGATCTGCCCCATGCCGATCGCAATCGTGCGTACATCGAGTCGGCTGACGCCGCCAGAGATACCAGCCTGTTGATCATCAACGGTTCCGAGATCACCCGCGAAGCTCCCGCAGGCCACATGAATGCCGTCTTTGTGCAGGATTCCAATGCGCTCCTGAAAGTGCCCGCCGATGCCGGTGCTATCACGGACGCCATCGCGTACTACAAGGCAGCCCATGGCTGGCCGGCCGACGCAGCCGTTCGGGCCGCCAACGACCAGGGTGCGTTTGTATTCTGGAATCACCCTTACTGGACCGCGCAGAATGTCGACGGAATCACCCGGCTGACCGAGTTTCATGCCAGCCTCGTCAAGGCGGGCCAGTTGCACGGTATCGAGATCGCCAACGGCGATGACTATGCCGAAGAAGCCCATGCCATTGCCATGCAACATGACCTGGTGATGCTTGGCGTTTCGGACGTCCACGACCTCATCGACTGGGACTACAGTCCAGCTACCGGCGGTCACCGGCCGGTCACCCTGGTCTTTGTTGAGGATCGTTCCCTCGAGGGTATTCGCGCGGCACTGTTTGCCAGACACACGGTGGTCTGGTTCAAGAACCTGCTGATCGGACGATCGGCGGAAATCCTGCCGTTGCTGCAGGCCTCGCTGACGATGGATGCCAATGCGACCCGATACCAGAACGCCGACGTTGCAATGGTGACCCTGCGCAATCACTCGGATGCGGAGTTCCTCCTGCAGAACACCTCGGAACATACGTTCATGGGGAGTGGAGATCTCATCGAGGTGCCCCCCCATGGCAAGACCGAACTGGCTGTGAAGATTCCTCGCGGTGATGCCCGGGTGGCACTCGAATTTGCGGTGATCAACGCGCTGGTTGCGCCCAGGAAACCGGCGAGCCTGTCTTTCTCCGCCCGGCTGCCTTCCAAGCCGGTGCCGCCTCGAGAATGAACAGAATCAGCGGTCTGACGTTTGCCATCTTGTTGCTGCTGTCGTTGCCTGCAATGGGCGATGTCACCTGTTCACGAATTCCGGATCTCTCCCGATGGTACGGTCAGGGTTGGGGCCTGGATGTCCGCAACACCCGGTATCAACGGGAATCCTCAATCTACCGGGACAATGTCCAGAACCTTGAAGTGGCCTGGGTGTTTGCGCTGGATGGTGGCCAGAGCCCACATTCGTGGTTTGCAGTCAGCGCCGACACGATTTTTGTCGGCTCCCAGGGTGGTCATCTGTACGCGCTGGACAAGGCGAACGGATGCGAGCGATGGCGATTAAAAGTGGACGGCAGCATTCGTACGGGACTCACTCACGGTGAGATCGGCGGTGGTGTCACTGCCCTCTTCTTCGGGACGTTTGAAGGTCACACGTACGCTGTGGACGCCAGCAACGGCCAACTCATCTGGCGAACGGACGCCCGCGAACACCCGTCGAACATGCTGACGGGAACGCCGACCTTTCACGATGGCCGATTGCTGGTTCCGGTCTCCTCCATGGAACTCACGCTGGCCATCAATCCACTCTACGGTTGCTGTACGTCGAGAGGCTCACTGGTGGCGCTGGATGCTGGTACCGGCGCTTTGTTGTGGCGTCGCCCGGTCATTGATGAAGCACCACAGGTCTCCGGTCGCCACTTCCTGTTTGTCGAACAATGGGCACCCTCCGGAGCGCCCGTCTGGTCAGCACCGGCCATCGACCCTGAAAGTGGGCAGATCTACCTGGGTACCGGCGAAAACTACACCGCGCCAACTTCCGCGACCAGTGACGCGATCCTTTCGATTGCTCCTGCAGGCGGTGAGCGGACCTGGGTGGAACAGTTCACTGCCGGCGATGCGTTCAACATGGCCTGTGCCGTCCACGTGAAACATCCCAACTGTCCCGATGAATCAGGACCGGATCTCGATTTCGGTGCGCCTCCCATCATCACCAGCGGTACGACCGGGAAACCCATCGTGCTGGCTGGCCAGAAGTCGGGTGACGTGCATGCGATGGATGCAACGACCGGCAAACGCCTCTGGTCGGTCAACGTCGGACGCGGTGGTTACCTCGGAGGCGTACATTGGGGGATGGCTGCCCATGAAGGGTTGCGATTTGTGTACGCACCCATCAGCGATATCCCCAGCGGACCAGGCGCCGGCGATGCCAAGCCAGGCCTGTACGCCATTACCATGGATACAGGCGAAGTGCGCTGGCAATACACGCTGGACGACGCCTGCAGGGACAGACCGAACTGCCGCCATGGCATGAGTGCCGCGATCATGGCCACGGATGAACTGATCTTCGGCAGCGCACTGGATGGTCGACTGCTGATCAACGACGCACGCACGGGCGAACTGGTGTGGCAACACGATACCTGGCAGAACTGGCCTGCGGTGAATGGTCCCGATGCACAAGGTGGCACCATCGATGTTCATGGGCCTTACGTGGCCGATGACATGGTGTTCATTCAGAGTGGATATGGGAGCTTTGGCCAACAAGGTGGCAATGCACTCATTGCCTACCGTCTGGGTACTGGCAGCAGTCGTTGAGCGATCTATCCCCTTGGATATTTATCCCGCATGTAAACCACTGACCGTCTGATCAGTGTTTCCAGCACCGCAAGGTCAACATCTGCCAGTGACTTGATGTAGAGACACGACTTGCCTGCCTTGTACTTGCCAAGGTGTTGCAGCAACTCCGACTCGCCCGCAAACCCTGACATGACATACAGGGTCAGGGCTTTGGCCCGGGTCCCGGGTTCACCCACCGCAGGCGATCCCGTCACCCGGTTGACAGGCCCTGTTACTGGTTCTGGGCAAACTGCGCATAGGCGGCGGCCGTACCTTGTGCCATCTTGTCGCCGTCGAACGGAATCGACATCTCGGGCGTGAACTCCAGGACGATCCGTTCCGGCGTATCGAGAAACTTCACGAACAGATCCGGCTTGAGATTGCGGGTGAAGGCATTGCCTTCGTCGCGGGCCATGGCCATCCCCTGTGCCAGCAGGTTGTAGAACCAGAGTTTGGTTTTGGCATCATCGTGAATGATCGAGTGCCCCTTGTAGGTCACCGTCTTGCCACCGCCCATCGGTGTACCCTTGCTGGTGATCACGACCGAAGATCGCCCGTCACGCGCGATGGCCTTGATGCGAACCCGCTCACGTGTCGCCGTCATCCAGATCTTGCCGTTCACGGGGACATACGCCGTGATGACGCCGAGCGGGTGACCTTCCTTGTTGGCCCAGCAGAACACACACTCACCTGCGCTACGCAGCAATTCCTGCTCGCGCTCCGGATCGAGACGATACTGCTTGACGTCATCGTAATTGGTGGATTGATCAGCCATCGTAAGGGGTTCTCCTCTGGGTCATGAAGCAATGAAGTCTGACCTATTCTACGCAGTCCTGGCATCCCGTTTAATCGCCAGCTCCTGTCGAATCTGCGTGTGACGGGCCGGTGTGAGCGGGTGGTTCCAAACTATCAGTGCAGCCAGCGTGAACCCTGCTGCCGGACCGAAGACATAAAACAGCCTGAGTCCGAGCAATCCCTCCTCCGAGCCGGTGCCGGCATTCGACGAAAATCCGACGAGTGCCAGCACCCACAGCGCAATGGCCGGACCGATGGACAACGCGATCTTGATGACAAACGACCACACTGCAAAGAACCATGCCGCCCGATCCTCGCCACTTTCCAGTCGGTCGATATCGATCACATCGGCCTTCATGGCATTTGGCAATGCGTTGAAGGATCCACCGAGGAAACCGGTAATGGCCATGATCGGCGCCATATAGATAAAGTCGCCTGCACCAAGTAACAGATAACCACACTGACAGCAGCCAAAGGCGATGAGCGCCATGGCCCAGGCTCGATGTTTGCTGAACGTCTGTGACACCCGGACCCAGAAGGGAATGCCGATCAGGTTGGCGACAAAAAATACCAGCAACATGGTGATACTGCCGGAATCGTCCTTGAGCACGTTGCGGATGTAAAACGCGACCAGCGCCGTGGATATGGCGGAGCCGAGCTGGTTGACAAAAAAGGCCAGCACGAGTCGCTTGAATGGTCCATTCCTCCACATCAGCTTCAGACCCGGAAGCACGGGTATGCGCGAAGGCACAAAGTCGCGACGTTCGGGAACATGCCACACGGTGAGTCCAACCGTGATGGGCAACAGGATCAATGTCATCGTGCCGATGAGCCAGAGCGTGACCTCCATGCCTTCCATGTGGAACGCGTAGAGTGCGATGACAGGGACCAGCTTGCTGATGACATTCGCCGCCATGCCAATCCACGCGCGCCACCCGGTGATCCGTGTGCGTTCGTTGTAGTCATCCGACATTTCTGCCGCCCATGAGTAGTACGGTATGAACAGCATGGTCCACCCCGTCCACAGAACGATCAGCCAGGTCAGGAGATACACTTCGTCGACGGGAGGTTCGGGCATGAACAGTTTGTAGATCGATGCCATGAGCAGAGGCACTGCGGCAACCATCCAGATTCGACGACGGCCCCAAGGTGTTTTTGTGCGATCACTGAGCCAGCCCATCAAGGGATCGGTGACGGCATCGAACAGACGGGCAATCAGCCAGATCGTGCCTACCGCTGCCAGACTCAGTCCAAGATCCTGTCCGTAATAATTTGGCAGGAAGGCCGCCACCGGAATGGCCGCCATCTGGATCGGCATATCGGACAAGCTGTAGAAAAACAGCGTGCTGCGCGACAACGGTGGCTGGTCAGCGGGTCTACCCGCACGGTTCCCGGTCACTGGCTGGTCGGTCACCGCAGCGGTTGTCCTGTCTGCCTCCTGGCTGCACTCAATGCATGAATACCTGGGGCGTGAAATGCCCGTGGAACTGATGCGGGACGTGGTGCTTCAGGTGCAATGTCGCAACATGGGCCATGTCGTCGGCACGATGGATCTGCAACTGGCTGCGATGCGTGAATGCGTTGTAGACCACTTCGAGCACATAACCATCGTCTTCCCGGCTTGCGTTGCTGGCCGGGGCAAACAGCGGCTCCGAACCATAGAGCCCCTTTGGCATTTCGAGCAGGGTCGCTTCGCCATCATGGGTGATGCGCTGGATCGCGTTGAAAAAGCTGTTCGCACCGTTGGGTACGGAACACGCCGTCCAGGTCACATCGTTCCGTTTCCCGGTCCAGGCGGTATTGAAGGTGGGAAATTCCGACTCCGTCTTGCAGACGCGCTCACGCGACAGCGCACCCGTCTCCATGTTCAGGCGATATCGCATGTAGGTACCACCACCAAACCGGCCATCCGGATTGAAGACATCGTTCAGTGTCTTGTTGGCCTCGAAGTTGTCCGTGAACATTCCATCAACAATGATTTCGCTGCCCTCTTCATACGCATTGCCAAAGTGGATCATCGCACCGGCATCGGTCTCGAAGCGGCGTACTTCCTTCAGCGAGTGCAGATCGACAACGATCACCTGCATCGGGATCGACGGATCAAACGTGACCTGGTCGGAAATGGTCCGCGTGCCGAGGATCACCGGCAGCATGTTGCCAAAGACGATGCTGCCGATGAAAAACACCGCATAACGATTGCTGAGTGCAAAATCGTGGCAGAACGGAAATGTGGTCAATGGCACCTGCTCCCGACTGACCAGCGTTCCATCAGGCCGGATCCGGAACATGGTCAGGCAGGGTTTGGGCCCCTTGAGCCCAAAACCCGAGATACCTGCGCCATAGTTGATGTATTCGCCGGACGCGCCATGAACCTTGCCATGTGCACTGAAAACATCCGCCGCCTTGAGGCCACCATCGTAGGTGAACTCACCGATCGTCGAGAGATCCGAAGGGTCCAGCTTCCACGGCTTGCCACCTTCGTTCAGCGCCAGCAGATGGCCACCATGGAACATGGTATTGGTATTGGCCGGATTGGCCGGCATCCGCAAGACATTCTTCGAAAATCCACCGGGTACCTGGGTACCAAAACCGCGATACAGCACTGCCTGGGCAGCAGTTTCTTCCAGATACTTGGGCGTGCGGACGTATCGATTGCGGAAATGCACACGACCATCCGCAAACGTGAACGCGCAGAGCATGCCATCACCGTCGAACCAGTGGCCATACTTGCTGTTCCCGATGCGCTGCCGGCCGGGGCCGTTGCGAAAGAACGTACCGGTCAGGTCGCGTGGCACGTCACCTTCGATTTCATCGATCCAGTACGCGTATTCTTCATCGAGATTCTCAAGGCCACCGTGGCAGCTGGGAATTTCGTTGATGCCCTTGATCGCCTGGTTAACGGCAGCGCACATCGGAAGTCTCCTGGATTCGGTTCAGTTGACAGGTCGGGACAGTGGCTCATGACGCTCCAGCCGTATGCACGATGCGTCGCCAGCCTGGGCAATCATGGACGGTAACAGTCGCCCTGCGTTCAGATCAACAACGGGGCGAGAGTTGCAGTGCCCCGTGACGACCGCATTTTTTTCGCCGCTTCGCGTTCAGCGCCTGATCACGCCAGATGTTCTGCATCATCCACCGCCGCCAGGGTATTGTGCATCAGCATGGCGACAGTCATGGGGCCTACACCACCGGGTACGGGAGTGATCCACGCGGCGCGCTGGCTGGCCGCTTCGAAACCGATGTCGCCAATGATCTTGCCGTTGGGTTGCCGGTTGATGCCCACATCAATGACGATTGCGCCTGGTTTCACCCATTCACCAGGAATGATCCCGGGCTTGCCGATGGCCACCACCAGAATCTCTGCACGGCGGACTTCGGCTTCCACATCGACGGTGAACCTGTGACAGATCGTTACCGTGGAACCAGCAAGAAGGAATTCCAGCGCCAGCGGGCGGCCGACATGGTTCGAGGCGCCCACCACCACAACCACCTTGCCCTTGGGGTCGACGCCAATGCGCTCGACAAGAGTGAGAATGCCAAACGGCGTACACGGCCGCAGCAGCGGTATCCGCTGAACGAGTCGGCCAACGGTGTAAGGATGAAAGCCGTCCACGTCCTTGCTTGGACGTATCCGTTCGATCACCAGCCGACTGTCGATATGTGCTGGCAGCGGCAACTGCACCAGGATGCCATGCACCGTGGGGTCATCGTTCAACTCATCGACCAGCGTCAGCAGTGCAGCCTCTGTGGTGCTGCTGGGCAGGTCATGCGCCACCGAGAGAATGCCCGTCTCGGTACATGCCTTGCGTTTGTTGCGCACGTAGATGCGCGAGGCTTCGTCCTGACCGACCAGTACCACGGCAAGCCCCGGTCTGGGCAAGCCGGCAGCCACCCGCTTTTCGACCCGGGCTTTCACTTCATTGCGAATATCCTGGGCGATCGCCTTGCCGTCGATCAGGCGAGCCGTTGAGGAAGACATCAGGAGAGGCGCTCCAGAGGGAATTTTGGATAGGCTATAGTGTCGTCGTCGCCGGCCAAATCAAGCAGAAATACGCATGCAGCTGACCAGACACCCTCGCAACACCCAATTCCAATGGCGGCAACTGGTCAGTGCAGGGTACAGACTGATCTCCGACGCGCAGGCCAGGGCCTACGCCGAGCACGGTTACTTCCTTCTGGAGGATGTGTTCACACCCGCCGAGGTGAGTGCAGTGGTCGACGCCATCGCGCCGCTGGAAGAGGCAACCGAGGCATTCCTGAAAACCCGGGAAAACGGCACCCACAGCATCGCGCGTTCAGGGGAGATCACCTTTTCACCGCACCTGGTCACAAGATCAGGGGTTCTGAAAGACTTTTCAATGCACCCGGTATTCTGCGCACTCACCCATGACCTCATCGGTCCAGCCGTGCGTTTGTACTGGGATCAGGCCGTGTACAAAAAACCGGGCACACCCGATGAGTTTCCGTGGCACCAGGACAACGGCTACACCTACGTGGAGCCGCAGCAGTACCTGACCTGCTGGGTGGCGCTAACAGATGCCACGGAGGCCAACGGATGCCCCTGGGTCATTCCGGGCATCCATCGACAGGGCACACTCCAGCATGAGTGGACACCGCTGGGCTTCCGCTGTATCGACCAGGCAGAAGGCGCGATCCCGGTACCGGCACGAGCTGGATCGATTGTCGTGTTCTCCAGTCTGACCCCGCATCGCACGGGACCCAACCTGACCGACACCATACGCAAGTCCTACATCCTGCAGTACGCGCCGGAGGGTGCGGTCATGTGGCGAAGTCACCAACAATCCTCGCCCTGCGACGCCCCTGATCGGCAGTATCTTCTGCCTGCGGGCTGACCCATCGTTGAACGGATTGTGCACCCGCCTGAACAACAAGCTGACGCACGTTCCACCCGAAGATCCGACAGACGTCAGATCTTGCCCACCACGTTGACGTACCAACCCTTCTGGTCGTAATCGAGGATCCGGAGGTCATCGCTGAAATCGGCGAAGTTGTAGCCCACGCCAAACTGCAGGTGATCGCCAATCTGTCGATCCACGCCGATCAGATAACCGTCCCGGACACTGTTGTCCTCGTCAACTTCGAGACGCCGATATTCGGCCAGCGCATCCCACTTGCGCATGATGTTGTAACGCAGCCGTACCGCGGCGAAGTTCACGGTCGATTCAAACCAGTCTCCCTGTGCTCGTTCCGCGCGCAGTTCGCTCTTGCGGACTCCATACTTGGCACCAACACCCCAGCGTTCGGTCAGCCGATAGAGTCCCTCACCCGTGATGATATGGGAACGCTGGTCAAATCCCGCATCAAACTGCCCGAAGCTCTGCAGATCATAGAGATAGACGTACTTGGCCAGCAGGTTGAGCCGATCGTTGGCAACCGGTCGATACGCGATTCCGGCGCCGGCTTCAGTGAACTTGCCACCGGTCACCAGGCCCAGCAGATCATCATCCGTCTTTGAATGATTGAACTTGCCGAGTACGCGGAAACTGTCGTTGATCCGATAATCCGCCGTGTTGGTCGTGAGTATCTGATCGCGCCGTTCTGCACCCTTGTCCTTGCGCAGTTCCAGTACGCTGCGCCAGTTGAACCGGTCACTGCGGTAACCACCGGACAGGGTCGCTGCTCGCCGGTCAACAAGTCCGCTCACGGCATCCAGCTCACCTTTCTGGAGACTCATACCCAGGCTCCAGCCCGGACGTGGTGAATAGTCGATGCCATAGGCATGCGTGAATCCACTGCCCTGGTCTTCGGCAACAAACTGGTTCTCCGAGAACAGCGTCGACTGATTGCTGACCCGGAAACGGTTGCCGAAAGTCACCTGCTCACCTCCACCGGGCAACAGGGTGGTATCGGTCGAGTGTGTGTATGACCCATACAGCGTATGGCGTTCATTGCGCATGTAGTCGATGCCCACCGTGGCGGCTTCACCCCGATGGCCATACGTGACTTCGGTCTCGAGTCGCAGTTTGTCCGTCAGTCGATTGCGTGTGCCGGCAAAAACCAGATCGTTGTTGTCCGCGGCCGACCCTGAATCCTGGAGGGTCGACTGTCCCCCGCCAAAAACTTCGAACGCTTCCGTGAACGCATGCGCCAGTTCAACCGCTGCAACCGTCTCATCCCGTTGGCTGCCGGTGAAACTGTCGGCGCTTTCCAGCTGCTGTACTTCAACACGCAACCGGTTGGCATCCGAAACCTGCCAGTCAAACAGCGCACTGCGGATGTCATCTTCCACCAGGTCCCGTTCAACCGTCGATGACCTCAGCACAAAACCCATCGTCTCGTTGAACCGACCAGCCGCCTCCAGCCCGTACTCGGCAAGATCAAATCCGACATCTCGCCGCGCCACTGAAAAATCATCGTCAGAATCTCGCCACCACGTGCCGACCGTAAGGTCCATGCGCGTCCAGCCCAGTTCACGCAGGTTGGCCCTGCCTTCCACACTCATTGCCGAACCATCCCGGCCACGGGCATCGGTAGTGCTGCGCTGCGCGAAGCTCAATCCGCCGTTGTCGGAGAAAAAGGCGTTTGCCTGGCTGGCCGAACTGCCTGCATATTCCAGCTTCAGGTAAGAACCTCGACCTTGCTGCCACGTCACGTCAACGCCATGCATGTCGTAGTCTTCGGCACCACGACCTTCCATGACATAGGTGCCACCCACGGCGATGTGCTCTCCGATCCAGTGTTTGCCTCGGCCGCCCACGGTGACGTGATCGGCACTGAAATCATCCGGCAGATATTCGTAATCGACCAGCACCAGCGGTACATCCCCGTCCAGCGGATTGTTGCGAACGATGGAAGTCTCCCGGCTGCGGATCTGCATCAGTGGACGGGAGAGGATGATGCGGCCCTGGATTTCGTCGATCTCGTAGTCCTGTCCACGCACCATGAGCGTTGTTTCAACCACGCGGTTGCTGTCGCGATCACGCAGTTCAAGGGTGATCTTTTCAGAACCAGGCAGGATGTCCGTGTGTGGCAGGTAATAGAGACTGCCACCCGTACCTGCAAATTCGGCATGACCAAAGGCCGACTGGGTTTCGGACACGAACAGCTTGGCATGTGTTTTTGCCTCACCCAGCTCGGTTGTGCGGGGACTGTTGTATTCACCACGCGCGCCGTACAGGCTGCGGTTGTACTGCGCGAACTCCGTGCCGGTCACGCCGGTGTCATAGTTGCCCCACAGTACCTGTGACCGGTCCCAGTCGACTCGCACATACATGCGCCCCATCGTGTTGACGTCAGCAACCGTCGTCGAATCATCCCCATAAACGGGATAGTAACGATCCGGGTCCAGTCTGCGGAACAGCGCGTCCGGATCCTTGCGATGGATATCGGAAAAAATGTCGCCAATCTCGTCTTCCCGGGTATCCATCTGGGCCGTGACCAGATAACGCCCCCTGATCTTGCCCTTGAGATAAAACGCCAGGCGCCCATCCACCATGAAGTCGCCGTCGTATCGATCATCAGGCGACAATGTTTCCACATTGCCCGAGACCTTGTTGTCCGACAGCGTGACATCGGCAAGTCCCGCCAGGAACATGTATCGACCAGTCACCTCCGCTTCCACCATCTGCATCTGCTCGGCTTCGCCTGCACGCTGAATGTTCACGACAAAATCGTGTTTGCCCACCGGCATGAGGTATTCCACCGCAAAGCGGTTGGTCTCATCCAACGGCAGATGTGCACCATTGATCCTGATTTCCGGCGCGTTCCCACGCACGTCACCATGCAAGCGAATGCGGGAGGCATTCAGAGGAATGTTCTGCAGCGTCAGGTCATTGCGGCCATAAACTGCACGCCAGCGATCCACACCCTGTGGCATCAGGCGCTCACGCTCCGCAGGTTCGAATTCATCGAGGTTGGCCAGCACAAAATTCTGCAGGCGTGTTTCGTCGAAGTTGCCACTGGCATCATAGGCGCGCACGACGGCGATGAACTCTTCGTCGATCTGTACCGATGCACCCGCCCAGAGGAATTCGCCCAGCTGCCTGGGCATGGCTTCGAGTACCGCTATCGGTGCAACCCTGTCAGTGTCGGTCGAACGATAGATCGACAGTTCGAGTCGCGACATGAAATTGGCATAGTTCGTGTAGAACGGAATGCTGAGGGCACCGGTGATGCCGGTTGCAAGCTTCGCGATTCCCGCAGGCGGCGCGAAGGCAAGCATGGGGGTCCCACCCAGCGGGTCTTCGGTCACCCACAATGAAGAACCATCAGCCATTTCCTTGCGGAAACGACCACGTATCGAGGCGCGATCACGATCACCGGCATCGGCCGCACTGACCGGCATCCTGACGTCACCAATGATCGACACCGCGCGATTGTCCTGCAACCCTTCCTTGGTGATCGCCGGATTGCGTGGATTGTCTTCGCCATGATTGAGAATGCGCACGGCAACCCCTTCATCGCTCGCACAGTAGTTCAGGCCGCACGGGTCCACTTCGCTTGCCAACGCATCAACGCGGACACTTTCTTCCGCATGGGCATTGGGCACGATCACAGTCAACACCGTTGCCAGCATTTCCTGCAGCACTCTCTCCAGCACACCGTTCATCTCAACTCCAGACGATCCTTGTCGCTGAACAGCACCCAGCGGGGCTCCTGACGGATTCCGATCAAGGGTGTTTCCCTGGGCCCCGGCAGGACATTGTGGCTGCGGAGGCTGGAAGGCTCCCGCGGCGTCCAGCGCCTTGCGCACCGCTTCGGTACGGCGAATGGACAGTCCCTTGTTGTAGACACCCGCTCCACGAGGGTCAGCGTACCCTTCAACAACGACCTCGCCGCTGCACCCTTCACGGATCTGTCGCGCCAGGGAGTCAATCAGCGGCTGGTACTCTGTCCCGATCGTCGCCTCGTCCGTATCGAAGAACATCTCGGCGTTGATCGTGATGCGGCCATCGTTGAGGCGCGCAACTTGGTCACCTTCAACCTCGGTCTGCACGATGATCGTGTAGTCCGGTGCCGAGTCGCCCAGTTTTTCGATCAGCAGGGCCAGCAACTGCTGGGCCCGCGACAATGCCAACGACTCCTCTCCGGCGCGAGCCAGGATGACGATCTCGCCACCCTCATTGTCTTTCAGCCGGGTGGCCATATCGTCAAGCAGACGGAGATATCGCGATTTGACCTGGGCAGTGCCTGCATCGAAAAAGACGTCGCCGACTTCGATGGCTTCAATCGCCATTGGCGCCTGCAATTTCACGGCGAAGTTGATCTGCGACATCAGTCCCTGGGTGATGCGGACCACACGCGGGTTTTCGCTCACCAGTTCACTGCCTTCGGGCAAGGTCGTGGCATCCAGCTTCAGATAGAAGTTGCGACCACGATCGAACCGCTCAACGTCAACCGCGGCCAGGTGATAACGGCCATGGGCATCGGTTTCGATCAGCAGCCCCGTGACGGTTGCCAGACGAACACCCGGCACGCCAGGTTCCCCCGGGTCCTGCCAGCCGTTGGCATTGCGGTCATCAAAGACCTTGCCGATGATCGTCGTCTGCTCGAAGTCCGGATCCGACACGATCTGGACCATAGCCGTGGCGACGTTGCCAATCGGCGCCGTGCCCAGCGTCGCATTGACCTGGTTTTCATAGTCTCCCTGACCTACACCTGCGCCCACACGCAGCAGGTAGCTGACGCGGACAATCTGCCCGCGTGCAACACGCAAGCCGCCGATCAGTACGGGACGATCGCCAGTCACGGTGAGTCCGGGTGTTTCGGGCTGTGTTCGTACCGAGCCCTCAACAAAGCGGAAGCCGGGCGGAATCAGATCAGTCAGTGACAAGCCGGTCAACAGCCGCGCACCCACGTTGCGAACTTCGATCGTGTAGGCAACCAGATCACCGACACTTGCGGTCCGCTTGGCCACACGCTTGGTGAGCCGGACATCGAAGTTGCCGGTCGGATCCATCGCCACATGGTTGTGGATCACGTCCGGGTCACCACTCTGCAGGGTGAACTCCACGAAGTAGGTCGTCGCCTCGGTGCCGGTCGGCGGACTCGCCTGTTCCTGGACTCGCAACGGGCTCGGCTGTCCCGTTGGATCAAGCGCGCCCGGCTGCGGTGGAATCGTTGCCGACGGACCATCGACGTAGTCGGCAGGCGCGGTGAACTGCAAACCAAACGTTCCGCCACTGGGACAGGCCGGTGCAGCATCCAGCACCACATCCACCTTGTAACCACCATCAGCAGCGGTCAGTTGATTCTGCTGGCCTGGCAATACACAGACATCCGGCAGTGCGCCACCGGAACTGTCCACGACTGTTATCCGGACACCAGCCAGTTCTGTCCGCGAATCGGTGTCGTACATCAGGCCGGACGGATCGACTGGCAGATTGCGATCGAGGATGTTGTCGCCCGACACCAGCGTGATGCCATCGAGCACCAGATAGGTCACGTTGGTATCCGGATGACGCAGCCGCAGCTGATAGCCGGCGCCAGGCAGCAGATCCGGGAACGCGTAAGTACCGTCACTGGCGACCACCTGGGTATCCAGCAATGTACCGTTCTGCAGCAGTTCTACCCTCCAGTTGGCCAGGCGCGGGTCGGTTGCGTCGAGAACATCATCGGAGTCCAGATCGCGGAACACGGTGCCACCCAGCGTTGCAATATCAAGGACCGGGTCAAGGTAATCCGGTGTGCCATCACGATCACGATCGTCGTCGGCACGATTGCCATTGCCATTGCCATCCTCGTCGAGGGTGGGAATCCCGTCATTGTCGTCATCCGCATCCCGGAAGTCCGGCGTATCGGCTGTGTCCGTGTTGTTCAGACCCGCATTGGAACCCGTCGCATTGCCTGCCGCCGGCCGGACCACCGTATCAAACGCATCATCAAGACCATCGTCGTCGGCATCGGTACCCGCGGGATTGCGATCCGGTCGACCATCTGCATCGGCATCGTGTGCTTCCGTCAGGTCCGGGACTCCATCGTTGTCGCTGTCACTGTCCAGGTAGTCGGGAAGATCGGCGCCGTCGCTGTTGGCAAGCGAAATCGGTGTCCCGCCATTGTCGGGATCATAGGTATCATCAAGGCCATCAGCATCGGTATCGGTCCCTGATGGTGCACGGTAGTTACCCGGCGCCTGGGCTTCGATGTTGTCCGGTACACCATCACCGTCGGAGTCGATATCCAGATGATTCGGCACTCCGTCCCGATCGGCGTCCACCGTATCGCTGACCCCATCGGCATTGCCATCGACAAACCCTGGAGACTGAGGATCGCGGAAGTTCGGTATCCCGTCATTGTCATGATCGAGTGATGGATCGGTGACACCACCCCCTTCAACCAGATCGGTAATGCCATCGTTATCCGCATCAGGATCGACGTTGTCAGGCAGGCCGTCACCGTCCGAGTCGATGGCCAGATCCCGGTCAAGGTAATCCGGCGTCCCGTCACGATCAGCATCATCATCGGCAAAGTCGAGGTTGGTGTTGGTGTCTTCGGCACTGGTGAGTTGCCCGTCGTTTTCATCGTCGGTATCACGCCAGTCTCGGCTGTCCTCACCATCCGTGTTCTGGAGCGGCGCATTGGAACCGATCGCATTGCCTGTTGCAGGTCGTGCAATCGTGTCGTAGGCATCGTCGAGGCCATCAGCATCTGCATCGGCGGCTGCCGGAACCACATCAGCGACGCCGTTGGTATCGACGTCGTGCCCTTCGATGGCATCTGTTACACCGTCATTGTCACTGTCGAGATCACGAAAGTCGGGCTGGTCCGCGCCATCGGTGTTGGTGAGCGCAACCGCTGCGCCACCATTATCCCCGTCATAGGCGTTGTCCAGACCATCACCGTCGGTATCAACACCGGTTGGAGCGACATAGGCACCTTCTGCCTGTGCTTCGACATTATCGACAATGCCATCACCGTCAGAGTCGATGTCCCGACTGTCAGGTCGCCCGTCACCGTCCGTATCCACGAGGGCATTGCCTTCAGTCCCATCCGGGATGCCATCACCATCGTCGTCAGCGTCCAGGGAGTCGGGACGCAGATCGCCATCCATGTCATCGGCGTCCAGATAGTCTGGTAGAGCGTCACCATCATCATTGTTGCCAACGCCACCTTCGACACTGGTCAGAACGGTGTCGTTGTCGTCATCGGTGTCACGCCAGTCGCGGTTGTCCAGCGCATCAGTGTTCTGCAGTGGTGCATTGCTGCCCAGTGCGTTTCCAGGCGCTGGTGAGGGCACCGTGTCGTAGGCGTCATCCAGGCCGTCCCCATCCGTATCCGTATTGGCGGCAACCACGTCCGCCACACCATCAGCGTTGGCGTCATGGCCTTCGATTGAATCAGGGATGCCATCGTTGTCGGTGTCGGCATCAAGATAGTCTGGCTGGTCTGCACCATCAGTGTTGGCAAGGACAATCGCCACACCACCGTTGTCGGGGTCGTAGGCATCATCCAGTCCGTCCGTGTCGGTATCGTTGCCGGCTGGCGCGACATACGAGCCTTCGACCTGGGCTTCGACGTTGTCGGTTATGCCATCGTTGTCGCTGTCGATGTCACGACTGTCAGCAAACCCATCACCGTCACTGTCGAGCGCGCCATTGCCTTCGTCCAGATCGGGGATGCCATCCGCATCGTCATCCAGGTCGGACGTGTCGGGTACACCGTCACCGTCCAGATCGTCAGCATCGAGGTAATCCGGCCGAAGGTCACCATCACCATCGTTGCCCACTCCACCTTCAGTCAGTGTCGGCACGCCATCGTTGTCATCATCGGCATCACGCCAATCACGATTGTCGGCTCCGTCGGTGTTCTGCAGGGCTGCATTGCTGCCGAGGGCGTTGCCGCCAGCCGGCCGTAAAACGGTGTCGTAAACATCATCAAGCCCATCGTTGTCGGTATCCGCATTGGCGGGCAGCAGATCCGCCACGCCATCGGCGTTGGCGTCATGTCCTTCAATGGAATCAGGGATGCCGTCGTTGTCGGAATCGAGATCCCGGAAATCAGGTTGGTCTGCGCCATCCGTGTTGGCGATGACAATAGCGACGCCACCGTTGTCCGGGTCATAGGCGTTATCCAGACCGTCACCATCGGTATCGATGCCGGTTGGCGCGACATAAGACCCTTCAGTCTGCGCTTCGACGTTGTCGGTGATGCCGTCGTTGTCGCTGTCGATATCCAGGCTGTCAGGCCTGCCGCTGCCATCGGTGTCGGATACCCCATTGCCCTCGGCGGCATCAGGAATACCGTCGCCATCATCGTCCACGTCGCCGGTATCGGGAACTCCGTCGCCGTCAAAATCGTCGGCATCCAGGTAATCGGGACGTCCGTCGTTGTCCGCATCATTGGCCACGCCACCTTCGACCAGAGTGGTCAAGCCATCGTTATCGTCATCCGTGTCTCGCCAGTCACGAGCGTCCGCACCATCAGTGTCCTGCAGCGGCGCGTTGCTGCCGGTGGGGTTGTTGGCCGCGGGGGACGCCACCGTGTCCCATATGTCATCGAGTCCGTCATTGTCGCCATCGGCATTGACGGGCAGGACATCGGCAACACCATCGGCGTTGGCATCATGCCCTTCGATGCTATCAGGAATGCCATCGTTGTCGGTGTCGGTATCGAGGAAATCCGGCAGGTCGGCACCATCCGTGTTTGTCGCCACCAGGAGCGCGCCACCGTTATCCGGATCGTAGGCATTGTCCAGACCATCGTTGTCCGTGTCGGTGCCAGCAGGCGCGACATAGACACCTTCCGCCTGCACTTCGACATTGTCGGTGATGCCATCGTTATCGCTGTCGATGTCCCGGCTGTCGGGATGACTGTCGCCATCGGTATCGATGGTTGTGTCACCTTCATCGACGTCGCGCAGGCCATCGTTGTCGTCATCAAGATCCAGCGGATCGGTGATGCCATCCCCATCAAAGTCGGGGAACGTCAGCAGGGTCGGCGAGTCGGTATTGCCCGACAGCCCGTCACCATCGTTGCCGGGGACCAGTCCATTCAGATCAAAATCCGTCCCGGTCGTCGAGAGGTCAGTGGCGTTTGAATTGGCCACCCCATCGGCCGCGATGTCCACGGCGCCGGTGAACTGGTTGGAATAACCCAGCACACCATTGGGAGCAATCGTTACTTCGATTCGCACCACGATGAAGTCGTCAGGCTGGAGAAATCCTGGTTGCGAGACGTCCAGTACCGCGGTGTTTCCATCCCCATTGAAGTTCACGTTGGGAGCAAAGGTCGTGTTGCCACCATTGGAGACACCGGCTGTGTCCACGCCGACGACGCTGGCAAAATACTCGCCCGCGGTGTCCACATCACCCACGTTGGCGGCTGCAGTACCAAAGGTTGCGGCCAGTGCGTTGATCCCCTGGACATCGAACACCGGGAAGCCGCCGGTGTTTTCGATGTAAAGGTCATAGGTCGCACGATAGGTAGTACCGAGGTCGGCCAGGCCGACAAGATTCATAGCTGTACCCACTTCGATGGCAAAAGGAGCCGGTGCTGCCGAGCAGGAGGCACCTCCCGCCAGTGCAGTAGGCGCTATCGTAATCAGACGCGTGGCAACTCCAGTGTTGACGTCGAGGCGGAAGACTCCACCATCCGAACTCTGATAGACATAGAAGGTTCCGGTGTTGTCAAAAAACACCGCGTCGATGGCTGACCCGGTGGTATTGGCGGTACCCAGCGTCGTCGTGGCAGCTGTGGCCGGGTTGATGCGGACAATTTCCCGGGTACCGTCGCGCACGCCATACAACTGACCATCCAGGGGATTGGTCGCAAACTCGTAAACGTCACCGAGTGCGGTACCAGAGCCAACCAGAGTGGCCGTACGGTTGGTGATATCCACCCGATAAAGCTGGTCCGTGGGGAACAGCAGCACGAGATAGTCGTTGCCAACAAAGTCCCCGCTGCCGTATGCGCCGGCTGGCAGTCCGGTGACACTGCCAAGTACCGCGATGGTGCCATTGGCGTCCTGAGCCAGCAGGCGATCAGTGAGAAACTCCAGGCCGTAGATCAGATTGCTGCCCTGGTGATAACCGATTCCGTTGGTGGTCAGCCCGTGCGCCGTGCCACCGATGGGGGAAAATGAACTTGTCGCGAAGTCGATGCGATTGAACTGACTGGGAATATTGACATCGATGTAGAGGTCATTGGTGCAGGCAAACGGAGTCAGCACCGTAAGGAGGTTGATGGGTGTAAACGAGTTGGTATTGGTCGGATCTGTATCCAGATCATTCCCTGGGATGTCCCCGTTGTCATCCGGATCGATGCCTTGCGTAGACAGGTCGGTCACCTCCCCGTTGACCACACCGTTCCGGATACTGTCGCCGCTGGCCGTGAATTGCAGGGTGTAGGGCGCGTTTGCTGCCGCTGGGAAGAAGGTCACAGTCACCGGGATGATCACAAAATCATCCGGCTCAAGCGAACCTGGTTGCGAGGGATCGAGCAGCGTGGTGTTGCCCGGAGAACCCGTATAACCAGGATTCGTCACAAAATCGGTGTTGCCACCCGTCACACCGGCGGTGTTGATGGCACCCACGCTGACAAAATACTCGCCAGGTGCATCTACATCACCGAGGTTCCCCTGCAATGTGCCGAACTCTGTCGCCAGATCCAGTGTCGCCTGAACGTCGAAAAGCTGGGCGAAGGCCGCACCCTCAACTCGCACGTTGAGCGTCACCTCGAATACGTTGTCGCCTTCATCGGAAAGCGTCGTAGCCTCAAGCGCTGCTCCGATCAACGGAGGCGTTGGTGCGCCACCCGTTGGACAGGACGCGCCGCTCGTGAGGGTCTGGGTCGGCAGAGTCGAAATTTGCGTCGTATCTGCGTCAGCCACATCAATCTGGTAGAGGGCACCGTCGGAATTCTGGAACAGATAAAAGTTACCAATATTGTCAAAGTAAGCCGCTCCTTTGCCAATACCTGAGAGCCCCGTCGAGCCGATCACGATGGTCGCGGCATTGGCCGGATTGATACTGACCAGTGCCCCGCTGAAGTCCGTAACCCCATACAGCAAACCATTGTTCGGATTGACGGCGATATCGAGAACGTCTGTCAGACCCCCAATGGATCCGATGAGGGATGCAGTCAGGGAGTCCACATCGATGGCATACAGATTGCTGCTCTGAAAGGGGATCACGTACAACAGGTTGCCGATGAAACCACCGCTGGAAAATCCGATACCGTTCGGAAGCCCTGCCACCTCACCGATGACAACAACCGTGCCATTGGCATCCACGGCGACAAGTTGATTGGTCGGCGCGCGGAGGCCGTAGATCAGGTTGTTGCTCGCCCGATAACCAATGTTGGTATAAAAAACGCCATGCGTTGTCCCTCCGATCGGGTCGAGACTATTGCCGCCAACATCGATGCTGTTGAGTCGTGCTGGACTGCCGGTCGCCAGGTACAGCGTATTGGTGCAGGAAAATGCAGACAACTCTGGGACGAGATCAAGGCTTGCCGTGTTCGACACATCCGTCACATTGCCATCGGGCGTACCGTTGGCCACCAGATCGGCGGAACCCGTGGCGGTATTGGTATACGGCGCCACGGTCGGATCCGGAAAAAAGCGGACCGTGAAGGAAACTGTCACCACATCGTTGGGGAACAAGCTGCCCGGTTGACCGTTCTGCAACAGAGCGGTTTGTGCGGAGCCATTGAACCCGGCGTTTACCGCAAATCCGGTGTTGCCGCCATTGACCACGCCACTGGTGTCCACCGTCGCACCGGAAACGAAGTACTCACCAGGTACATCAACCTGACCAATTCCCGCGACCGGTGTTCCGAACTCCGAGTTGAGGATGTCGGTCGCCTGCAGATCAAAGTAGTTCTGGGCCAGTTCATCATTTCGCAACGAGACCGAATACACGGCGGTGAACTCGTTGTTGCCCGAGTCCGTCACGGAAACAACACTCTTCGTGGTCTCCAGAGCCAGAACCGCTGGCGCCGCTGTTGAAGCGATGGACAACAGCAAAACCCGCACCCAGAGGTAAAAACGCCTGCCAGCCCAAAAATGCAACTGTGGACAAGCTGGATTCTGCCGGAACATATGATTGTCCTTTAATGTGTTCTGCAATCGGCGGGACACAACATCAGGAAACACGGTCGCCCTATCCAATATGGCGCCTCGGGTTCCACTCCGCCCTCTCGATTCCCCAAATTCTATCCGCCTGGCTGAGCTGACAAGGTGTCGAACTGCACACTCAACCGAGGTCTATTGACAAATTACTAAACACAACGGATGTGTCACGCTGAAGTAGCCTCGCGAAAATAACTTTTCATTAGTCCTTCGACAAAGGCAAGTGGACCGACTGTCAATTTACAGTTTCGCCTTCACCACCTGACGAGACAGTCAACAGAGATGACACTTGCCTGAAGAACTGGCCACGCTTGATCGTGGGTCACGGACAAGTCACGATGAATCCTTACCGTCTTTATCTTCAGGATCATCCATGACCGAGGTCTCCACCACCGGATACGTGCTCAACCAGACCATGTTGCGGATCCGCAATCCACAGGCGTCGATCGCGTTCTATCGGGACATTCTTGGAATGACCCTGCTCGACCGTTATGACTTCGAAGCCATGCGCTTCACGCTCTATTTCATGGGCTACGAACCGCTGATTGACATTCCGGCCGCCCCTGCCGACCGGGCCCGCTGGGTGTTTTCGCGGCCGGCCCTGCTCGAACTGACCCACAACTGGGGCACGGAAGACGATCCGGACTTCAGCTATCACAATGGCAACGTCGAACCACGGGGATTTGGCCACATCGGCATCAGTGTCCCTGACGTGGATGCCGCCTGTGCACGCTTTGATCAGGCAGGCGTCGAATTTGTCAAACGGCCACAGGACGGCTCCATGAAAGGCCTGGCTTTCATCAAGGATCCTGATGGCTACTGGATAGAGATCCTCTCCGCTGCGGGCCTTGCCAGCATCGTCGCTCCCTGAGGAGAGTCCGGGAGGAGAGCCTGGAGCGGATTCAGACGAAATCGTTCCAGGCTTTCACCTTGAGCGCGCCAGGATCCATCCAGCGCAACGCTTCGACGATGGCGCCGGCCATCTTCCGATCGGTGATCAACGAGATACCCGCGTCAATGGCTCGCCTGCGAATATTGAATCCGTCCGGACGGCCCATCTCGTCCCAGGCCTTGGGAATGTTGATGACCAGGTCCACGGCGCCATTGGACATCACGCCGAGACTCTCGGCGTCCTTGTCAACCACGGTGCAATCGATACCGATGGACGTCAACATCTCCGCAGTACCTGCCGTCGCGTAGATCGGCAGGTTCAGTTTTTCCTTGATCGTGTGGGCGTCATCACTGAACCAGAACTTGTCCTGCCATGGTCCGAGCGACATGAGAATGCCTTTTTTCGGAAAGCGGAAGCCGGTGGCCAGCAGGGCATGCAACAGTGCTTCATGCACCGAGTCGCCGATACACCCAACCTCCCCTGTACTCGACATCTCGACACCGAGCAACGGATCGGCACCATGCAGTCGCGAAAATGAAAACATCGGCAGTTTCACGCCGACATGATCCAGATCCAGTGCGTCCGTTCGCGGAAACAGCGGTGCGGCCCCGAGCATGCAGCGCGTGGCTTCGGTCGCGAAGTTGATGTTAAGCACCTTGGAAACAAACGGCAGACTGCGGGACGCGCGCAGATTGCACTCGATCACCTTCACCCAGTTCTGCTTGGCCAGGAACTGGACGTTGAAAGGACCGGTGATCTTGAGCGCCTGTGCCAGTTGCGCTGCAATCTCGCGCACTTTGCGCATCGTCGGCAGATAGAGTTTCTGCGGGGGCAGAACCAGCGTGGCATCACCACTGTGGACACCGGCATCCTCGACGTGCTCGCTGATGGCCCAATGCACCAGTTCCCCGCGATTGGCCACCGCGTCGATCTCGACTTCACGGGCATGCGTTTCAAATTTCGACAGCACCACCGGATGGTCCGGCGAGACAATCTTTGCCCGCTCCAGGATACGCACCAGTTCCTTTGGTTCGTGGGCCACGCTCATGGCCGCCCCGGACAGGACATAACTTGGCCGTACCAGCACCGGATAGCCACCCAGCGTCGCCACCATCTCATCGGCTTTACCGATATCCGTGACATGCAGCCAGGCCGGTTGATCGATGCCCAGAACATCCAGCAGCGAAGAGAATTTCCGGCGGTCTTCGGCCCGATCAATATCTTCCGGACTGGTCCCGAGGATTGGCAGACCGGCCTGGTGCAGCCGCAGCGCGAGATTGTTTGGCAATTGCCCACCCATGCTGACGATGATGCCGTCCGGCTTTTCGCGCTCGCACAGATCACATACCGACTCGAAACTGACTTCTTCGAACACCAGTTGATCCGTTGTGTCGTAGTCCGTGCTCACCGTCTCCGGATTGCAGTTCAGCATGATGGTCTCGTAACCAAGGCGCGCTGCGGCATTGACCGCATTGACTGCACACCAGTCAAACTCGACGCTTGAGCCGATCCGGTAACAACCCGAGCCAAGCACCAGCAGTTTGCGACGCACAGATGGCTTGACGTCATCCGCGATGCTGGAATAACTCGAATAGAGATAGTTCGTTTCGGCAGGAAACTCCGCTGCCAGTGTGTCGATCTGGCTGTAATGCGGCACGATGCCGAGCGCCTGCCGCTGGGTGCGCACACTTTGTTCGCTCCGTTCCGTGACCCGGCCAATCGCCGCATCGGAAAAGCCATGTCGCTTGGCATCTTTCAACAGCGCGTCGGGTACCTCTTCACGATTGGCGACAAGATCCTGTTCCAGTTCGACGATCTTGCGCAGATGTTCGAGGAACCAGCGATCGATGCGGGTCTGCTGGTGGATTTCTTCGACGGAGTAACCCTGTTTCAGTGCAGCAGCGATGGCAAATGGCCGCCTCGGCGTCGGTCGCAGATCGCGAGCGAGGTCAACAATCTCGCCGAAATTGCTGGTGTCCAGGCCATCCACACCGATGTCCAGCATGCGCAGCGCCTTTTGCAGCACCTCTGCGAAGTTGCGACCAATCGCCATGACTTCGCCGACGCTTTTCATCTCGCTGCCGATTTCCACTGTCGCGCCAGCAAATTTTTTCAGGTCCCAACGGGGCATCTTGCAGACCATGTAATCGAGCGCGGGCTCAAAAAATGCGCTGGTCCGCCGTGTGATGCTGTTCGAGATATCGGGTAGTGAATATCCCAGAGACAACTTGGCAGCAACATAGGCGAGCGGATAACCGGTTGCCTTGCTCGCCAGCGCGCTGGACCGGGACAGGCGGGCATTGACCTCGATGACCCGGTAGTCGTTGCTCAGTGGATCGAGTGCGTACTGAATGTTGCATTCACCGACTATGCCCAAATGCCGGATGGTCTTCGTGGCGATCGTCCGCAGCATCTGGTATTCCTCATCGTTGAGCGTCTGGGACGGCGCCACGACGATGGATTCCCCGGTGTGAATCCCCAGGGGATCAAAATTTTCCATGTTGCAGACGGTGATGCAGTTGTCCCGGGCATCACGCACAACCTCGTATTCGATTTCCTTCCATCCACGCAGGCCCTCTTCAACCAGCACCTGCTGTGCACCGTCATTGAAGGCGCGCACCAGTGCGGGTTCCAGATCGTCCGCCCGATCCACATACGAACTGCCCTTGCCGCCCAGCGCAAAGGCACCACGCAGCATGATGGGCAATCCGATCACGCCGGCCGCTTCACGGGCCGCTTCGATGGTGTTGCAGGCAAAGCTGCGAGGGGACTTGACGCCGATTTGTGCAAGGGTGTCCTTGAAGAGCTGGCGATCCTCCGTGGTCCGGATGACTTCCACCGGGGTACCAAGCACCCGAACACCATGACGCTCCAGGATGCCGCGATCATGCAGTGCAATGCCGCAATTCAGGGCGGTCTGGCCACCAAAGGCGAGCAACAGCGCGTCGACCTGTTCCTTCTCGATGATCTGCTCGACAAATTCTGGCGTCACGGCATCGAGATAGATCCGGTCGGCAAGCCCCTCACTGGTCTGGATGGTGGCAATGTTGGGGTTGATAAGGACGGTGGAGATCCCCTCCTCACGCATGGCCTTCAACGCTTGAGAACCGGAGTAGTCAAATTCTCCGGCCTGACCGATCTGCAAGGCCCCGGAGCCGAGGACGAGGACACACTTCGGTTTGCTGGGCAGGTAGGCACCGTACATTGGAATTCCTTTTCTCGGGTTTACAGCTGGTGGACGAAGTCGTCAAACAGATAGGCAGTATCGGTGGGTCCTGGCGTGGCCTCCGGATGGAACTGAACACCGTAAAACGGCAGGCGCCGTGATCGGATACCTTCATTCGTACCATCGTTGATGTTGACGAACCACGGCTCCCACCCTTGTGGCAGTGTGTCGTTGTCCACTGCATAACCATGATTCTGACTGGTGATGAACGATCGGCGAGTGAGCAGGTCCTGTACCGGCTGGTTCAGGCCGCGGTGTCCGTAAGGCAGCTTGAAGGTCTTGGCTCCTGCAGCCAGCGCAAGGATCTGGTTGCCCAGACAGATGCCAAAAACCGGCTTGTCTGCCCGGCGCAGCATTTCCTGCACCTGTTCGGTCAGTTCCCACAGGTTGGCGGGATCGCCGGGGCCGTTGCCGATCAGAACACCGTCAACTTCAGGCCAGTAACTCAGGAGGTCTGCATGCCAGGGCGCCCGGAGTACCGAGACTCCTCGATCCAGCAGTGATCGCACGATGTTGTCCTTGGCACCGACATCCACCAGCAGGACCGTCTGCCGCCCGCCTTCGAATCGACGGGTTGCGGCTGGTGCTACCTGCCGGAAGACCTCGGTGGTCATGTCAACGGCCGTTGCCGATGAAGCCAGCGAGTGAGGACCACAATCCTGCAGGAGATGCCCAGGCATGGTGCCGGCCTCACGCAGGTGGCGGGTCAGAAAACGTGTGTCGATGCGGCAGATTCCGGGAATGCCCTGGCTTTTCAGCCAGTCTCCCAGCGATCGCTGGGCACGATGGTGACTGAAGCTCTCCGAGTAGGACTGCACGATCAGCCCTTGCACCTGGATGCGGGAGGACTCGAAAGGCGCTGCAATGCTCTGGGCACAACGGTCCCCCGGTACCCCATAGTTGCCAATCGACGGATAGGTCATGACCAGGATCTGTCCACGATAGGAGGGATCTGTCAGCGTCTCGACATAACCGCTCATGCCCGTGTTGAACACGACTTCGCCACGCACCGCGCGATTGGCACCAAACGAAACGCCATCCAGTTCCGTGCCATCGTCCAGTATCAACCGCATGTCAGATAGTCCTTGAACGCAATCTTGTGCAACACTGTTATTATAGTTGCGATTGCCCCTGACTAATGTGAATGAGAGCAGAGATCAGAACGCAGCTGCTGACGGGCGTCGACTCGCGTGAGCCCATCAGAAACTAACAAGCCTCTGAACAGAAACTTCTGCAGACAACGTGAATCACTCCCGTTAACAGGCAAGTAAACTGTTAACAGGCGTAACCAACCGCCAAGACATGCGCTCGTTACGTTGTTCCCACAAACTGTTACCTCCATCAAGTTCATCCCAATGCCACAGCAGTTATGATGAGTGACGTACCCATCAGCAACGGACAACGACAGCGCAAGCGTCAGGGAAGACAAGCACATGCCACATGTTGTTTCTGCATTTCCTGAATCCAGAGTGTTGTCACCAACAACAGTGAGTAGTGTTTAAGCCATGTACATACTGGGCATCTCCGCGTATTACCACGACAGCGCGGCCGCTTTGGTCAAGGATGGCGACATCATTGCCGCGGCCCAGGAAGAACGATTCACCCGCAAGAAACACGATCCGGGCTTTCCCAAACACGCCATCAACTATTGTGTGCAGG
Organism: Pseudomonadales bacterium; assembly: GCA_041752315.1. Classification (GTDB taxonomy): domain Bacteria; phylum Pseudomonadota; class Gammaproteobacteria; order Pseudomonadales; family Azotimanducaceae; genus SYFY01. The sequence continues at coordinate 40,044 of JBGSHJ010000010.1, forward strand.
AAGCAGGCATCACTGCGGCGGACATCGATCACGTCGTTTTTTACGACAAGCCTCTGCTGAAGTTCGAGCGCCTTCTGGAAACCTATCTGGCTTATGCACCAAGCGGCTTCCGGTCTTTCCTCACGGCCATGCCGGTCTGGTTGCGGGAAAAGCTGTTCCTCAAGGATTTGCTGCAAAAGGAAATGGCCGAACTGATCGGATGCAAACGAAAGGACGTGAAGCCCATTCTGTTCACCCAGCACCATCAGTCACACGCTGCCTCGGCTTTTTTCCCGAGCCCCTATCAACGAGCCGCAGTCATGTGCCTCGACGGCGTGGGTGAATGGGCTACCAGTTCAGTCTGGCTTGGCGACGGCAACAAGCTGACCCCACAGTGGGAAATCGACTTTCCGCACTCGCTCGGTCTTCTGTACTCCGCGTTCACCTACTTTACCGGGTTCAAGGTCAATTCCGGGGAATATAAGCTGATGGGCCTGGCCCCGTATGGAATACCCAAGTATGTTGACCTGATCTATGACAAGCTGATCGACGTCAAGGACGACGGCACATTCCGCATGGACATGCAGTACTTCAATTATGCCAACGGTCTGACGATGACCAACGACCGTTTCGCCGCCCTCTTTGGCGGACCGGCCAGAAAGGCTGAAACACCGATTTCGCAACGCGAAATGGACATCGCCGCCTCCATCCAGATCGTCACTGAAGACATCGTGCTCAAGCTGGCACATACGGTTCACAAGGAGTTGAAGGCAGATTACCTGTGTCTTGCCGGTGGTGTGGCGCTCAACTGCGTGGCCAATGGTCGGTTGCTGCGTGAAGGACCGTTCAAGGATATCTGGATCCAGCCCGCGGCCGGTGACGCAGGTGGAGCGCTGGGCGCTGCCCTGGCGGTCTGGCATGAGCACCTGGATCAGCCGCGCAAACCCATCAAGACCGACGCCATGAAAGGGTCCTATCTGGGTCCCCGGTGGAAGGACGAGGACATCAAGCAGCAGCTTGATGCCAGGGGCGCCGTTTACGAGCGACTGGATGACGCCGAACTGATGCCCCGCCTGGCCCAGGCTCTGGAAGGAGAAAGTGTGGTTGGCTGGTTCCAGGGTCGCATGGAGTTTGGTCCGCGCGCGCTGGGCGGACGTTCGATCATCGGTGATCCGCGCAGTCGCAACATGCAGTCCGTGATGAATCTCAAGATCAAGTATCGCGAGTCGTTCCGTCCCTTTGCACCATCGGTGCTGGCGGAACATGCGTCGGAGTACTTCAAGCTCGATCACTGCAGCCCGTACATGCTGATCGTTGCGCCAATTGAAGAATCCAAGCGCATTGCCATGACGGACGAAGAACAGAAGCTGTTTGGCATTGCCAAGCTGAATGTTCCGCGTTCCGAATTGCCCGCAATTACGCATGTGGACTATTCGGCCCGTGTTCAGACGGTACATACACACTCCAATCCCCGATACCATGCGCTGCTGAAGGCGTTCAATGAGCGCACAGGCTGCCCGGTGCTGGTAAACACGTCCTTCAACGTTCGTGGCGAACCCATTGTCAATTCGCCGGACGATGCTTACCGATGCTTCATGCGAACCGAGATGGACTATCTGGTCGTTGAAAACTACCTGATGAAAAAGCAGGACCAACCGGAAATGCCGGATGATGGTTCCTGGAAAACTGAATTCGAGCTGGATTGATCAATATGGCAAATCACCTGATTCCTGAACTGGACGCCAAGGGACTGCGCAGTTTCGGTCTGACGACCGGAGCGATCATCGTTGTGCTGTTTGGACTGTTCTTCCCGTGGTTGCTGGAAGTGGGTATTCCGCGCTGGCCCTTCGTGCTCGGTGGGGTACTCGCGTTGTGGGGCCTGGTCCATCCCATGAGCCTGCGCCCGGTTTATACCAACTGGATGAAACTTGGTCTGTTGCTGAGCAAGGTCACGACCCCGATCGTCATGGGTATCGTCTTTTATGGAGTGGTCATGCCAATGGGTCTGCTGATGCGACTGCTTGGCAAGGATCCGATGCGACGCAAACTGGATGAGACCGAAACGACCTATCGTGTTGTGCAGGACGCTTCCGTTCCAAACTCTCTCACGAGGCCATTCTGATGCTGGACCTGATCAAGGACCTGTGGACGTTCATGCGTGTCAGGAAAAAATTCTGGCTGGCGCCGATCATCATCGTGATGCTGCTGCTGGGTGGGCTCATCGTCTTGTCCCAGGGTTCTGCAGTCGCGCCCTTCATCTATACACTGTTCTAGGTGAGTGGCGCCAACGGCGCCACCTTCACTTCAGCATGTTACAGAACTTGATAAAGGCCACGATCGGCATGACTGTTGCCACCGCAGCAACGCTCCTGCTGACCGATGCTGCTGCGTTCCATTTTGTGCCGGTCCGATATGTGGATCAGTTTCCTCACTACCGGGTGTCGGCAAATCCCCACGGTTTTGCCGGACGAGGAACATACCCGCACAATTATTTTGTCGCTCATCCCGAACGGGGATTCGACATAGGCCGCAACAAGCAGGCCGAACACTGGGTGGAAGGTGAAACCTATCCGATCTGGTCGAACAGTCTCGGCTGTTTTGATACGGAGCCGGATCTGGACAAGGGGTACATCTACCTGGTGGGCGACAGCTACACCTGGGGTTACGCCCCGTTCGAGGACAAGTTTGGCGTTCTGCTGGAACAATCTCTCGGTCAGACAGTCTTGAAGTGTGGTGTCACCCACTCCGGTCAACGACATCAACTGTTAAAACTTCGCGAAATCCAGACTCAGATCAAACAGGCACCAAAGGCAATGCTGGTGTACTGGTATCTGAACGATATCGCCAACGATCACTACTTCCCTCACTCCACCGTGATTGATGGCTGGCAGGTCGACAACAAGAAGATCGACGCAGTGGGGAATCCCGTCGTGGTGGGTCACCCTGACCTTGTCAAGGCTGTTAGGGAAAGGGTCAATCGCAAGCCTGACCCCATCCCGTTGCACATGCGCTCGTCGCGTAACTTCCTCTTCAACTATTCCCTGACCGTCAATCTCGCGAAATGGGCCTGGGATGAACTGCGGCACAAGCCATCGCAACGTGAAGTCCAGATCGCCGCGAGTTCACCGGCGGAAGCTACCTCGATTTACGATGTTCAGATCGAAAAAGACGGACGACTGTGGTACTCCGACAACCCGATCGCCGCTGAAAACAAGCAGGCATTGCTTGATCTGCAGTCTCACGCCAGAGAGGCGGGTGCCGGACTCGGTGTTGTCCTTATTCCGCCCATTGAACATGTGACCGATCAAGGTTGGCACAGTGAAGTGCGTGCCTTTCTCGACGCACAAGGTATACGCGACCTGGATCTGACCGTTCCGTTCAGTGAACTCGGTGTTGATGCCGAGGCGGTTTTTCTACTGGACGGACACTTCAACATTCATGGCAATCACCTGGTTGCCGAACTCACTGAAACCGAATTCACTGACATTCTTGTCGGTCCTCTCAATCCAGGTTCCTGATGCTATGCGCACATGGTCGATACTGCTGATCGTTTCCCTGGTCCTGTTGCTGCTTTTGGAAGGGGCTGCCTGGCTGTTGGTCGGTTCCGCGCCACTGGATGTCCGCTACCAATGTGCAGCCAATGCACCAGAGGAGCACTTCACGATATTCAGCTACGGCGGTTCAACGGTGTATGGGACACCGGTGCCAGAATACGGCTTCATGGCGCAGATCGATGCCGCCACCGGGCAGGCAGCGCCTGACCGATATACAGTCTGCAATATGGGTGAAGGTGGCCGCGACTCCACCGGCGAACTGCTCGATATCGAGAAGACAATCCACTACCAGCCCGACCTGATCATCGTGCTAAGCGGACATAACGAGTTCCTGCAACCCGTGTTTGACTCGACTATGGCCAGAAGGTGGCGAGGACGGATCGCAAGCCTTGCGACCATTCGCCTTTTCAACAAGTTGACAGCAAAAATTGCCCGTAGACTGAATGGCCCAGCTGTTCAACAGGCAATGCCCGCGATACTCGTTGCGCATGACAGAAGCGGAACGGACTTCAAAGCCAGATTGGATCGCTACAAGAACAACGTCGAGAGCATGGTCCTCGCCGCGCAGAAGGCGGGAATCCCTCTGGTGTTCGGAACCTCACCGAGCAATCTTGACGAATGGGCTCCGGTCTTCAAGAAAATACCCATTGGCGAGGGTGGTGTTCGGAATGAACAATCGGTAACGCAGATACTCGACCTGGTCGAGGCACACCAATTCGACGCGGCCAGAACCAGATTCGACGCAATCAAGTGGGAGCCTGAAGAAGCAGACGCTCCCATCGTCAAGTACCTCGAAGCCCAATTTCTCGCTAAGCACACGTTGGATCAGCAAAAAGTCAGGCGCGAGGCATTTCTGGCTGTCAGGGATGCCGATCCTATCCCATGGCGAGCCCTGACCCGATTCAACGATGAGATTCGTACGGCCGTCAAAGGAAAAACAGGTGTGACGCTGGTGGATGTCGAGGAGCTACTGGGCAATAGCGCGGACGATGGTCTTCCTGGCTTCGATCTCATCACCGACAACTGCCATCCTACTCCGGTCGCCAACTACCTGATTGCCAGAGCATTGCTGGATGCAGCTGTACCCCACACCGGAGAGTCCTTCCCATGGTCTGAAGAGGATGCCAACCGTTACATGACAAGCCTGCCCAAAGATCTTCGTCTGGAGTATCTGCTGCGCAATGGTGTGTACGTCATGAAGGTTCCATTCTTCAACTACACGGCTTCGCGTCGATATCTTGAAGAAGCCAGAACCGACTGGCCGTCAGACTGGCGCAGCTGGGGAAATCTAGCCAGCATAGAACTGATGGTCGGAGATCCTGCACAGGGAAGAGAGATGCTTCACCGGGCCTTGAGCCTGCAACCGGATCAAAAGTTGTACACCGGCCATCAGCACACGCCTTATCTCAGGGACGCGATGAAAGCTCAAGGGTTGAGTTTCGAGATGATTCTGTCCGATGAACCTGCGGCCGAGCAGAAAAAAGGTGTTTGATGTTCGGCGCTGGTTCATCGGCCTAGGTAGTCTTCTCGTTGTCGCCATAACGTTTCCGACGACCGGCTGGACAGGCCCGCCAAACCTGTTGCTGATCCTTACGGACGATCAGGGGTACAACGATATCGCTGCTCTTGGAAACAGGAAACTGCACACACCCAATCTTGACGCGCTGGCAAAGACCGGTGCCCGACTCAGCACTTTTTATGCACAGCCAACTTGTGGACCAAGCAGAGCGGCATTGATGACCGGTTACAACCCCGCTCGGATCGGCATGAACTTCGATCCTCTGCCAGCTTCCCCACGTGGCTTGCCTGCCGAGCCCGTCACGCTTGGCGAGATGTTTCATGCGGCGGGTTATCGAACCGCTTACTTTGGCAAGTGGCATCTCGGAGATCGCCCCGAGTACCTGCCGATGGCACACGGATTTGACCAGTATTTCGGCGTCCCTTATTCCAATGACATGTGGCCATACCACCACAACATGCCACTGCCCGATGGTGCCCCGGCGGATAAACGATTGCTGGTCGCAAAACAGCGAGTCGAACTGACCGGAGCGGCTCATCGAGGCAAGCTGTTCAGCAATCCGTCGATATTTCCGCCGCTCCCGCTGGTCGACGGCAGCACCGTGCTTGAAACCAATCCTGACCAGAGTTTTCTGACCGAACGTTATACAGCCCGGGCCATCGAGTTCATCGAAAGTGAAGACGATCGTCCCTTCTTTGTCATGCTTGCATACAACAGTCCACACGTTCCCCTGTTCGCTCATCCTGAATTTGCGGGTCGAACGGGCCTGGGGTTGTATGCCGACGTGATCGGAGAGATCGACACGAGAGTGGGTCAGGTTCTGACGGCTGCGCATAACCGCAAGGGGAACAAGGATACGATTGTCGTTTTTCTCTCCGATAATGGCCCCTGGCTCGAATATGGTGAAGACGCCGGATCCGCAACACCGTTCAAAGGTGGCAAGGCGACCATCTGGGAAGGTGGTTGGCGAGTACCTGCCCTCATAAGTTGGCCGGGACACATCAAACCGGCCCTCATTCCCGCCGTCATGAACATCGCGGACATCATGCCTACACTGGCAGAGATGGTCGAAATCAATCCTATGAGCCCGGAGCCACTGGACGGAAAAAGCCAATGGTCTCTCCTGCAGGGATTGCCGACCAAGCACGCCGATGAATTTCTCTATTTTGCCGATTTCAGCGGTCTAGGCGCGACGTCCTCGCTAGGCAAACAGTTGCTGGCAATCCGCGTGGGACACTGGAAGCTCCATCTCCGCACCCATCGATCCCGGTGGTTTGGCTGGTGGCAGGGTTATGAGATACGGCCGACTGCGTTGTACAACCTGGAGACGGATCCTGCAGAGACAACTGATCGCAAGAATGACCACCCGCAACTCGTCCAAAAAGCAGCCACATTGGCTGCCTTCCGTCTGAACGCACTGTGCAGCGAACTACCATCCTGGGTAGACAACTCCTGCGAATAACCGAATCTGGAATGCGAACTGGTGATGGAGTCCTATTTAATCAGGTTTGCTTACATAATTGACACACCGCTTTAGCGCTCGAAGTGTGAAAATCCTCCAGTGTATGTGGGTCACATCAAGGCATGCTGATCTGTTGTTAGATGCAGCCAGAGACTTTAGTGAATAGGGACTTTGGTGGAACGTGACTTTGGTCAGCTGCACGCTCGCCGTGCGCTAGAAAACAGGAAGTACTTTCTAATGAATCTTGCTCTCGGGACAGCCCGCGCTTTTGTAATCTGGCTGGTCTGTGCGTTCCCGTTTGCTTCCTTGACTGCGGCCGAGCTCTCCATTGGCAACGTTCAGGAAATCAGAAGCGTCAATCTGACCTCTGAGGGTTCACTCGACTGGTTGCATCTAGGCCTGGTCGACGCCAACAGTCTCAATCGAAAAGCAGGTGTCACACCGCGCCTCGCTTATTCATTGGTGTCCAGTTTTCCCTCGGCCTTTGGCCATGTGCCAACATTGCGCTCGTCGTTGTCGTGGTCGGATGGAACCCCCACTGCAAACACCGGACCTTTTTCAGGTGGCGTTTACTGGCCGGCACTGAATGCCGGCTACAACATGGCAGCGCCAGCCGATACTGCAACCCGAACGCTGACTTTGCATCTAGGTGGATGGAACTCGAGTGGTCAGTTGCTGATCACGTTGAGCGACAACAGCGCCGCACCGGTTACCCTCAACCTGTCCGGCGCATCCGTCTACCATCACACCATCACAATCGTCTACAGCGCCGCGTCTGCAGGACAAACCCTGAACGTCCGCCACACGATGACCAATACCGGTGGCAACATCGCCCTGCAGGGAGCAACACTGGCCGGTCCTGCACCGAATAACCCGCCCGTACTGGCCAACCCCGGGAACAAGTCTGTCACCACGGGCGAGTTGCTGACGTTTGCAGTTTCGGCCAGCGACAGCGACGGTCCTGCGCCACTTGCCCTCAGCATCAGTGCGTCCTCGCCTGCGCTGCCGGCTGGTCTTTTCACTGACAATGGTGGGGGTTCCGGAACTTTTTCATGGACACCGACACCGGCACAGGTTGGCACCTGGAACGTGACCTTTCGCGCGGCAGAGAACAACGGTGCCGGCCAACAGGACACCAAGAACATCACGATCAGTGTCAATCCTGCAGGTGCGAATGGGCAGTTGAGCGCAACGGCGCCAACCACGGCACCTTTCAACAACAGTCTGACCACCGAAGGCAATCTCGACTGGCTGCACTTTGGCTTGACGACCGCCTCGAGCATCAACCGAAAGTCCGGCGTACCGGCGCGCCTGACGTATGCAAAGCTGAATACTGATGCATTCCGGTTTGGTAACAGCCCGACCTTGCGCCCGACCCACTCGTGGACCGATGGTTCGCCCACGGCGGCAAGTGCCGGGTATTCCGGTGGGATCTACTTCCCGACCACCAATTCTGGCTACACCATCACCGCACCCGCCGATACGCAGACACGAACAGTCAAGTTGCATCTCGGCGGGTGGAATTCCAGTGGGCAGGTCGCCGTATCACTGAGCGACAGTAGCGCCCCGCCTGTAACGCTGAATCTGTCCGGTGCTTCGGTGTACCACAACATGGTCACTATCACCTACAACGCAGCCTCCGCCAATCAGACGCTGACGGTCACTCATTCCATGACCAACAGCGGCGGCAACATTGCACTGCAATCAGCCACCCTTGCCGGCGCGGCGACCAACAGTCCCCCGAATCTGGCGAATCCAGGCAACAAGACGGTAGTGGCATCAAACCCGCTCATTTTTTCGGTGACAGCAACCGATCCCGATGGTCCGGCCCCGCTTGTTCTCGATATCAGCAGTTCCTCTCCCGCCCTGCCTGCCAGTGCCGTGTTTACCGACAACGGCAATGGCTCCGGATCATTTGCATGGACTCCGACCAATGCGCAGAGCGGCACCTACAATGTCACCTTCCGTGCACGTGAAAATGCAGGTTCGGGCCAGAGCGACACCAAGACGATCAGCATAGCGGTTACTGCCAACCAACCGCCCGCCCTGACCAGTCCCGGCAACAAGACCATCAACGCCGGCGACCTGCTCACCTTTGCCGTCAACGCAACGGATACGGACGGTCCGGCGCCGCTGGTCCTGGATCTCAGCAGTTCGACACCGACGCTACCTGCAAGTGCAACCTTCATGGACAACGGGAACGGCACCGGGACTTTTTCCTGGACACCGACGGTTGCACAGGTCGGATCGTACTCGGTGACTTTCCGGGCCCGTGAAAACAACGGCACGGGTCAGAGTGATACCGAGACAATCACCATTGCGGTCAGCACCACTGCGAGTGGCCAGTTAACCGTCAACGTGCCAACACCTGCGCCGTATACCAACAGCCTTACCAGCGAAGGGTCACTGGACTGGATGCAGTTTGGTCTCTCCAGTGGTTCCAGCATCAATCGCAAGGCCGGTGTGACCGCTCAACTGGCGTACACACTGCTAAGTGGATCAGGCAGCCAGTTCGGGAACGGGCCGCTGCTTCGCCCCACACACACCTGGTCAGATGGCACACCTACCGCGAGCAACGCGGGTTACTCCGGTGGAATCTACTTCCCTGGTATAGGCGCCAGTTACCGGATCACCGCACCGGCAGACACAAGCGAGCGAACGCTGAAAGTGCACATGGGTGGTTGGAACAGCACGGCAACACTGAATGTCACGCTCAGCGATGGCAGTTCATCGCCCTTCTCGACTTCCATAACCGGCGCATCCGTCTACCATCGAGAGGCCATTGTGACGTACAAGGCCGCATCGGCAGGTCAGACCGTCACACTGACCCTCACTGCAAACACCGGTACCGGAAACATTGTTCTGCAAACCGCAACGCTGGCAGGCCCTGCTACGCCATTCCTGCCCTTCAGCGACAACTTCGATGATGGCAACTACAACGGCTGGACCGTGGTCAACGAGTCGGTGAATCTCGGCAACTGGTCCGTTGTCGGCGGTGAATTGCGTGAACTCAACATGGTGGAAGACGCCTCTGCCCGCATTGGCACCTACCAACTCGGTTCATACGTGGTCCTGAACGCCGGCTCCGGTCTGACCGATTATCGCTTTGCAGTGACTACCAACCATCTGGTCGCCAATGGCGTGCTCGCGGAAGACGTGGGTGTCATGTTCCGGTACCAGAATGCCAACAACTACTATCGGCTGTCACTCAATGCACGGCACGGCTATACACGCCTCGAAAAACGCGTCGGCGGCGCGTTCTCAACCCTTGCCGTGAACAGCCGCGGTTACAAGCCTTCGGTCAGCCAGGCTATCGTTATCGAGACACGCGGCACCAGCTTCCTGGTGTGGATCAACGGTGATCCTGTTTTTGCAGTCACTGACCCAAGTCTCACAAGTGGAACCGTTGCCCTCTACGCCAAACATCAAACCCGTTTTGACGACGTGACCATCAACGATCCGTCAACCACACCCGCGATCGTGCTCTCCTCGCCCCTTGCGTATACAACGCGCGATGGCAACTCCCTGTCGGTCACGGCCATCGCGACCAATGTCCCATCCGGGGGTTCTGTCCAGTTCCTGCTCGATGGTGCCAACTCGGTCATCGACAGCACTGCGCCGTATTCAACCACCTACAGCGGTGTCGCTCCGGGTAACCACACTGTGGTAGCCAGATTGCGCAACAGCAGCACCACCGTGGTCGCCACGGATACAAACACCGTCGTTGGCGTGACAGGTGATGAAGTCGTGGCCATCGGAGACAGCATCACCAATGGGATCGGCGACTTTTACGCGACAGACAATATCTCCACGCTGGAACGTTTCATTGGATTCCAGGGTCCACAAACAACCCTGATCGATACACTTGATGCGACCAGAGGGTTCACACCGACGATAGTCTTCAACGAGGGAATGGGAGGTGATGACGCCTTTGATGCCGCCTTCAGCCGAATAGACTCGATCAAGGAAAGATATCCGGGCATGGACCGAGTGATCATCGGCCTCGGCACCAACGACGCGTTTACACCTATCCCTTCAGGTCTGGGCTGTTCAGGTGCTGCATGCAACAACACGTTCAGGAGTTACCTGCAGACGCTGGTCGACAAGATTCGTTGGCTGAACTATCCCACCAACACGGTTCCTTCAAACATCGAGGTAAGGGTTGCCACAGCACCGCCGGTATGGATCGGTGGCGACCCATGGAACTACTCTGCCAACGTGCTGATCAGGGAATACAATCAGGTCATCACGGGCGAGTTGACCGGAGTCACCGCAGGCGCAAACCTTTACTCGTATTTCATGCCGTCTGCTGCCACGACAACCCACCGGCCGTATCTGTTCAGCGATGCACTGCATCCAAACGGGCTGGGGTACGAACTGATCGCCACGCTGTGGCACAACAATCTTGAACCTGCGAGCCCCCTCGCCCTGCCCTTTGTGCCAGGTTCCTTGGCAAGTTCGCTCGGTACCAATGTACCCACTGTCGATCTGATCGAAACTGGCGATCTCTATCGGCTGAACACGACCCATACCATCAGCTCCGTGCCGTCCAGCCTGCTGAACGGCCGGTGGATCAAGACCAACAACGATTCATCCAACGCCTCCGCGAACTACCTCAGTTTCACTGTGGATCGGGCGGTGACGGTGTATATAGCCTACGATGGGGGCTCCACCGCAAGGCCATCCTGGATGAGTGCCTGGACGTCGACCGGGCAATCGGTTGGTACATCCGATCCAAACGGACCAACCATGAACCTTTACAGTCGAACCTTCAGTGCTGGATCGACAGTGACTCTGGACGGCAATAACGCCGCTGGCGCGACGAACTCGAACACCAACTACATCGCCATCATCGTGGAGAATTGAGCATGAGAAAAAAATCTGGCATCGCATTGATCAGCGCATTCGCGTTTTTCATGCACAATACATCCGCAGATGGTGCACCGGTCTCTGCATCAGAGGCCAACTCGCTGGTGGAGGCTTATGCAGCCGCTCTCCAGGGCGGCGATACGTACGCGTTACAGAACCTGTTGGGCGGTAGCCTCCTGACCAAGCGCATGCGCCTGTGGAGCAATCCCGAGTATCCATCCATGCTGGCGGCCACCTACGTAGACAGTACTTTCGAAGTGTCGTCCGTTGATACCGAACAGAATGGTGGCAACGCCGTTGTGCGACTGATACTCAACGAAGCCGGATCCAAAGTGGAAAAAGTACTCATTCTGGCAAGACTCGAGAACGGTGTTCGAATCATTGACGAGCGGGTGGCAACAGCCCAGTAGCTTGCAAGAGCGGCTGCATCCGGTGTTCGGCGTCATCAGGTCGGAGATGCGGTACCGACAGTTCCTGATGCGAGGTGTGCGGCATGTTTGCAGTGAATGGACGACGGTGTGTCTGGCGTGGAATCTAAAGTCCATGGTTGTATTCCGCCCTCGATTGGCTACAGAAAGGCGACAGGCTGCGAGACCGTGGGGACATCGAGAGCTGCTCGCGAAAAGCCCGTCTGGCTTTTGCCAACAAGGTCAAGGTGACTTGGACGGCCTCTTGTAGACTCGATAGACCAACCCGTCGATCCATGGCCTAGTGCCTGAACGAACATCCTGAAAGCACTTGATACCCTGCAATGATCCGGTCCCTCACACTCACCACCAGCATTGTTCTCGTTTCCGTCCTGCTATTCGACGTGGCTGCGTACTCAATGTTTCCCAGGCCGCAGACGGTCGTGCTCAGCGACTATCGCAAGCCTGGAACCTCGCACGCAAAGCAGAAACTGCGAGATAGTTACCCCTCCAATTACTACATCGCCCATCCGGTTCGCGGTCATGACATTGTTCCGGGTGTGGTGGGTCAACAGCACTACATCCACGAACTTGGATACTACGACATCTGGTCGAACGAATTGGGGTGTTTTGACGAGCCCGTAAACAGCCAGGTATTCGACAAGGGCTACATCTACCTGGCTGGCGACAGCTTCACCTGGGGGTTTACACCCTACCAGGCGCACTTCGGTTCACTGTTGCAGTCAGAAACAGGAGTCCGCACCATCAAATGCGGGGTCGCAGGAACCGGGCAACGGCATCAGTTCGACAAATTTGTCGACACCACAGCGCAGATTGGACAACTGCCTCGATTGGTCATCGTCAACTACGTCGCCAACGACATCAACGATGACTATGCCTATCCTGGATTCACCGTGATCGACGGAAGCCTGGCGGCAATCAAGGAAATCGGGCCAGCTGACGAGTTGTTTGTAGTGTCGGTAACGGCCATTCGCCAACGCATGAACGATCACCTTCTGCCCCTGCCAACATCTGGCCGGCAAGCGGTCAAGGCGTGGTTGATCGAACACTCCTTCACTGTGAATCTGCTGCGAACCGCTTGGAAAGCCGTGAAGGTACAGGATTCCAAGGCGGCAACTTCGACAGGTTCGGTCTCGACTGTAGGTCACCCGCCACGAAGAGGCTTCTGGAACCTGACCGGTGACCGCGATCCTTATCCAAGCGACGTGCCCTCCATAGCGGCACCCAATCTGGCGGCCATCGAGTCCTGGCAGGAGCACGCGAGACAACACGACTATCAGTTGATCGTGTCGTTGATCGCCTATACCGGTGTTCCCGATTTCCGAAACTATTTCGGGGATCTGCGTGAGCGATTGACCCGGATGGGCGTCTGTGTGGTCGATTCATCTCTGGCGTTGGCTGAACTGGACGGTCCAAAAAGTTACTTCTGGCCCGTGGATGGTCACTTCAATCCCGACGGACATCGCTTCTACACGTCGTTCCTGACAAGCGTGCTCACTGACATGTACGGCGGCACAAACAACCACGACAGGCACCGGAACATGCTTGGACCTGCCTGCGTGCCGCAGGCAGGGGTGGAATTGCGCTTGAACTGACGAACGCCCGGGCTCTCGGGTCCCGCCAGCCCGGGCGACCGCTTCAGGACTTCTTGATGAGTTCCACGCTGATGGTGATGTTCACTTCGTCACCCACCATCGGTACGTACTCGCCAAGTCCCCAATCACTGCGCAGCAGTTTGCCTGTCGCGTTCAGCCCCAGGGCCGGTACCTTGCGCATCGGATGTTCAGCAGCCTTGTTCAGCGTTGCCTCAAGGGTTACCGGCTTGGTGATGCCCTTGATGGTCAGGTTTCCCGTGATACTTGCCGTGGTCTCGGAGTTCATCACGATGCCGGTGGATTCGAAGGTGATCGCAGGATTGGCAGCCGTTGCAAAAAACTTGTCGCCTTTCAGATGGCCATCAAACTCGGGCACCCGACTGTCGATGCTGTTGGCATCGATGCCGACTTTCACCGCACTCTTCGAAGGATCCTCGGCATTGAGGTCCAGGTCCACCGTGAAGGTGTTGAACCCGACCTGGGGTCGGGAAAAGCCAAGGTGCGAGTAGCTGAACGTGATGTATCCGTGAGTGTTTTCCAGGACATAAGCCCCGGTTGGCACGCCCACCGCGGCCTGCGCCAGACCGCTCATGACCAGCATCAGAAAACCCAACGACATGACTCGATTCAACACGACATCCTCCTGTTTGATTAACCGCTTCAGCGTGCCCGGCGACAATCCAACTTGCAAGCCTTGCGAACTCACAGCAGCATCGGGTCTGCTGACCTGGCTCGAGCCTGTGGAGAACAACATGCGCCTCGCAACCTGCCTGCTTCTGACTGCCTTTGCTTCGTTGTCCTTCGCAGACACGACTGAAGAGGCCTGTCGACAGTTGATCATGGACTATGCCTGGTATCGCGATCATCCCGATGCAGACACCATCGAGGCCTATGGCGCACTGTTCACGGAAGATGCGGAACTGTCGATTCTCGGCGAGACCTACAAAGGTCGCGCGGCAATTCGCGATCGATTGACGGCCTCGACCGGCAGCACGGTCCACCTGATGTCGACCATGCGGATCACTCCCGTCTCGGAGGTCGCAGCGGTGGGAACGAGTTACGTGACCGTCTACTCGGCGCCACCCGGCGCGGGCTCGCATGAGGTTTCAGGATACGCCGCGATCGGTGAGTACCAGGACGAGTTTCGCAAGACTTCAGACGGATGGAAGATTGCCAAACGGGTACTGGTCATGAGGCTGCGAGATGCGAACTACAAACCGGCGGGAAGCCACTGACCCGGGGATTCGGTTGATCCACCGCAGTCAATCTTCAACAAATCCCGCCAGGCGCTCGGCTGCCTCGGCAAAATCTGCCATGAAATCCGCAACCACAGTGCGTGCAGAGACACTCTCGTTCATCAGGCCGACACCCTGTCCCACCCAGTATGTCGATAACGCCTTTGCACCGGGATCTCCAGCCAGGGCCAGCTTGTCGATCTTTGCAAGCGCCGGACCACTGACGAGCCCTTGCAGGGGCATGGGCAACGGCTCTGGTGCATCCGGGGACTGCCAGGCGTCGGTCCATGGCGAACGCAACTGACGGGTGTACTTGCCGGTTCGGCTACGTGACCTGACGGTCTGGTTGGAGCCGGCACTGAGCATCTTTTCCTTGATGACCGGATGGGTTTCCGCCTCCTGGGTAGTCAACCAGACCGAGCCTGTCCAGACACCCTGTGCGCCCATTGCCATGCACGCAGCCATCTGCCGACCGGTGACGATGCCACCAGCGCCCAGAACAGCCACTTCCGGGTACTGTCGGAGCGCCCGCACGATCTCCGGTACCAGCACCATCGTCGCGATCTCGCCACAGTGTCCGCCGGCTTCGCCACCTGCGGCAATGACAATGTCCAGACCAAGTTCTGCGTGTTTGATCGCATGTTGTTTGCTGCCTGCCAGGGCGCCCACCAGGATCCCGCGCTGACGCGCCCCTTCGAGCATGAACGGAGGAGGCACGCCAAGTGCGTTGACCACCAGTCTGATGGGGTGTTTGAAGGCGGTATCGAGTTGCCGCGACGCGCCCGCGGCACGCAGGTTGTCGCCGAAGTTGGCCGCGATCTGCCGATCCCACAGATCATGGGTCGCGATTCCATGTTCGGCAAGCACACGCTCGACGTATCGTTTGTGGGCCTCGGGAATGCGTGCGGCGATATCTTCCGGTGTCATGCTCCCTGTCCGGTCATCCATGCTGGTCGGCACGATGAGATCGACTCCGTACGGTTTGCCGTCGACGTGCTCATCGATCCACGACAGTTCGATTTCCAGAGATTCCGGTGTGTGACCTACCGCGCCAAGCACTCCCAGACCACCCGCCTTGCTGACCGCCGCCACCACGTCCCGACAGTGGCTGAATGCAAACAGGGGGAACTCGATACCGAGTTTCTGACAGATAGGTGATTTCACCA
Organism: Pseudomonadales bacterium; assembly: GCA_041752315.1. Lineage (GTDB taxonomy): Bacteria > Pseudomonadota > Gammaproteobacteria > Pseudomonadales > Azotimanducaceae > SYFY01. Next base: position 55,851 of record JBGSHJ010000010.1, read on the forward strand.
AAGTCTCCTCAAGGAACATGGGAAGGACTCAGCCGCCTTCGATGCGGGGTAGAAAATGAACTTCGCTGTCCCGGCCGATCGGTTCGAGGAAGGCGTCCTGATAGATCAGTCCGTCAATCGCAACGGAAGCCTTGTCGAGTTTCTCCCGTATACCGGGATAGCGGGATTCAAGCGCGGCCAGCAGGTCGCGGTAATTGGCCGCGACCACGGACGCTTCCCGTACACCAGCGGTGTACGGAAGAACGTTCTCGGGGAAACAGACGCGGGCCATGCCGCGTCAATCAGCTTTGCGCTTCGATCGCAGCCAGCACACGGGGAGGTGACAGCGGCAGATCAGGCACGATGAACCCCAGTGCCGAGCGCGCCGCATTCGAGCACGCCGCCAGCGGAGCGATGATGCCGGTCTCGCCAACACCACGAACGCCGAACGGGTGGGTCGGGTTGAAGACCTCGATGATCTGCGTATCGATCATCGGCAGGTCGGACGCGACCGGCATGCGATAGTCCAGGAAACCGGCGTTTTCCATGATACCGTCCTTGTTGAAGAGGTACTCTTCATTCAAGGCCCAGCCTAGGCCCTGGGAGGCGCCACCCTGATACTGTCCTTCGACGTAGGCCGGGTGAATGGCCTTGCCTGCATCCTGAATGGCCGTGAACGAAAGCACGTCCACCTTGCCGGTTTCCCGGTCAAACGCCAGATCCACGATATTGCAGGCAAAACTTGCTCCTGCACCTTGCGCATTCAGCGAGGCACGACCGGAAATCGGACCACCTGTTCGGGCCGACTTTGCAGCGATCTCCGCCAGCGAGAGCGGTTTGAGGTCCGCATTCACACCTGGCCTCGGCACCACTTTTCCGTCCTTCCACTCCACCTGGTCCGCATCGATTCCCCAGGTGGCCGCAACCCGGTTCTTGCACTGCGCAATCACGTCTTCACAGGCACGAATAACCGCCATGCCCGTTGCAAACGTTGTTCTGGAACCACCTGTCACGTTGCAGAAACCGGTGCTCTCGGTGTCGCCAACAAGGGCGCGCACACGCTCGTACGGCACCCCCAGGGTTTCTGCCGCCATGATGCACATGGACGCGCGTGAACCACCGATATCCGGGCTGCCTTCAACCACGCGCACCGTGCCGTCATCGTTGATGTGCACTTCAGCGCTGGACTGCATGCCGACGTTGAACCAGAAGCCAACGGCAAACCCGCGACCTGCACCTGCGGGAATGGGCTTGGTCCAGTTTGGGTGTGCCTTGGCGGCCTGCAGGCATTCCTTGAAGCCGATGACGGGAAACTTTGGACCGTACGATGCCTGGGTACCTTCTTCAGCCGCATTTTTCATCCGCAGGTCGATGGGATCCATACCGAGCCGGATGGCAATTTCGTTCAGCGCCACTTCCATGCAATGCATGGACTGCGGAGCGCCGGGTGCCCGGTAGGCCGCAACCTTCGGCTTGTTGTTCAGCACGTCAAACACTTCGACCTTGAAATTCGGGATCGTGTACGGCGCAAATATGGCCATCGCAGCCGGACCGACAGGCGCACCGGCGAAGGCGCCTGCCTCCATGGCTATCCAGGCTTTTGCCGCCGTGATCGTGCCGTCTTTCTTCGCACCCACCTTGATGCGCGCAATGGATCCGGACGTGGGACCGGTCGCACGGAAAACTTCCTCCCGGGTCATGACCATCTTCACGGGACGACCGGATTTTTCAGCCAGCAGGATGGCCAGTGGTTCGAGATAGACCACCGTCTTGCCGCCAAAACCACCGCCGATTTCGGTTGCGATGAAACGCAGATCGGAGATCGAGCGACCAAGGATCTTTGCCGCCTGGGCACGGGTATCAAAATGACCCTGGGTGGCGAGCCACACCGTTGCCTGACCGGTTTCATTGATGGTCGCGGTGCAGGCATGGGGTTCGATGTAACCCTGATGCGCCATGGGCAGGCGGTGTTCGCTCTCGTGAATGATGTCCGCTGCTGCAAAACCTTCGTCCAGATCCCCTCGCGCCAGGGTCATCACCGAAGCGATGTTGCTGGGCCGGGTGGCCTTTTCCGGCAGCCCCTTGGTGAAGTTGTTGGCGTTGAGCAACGGTGCGTCTTCTTTCATCGCGTCCAGAATATCGAGCACCACAGGCAACTTTTCGTATTCGACCCTGATCGCGGCCAGAGCCGCTTCGGCGATGCTCTGGGATTTGGCGGCAACTGCAGCCACCGCATGACCGTGATAGTAGACCTTGTCCCGTGCCATCACGTTCTGGGCGACGTCGGCGACATCACCACCACCTTCTCCACCAATCTCGCCACTTTCGGACTGCGGAAAATCCGCGCCGGTGATTACCGCGTAAACGCCATCGATCGCCCGTGCAGCCGACGTGTCGATCGACTTGATGCGGGCATGGGCAACCGTGCTGCGCAGGACCCGTCCAAAGATCATGTTGGGCAGATTGATATCGGCGCCATACTGGGCGCGCCCGGTGACCTTGTCCGCGCCATCCGGTCGCACGGGTCGGGAACCCACTACTTTGTAATCAACGGCTTCGGCCACGATACCTTCTCCTGTTCCAGATAATCTGTCTTGCGTTGTCATGCTCCACGCACGGTGCGTATACGGTGTCAGGTCTACGGCCGTCATGGATGCGCTGAATGTGATCGGGCAGAATCATAACCGCAAACAGTCGCGAATAAACCCAAGAGGACAATTCAATGGCCCGCATGACCCTGACCTTCGAAGGCAATGTTGCAGTACTCAGGTTCAATCACCCGGAAGTGATGAACGCTGTCGGTCGCCAGATGCTGGCTGACCTGGCTGATTGTGTGGCGGAGATCAAACGCAGCGGAGCGCGTGCGCTGCTGCTGACAGGCGAAGGCAGGGCCTTCTGCGCCGGGGCAAATCTCCAGGACGATCCGCCTGCCGACGGTAAGCGGGCGCCTGCCGGTTCCGGCCTGCGGATGACCTACAACCCACTGCTCATCAGCCTGCGCGAACTTCCCATGCCCATGGTGACCGCGGTCAACGGCGCCGCCGCTGGTGTCGGAATGAGCTTTGCATTGATGGGCGACATCGTCTGTGCGTCGAAGAATGCATTTTTTCTGCAGGCTTTTGCCCGGATCGGTCTTGTTCCCGATGGTGGTTCCACCTTCCTGCTGCCTCGTCTTGCCGGCTGGGGACGAGCCATGGAGCTGTCGATGCTGGCGGAACGGCTGCCTGCCGAAAAAGCCATGGAGTGGGGTCTGGTCAACCGACTGTATGAAGATCCCGTGGCGCTCATGCACGGCGCCATGGAACTGGCCACCCGTCTTGCCAATGGTCCCCGTTCGATTGCCCTGATCCGCCGGCTCTATTGGGCAACATGGAACAACAGTTATGAGCAGCAACTCGAACTTGAAGCCCAGATGCAGGACATCGCCGGCGCCTCTTCGGACTTCTCCGAAGGGGTCACGGCGTTTCTCGAGAAGCGTGATGCAAGATTCACCGGTGCCTGAAAAATCAATGGCTTGACAGCAATGTCCTCATGCACAACCTCACCCCGCGCACCAGAGTTCGCGGGGTCCGGACCGGGTTTGATCTTCTGCATGACCACCCGCAGTGCAGCACGCCCGGCCTTACCGAGATCCTGCTGCAATCCGGGCGCAAGAGGTCGTGGGCGATCAGGGCGCCAGGATCACCTCTTCCCTGGCCAGAAACAGCTTCACGCTGCCAGGTTCGGCAAAGTTCTGGGCGTCGGTGGACTGATCCACCGTCATCTGGCGTGACTTCATCGCTGCCCGGGCGACGGTGACATCAGGCCACCAGATCTCCGTGATGCCGTCAAAGTCAGGTTGGATACCGGCGTAGATCGACGGCATCGGATGGCATTGAACATACGCCGTCGCACCTTCCGTCAGCGCTGCAATCGGGCCGTGGTTATGCCACCAGTGAGCCTGAAAGCTGGCGACGCTGACGCCTTTTTTCTTGCCAAAGGGAAAGACACCCTTGATCCCTTCGCCCCGCCGGTGGGATGGCAGGAGCATCACTGAGCGTTCCAGGCCCACCGACCGGCGCACTACCTGGGCGTCCGTCGACAGCAGTCCCTGCAGGGGATAACCGGCCTTGCATGCAGCCAGCGCCAGGTCAGGGTGGTCGAACCAGAGTTCAGCGACACCTGCAAAGGCAGGTGCCGCGTCACCAATCTGCTCCGCTGTGGCCCGTGTCTGCACATAGCCTCGAATCATTGGGTGCAATCTGCGGATATGCTGCTCCGCCGCCGCCCCCGACTGTACGAAAGGTACAGTTCCGGCAATAAAAAAAGAGGTTCTGAACATCGCTTTTTCCCCTAGTATCAAACGCCTATTATCGTGGACGTTCGCCTGGATCACAGCAGTCGCGAGACAATCGGTCCACAAATACCTTCATCGTGTCGGACCCAGGATAGCCAAGACCGGAGCATGTTCATGAGCGAAGCCCGAACCCTGCCGCTGGAATCAATCGACGTCAGCAACCCCAGGCTGTATGGCGAAGAAACCTGGCAGCCTGTGTTTGCCCGTCTGCGTCGGGAAGATCCGATGCACTACTGTGCAAAAAGCCCGGTTGGCCCGTACTGGTCCGTAACCCGTTTTCAGGACATCAAGACCGTCGATACCAGTCACGAGATCTTTTCGTCCGAAGTTGGCGGCATCACCATCGCCGAGCAGGAATTCGAGCCCGATGCGTTGCAACTCGACAACTTCATCGCCATGGACCAGCCAAAACACGACGACCAGCGCAAGGTTGTCGCCCCCTCGGTCGCACCCACCAATCTGCGCAACCTGGAACCGCTGATCCGTGAACGGGTGATCGATATCCTCGATCACCTTCCGGTCAGCGAGCCGTTCAACTGGGTTGAACAGGTGTCAGTCGAATTGACGGCCCGCATGCTCGCCACCCTGTTCGATTTTCCGTACGCTGATCGTCACAAGCTTGTGCACTGGTCGGACGTGACCACGGCAAATCCCCAGATCCAGGGTGACAGCGCGATGACCAACGAGTATCGCCTGCAGGAACTCACCGAGTGCATGCAGGTTTTTGCCGGTCTGTGGAAAGAGCGCGCTGCGCGCTCGGAACCTGGCCACGATCTCATCAGCATGCTCGCCCATGGAGAATCGACACGCGACATGCCCAGCCGACCCACCGAGTTTCTTGGCAACATCCTGCTGCTCATCGTCGGGGGCAACGACACGACACGCAACACCATCAGCGGTGGCGTGGTCGCGCTCAACGAAAGCCTGGATCAATACAAACTGCTGCGCAGTCGTCCGGACCTCATCCCGAACATGGTGGCCGAGATGGTGCGCTGGCAGACCTCGGTGATCCACATGCGCCGAACCGCATTGCAGGATGTTGTGCTCTCCGGCAAGAAGATCACCAAGGGTGAAAAAGTCATCATGTGGTACCTGTCCGGCAACCGGGATGAAACGGTGTTCCACGACGCAGACAAACTGGTCATCGACCGGCCCAACGCTCGCCAGCACGTGGCATTTGGCTATGGCATTCACCGCTGCATGGGAAACAGACTGGCAGAGCTGCAACTCAGGGTGCTCTGGGAGGAGATCATGAAACGCTTTCGAAACGTTGAGGTTGTCGGCCCGGTGACCCGCGTCCCTTCCAACTTCATACGTGGTATCCGTGAGGTGCCTGTTGTCCTGCATCCGTGGTGAAATCGGTGATGTGTGGGCACCGCCCGTCTGTTAACTAACGCCACAACCGAGGTTGCCGACCGCCAACGCGTTCCGGCCGTCGTCCTGACCTTGTGGATCGCAACGGCAATCTGGCCCAAGCTTGCGGAGCACTGTGCATGATCCGACACGTCACCACCGAACTCGTCCATCCAGCGAAGTTTGCCCACTTCGTACTGCGTGTATCCAATCTCTCCGAGTCCGTGCAGTGGTATCAGACCGTCCTCGGCATGACCACCGTGTTTGGCAATGACATGATCGTGTTCCTTACCTATGACGACGAACACCATCGACTTGCGCTGGTGCAGACTCCCGTCCAGGCAGGCCCCAGGGGTGCACCAGGCCTGGACCATGTGGCGTATACACTGCATTCGCTTGCGGATCTGCTGTCGACTTACAAACGTCTCAAGGCACTGGACATCAAGCCGGTGTGGCCGATCAATCACGGACCCACGACCTCGCTCTACTACGCGGATCCGGATGGAAACCGGGTAGAATTCCAGGTCGAGAACTTTGCCGAGAAGGCTGAGTTGCAGGGTTACTTTCGTTCCGAGGGCTTTGCGAAAAATCCGATCGGCATCCAGTTTGATCCCGAACAATTGCTGTCGCGATTCGAAAGTGGTGACGAGATCGATGAACTGTTGCGGCTGCCTCTGTCATGAAGGGGCCATCGTGGGCCAGGCCTCAACGTCATCTTGGGCCAATATGAAACCAGAGGCTTGACAGGCAGCCTGTAGGAATACCCAGAGGAGATATCCATGTTCAGCACCGACCAGGTCAAACAGATTCGCGCCCTGATGGAGTACGAAGCCGCACGCAAGGAACCACCCCGTGCGTTCCCCGTCCTGCCGGATATTCCGGCTGGTCGCTACACCGACCAGCGTTTTTATGAACTCGAGCAGCAATACCTCTGGCGCAAGACCTGGTTGCTGGCAGGGCACATCGACGAAATGCCGAACAAGGGCAGTTATCGGCTCTGGGAACGTGCGGGGCAACCGGTGGTCCTGGTGAATGCGGGCGAAGGACGCATCAACGCGTTCTACAACACCTGCCGTCATCGTGGTGCTCCCATCGTCACTGAACAAAGTGGCCAGCGTCCGCGGCTGGTCTGCAAGTATCATGGCTGGACCTACAGTCACGATGGCGACCTGCTGGCAGTACGCGATCCGGAAGACTATCGAGGACTCGACTTTTCATGCCGCAGCCTGATCGGCATTCGCTGCGAGCGATTTGGCAATCTCATCTTCGTGAACTTCGATGATCAGGCCCCGACGCTACTGGACTGGCTGGGTCCCATTGCCGAGGAGTGGCAGGAATTCCAGTTCGACAAGGTTCGCCTGGCCGCGCGCCACATCTTCGATCTGAACTGCAACTGGAAAGTGGCGATGGAAGCCAATACCGAGGTTTACCATGTGCGCAGCATCCACCCCACGACGGTGGGCCCGATTCTCGACGACCGCCGCAACGTGAACACGCTGTATCCCAATGGACACGGAAGGATGATCGCACCCCAACCACCTGGTTCCACCCGTTCCTATGCACCGCCGTCCACCTTGCCGCAGATAGAAACCGTTGGCGAGATCGGCCGCACCTGCACACAGTCGTACGGTGTCTTCCCGAACTGGGTATCGCCGCTCAGTGCCCGGGGTGTTCCGCCCCTGATCTTCTGGCCCAACGGCATCAACAAATGCCGACTCGAGACGTGGACGATGTGCGCCGATTGGGGTGATGCACCGGCGCCGGATCACTGGACCGAAAACAATGGTGAACGCCTGAATGCGGTATTGCGGGAGGACACGGAATTTGGTGAGTGGATCCAGAAGTCCGTGGAGTCCTACGGTTTCAAAGGTGTGCCACTGTCCTATCAGGAAGCACGCATCTATCACTGGAACCAGTGGGCCGACCGGATGATCGGCATCGAGAACATTCCGGCCGAGTTGCGTGTCGGACAAGTCATTGGCGATGAGTGGTTGTACCCCAATGATCCGCGGATCGCGGAGATGCAAGCGATGGCCGAAGGCAGCAAGGTCGCGTAGATGTCGCGTGACAGGGGGCTCTGAACCCGCAGAGCCCCAATGCTGATCGGTGCCCGGGGTTGACCGGGACACGGGCCCACGATTCGGGCGATCGCCTACAAGGTCAACCAGCCCCCATCCACAGGCAGATAGATGCCAGTCACAAAATCACTCATCGACGAGGCGAGGAAAACAACAGCCTTGCCCTGTTCGATCGGATCGCCCCAATGTCCCATGGGCAGACGGGCGATGCGGTCAGCGATGGTATCTGCCAGGGGATTGCCTGTCCGGTTCGGCGGTTGTCCGCTCATCAATGGCGCTGCCCCTTCGCGGACCCAGGTGGGACCCGGCGCCAGGGCGTTGACGTTGATGCGGTGCTGAGCCAGTTCGAGGGCCAGCGCCTTCGTGATCTGTGCAACTGCAGCCTTGGAACCGTCGTACGTCACACCTACTCCAGGACTGACCGCCTGGGTGGATGAGACGTTGATGATCCTGCCACCGCGTCCCTGATCGATCATGATCGTTGCTGCCGCACGACAACAGTAAAAAACACCGTCGACATTGACCGACCACAAGGTGCGCCACATGGCATCGGTGATCTCTCGCACGGGACCACCGTACCCGATGTAGACACCGGCATTGTTGACGAGAATATCGAGTGCGCCGAGTCGGCGTTTTGTTTCCTGCATCGCGTGGTCAACGGCCGCTCGATCGGAAACGTCGAGTTCCATGGCTTCACCCGCGATTTCGGTGGCGATCTCCTGTGCGCCCGCTAGTTTGAGATCACTCACCATGACCTTCGCACCAGCCATGGCGAGGGCACGACATATACCCGCACCGATACCTCGCGCTCCACCCGTAACGTGGGCGACCTTGCCAGTCAGGTCCAGCCATTGTGCTGCCTGGTTCATCGTACAGACTCCAGATTGATCAGATCGAGAACAGCCAGTTCAGCTGTCCCCAGTTCACGATTCTTGGCGGCGACCGCGGCGTTGAAGTCACCCCAGATCATCTGCCAGACAAAGATCACTTCCCGGCCGTCGATCTGCGTCGTGAAGGGCGAGAATCCCAGCGGCAAGGTGGCAAACACGGCGCTCCGATTGCCAAACAGGTGCCGTTCGTTGAACGCGAGGTAGTCATCGAATCGTTCCCGGCCAATCGTTGCAAAACAGACCACGGTGTCCCGTTCGCCAAGGTTGAGTCGGCGAACGACCTCCGCAGGCATCAGACCACCTGTATACCGGGCATTGATCTCCGTCACAGTCACCGCATCGGCACCATTCCTTGGGACAAAAAAATCGAGCCCGCAGTTGAGTCCTTCCGGTGCGGTGTAGCCTTCGCTGCGAACAAACTCACCGACACGCAGCAACGCTTCCCGTTGTGCCGGCAGGAGCTTCTGGGTGGCACGGATGTAGTTTCCTACCCACAGACCATTGGCAAACAGGATCTGGCGAATGTTGTCGATATGAATGTCGCTGTCGCTGACAAAAAGGTCGACGGTCATTTCGACCCAGCGGTCGAAGTCGAGCTTCTGCTGCAGCAGCACGGGTTCTTCATCACGCAGGTCAGCGACCCAGGCAATCCCCTCGTCCAGGCTGTTGATCGTCGTCACGTTTCTTGAACCCGCCAGCCCCATCACTTTCAGCATGACTTGCGGCGCGTGCCGTCGCAGAAAATCAGTTGCGTCGCGACGGCCCTGCGCGCTGTTCAGCAAGAGCTTCGTCGTAACGTAGGATTCAGGCACGGGAATCGACCACTCGGCAGCCTTGCTGGCCAGATACATCTTTGAATTGACACGTCGACTGACCTGGAGAAGTTCGGCGCTGTCGTGCAACTGCCGGTTCGAGCCCGACACCAGGTAAACGGTGACCAGTTCTTCGGGACGAAGGTCCCGGATGCCTCCATAAAAGTCGTCCCTCGGAAAAAAGTGCACATCCGCCAGACTGACAGGCGTCAATCCCATCGCCAGAAAGTTCCGGTGGTAACGATCAAGACTCGATCGCCAGGGTTCTTCAGAAAAGGCTTCATACAAGGACGTACGATCACCCGGCTTGCCAAGAAACAGCGTGCCAACCTGCAGCATCGCGATCAGATCCTTGTTCTCCTTGTCGTCCACGCGCTGCTTCGCATTGAGTTGATCGGCCGTGAAATAAAGCAGCAGATCGTCCGCCGACACGGCAAACCAGACCGGCTGCCGCTGCGTTGGAAAATAGGCGCGTGGTTTCATGCAAAGTGCTCCGGTCGCTTGTCGAACCATGGCTGCGCTGTCTCGAGCTGGTAGGCCAGTTCAAGCAGAGTCTGCTCATCACCCGTTTTTGCCATGAACATGCTGCCGATGGGGAGACCGTCCCGACTCCAGCCCAGCGGCAGGGAAATTGCCGGTGTGCCAATTGCGTTTGCCAGCGGGGTATAGGCCACCCAATCAAACACGCGCCGGTAGAGTTCATGGGGTGCGACCAGCGGCCCCTGCTCACCCAGTGAAGGGGCCGGCGCAGACAGCACAGGCGTCAACCAGACATCAAAACCAGTCATGAACTGGTAAACAAGCGCCTGCACGTGCAAAAAATGTTCGCGCACTCCTTCGATGGTGCCGGATGGCGCAGCCATCGCCCTCTCGGCGAGAAACAGGGTCCAGGGCTCCAGGAGGTCGCCCAGCATCGCTTCCCGGACACCCCCAGCCAGCACATCGCTCCGGATCCTGGCGGCACCGGCTGCCCACAGATCGACAAAACGTTCTTCAAACGCAAGACCATCGTATTGAGGCGCCGCTTCATGCACTTCGTGCCCGAGATCTGCACACAGCCTTGCCGTTGCGTTCAGCGCATCCAACACGTCCGGAACCGGATCCGTCCCCTTGGCAGACCGGCTCGAAAAGGCGATCCGCAACTTTCGCTCAGGGTTCGGCGCGACCACGCCAACGGGCGCAAAGCCGGATCGCCCATTGTGCCCTTCGCCCAGCGCCAGCAGCACAGCCATGTCACGCACAGAACGGGTGATGGAAAGACTGACACCGAGCTGCAGCACGTCCGTATCGTTCTGCGCGCCATGCATGCGTCCTCGGCTCGGTTTGAGACCAACCAGGCCGCAGCAGGACGCCGGAATCCGGATGGAGCCTCCCCCATCACTGGCATGGGCTGCAGCAAGAATCCCTGCCGCAACTGCAGCTGCAGCGCCACCACTGGAACCACCGCATGAATGATTGAGGTTCCACGGGTTCCTGCACGGACCAAGGGCGAGGGATTCCGTCGTACCAATCAAACCGAATTCGGGAGTGTTGGTCTTGCCTAGAATGTTGAGTCCGGCGGCCAGATCAGCATCCACCGAAGGCGCATTGACCTTCGCCTCACCATGGGCTGTCCATCGGCTGCCATGGCTGGTCGGCAATCCTGCGACATCCGTCAGATCCTTGATTGCAAACGGCACGCCTCGCAATGCTCCTTTGGCCAGACTTCCCCCACGAGCCCTGGAGAGCGCCATCTCATAAGACTCTTCAAGTGTCCGGCCAACCAGCGCGTTGATGGCAGGGTTGACCCGTTTTGCACGTGCCATCGCCACCTCGGCGAGCTCCAGCGCAGTCAACTCACCGCTCTCGACCAGCGCAGCCTGACCAACGGCGTCTGTCTTGAGTGGGTCTGTCACCTCCTTGAGCCGCTGCGAAGGTGTCGCGCAGCCGGACACAGCCAGTGCCGCGAGCGCGCTGCCCATGAAATGTCGACGGTTCATTGCCCTCCAGTTCCGCAAGTACAGGTGATTCGAATCAGCCGGTCGGGTACGCTTCCCGCTGTCCTGACCACTCCTCGAGTCCGTCACCATGTCGATCCGCATCGATGCCGCCACCGGCCAGAAACTCTTCGCTACCCGAGCCGCCAAGGCGTCCGATCGCATCGCCGGCAAAGGCTACTCGATCATCACCGATGAGTCGCTGAAAACACTGCCGGAATTGCCACCTGGCGCAACCTTCAACGCGGAGGAACAAGCGAGGTATCGGGAGTTCAAGGAAACACGACGTGGTGCTGCCGACTACATGGCGATGGAGGGAGAGTACGCGAAGTACCTCGATGACGTGTACTCCACGGATCCGGTGCCACGCGACGCACTCCACGATGAATGCGAAATCCTGGTTGTTGGTGCCGGTTTTGCCGGACTTCTGTTGTGGTATCGACTGCGTGATGCCGGCTTTACCGACGTCCGGTTCTGCGAAAAGGGTGGCGACGTGGGCGGCACCTGGTACTGGAACCGGTACCCTGGAATCGCCTGTGATGTTGAGGCCTACAGTTATCTGCCGCTACTCGAGGAAATGGGTTACGTGCCCAGCATGAAGTTCGCGTCAGGCTTCGAGATTCTCGAGTACT
>JBGSHJ010000011.1:0-113750 GCA_041752315.1 Pseudomonadales bacterium
ACACTGGCCTGCCAGGACCTTGAGCAAGGTGCCGTCACCAAAGGCTATGACGCCGATCTCGGTGTCGTGCTGGGAATGTTGAATGACGCGCTTGCCACCGAGATGGTCTGCGTACTGCGCTACCGGCGTCACCATTTCATGGCTCGGGGCATTCACTCGCAAACCGTGGCGGCAGAATTCCTGACGCATTCGAACGAAGAACTGAGTCATGCCGATCTGATTGCCCAGCGAATTGTCCAGTTGGGCGGTGAACCTGACTTCTATCCAGGCAGCCTGCTTGGCCGCAGTCACGCAGGATACGTTGAAGGTAGCGACCTGTCAGAGATGATCCGCGAGGATCTTGTTGCCGAGCGTGTTGCCATTGACAGCTATCGTGAGTTCATCAATCTGCTGGGCCGTAAGGATCCCACCACTCGCCGGATGCTGGAAACGATTCTGGCGGTGGAGGAAGAGCATGCCAATGACCTGGCAGATCTGCTGTTGGCCGTGCCCGACCGCGCATAGACACGGTCGTCGGGAACCCATTGCACCACCAGTCTAATCAGCTCGCGCCTGGGAAGAACGCATCCATGCGGTGCTTCCCCTCGGGACGACTGCTCACGGTGTTCCAGGGCAGGTCATTGCAATCGTTCTCGGCGAGTAGTAGTTGTCTGCTCAGTCCTCAAGGCGGAAACCGATCTTGATGGTCGTCTGCCAGAACGCAATTTTTTCGTTGTCCATATGCCCTCGACTATCGATGACTTCGAACCAGTCCATGTGCTTGATTGTTCTTGCAGCCTTGGCGATGGCATTGCGTACTGCCTGATCGCTGCTCTCGATGGAACTGCCGGTGATCTCGATGCTCTTGTAAACGTGCTCGGACATCATGAACTCCTCGGGGGATTGAAATGGTCTGCCCCATGGAAGATGCGCGAGCACGCATCACATCTCTGTACGCTGGCTCACAGTTGCACCGAGCCGGTACCGCCTGCCGCCAGGTTGCGCTTCCTGGCGTAAGTGTGGTCGCGCACAGACAGAAGGTCGGCAACACCGTCAGGCTGTGCCCACTGGACTCTACCAACACTGGGAAATTTCTCATGATTACTGCTCCGGAATTATCTTCCAAACGGCACCAAGTGGGTGGCTTTGGCCTGCTGGCTGGTGTCGCCTTGTTACTCACGGCCTGCGCGTCGGCCCCTCTGCCGCCCACGGTTGCACTCGATGCAGCGCAGTCGGCGATCGGTAATGCAGAAGTGGCAAACGCCGGACGGTTTGCTTCTGCGGAACTTGCCGAAGCACGGGAGAAACTGTCACGCGCCAACACTGCCGCTTCGAACAGCCAGATGATTGCAGCAGAGCGATTGGCGGAAGAGTCAAAGCTCGCGGCGGAGCTGGCGCTTGCCCGCACCGAGACCGCGAAGGCGGTGGCGATCAATTCCGAGCTGTCAAAGGGTGTGGACGCACTGTCTGAAGAAATGCAACGCGCTGGAGATCAACGATGAGTACAACAATCCTGCGTCGCTTCCGATTCCCAACGTTGACTGCAGCCCTGGTCCTCAGCTCGGTCCTGGTGGGTTGTGCAACAACACCGCGCAGCCCTGCAGGCGCGGATGAAGTACGGGCGAAGCTCACCCGCCTGCAAGCCAACCCCGATCTTTCCACGCGAGCCCCGATTGCCATCAAGAGCGCGGAGGCTGCGGTACTCCTCGCTGAGCAACCGGAAAGCAAACAGGATCCGGAACTCGGGCCACATCGGGTTTACATGGCGGAGCAGGCCGTAGAAATTGCCATTGCCAAAGCCAAGACCAGATTTGCCGAAGATGAGCGTGCGGCACTCAGCGACGCACGCAGCAAGGCGCGCCTTGCCGCAAGAACGCGAGAAGCAGATCGGGCGCGCAGTGACGCCGACAGGGCACTGGTCGACGCCGACCAGGCGCGCAGTGATGCCGAGAAAGCGCGGGACGAAGCGCAACGGATTCGCGATGCGGCTGAACAGGACCGAGTCAATGCAAGTGCGGCAGCGGAGGAGGCGGCTTCGGCAGCCGCTGAGCTGCAGCGTCAGATCGATGCATTAAAAGCCGAAGCTACTGAGAGGGGACTGGTGCTGACTTTGGGCGACCTGCTGTTTGCGACTGCCAGTGCAGAACTCAAGTCAGGAGGAACAAGCACCCTCGACCGTCTGGTTACGTTCCTGACTCGGTATCCGGAACGACGGGTGGTGATAGAGGGACATACCGATAGTGTTGGCAGTGCAGAGTACAACCAGCAACTCTCGCAGCGTCGGGCAGAATCGGTCAGCAGATATCTGCAGAACAAGGGAATCGCAGCCTCCCGGCTGGACACCCGGGGTATGGGCAAAGACGTGCCGTTGGTCAGCAACGACACCGCATCGGGCCGGCAACAGAACCGTCGTGTTGAGCTGATCATTGATAATCCACCACCTGCACAGGTGGCTGGTCCACTGAGTTGACATCAGGCAGGCAGCGGGAACAATTGGTTCCTCTGCCTGCACCAATTGTTGCTTCCGAATCGGCGCGCAGCGGGAAGCGCTGTTTGGACTTTCCACCACAACCATCTGGACCCGACGAAGGATCAGGCGTTGATATGACAAGCGGCCAAACGGAAGCGATTGCACACAGCCAAACCACCGGTACGGTCGGACAGGGAATCGAACGAGCCGCAGCCGGAGTCCACGAAGCCATCGAAGTGCTGGCAGGCTTTTCCAGGCCGCTGGCGGACCAGCTCGTGTCCAACGCGCACATGGCAGTTGACAGGGTTTCGGGGTTGGCGACTTCTGCGGTGCAGCTGATCGGTGTCGAGAACGATGCTCTCAGGGATGCCCAACTGAAACTGGTGGAATCTGCGCGTCTATGTGTTCAGGAACATCCACTGGCCTCGCTGAGCCTGGCTCTGGTCGCCGGTTTTACTGTGGATCGCGTGTTGGTGCAGGGGATATGGCAGAATTCCGCGACGCAGACGGATGTGGACGGTGTGTGAGTCAGCGCGAGTACGCAGCCCGGTTCGCAACTGAGCGGTCGAAACTGGACGACACGGGAAACAGGTTGTCGCGAGGATCCACGCTGCACACCGCACGGACCCACGTCACCGCAAGCATCCTTTACTTCTTGTTCATTCATTCATTCATTGGTTTTATTTCCATGGAAACCAGCGGGCAGCGTGTTGCCCAATGAGTCGATGCCTGCGGCTCTACGGTCAAGTCGTTGTGATTGTCGCCTTGCTCACGACCGGACTGGCCCAGTCGACCACTCTGGATGATGCCTATCTTGAGGGGTACGCCGCCGGATTGCTCAAACGGGATTTCGATGCTGATTTTTCGGGCATAAAGGTTCGTCGAGGAGTGATGAAAGTGCCCGTTGGCGGACTTTCTCCGGAGGATCGCATCGCAGTCATGGACCTGCTGGCAACAATCCCTGGTGTCATCGAGGTAACAGCGGTGGAGACACTTCCTGATCCGCTCGTCGAAGGTTCGGCATCCGGGGATGGTCTGCGCATGACTCGAACGTTTGATGCGACCACTTTCGAGACCGGGTCACTGCCCATTGGACATCTCTTCAAACCATTGCTGGCAGACCCACGATGGCCGCACTTTTCATCCGCCTACCGAAACTACATTGGCGGCGAAATCGATGGCCAGCACAACGCGTCAGTGAGCTTTGGCGAAACACTGCCTTTTTATCGTGGCAATCTTGGTCGTACCGGGATGCAATGGGAAAGCGGTCTGCAGGCTGGCGTGTTCAGTGAGTTCAATCTCGACGCGCGATCTTCCGACCTGATCAATTCGGATTTCATCGTCTCTGCCTACGCGAGTGGTCGCGGAGGTCCGGGCTCAATGTTCCTCCGCGTCTATCATCAGAGCTCTCATCTGGGCGACGAGTTCCTGCTGCAGACCCAACTGGAGCGGGTGAATCTCAGCTTTGAAGGTGCGGATATCCGCTTTTCCTGGGAGTTTCCCCAGGGAATAAGGGTCTACGCAGGTGGCGGAGGTGTTTTTCACAAGGAACCCAAGGCGCTCAAGACGTGGTCCACGCAATACGGGGCTGAATTCCGCAGTCCCTGGCGTTTCGAGTCACTTGCGTTGCGGCCCATTGCAGGTTTCGATATCCACCATCATGAACAGAACCAATGGAGTGCGGATGTGTCACTCAGGGCCGGCTTGCAGGTGGATAACGTCGTGACGTACGGGCGCACGCTGCAGTTTCTCCTCGAGTATGCCACGGGCAATTCTCCGACTGGGCAGTTCTACAAAAGCCAGGTTGACTATGTCGGCTTCGGTGCGCATTACAACTACTGACCGCCCTGAGGCAGCATGCAGAACACACTCCTGTTTATCGGCGGTCTCACCTCCCTGATCATTGGAGCCACACTCCTGGTCAGGGGAGCATCCGGGCTGGCGCTGTCCTTTGGCATTTCGCCACTGGTGATCGGACTCACTGTCGTGGCCTTCGGAACCAGTGCCCCGGAAATGGGCGTTTCCATTGGTGCGTCACTGGCCGGGCAAAACGATCTCGCCGTTGGCAATGTTGTCGGCAGCAATATCTTCAACGTACTGTTCATCCTGGGAGCCAGTGCGTTGATCACGCCACTGGTTGTGAACAGGCAGATCATCAGCCAGGAAGTCCCTGTAATGATTTTCGTTTCCGTCCTTTTGCTCGTACTCAGTCTGGATGGATACATCGGGAAGATTGATGGCGGGTTTCTCTTTGTGTTGCTCCTGATCTACACGGGCTTCCTCATCAGGCAATCACGGCATCACCTGGTGCAGGCAGGTACGGATCTCCCTGCTGAACATCAGCCAGCGGGTTATGGGACGTGGGATTCAAAGCTGCCAGTACAACTGGTGCTGATCACTGTGGGTCTGATTGCCCTCGTGTACGGTTCAGACAGTCTGGTGACGTCGGCAGTCGTGTTCGCCCAGCAGCTCGGCGTGAGTGATCTTGTCATCGGGCTGACCATCGTCGCTGCAGGGACATCCATGCCTGAACTTGCCACGTCGATCACTGCGGCGGTGAAAGGTGAGCGTGACATCGCTGTTGGCAATGCGATCGGCAGCAATACCTTCAACATCCTGGGATGCCTTGGTGCCTCCGGGTTGATTGCGAGCGAACCCGGGCTTCTGATCTCGACTCCTGTGCTCGGTTTTGATATCTGGGTCATGCTTGCAGTGGCTGTTGCCTGCCTGCCGGTGTTCATGATCGGGCGTGAGATTTCCCGCTGGAATGGCGTTGCCTTTCTCGGCTATTACCTCGCTTATGTGGCCTATCTGATTCTTGCCAACGAACAGCCAGACACCATGCCACATTGGCGGTTTGCGATGCTGGCGCTTGTCGCAGTGCTGACCCTTGTGACTGTGCTGGTGGGTAGCGTTCATGTGCGTTCGTCAAGAAGCTAGGGATGGAGGAAACATGTTCCCTGCCAACCTAGTGACCCGGTCAGGCGGGCAGTTGATCTGAAGAGGCATTCGTTGGAGTGGTAACGTACCGAACCGCGACCGCTGTCGGACTATCTTGTCGTTGTCGCGAGCCAGGAGGTTTTCCTAACCGCCTTTCACCCCTTCCCGGGCTCCAGCCTGGGCGGAATCTATGGCGACGGGATCAGTGATTCAGGGTTTGGCGGGGTAGAAGCAGGCGCGAAATATTACGTCCTGCCGAAGACATTCATCCTCGGGCGAGCTGAGTACCAGTGGTTTTTCAGCAAAACGCGCGATGCAGACAACAACTTCGATGATGGCGCCTGGGCTTACACCCTCGGCATGGGCTACAACTTCTGATCGACAGTGAAGCGCTTTGTCACCGGGTTACCGTCTGTTCGTTTTCGTACAGACGGTCCAGGCCCGGGATGCGACACTGACTGACCGCCCATGCGCCGATAGTCGTTCCAGCGAACTCTCGAGTGCGTGAGCCAGTAGACCAGGGATTACGTTTGAAGACGGCGAATCGAAGTTATCAGCCTGTTGATGCGGCCTTTGCGCTTCTCCTGGTGTTGATGGTGCTGTTGTTGATCGGCGTTGGCCTTTGGACGTACGCGCGGACCGAGACCGCCAGGCAAGGTCTTCGTGAGTCCCTGATGATCGTCGAAGCAGGCCACGACCTGCACGCTGGCCTGCTCGTCAACCAGATCAGGCTGCACCGTTTTCTGCAGGGAAATGACAAGACGTTTCCTGCTGAATTCTTCGCCAGCAAAACCAGGATGGATTCGAGCCTGGCAACACTGCAGGACGCCGGCCTGAGTGCGACTGCGCGCCACCAGGTTGACCAGTTGGTCACAGGACTGCAGGCCCGGTGGGCAGACGTGGAGTGGCTCATCGGAGGACGCGAGGTCAATCCAAGCGCTGCCGTGCAGGTTACCCAACGGCTGAATAACCTGGATGTCGACCTGCTCTCGATTCATGCGACGATGGCTGATCTGTTGCTGGCTGAAACCCGGCGCCTGACGACCAGGGATGAAACGCTCGCATTGAACACTGGTGAAAGGTCCATCGTCGTCATCGTCGCCGCGCTGGTATTGCTGGTGCTGATGATTTTCAGCTGGCTGATTACCCGGAGAATCCATGGCCGCGTGGAACTCCTGGTGCATAAGGAAACCCTCGATCTGCTGAACCAGCAGGAAGTACTGAACGCAGAACTTCTGTTCAGCAATGGAAACCTCCGGAGCAGCGAAGCAAAGCTCGAAATCACTTTGAATTCGATGGGTGACGGGGTGCTGACGACCGATGTGAACGCCTGCGTGACAAGGCTTAACCCGGTCGCGGCAGAACTCACCGGCTGGGCCGAGGCTGAGGCGCTTGGGAGACCGATCGGTGAAGTCTTCAAGATTCTCAAGAAAGAAACCCGCGAGGTCGCGGTGCCCCCGGTCGTAGCCGCACTGGCGCACGGCACAGTGCAGGGACTCGCCAATCATACGGTGCTGATCGCCCGCGATGGGGCCGAATACGATATCGCAGACAGTTGCGCAGCCATTCGGAACCACGCCAACGAGATCGTCGGTGCGGTGTTGATATTCCGCGACGTCAGCAGTGAGTATCTGGCACAACAGGCGATTCGCGACAGTACGGCCAGGATCCGGGCGATTCTCAATACGGTGGACGACGGCATCGTTACGCTGGATGCGAACGATGATCAGATCGAGTCCGTCAATCCGGCGGCTGAACGAATGTTCGGGTATGGCAGCCACGAATTGAACGGTCAGAATTTCCGCTTGCTGGTTCCCGAACTGGATCAGCTCGTTGGCAAGGTAGCACTGGACTACTACAACGCTGGCGATGAGTCACACTCCAATGAGCTGGGATGGGAAGTCACCGGACATCGAAAGGATGGCAGTGAGTTTCCCCTGGAGATGGCCGTCACCGAGATGTGGGTTGGTGGCAAGCGGTCCTTTACCGGTGTGCTTCGCGACATCACCGTACGAAAGAACCTCGATCAGGTCCTGCTCGACAGCAATCACGAACTTCAGCTTGCCAGAACGGTGGCGGATGCGGCCAATCTCGCCAAATCCGATTTTCTCTCCAGCATGAGCCATGAACTGCGCACTCCTCTGAGTGCGATACTTGGTTTTGCCCAGCTCATCGATATCGGCATCCCTCCGCCAACACCGGTCCAGAAGCGCAGCGTTGATCAGATTCTCAAGGCTGGCTGGTATTTGCTGGAGCTGATCAATGAAGTGCTGGATCTGGCGCTTGTTGAATCGGGGAACCTTCAGCTGTCAATGGAATCCATCCTGCTTTCGGACGTCCTGCAAGTCTGCGAGGACATGACCCACCCGCAGGCGGCTCAACGAAACGTCCGCGTCCTCTTCAACGTTGGCCCACACCCTTACTTCGTTCACGCCGACCGGGTCCGATTGAAGCAGGTGCTCATCAACCTGCTTTCGAACGCGATCAAGTACAACAGGCCCGATGGCTCCGTTATTGTGGATTGTCTGCCGGCTGCGCACGGATGTCTGCGCATCCGGGTCAGGGACACAGGAGAGGGGCTCACGGAGGCAAAGCTTGCACAACTCTTCCAGCCCTTCAATCGGCTTGGGCAGGAAGGGAAAGGGGAAGAAGGGACGGGTATCGGACTGGTCGTGTCCAAGCGCCTCGTTGAATTGATGGATGGATCCATCGGGGCAGAGAGTACTGTAGGCAGCGGCAGTGTCTTCTGGATCGAACTGGCGCTGTCCGCGGGGCCAGCCCGCGAGCTGGATGCTGATGAAGCACCCGCAAACGCTGCGAAGGGCCAGGAGCCTGAGCCTGGAGCCGTTACTCAGACCTTGCTCTACGTTGAGGACAATCCAGCCAACCTGATGCTGGTACAGGATCTTGTTGCACGCCGCCCTGGCATCCGTCTGATTACGGCTGGTACGGGTGACATCGGAGTCGAGATGGCCCGTGCGCTGTTGCCGGATGTTATCCTCATGGACATCAATCTGCCGGGCATCAACGGTCTGCAGGCGCTGCGCATTCTGTCGTGTGATCGCGCGACCGCACACATTCCGGTGATTGCCCTAAGCGCCAACGCGATGCCGTCAGATATCCGAAAGGGTCTGGAAGCGGGGTTCCACCGTTATCTCACCAAACCGATCAAGGTGCTCGAATTCCTGACAACCCTCGACGAAACCTTTGCGAAGTTGTCGGCAGATAGCAAGGCAAAAACAATTGACTTACGGGATGCAGCCGCATGGTGAACGAAGCTGAAATTCAAAAAGCCAGCATCCTGATCGTTGACGATCAGGAGACGAATATCAGCCTGCTCGAGCAGTTGCTGGCCGACGCGGGTTATACCTGCGTGAGTTCGACCAAGGATTCTTCGATGGTGTGCGCGTTGCATCGGGAGAATCGCTACGACCTTATCCTGCTTGATCTGCAGATGCCGGGTATGGATGGGTTCCAGGTGATGGAAGGCCTGAAGGCCAATCTCGATGACAACTATCTCCCGGTCATCGTTTTTACCGCCCAGCCCGGACACAAGCTCAAGGCGCTGCAGGCGGGCGCCAAGGACTTCATCAGCAAACCCTTTGACCTGGTTGAGGCACGTACGCGCATTCGAAACATGCTCGAGGTGCGGATCCTGCACCGGAAACTTGCGGACTACTCAAAAGTTCTGGAGGAGGAGGTACAAAAACGGACAGCCGAGTTGCGCGGGAGTGAGGCCCGCTATCGCAGCCTTACCGAACTCGCATCCGATTGGTACTGGGAGCAGGATGAACACGGCGAGTTCACACGTGTATCAGGTCCGGTGCTTGAGATGCTCGGTATTCGGGTTGGTGCATTGGAAAACCAGCACGACAACAGCCAGCTCATTGAAGCCGATGGTTGGAACCCGGAAGAACGCAAGGTGCTTCAGGAGAATATCGCGGCGCGCAAGCCGTTTCTCGACTTTGTCTTCAGCAGGGTCAATGGTGACGGAACGCAGCAGAAGTTCCAGGTTAGCGGTGAGCCCATGTTCGATAGCCAGTCTCGATTCACAGGTTACCGGGGGATCGGATTTGAACTCACACCCAGAAAACGATAGGCCAGGCATACCTGCTGCCACGATGTCTGCAGCTTTCAGCTCACCGAACCCCAATCAGAATCATCTGCTTGCAGCACTGCCGATGGACGAGTTCGAGCCGCTTTCAGCTCAACTGGAACTGGTGATGATGCCGCTGGGCAAGATGCTCTATGGCCCCGACGAGCAACTGCAACACGCCTATTTTCCCACCACTTCAATCGTCTCGTTGCACTACATCCTGGAATCAGGAGCTTCAGCTGAAACAGCCAGCGTAGGTGCGGAAGGTGTCGTTGGCATCTCGCTCTTCATGGGTGGCGATACCACGTCGAGTTCGGCAGTCGTGCAAACCTCAGGGCACGCCTATCGACTGGAGAGGCGTCTGGTGAAAGCCGCGTTCAATTCTGGCGGCTTGTTGCAGAAGTTGCTGCTTCGGTACACACAGTCATTGCTGACCCAGATGGCGCAAACAGCCGTGTGCAATCGACATCACTCCGTTGAACAGCAGCTCTGTCGTTCGCTGCTGCATACCCTCGACCGAATTCCGGACGGGGAACTGGTAATGACACAGGAATTGCTGGCCAGTCTGCTGGGGGTTCGCCGCGAAGGCATCACGGTCGCTGCAGGAAACCTGCAGCGTGACGGGCTCATCAGCTATCGCCGCGGGCACATTTCTGTGCTCGATCGTGAAGGGCTCGAAGCCAGATGTTGCGAATGTTACGGAGTGGTCAAGAGGGAGTGCGCGCGACTGCTGTCGGATGAGCTGTACCGTCAGCCGCTTCCGGTCGCACGTCGTTGAATCCACACGACCAACCGCTTTCCGCCGTGTCCAACATCGGATGTGATGCAGATTGAAACCCGACCAGGAGAAAGGTAATGACATCAGGAACCAGTAAAAAGCGGTCGACCAGCATTTGTGCAGGCTTGACCATGTCAGCAGCCCTGTTGGTTTGCAGCCTGTCGATGTCCGCGTGTACATCAACGAGCCAGGAGCAGAAAGGACAGGTGCTCGGTGGTGTACTGGGTGGAGTACTTGGTTCGCAGGTCGGTGGAGGCAGCGGCAAGACCGTCGCAGTCATCGTTGGCGCTGTCGCCGGAGCGATGATCGGACGCCACATCGGTGAGAGCATGGATGACGGGGACCGATTGAAAACGGCTGCGGCCCTGAACGATTCACGCACTGGTGAATCCACGAGCTGGGTAAACCCCGATACGGGCGCCCGCTACAATCTGACTCCGACACGAACCTTCGAACGATCGGGCGAGAACCAGGGAACCACCGGACCGTGTCGGGAATTCAAGCTGGACGCGACGGTGGGGGGCAAAAAAAACCAGGACGTCTACGGTACGGCGTGCCTGCAGGCAGATGGAACCTGGCAGGTAGAGTAGCCAGAACAATGCGTATGATGCCCTGCCCATCTTGAATCAATCACCAAAGACCAGAGCCACTCGTGGTCACTGAACCTGCCTCTTCACCGCGACCTCCGTATGGATCGACGGAACCTGTCAGTCCGCCGGAAGGTCGAAAAACCGAAGAGAATATTGAAGCGGTGCTCGATTTTTATTCGCGTGAATCCCGAAAGATCAGTGTCTCCCAGCGCGTGATCGAGCGAATCAGTCAGGTGACCGGGCAACCGGGCTTC
The DNA here is from genome assembly GCA_041752315.1 of Pseudomonadales bacterium. Taxonomy (GTDB): domain Bacteria; phylum Pseudomonadota; class Gammaproteobacteria; order Pseudomonadales; family Azotimanducaceae; genus SYFY01. The sequence goes on from JBGSHJ010000011.1 coordinate 11,108, forward strand.
CTCGCGATGACGCTGATTTCTGTCGCCTTGTGGATTGGTACAAATTCCCTGCTGACAAACCTGGGCCGACCTGCGTTGGATCCGTTCCCTTATCACCTGCTGCACGGAATCATCAGCCTCGGCGCACTACTGACGGCCACGGTCCTGCTGATCAGGCAGGAGCGCTTGAGCAGGTTGGCCGAGAAACGGGAACACCTCGACCTGAGAGTGACGCTGATGACTGAACAGAAAGTGGCGAAACTCATTGAGCTGATCGAGGAGTTGCGACGCGACCTTCCCAATGTCCGCAATCGCCACGATTCAGGGGCGGCTGAACTGAAAGAGCCTGTGAATCCGGACCTTGTTCTCGCCACGCTTGCAGAGTCACTGAGTGAAGATGCTCGCAGCGAGATTCACGCTGAACCGTCGGGTGAGGCCTGAACACCAGGCCCAACGAAGATCTACTCGTTGGTCTTGTTCTTGCTGCTGACCAGTGAACCTTCGCCCTTCGAGTGCGAGGCGCCAGCCTTTTCTGCCTTTTTCATCTTTTCAGCCTCTTCAGCGGAGTCGGGAGCTGCAGCCTTTGCCGCACCTTCCACGTGGCCCGATTTGACGAAGTTGCGAGCCGACTTCCGGTAGCGTTTTGCAGCCTGGTAGTCACCTTCCCCCTGCAGCGATTTGTCATCAGTTTCGTTTGTCATCGTAGTCCCGTACGTTTTCAATGGAATGAGAGCGCAGCACGAGCCGACCCGGACGCGTTGCCTGGACGGCTCGTACTGTGCGTCAGTGCTTGGCCATGACCTGACCGCGAATTTCACCGTTTGGATGTGCCGCGGTATGGAGGTTGAGGTACCACTTCCCAGCTTGCAGGTCCGCAGCCTGCTCAGGCGTCAACTTCACCTCACCTGACATCGGGCTGTCCATGGAACCGGACAGAGGAATCACGACACCTGCGTTCACACCTTCGGTGGCGGGTCCGTGGAAGTGCGCAGCTGTGACAGGTCCACTGAGCGCACTGAATTCAGCCTTCCATTTGAGCATGGTGCGTTCGTTGTTCAAGGTCGCTCGCATGGTTCCCTTGCCGGTCGTGTCGACGGCCGGAACTTCCGCAGCCCCCGAAAGTGTGGCGTGGAAGTGAGCTGCATGAGGGCTCTGTGCTTGTGATTGTGCTGGCGCGGAGAAAAATGCGAACAGTGACACAAGTGCCACCGCGGCCGATCTGGTTCGAATGGTCATGAAATGACTCCCTGGTTGCTGGTGCTGTTTCGCCGAATCTTCTCTCGGCGGTTGCGTGATCATCAGCATTGTTGGCCACCTCAAGCGGCAGTCTCTGTGCGCAGGCGCTCCTAGATGGGTGATTCTCCTGGAGTCAACCATGGGTGCTGAGCTGGGGTGAATTCGTGTGATACGTCATGCGTTGGCTTGTTTTCCTGAAGCCGCGCTATTGACCCATCTATCGGCTGGCTGATCGTGCGACGTATGGCAACGCACAGAAGATTGTTGCATCGACTTGCACATTGATTGTGCAACGAATCATTGGCAGAACGAAGGACAAGAAGATGGTAATCCTATCCAGCTCTCTGACAGGCGTGGAATCGCGGGGCCGCAGGAACGTACCCGAGGATGCACCGTCCTCGGCATCTCTGGCCATGAATATGAGCGCTGTGTCCTGGGGGGCGATCTTCGCAGGGGCCACCGTTGCGGCGGCGCTTTCCCTGATTCTCCTCTTGCTGGGCAGCGGCTTGGGACTTTCAGTGGTTTCGCCATGGGCAACGGTTGAGAGCAGCGCTACAAGTCTCGGCACTGCGATCATTCTGTGGGTTACCTTCACCCAGATTGCTGCCTCTGGATTGGGAGGCTACGTCGCGGGCAGATTGAGAACGAAGTGGCTCATGGTGCAAGGCGACGAAGTTCATTTTCGGGATACGGCTCATGGCCTGCTGAGCTGGGCAGTCGCGACGCTGGCCAGTGCTGTTCTGTTGAGCGCAACCATCGGCGCAATTCTCGGGGGTGGGGCCGCGGCCGCTGCTGCGACCTCCAGTGAACCCAGCTCAACAGGTGTCGCCGCAGGAACAGAGATCCCGGGAACTCCAGTCGCTCTGGCCTATTTCACTGACATGCTCTTCCGCTCGGACAGGACCAGCGCGACCGCCCCCGTCGATGGACCGCGTTTAACGTCCCAGACGTCGATTGAAGAAGCAATGCGCATCCTGACTGCCAACATGAGCGCTGAAGCCCTCCCGATCGAGGATGCTCGCTACCTTGGACAGTTGGTCGCTCAACGAACCGGAATGGCCCGGCAGATCGCGGAACAGCGGGTCGCAGAAACCTTTGCGGCGTTGCAAGCAAACCGTGCAGATGCAGAAGCGGCCGCCAAAGCCGCTGCAGAGACGGCCCGCAAGGCAGCGAGCCATGTCGCCTTGTGGCTGTTCATCTCGCTCCTGATCGGCGCTTTTGTTGCGAGCCTGGCAGCCACTTATGGTGGCCGTCAGCGGGACAATTGAGGCGCGACCTACTAACGAACATCCAATTTCTGGAGAAACGTCATGCGTTCGATACTCCTGTTTTTTCTGGGCATACCGATTCCCATCATCATACTGATCGCGATTTTTACGTAGCGAAGCGGGGATCTGCGAGGACAATCCTCGGTGCCCTTTTTACGTGATTGACGCATCCGAAAACATGAAACTCGTCAGGCCGTCCGACGGACGGTTTCGAGCTTCGTCCTCAACAATCAACACAGAATGCCCGATGAATCATGAAGGAAAATACAATGAAAGCAGCTGAAAAAAAGACACCCGGTAAACCCGCGAAGGCCAGGGACGCGACAACGATGTCGCAGGCCGATCATACGCTGGTAAGCGGGCTGTTCTCGAAGTATGAAAAGGCAAGTGCAAAAGCCAATTCAGCCGATCTCGACATGCTTGAACTCGGAGCCGCGATTGCGGACCGGAAGGAGGCGCTGATGAAGGAACGAAGGTAGCCAGTCGACCAGCAGACTCCAGCTCGCCCCGCTTATCAAGTTGCGGCTGCTGATCCAGGGAATTGGTGTGGAGGTACCTCCTGAAGATCGTCGTCGAACAGGATTGGGATCAAGCGTTTCCTGGACAGACACCATTGTGCAGTCTTTCGCCAGGAACACCCCTCTTGATGATCGTTGGAACAATAGAAAAAACACGCTTCCAAGGCGTGGTAGCGAACAGAAGCTACCCGTCACCCTGTCTAAGATCCTGATGTGAGCATCCGAGTTCGCTCCGCTTGCTCATTTGGAAGACCAGCTAACCTGTAGAGGATGTCGCAATGAACAAGGAACAGATCAAGGGTCGAATCGACCAGGCCAAGGGAAAAGTGAAGGAGATTGCCGGCAAGACCACTGGCAATAAAAGTCTGGAGATCGAGGGTAAGGTTCAGAATATCGGTGGAAAGGTCAAGGAAGAATATGGTGACGCCAAAAACAGCCTGAAAAAGAAAAAGTAACCAGGGAGCATCGCCGGTTCATCGTCATTTCGCGCAGATGAGCGAATCCCTGAAAGCAGCTGAATCGGCGTTGCTGAACACCTGGTGCACCTTTTATCTCTGAAACAAATGAACAGGACGGCACTTTCGGCTGCCATCGGGAAATCGGTTCAACCGCGTCCATCCATGCGATCCAGCTGTTCGACTCTTGGCAGGCCTCGTATCAGTGGATAGTCACCACTTCCGGCATGATCTCCCACTACTGGCCTCTGGAGCACACAACCCGGCAGTCTATGGGCTTGTAGCGGGAAATTGTTCGACTGCCCAGCGGAACATGCGGTCATCGCCACGACGAGTGGCATCTCCACCCGCAGTCGAACAACGTCCCTGGCTTTACTGAGTGGGGGACGCACGCGAAACTCTCCCGTTGCACCGTCTACGGTCACATGCATGAAAACGTTGATTGCGATGGGAATTCGGTCAACACCGAAGTTATGTGGGGCCAGTACCGTCACCAGATTGCCTTCGCAGCCCGGTCGCTCACTTGCTGGCCTTCGGGATCAATAACCGTCAGTTCATCACCAGTGTCGAGTTCGACGCTGTGCGCAGAGCAAGGTGGGATTCTCACTGTGTCCACTTTGGCGCTCAAGGCTTGTCCTGAAAATCAAAGGGGCAGTGCCAGTCCACCTCTACTTCTCGGCCGCTGTACTGCATGGCCTCGCTCGCCTCGCCATAGTCCGCCAGATTGGGATTGATTGACCCTTGCAACTCGATATCGCGTGAACGGGTGCCTGCCTGCATCTTTTCAAATCGTCCATCCTCCTTGAGCCTCTCGAACTGACGGTGGGAATTGAACACCATGGTCGGGTGGCTGAACCGCCTCGCGTATCGCGAGGCCTGCGGGTGAAGTCCGATCAGGAAGAAGGGATGCCCCGCGATACTGAGACTGAAGAGTGGGCTATCGGTATCGCTGCTGACATCGTCGGCGGAAAGATTGCCCGCCAGGACATCAATGTTGTGGATTCGCCACAATTGGGACCACATCGAAGACTCGAAATCGAGTTCATTCATGTTGAGCGGTCCGTGAAAGATCGCGACGTAAGAGTGCACTATGATCTCGTCGGCAGGCCGTGATTCGATCATGGCAACAAATTTTCATGAGGCTGCCTCTTCTTCGTTCTACACACCCATGCTTCGGAATCAGGGCTCAAGGATGTGTTCGTCACCGAACGGTTGACTGCAGAGAGCGAGCGTAACGTGCGTTTTGCACCCTCTCTGAATAGTCCCAAGGAAGCCCAAATGAACTTTCAAAAAAAGTCGATTCGCATTTTGTCCATGGCGCCAGCAGCCGCGTTGTTTCTGATGGCCACCATCGTCCACGCCGAGCCGGCACCTTCGACGACTCCGCCCTCCACGATGCCCCAGCCACACACCGCGCCAGAATCCACGGGACCCACGAGCTCCCCACAGGATTTGGACCCAACGGGATCCATGAGTTCCTCAAATGATATGGATACTACGGGGGTGACCAAACCAGGGATAAGCAAGCCTGACTCGGGCTCGTCCACGGCGATGCCACGTGACGCGCACTCATTTGACGCACTCGATTCGAACCACGACGGATTTCTGTCGAGGTTGGAGGGCGAACACGGCGGGATGTCCGACTACAGCGACGTCGATCGAAATGGTGATGGCCAACTGGACCAGGAAGAATTTGGCGCAGGCAATGCAAGCCCGCGTACGGTAACCCCGGCCGAGCCTCTTTCGGATACAGACTCGAGCAACTCGGAATCCTCAAGCACGAACCGCACTACTCCTTGAAATCCTGCCGGTATTCGGACTTGGGAAGCTCCATTCCCATTTCCGAACGGAAGCCCTGCCCTTGAATTCCACCGCAGGTTTTGGCACCCCAGGACGTCTTGCGATGCGATCGCCTCCAATTCGTCAGGAGAGCACAGCACTACGTCATGAATGGTTCAGTATCGAACTGCGCCCGGCGCTGCGTCCGGAACTGCGTCCGGAGCTGAAGGTGCGACTGGCTTGATGATGGGCACCGTACACGGTCGGTCGGGTCAGAGAGACGTGCAGTGCACCTGGACAAGGTGAGAGTACCCAGCTTTGACTGAGATTGTCTTTCTGTAACGGACGAATGAACCAGCGAAGAAGCGCTGTTCAATCAACGCTTCATCTGGTGGGAGGGTGTAAGTGACTGGGATGTCCGGTCAAGCTGGCGCGCACGTGGTGTGCGGCCAGCGTTCTGACCAACGTTGCTCAGGCAGCGCTGGCTTCAGAGGTTGAGTTGATGTCCTGTGCACCCGCCCGCTCGTAGATCGACTTGACTACCTTGACCTGGTCACCATTGTCCGTATGTACGGATATGAGCGCACCGCCGCCTTTGATCTTCCCGTCGTACTGCTTGGCTTCATACTCCGGAATACCCATTCCCACGAGAGCGCCAATGACGCCACCGGTCGCGCCGCCCAAAGCAGCGCCGCCCAGAGCAGCCATGATGGGGCCTGCTGCGATGAAGGGCCCGACGCCCGGAATAGCCAGGGCGCCAATGCCCGCCAGCCATCCCAGTCCTGCCCCCAGGCCCATGCCGGCAAGACCGCCGCTCGCTGCGCCTTCGGGTACCTTGGTGTTTTGTTCGTGTGCAAAATCACGGGTCCCCGATTTGTCAGGAAAAAGAACCGAAACTTCGTTGCTGGAAAATCCCGCGGTTCTCAGTGAGCCAACAATGGACTCTGCGTGATTGCGGTCGTTGGCGAGGCAGTAAACTGCATGTTTCATGGTGATTTCCTTATTAGTTGCTGGATGCGACGTCGAGCTGATTGTCGACGCTCTGAACACCAGTGATTTGCTGTACAAGTTCTTCGACCTTGCTTTTTTCCGTTGCGCTGTTGACTGGTCCACGCAACGTCACTGCACCATTGTTGGTGACAATCTTGATGTTGTGTGCGGACGTAGACAGCGTATCTTCATCAACGATTTCCTGGCGGATCGTCGAGAGCAGCTCAACGTCTCCTTTGTCGTTTGACTGTGTCTGCGCGGTTACAGCCGCATCGTTGTCATCGCGATCGTTGATGCCAGTGTTGTCCGCATCCTCCATGGTTTTTTCCTGCATGGTGCTTTCCTGCGCGGACACTGCAGACGTCTGCCGGCCGTCGTGTGGGTCTGTTGCCCAGACGGCTGAGCAAGCCATCGCAAGCGTGAGTCCCAGTATATTTGTTGATTTTCGCATTCAAATTCTCCGAACGTTGTTGTTAGGTACACGTAGTGATCGAAGTGGACGGTAGTCACTAATCGGGTCCTTCTCTGTGCGGTGTCCCGCATTGACTGACCTGCAGCCTGGACCCTGAACATGGACCCTGCGCAAGGACCGATTGTCGTCCGCATGGCATTGAAGTGGTCTGTCTGGTCAGTTCGAGTGCGTTTCGGAATGTCTGACTCTTCATCGCTTTCCGAATCGTTTCTGCAGTTTGCGAGTTGACTCCAGAAGTTGCCTGGCTGGAGGTGGCCACCTTCAGGGATAGTCTTGACACCGGCACATCAATAAGCAGGCCGCACCATGAGCCGCATGATCGCAGTTGTTTATCCCTTGTGTTCGATGTCGCACAGAATGCGCGTGCTTGCCACGCCTATCTTGTTTCAAGCAAAGAACGTATTCACCACTGCGGAGTAGACAAAATGTTGGAAACCGTTGCGATCATTCTCCTGGTACTCTGGGCCCTTGGAATGGTGTCTTCGTACACTGTAGGTGGGTTGATTCATATCCTGCTTGTTGTTGCGCTGGTTGTTCTGCTGTTCCGATTCATTCGGGGTAGATCGATCTGAGCACAGGACACTTTGCAAATGGACGTGCAGAGTATGCTGGAGCTTTCGCTGTTGACTGTTGGATTCGCAGCGTTGATGCGGATCCGCAGTTTGAGGCGGCGTGAAGACGTCAGCCAGGCGCACCGCGCGCTTCCGCGATTTCCGCTTCGCGAGCGGTTGATCAACGTTGGCCTTCCTTCTATCCCATTGTTCAATACCAGGGGCTCTCGAGCGAGTGCACTTCGGTTACTGGAGAAAAAAGGGTCAATGTTCGAAGGCGCACCGAACAGGGCGGACGATGCTGCATAAGATGCGTGGTACAGGCAGACCCTGAAACGTGTTCGGCGAATTCAGGCGTCTTGCAAGCAACAAACAATCAAGGAACTGATCATGACCAATATTGAATCGTTGATACCTGCATCCGGGTCTACGCTGGAGAATGTCAAGAGTGGAATAGAGCGTACTGCCGTCGGTGCTCACGGCGCCGTCCGGAATGCAACCGATGCTGCCCATCCTGCCGTGGATCATCTGGCCGCCAACTCCCACATTGCCATCGACAAGGCGTCAGACATTGCCACAAACGCCGCGGATGCTGTGCGCGCAAAGAGCGAGGAACTGAAAAACGCTCAGGCAAGGATGACCGAAACGGCCAGCAAATATGTTCGTGAACATCCGCTGATGGTTTTGGGTGTAGCCGTCGCCGTCGGGTTCACCGCCAGTCGATATCTGTCTCGAGCAAAGTGACCCCCCGCATCAACCGGAGCGTTTGTCGCGATGGCGATATCGACAGAACCGGTGATGCCTGAAGGAAAACCCGCTGAGGCGACCAATGGTCACTCCGCGGGGTTTGCTACAGAAGCAAAGGTGCTCACCGACGCCATTCGAATGGCGGTTGGTGAAATTCTCAACCTGATCAGCCTGGAAACACGTCTCGCAATCCGTAGTCTACTGGTTGTGATGATTGCTTTACTGGGGATCTGCGTATTGCTGGCCACTGCGTGGGTTGGCAGCATGGTGGTGCTGACCCTGCTCTTGATGCAGTTTGGACTACCGCCGATCGTGGCGGTCGCAACTCTGGTTTCGCTCAATCTGCTGATGTTGCCCATCATAAGGGGCCTCATCCGACGTCGTATGGTGAGCGTGCGTTACCCCGTGACCCGGGCCACGTTGACCAGCGCACTGAGTCAGTTGCGTGGCAGGGCTCTGCCGTGAACAACCAGGTGGTTTATACCAGCAGCAAAAGCCTGGAGCAGGCCGTGAAGGAGTCTGCACACAGGTTGCTGCGAAAATGTCATCGGGCTTCCAGCGTTGCGGTTGCCGTCAAGGAAGATACGCGCCTCCTCCTGACCAGTAAATCGGCTTTCCTGTTCGCATTCCTGTTTGGCATTTTCATCGAACGTGGACTGCGCGCTGGGAACAGTCATGCAAGCATTCCGGCCACTATTGGTCGTAGCGCGTTGACAGTACAAGCACTCGCCAGTTTGTGGGGAGACATTCGAAAAGCGAGTGCAGGTCGCAGAAGAGAAGCGGCAACGGAAAGCGGCGACCCATCCGTTTGATTGCGCACAGATCAATCAGGACAAAGGGTCCATTGTTCAATGAGCCCAGACGCATGCAGTGAGCTGGATCCTGAAATAACCGCATCGGCTTCAAGGATAACAAATGAACATTCCAAAGTTGCTGGCCACGATTTCTCTGGCGATTCTCGGCATCTCCGTCGCAGTCGTTCTTCAGGCAGCACCACGTGGTGAACTCGATCAAAGGGTGACAAGCGCGTTAGCGAACTTTGATGCCATGCATGCCTCCAACAGCAAATTCGCGGCCGAGGCCGCGGGAGTTCTGGTCTTTCCTGAAATTACCAAAGCTGGCGCCGGGGTCGCAGGCGAATACGGTGAAGGTGCGCTGCAGGTTGATGGCAAGACTGTCGATTACTACTCCATCACATCCGGTTCAGTCGGCTTGACGCTTGGAGTCGCCAAACACAGCGAAGTCATCCTGTTCATGACCAGGGAGTCTCTCGATCGATTTGTTGCGAGCGAAGGTTGGTCAATCGGTGCGGATGCAGAGGTCATGATCGTCAAGACTGGCGGACACGAAGAGTACAACAGCATGGTCGACAAGAAGCCGGTACTCGCCTTCCTTTTTGCGGAAGAAGGGCTGATCGGGGATCTGTCCCTCGTCGGCACGAAGATCTCGAAACTGAAGTAACCCTGGATCAGTTCGCGTCGGCGGATTGATCGGGAGAGCAGGTCGGATAGCGTTGTTGACTCGACTACAGCATGCGGCGGATCGGCGATCGACGCTGAGGCGGTCGGCCTTATTGTCTGGATGGATGTTGCTGCCATTGCTGATTTCCTGTGCAGGCCTTCCCAGGATGGATGAAAACCCGGTGTCGACTACCGTGAACAAGGTTCGGATCAAGGACTCTCACGTCCCTCCCACTTCGAATGGCAGTGCTTCGGCTCATGCGAAGGAGCAAGGCTACCCAACGGCATCCTTTGAGCGTCATCTGGCTCGTGAGTCGGCGATCGCCGGCAGTCCGCTGACTTCAGGGAACAGTGTTCGATTGTTGAAGGACGGGCCAGTCACCTATGCAGCGATGTTGGCCGCGATCGATGCTGCCAGGGACCACATCAACCTGGAAACCTTCATCCTGGATGACGATGTCGTTGGCCGCCGCTTTGCGGACGCACTGATCCGCCGGCAACAGCAGGGCGTGCAGGTCAATCTGATCTACGACAGCGTGGGCGCAATCAACACCCCCCGGGAGTTTTTCCAGCGATTGCAGGAGAACGGTATTCGTGTCCTGGAGTTCAATCCGGTCAACCCTGTGTTTGTCCGGTCCCAGTGGAACATCAATCAACGCGACCATCGAAAGCTCCTGATTGTCGATGGTCGGATCGCATTCCTGGGTGGAATCAACATCAGCAGTGTTCACTCGGGTGGCTCGGGCCGGCGCGACACACGTTCATCGTCGCCTGGTGCGGAAGTCTGGCGGGACACACATCTTGAATTGCAGGGGCCGGTGGTCGAAGAACTGCAAAAGGCATTCCTGGAAACCTGGCGCGAACAGCAAGGGGAACCTCTGCTTGAGAGCAGCTATTTTCCGGGGAGCGAACTTGCAGGCAGGCAGGTGGTACGTACGATCAGCAGTTCTCCGGAAGCAACCGCAAGCGCGATGTATGCCACTCTTCTGTCTGCCATCAACAGTGCAGAGGCGACCGTGCACCTGACGAATGCCTATTTTGTTCCCGATCCGCAATTGTTGGAGGCCCTCAAGGCGGCCGTTCGAAGAGGTGTGGCGGTTCGGCTGATCCTTCCTGGAAAGAGCGATTCCCGGCTGGTGTTTCACGCGGGCCGGAGCTTTTACAGACAGTTGCTGCGGGCGGGCGTGGAGATCTACGAACGGCAGGATGTGATTCTGCATGCCAAGACGGCACTGGTGGATGGTGTGTGGGCGACGATCGGGTCAACCAACCTGGACTGGCGCAGTTTTTTGCACAATCACGAACTGGACGCAGTGGTCCTGGGCCCGGAATTCGGGGCGCAGGTCCAGGCCATGTTCGATCTCGATCTCGCAGGTTCAAGGCAGATCCTGACAAGAGAGTGGCAACGCCGAGCATGGCACCTGCGTTTGCAGGAGTCGTTTGCCCGCCTCTGGGAGTACTGGTTGTGATACTTGCAGTCACGGTTGTACACCGTGTTTGCCGAACGGTAGCTATTTCACTCCGGTCAGGTCCACCTGATCCTGATGGGTCACCACGTAGATGTGCCACACGGCAATGAACATGGCCGCAATGGCCGGTCCGACGACAAAGCCATTGATGCCCAGGACTGACATACCTCCAATCGTCGAGATCATGACCACGTAATCGGGCATTCGAGTGTCCTTGCCCACCAGGATGGGTCGCAAAAGATTATCGATCAACCCGATTGCGAATATTCCCCAACCGAACAGCGCAAGCCCTCTCCAGGTTTCTCCGCTCATGAGGAAAAAAACTGCCACCGGCAACCACACCAGCGCAGCACCGATGGCGGGCAACAGAGACAGGAATGCCATCAACAGTCCCCACAGCAAGGCAGCGTTTACTCCCAGCGCCCAGAATGCAATTCCACCCAGGGCACCCTGAATGCTGGCGACCAGCAGATTGCCTCTGACTGTCGCCCGGATCACGGTTGCAAACTTGTTGAGGAGCGCTTGTTTGTGTTTTGGTGCCAGTGGTATTGCGTGTCGAATATCGCCCATGAGGCTTTCGCCATCGCGAATCAGGAAAAAGGCAATGTACATCGTGATGAACAGTTGCAGGACAAACGCGAAGGTGTTCTGACCGATGTTGAACGCCTGCGTGGCGATGGTCCTGCTGGCCTGTGACAACAGGTCCGTGGTTTCGAGTTTCAGGTCTTCAAAATCGTCAAAGCCCGATCGATCCAGGAGATTCATGACCCAGGCGGGCAGTTGGTCGAAGAGCTGTTCGAGATAGACAGTCGGTTGCCACACCCCGTCTTTCATTTGCTGATAGACCAGTATGGCCTCGCGTGCCAGTGCTGCACTCAGTATGGAAAACGGGATGATGGCAATCACGAGCACAAAGAGCAGTGTCAAGACGGCTGCCGGTGTTCTGCGGAATCCCACGTGCGGCAGCAACCATCTGTTTACGGGTGCAAAGAGCAGGGCAATGATCGCGCCCCACAGAATGGTTCCGTAGAACGGCAGCAGAATCCACGCCAGCGCCACCGACACGGCGACCAGCAGATAGGGCAGCGCGTTGTTTTCGGAGGGACCTGGCGCAGGCAGGTGATCGGAACTCAAGAGTGCAGCACAGTTGGCTGGTCCCGTCTGCCGGGTTCGCGGCCCGGTTTTCTGTTTTGATCAACGAGCATGGTCGCAAACAGCGAACCGCAGAAAAAAGGCTGCGCGTCGCAACGAGTCCCTGCGGCCCCGTTCGACGCATCAGACCACGTTGTCAGTGTTTGGTAAACCAGGTCTCGTCTGCATCCTTTTGCCACTTGTCCATCTGCCTCTCGGCTTCGTCCTTGGCAATACCATATCGTTCCTGGATGACCCCCGCCAGCTGATCGCGCTTGCCCGCGACCACGTCAAGGTCGTCATCGGTCAGCTTGCCCCATTGGGCTTTGGCTCTGCCTGTAACCTGTTTCCAGTTGCCTTCGATTCGATCCCAGTTCATGTTGAATTTCCTGTCAGGTAAAAATACGAGATCTTCTGTTGGGAGTTCAGGGTCCTACTGGCGCTGGAAAATCGGCGACCAGCACCGGTCGGAATGCCACCAGACGCTTTATTCAAGGACGAACCGCGATCTCGTTCTTGACGTCGGTGACGCCCGCGACATCACGCGCGATCTGGCCCGCTCTGGTTTTTTCTTCGCTGTTCTTGGCAAAGCCTGAGAGCATGACCGTGCCTTTCAGTGTCTCCACCGAAATGCTGCTGGCAGCTACCAGCTTGCTTTCAACAAACTGACCTTTGACCTTGGCAGTGATGGCTGTATCGTCGATATAGGAGCCGACCGTCTGTTGATCGCGTTTGACCGCGCATCCAGCGCCGAAACTCAACATCAGTCCGGTCAGGATGATGATCAGCGTGTGATTCTTTTTCATGATTGCCTCGTGCGTTTGAGTATTTTCTGGTCAGCCACATCAAGCGTGGCGATCCATACGCACTATGCGCGAAGCGCGGTCAGCCATCTGTACGCTGAAGAACAGATGAATTGAGCCGCTGTTGGGAAGGACGACCGGTCGGCGTGGACCTATTCGGCATCGACAGGCGGTCTCGTACCCTCAGGGAACATGATCACCTTGACTCTTGCCGTATCGTTGCGAAGAGCGATGACGCGTTCTTCCAGCAGGTTGTAGATCAGTTCGTGGGCATCCATCGTGTCCGGACCGCGAAGCAGCTTCGTATGTCCCTTCGCCGTCACACGGTCATCACGCATGTCGTAAAGCAGCCGGTCGCCGAGCAGGCGGGTGATCTGAGGTTGATCGAGTGCTTCCAGCTCAGCCTGCAGGCTCGACGTACCGTCGGCCTCCATGCGGATCAGTTCGTTCTTTTCGTTGAAGTAGGCACGCAGGCGATCGGCCTTGATGCGGTACTCGCCCTGTTCGGCGACAACGTTGCCAACATAGGTGATCTGCCGCTGATCAAGCAGGATCTCGTACGAGTCGGATTGGACTTCCCAGGGTTTTTTTTCAACGACACCCCAGGACCCAACCGAACAGAACAGGCACGCAAGGCCAGTCGCAATGACTTTCAGTCCATGGAAATTCATGATCGAAGATGCTCCTTCGTTTCCCGCAGGATCAGGCGGCCGACTGTCACATATCGCATTTGTCTTTCCATTTCTCTTCCCATTCTAGACCTGCACATGTCGATGCAGGTTCATGACGGGTTAATCTTCAAAGGCATCAGTGATGGCCCCTCGACTGGCGGAACTCACGAGACGAGCATACTTCGACAGCAGGCCCTTGGTTGCGTACGGTGCGGGTCGTGTCCACAGGGCTTTGCGTGCAGCCAGGGTGGCCGCATCGACATGGAGGGTGATCTGGCCACTTTTGGCATCCACGGTGATACGGTCACCATCTTCGACCAGTGCAATCGGCCCACCGTCGAATGCCTCGGGTGTCACGTGACCGACAACAAACCCGTGCGAGCCACCGGAAAAGCGTCCATCGGTCAGCAGGGCCACGTCCTTTGAAAGGCCCCGCCCGTTGATGGCACTGGTGGGGCTCAACATTTCACGCATGCCGGGTCCGCCGCGGGGTCCTTCATACCGGATGATGACCACGTCACCGGGTTGAACCTTGCCTGCCATGATCGCTGCCATGCCGGCCTCTTCACCGTGGAAACACCGGGCGCTGCCTGTGAACGACAGACCTTCGTGGCCGGTAATCTTGGCCACTGCACCTGCTGGTGCCAGGTTGCCATACAGGACGACAAGATGGCTGTCCGGCTTGATGGGGTTGCTGAACGGTCGAACGATGTCCTGTCCTGCCGGGTAGTCCGCGACTTCGGCCAGGTTTTCGCGGACGGTGCGACCGGTAACGGTCAGGCAGTCGCCATGCAACAAGCCAGCGTCGAGCAGTCGTTTCATCAGCGGCTGAATGCCACCGATGGCAACCAGTTCACTCATCGCATATTTGCCGGCTGGACGCATGTCCGCAAGCACGGGAACGCGTTTCCCGACACGAGTGAAGTCGTCCAGACGCAGTGGAATCCCGGCTGCATCGGCGATGGCCAGCAGGTGCAGTACGGCATTGGTTGAACCTTCGAGTGCAACGACCACGGTGATCGCATTCTCGAACGCCTCCATCGACAGGATGTCACTCGGTCGAATGTTCTTCGCGATCAGGTTGGCGACGGCCGCACCGGCGTTGTAACTGTCACGACGCTTGGCTTCGGAAATTGCTTCCTGGGCCGAACTGTTGGGCAACGAAAGGCCCAACGCCTCGATCGCCGAGGCCATGGTATTGGCGGTATACATGCCGCCGCATGAGCCTGGACCCGGGATCGCCGTCTCTTCGACCTCCTTCAGTTGTCTTGCATCGATGCGGCCCGCTGAAAAGGCGCCAACCGCTTCAAAAACGCTGATGACGTCGCGTCGTTCCTTGCCAGGCTGAATGGTGCCGCCGTAAACAAACACCGAAGGCCGATTCAATCGGGCCATCGCCATGGCGCACGCAGGCATGTTCTTGTCACAGCCACCGATGGCCACAAAACCATCAAAACCCTGCGCACCCACGACGGTCTCGATGGAATCGGCGATGACTTCCCGTGACACGAGGGAGTAACGCATGCCGGGTGTGCCCATCGAAATGCCATCCGCCACGGTGATCGTGTTGAACAGCACTGCCTTCGCACCAGCTTCATCGGCGCCCATGATCGCCGCTTCGGCCAGTGTGTTGATGTGCATGTTGCAGGGCGTAACCATGCTCCAGGTGGACGCGATGCCGATCTGCGGCTTGGCAAAGTCGGCTTCCGTGAAGCCAACCGGATACAGCATCGCACGGCTTGGTGCCTGTTCGACGCCGTCGACGATGCGGGATGAGTACGGACGATTGATGGGCGTGGTCATGCGTTTTCCAATGTCTTGATCAGCACTTTCGATTTGCGCTGCAGGTTGTAGAACTTCTGTTTTTCGACAGGCAGGGCGTCTACCCCGGCGGACAGGTAGCCCAGGCGTTCGAACCAGTGTGTTGCCTGGGTGGTCAGCACAAACACTCGCTGGAGACCCAGTGCCTGTGCAGCATTCTCCGCAGCTTCGACGAGGTGTGTGCCAACACGCAACCCCGCCTGATTCTGGAATGACTCCTTCACGGCGACACAAGCCAGTTCAGCGGCAGTGCCATGGGGGTAAAGGGCGCAGGTACCCACCACGATGCCATCCACTTCAGCCACAAAAAAGTGATCGATCTCTGCCTCGAGGCGATCCCGTGGACGTCGGACCAGTGCGCCAGTTTCTTCCATGGGGCGGATCACTTCCACGATCGCGGCGACATCCGAAGACCGCGCGCGACGCACCATGCCACGCAGTTCTTCGCTGACCTGCGTACCGACGCCGGGAGCGGTGAACAACTCTGCGAGGAGAGCGCCGTCGTCCAGATAGCTGATCAGATGACCGCGGCCTACACCACTGCGAACGGCCCGACCGAGCGCCCGCAGGTGTGCGGCTGTATTTGCATTGAGCGCCGGGTCGTCCACCAGCGCGTCCACTGCCCCCGGGTCCACGCCACTGCGCCGCTTGCCGGCCGGATCAACCAGGTGTGACAAGACGTCAAACGTGATGAGCTTGTCGGCATGCAGGGCGATGGCGACCTCCGCAGCCAGCTCGGCCGCAGCCAGATTGAAAACCTGACCGGACGGCGAATACCCCAAGGGTGAAAGCAACGCCACGGCGCCGTGTTCGAGCACTGCAGCCAGCTGGCCGGTGCGCACCTTGCGAACCTTGCCCGTGAACAGATGGTCCACGCCGTCGATGACGCCCAGAGGTCGTGCCGTCACGAAGTTGCCGGAGACGACGGTGATATCGGTGTTGTGCATGGGGGTTGCCGGCAGGCCCATGGAAAACAGCGCCTCCAGCTGACAGCGGATCTGCCCGTTCACCGCCGTGATGTGCGCCATGCTGGCATCGTCGGTCACCCGCCTGCCGGACACAAAGGTTGACCCGGCCAGCTCTGCATCCAGTTGTTCGCGGCAGCCGTGCACAACCACGAGGCGCACGCCCAGGGTCTGCAGCAGCGCAAGGTCATGCACGATGTTGGTGAGGTTTGCCTGGGCAATGGCGTCCGCGCCAAGCAGCACGACAAAGGTCTTGCGACGATGTTGGCTGATATACGGGGTGGAATCCCTGAACCAGCGGGCGTAGACGTGTGTATCCACCTGCGATTTTTCCGATGCGTGTTCGAGCGGGGCGGCAGTTTAACCGTTCAGACAGTAGCGTTCGATGACGCCGCTCAGGATGTTGACACCTGGTTCCACGTGCGAACGGCTGAGAAACTCTTCAGGCTGATGGGCCTGGTCGATGCTGCCAGCACCAAAGATCACTGTTTCCATACCCAGACTCTGGAAGAATGGCCCCTCTGTGCCAAATGCCACGGTCTGCGGTGCCTTTCCGCTCAGCCGCGCCAATGTCCGCACGAGGTCACCTTCCGGATCAGTCGCAAAAGCAGGGAGAGGGGGATAAAAGGGCGTGATGCAGCAGACGGTCCCAAATCTCCGGGACACGCGCTGAACCCGGCTGCTGAGTTCTTCGAAAATGTCGTCGATATGCATTCCAGGCAACAGTCGCAGATCGATCTGCAGTTCAGCGTGGCCGCAGATCCGGTTCGGGTTGTCGCCGGCGCGCAGACAGCCAAGGTTCAGGGTTGGCACGTCGATCTGGAATGCCGGATTGCGGTAGCGGACCGCGAGTTCCTGGCGGAACAGCAGGAGTTCGCCCATCACGCCATGCATGGCATCAAGCGCGTTGTTGCCCAGCCCCGGGTCTGAAGAATGTCCGGAGGCGCCCTGCAGGCCGATGGACAGCATCATGATGCCTTTGTGGGCGTACACCGGCATAAGCCCGGTCGGCTCACCGATGATCGCGCAGCGCGCCTTCGGTTCACCGCGAGCGGCCAGATAACGGGCACCCGCCATCGAACTCTCTTCATCAGAGGTGGCGACGATGGTCAGAGGTGCGTTGAGCTGGCTGGCCCTGAATCGGGAGGCAGCGATCATGGCCAACGGAAAAAACCCTTTCATGTCGCAACTGCCCAGGCCATACCAGGCAGCATCGGTCTCGCGCAGTACAAACGGATCGCCTGACCACAATGGGGCGTCGAACGGCACGGTATCGGTGTGACCGGCGAGCACGAGACCCCCCTCACCGGAGCCTAAACGGGCAACCAGGTTGCCTTTGCCTGGATTGTCGGGCAGTGGCATGACTTCCGCGGTGAAGCCCAGGTCTTCCAGCCAGGTCGCCAGTCGATGGATGACCCCCAGATTGCTCTGGTCGAGTTCGACCTGCGTCGAGCTGATTGACGGGCAGGCAACCAGCTCGGCGAGCATGGTTTCGAACTCTGGAATCGGATTTGACAAAAGTTCGTCCGGTTGATGAAAGAATTGTAGGCGTTTTCCTTTACTTGCGGTTGTGTGATCTGCCGCACCTGCGGGGGTGACCTGCCTTGCAAATAGTGGCCAGTGCCAGTTAACTGAATGCCGTTTGCAGGCCCCGAAGGATCGCGTGTGGCTGAACCCCTGGACACAAAACCCGGCAAAGTCAGATTTGCACCGCTTCAGGATGAGCGGCGTATCGACCTGCCCGGATTGCTGGATGATCTGGTCGGCGAGGGATTCCTCAGCCGTCGACAGGCGGAAGATGTCCTCATTGCACCACGAACCAAGCGCGAACTGTCCCTGCATCCGATCGAGATTGTCGCTGCGCGGGAATATGAAAACCGCAGTCGTCCCGGCTCCAAACTCGACATCGACACCCTGACCATCTGGATGGCCGCCAAGGCGGCGCAGCCCTATCTGCGGATCGACCCGCTGAAGATCAATGTGACGGCGGTGACCGAGGTGATGTCGTATGCGTTTGCGCAACGGCACAACATCCTGGTCGTGGAAGTGGGTGAGGAGACCGTCGTCATCGCCAGCGGCCAGCCTTTCATGTACCAGTGGGAAGGCATGCTCACCCAGACCCTCAGAGGTCGGCGCATCAAGCGCGTGGTGGCCAACCCGGCCGATATCAGTCGGTACATGCTCGAGTTCTACACCATGGCCCGGTCAGTCGCGAAGGCGTCGGAAACCGGGCTTGAAGTCTCCGCAGTGACCAACCTCGAGCAGCTGCTCGAGCTTGGTCAGATGAAGTCACCCGATGCCAACGACTCGCACGTCGTGAACATCGTCGACTGGTTGCTCAACTATGCGTTTGAACAGCGCGCCAGCGACATCCACATCGAACCGCGGCGTGACAAGGGAAACATCCGGTTCCGGATCGATGGTGTATTGCACCCGGTCTATGAATTGCCACCAGCGGTCAACACGGCCGTAGTCAGTCGACTGAAGATTCTTGGCCGGATGGATGTCGCGGAGAAGCGGCGCCCGCAGGATGGTCGGATCAAGACCAAGCGCTCGAGTGGCGACGAAGTGGAGTTGCGCCTGTCCACCCTGCCAACCGCCTTTGGCGAAAAGATGGTGCTGCGGATCTTCGATCCGGACGTGCTGCTCCGAAACTTCCAGGAACTCGGTCTGGTGGGTGATGATCTTGCCCGCTGGCAGGGCATGACCCAGGCCAACAATGGCATCGTGCTCGTTACTGGCCCAACGGGTTCCGGCAAGACCACCACGCTGTATTCAACACTCAAGCAACTGGCTACACCCGAGGTCAATGTCTGCACCATCGAAGATCCCATCGAGATGGTAGAGCCGCAGTTCAACCAGATGCAGGTTCAGCACAACATCGATGTCGGCTTTGCCGACGGTGTGCGGGCGCTGCTTCGTCAGGACCCGGACATCATCATGGTCGGCGAGATCCGCGATCTGGAAACTGCAGACATGGCGATCCAGGCTGCACTCACTGGACATCTGGTGATTTCAACGCTGCATACCAATGACGCCCCGACGGCCGTGACCCGCCTGCTCGATCTCGGATTGCCCAGCTACATGATCAAGGCGACAGTGCTCGGTGTCATGGCCCAACGCCTGGTACGAACGTTGTGTCCCCACTGCAAGGCAGAAGAGGCGGTTGATGAAGCAGCATGGCAACTGCTCACAAGACCATTCAAGGTCAAGACACCACAGCGTGTGTGTGTTCCTGTTGGCTGCCTCGAGTGCCGGGATACCGGCTTTTATGGACGGATCGGGCTGTACGAGGTGATGACCCTGTCCGAGTCACTGCAGGAGCAGATCAAGGAATCTGCCGATGTCGACAGCATGCGACGTCAGGCCATGAAAGAAGGCATGCGAACCTTGCGTCTGGCTGGCGCGCAGAAAGTGGGTTCCGGTCTGACCACCATCAATGAAGTACTGCGCGTCGTTCCCATCTCACATGGTTGAACGGCGAACGCTGCCCCTGAGTGAATCACTGCATCAGCGAGGCTTCCAGCGTTGTGTCGAGCTTGGACTGCCAACCACGCCGGGGTTGATCCGCACCCTGGCGCTCTCCCGTTTTGCCTCGCATGTTGCAGGTGTTGAACCGGATTGGGTGAGGCAGTCGCTGGCCGCCTTTGACAAGCCACTCAACGTCGACGGGATCCTGCACACTGTCACGCAGTCGCTGGACGGGGCTGTCGACATCACGTCGGTGAAACGAATCTTGCGAAAGGCTCGCAATTGCGCCCAGTTCCATCTTGTCCATCGTCACATCGAAGGCACTGGTGATTACCCGGAAGTGGTTGCATCGGCGTCGGCGCTCGCGGATACGCTGATCGATGCCGCACTTGACTGGTGCCATCGCACCCTGGTGGCGACCCGGGGATTTGGCTCGCCCATGGGTGAGTCTGGTGAGCCCATGCGACTGGCAGTGCTTGCGCTTGGCAAACTGGGTGCACGCGAGCTCAATCTCTCCTCGGATGTTGATCTGGTGCTCGTCTACCCGGAGAGCGGCACCACCTCTGAAGGCAAGACATGCCAGCAGTTTTTTGTTCGCCTGGCACAGATGCTGGTAGATGTCCTCGACCCGGTGACTGCGGATGGTTTTGTCTACCGAACCGATCTGCGCCTGCGGCCATGGGGAGAGAGCGGGCCACTGGTAATGCACTTTGATGCCATGGAGGCGTACTTCGAAACCCAGGGCCGGGACTGGGAGCGTTATGCGTTCATCAAGGCTCGGCCCTGTGCAGGCGATCGAGTGGCTGGTGAGCAGATGCTGAGCCGGCTCGTGCCGTTTGTGTTTCGACGTTATCTTGATTTTGGCGCGGTCCAGTCGCTGCGTGAAATGAAGGCACGCATCCGGGCAGAAGAGCCCGGTCCGAACAACATCAAGCTCGGCGCTGGTGGCATTCGAGAAATCGAGTTTGGCGTGCAGGTCATGCAACTGGTCTGGGGTGGACGTCAGCATTCGTGTCGACAGCCGGTACTGCTGGACGTACTGCCGGAACTGGCCAGGCTTGGGCATGTCGATCCAGGCGCGCTGGATGGACTGCGACGCGCTTACGTGTTTCTGCGCGATCTTGAACACAGCCTGCAGGCGGTCGCGGATCAGCAGACACAAACGATTCCGGACGATCCTTTCGAGCAGGCGCTCATCGCCGCCATCATGGATTTCGCCGACTGGCCCGGTCTGATGACCGTGCTGGATGAACACAGATCCTGTGTGCTGGCTTTTTTCAACGGGGTGATTGCCCCGACCGGTGCGACGTCGGTGGTCGTGCCGTGGGATGTGATAGAAACGACTCTGGCCTCTTTTGCACTTGGGGAGCCAGCTATCGCGGCGCAGGAACTCAACGCGCTCAAATCGGCACGGGACCGATCCAGTGTTGGCCACGAAGGGCGCGAGCGCCTCGATATGCTGATGCCTGCGCTGCTTGCAGACCTGCGTGGTCGACACGATGCCGGATCGATGCTGACACGACTGGTGCCGATCCTTCGCTCGGTGCTGCGGCGCTCGGCCTATCTTGCCCTGCTGTACGAAAATCCGTCGGCACGTCGAATGCTGATCGATCTGGTGGGGCGGAGTCGATGGGTCGCTGAACGACTCTGCACCCATCCCATGCACATGGATGCGCTGCTTGATGACCGGGGCATCGATGAATTGCCAAGCACCGGGGTGCTGCGGGAGGCGATTGCGCAGCGTCTGGCGCTGGCAAAACCGGGTGATGCCGAGCGCCGGCTGGATATCCTGCGCGAGTTTCGTGAGCAATACGGCTTTCGGATCGCCGTTGCGGAACTGCGTGAACGTCTGCCATTGATGCGCATCAGCGACTACTACACCTTCCTCGCCGAGGCGCTCCTGCAGGAGGCGCTGGAAATGGCGTGGCAGGATTGTGAAGGGCCTCCCGAGCGCCCTTTCATCATCATCGGTTATGGCAAGCTGGGTGGGCTGGAACTCGGGCCGGACTCGGACCTCGATCTTGTCTTTCTGCATGATTTTGAAGCGGAGCAGGCGCCAATGTTGCAGCGGCTGGCCCGGCGGCTTCTGCACATCCTTACCGCTAACACGTACCTCGGAGCGCTGTATCCCATCGATACCCGACTGCGACCCTCGGGCAATGCCGGCACCATGGTCACGAGTCTGGCCGGCTTTGTGGGCTATCAGGAAAATCGGGCCTGGACCTGGGAACAGCAGGCGCTGGTGCGGACCCGCTGCGTTGCGGGTGACAGCCGATTGCGCGCACGCTTCGAAGCCGTCCGGCTCGATCTGCTGTGCCGGGTGCGGGATCGGGAGGCGTTGAAGCGTGAGGTGGTTGCCATGCGGGCGCGCATGCAAAGCCACCAGCAGGCCGAGGCGGATCTCAAGCGCAGCGCTGGCGGTATCGTCGATATTGAATTTATGGTGCAATACCTCGTCCTTGCGCACGCCCATGAACACCCGCAACTCGCTGAATTTCCGGACAATGTCCGAATTCTCGAAGTGGCGTCCGCATGTGGGGTGCTGCCACCGACCACTGCGAGTGCACTGACGGAGGCCTATCTCGCATTGCGCGCAGAGGCGCATCGACGGGCCCTGGACCTGCCGGATCGGGATCGTGCTGCTCGCCTGCTGCGCGATCATGAAGAAGTGGTCAGGGGTACCTGGAACAGTTTGTTCGCCTGAGCTGCTGGCGTCCGCGGGGACCGGCTTCGCTGGTACAAGCTGCCATCATCAATACTGAACGAGAAATTTGCACGATGACTCAGCCGAATTTTGCCGACCGGGATGGTTTCATCTGGCAGGACGGAAAACTGGTGCCCTGGCGGGATGCCAAGGTGCATGTCCTGACCCATTCACTCCATTACGGCGTAGGTGTATTCGAAGGTGTGCGGTGTTACGACACGGCGCATGGTCCGCAGGTGTTTCGACTGAACGAACACACCGATCGACTGTTCAAGTCGGCACACATTCTCGGACTGAAGATTCCGTACACGCAGGACGAAATCAACCAGGCACACTGCGAAGTGTTGCGAGCCAACGTCCTGAAAGAAGGGTATCTGCGTCCGCTGGTCTTTCTGGGTAGCGAAGCCATGGGCCTGCGCGCCCAGGGCCTGTCCGTGCGTACGGCCATTGCCGCATGGGAATGGCCCAACTACATGGATCCGGACTCTCGCGAACGTGGCATCAAGGTGCGCACGTCGTCATACACACGGCATCACGTCAATATCACCATGTGCAAGGCTAAGGCCATCGGCAACTACACCAATTCGATTCTGGCATTGCACGAAGCGCTTGAGTCCGGTTGTGATGAAGCCATGCTGCTCGACCCGGAAGGCTGCGTTGCCGAAGGCAGTGGGGAGAATATTTTCATTATCCGCAACGGGGTTCTGCACACCCCGGAGCTCACTTCCTGCCTGGATGGCATCACCCGCAACACCGTGTTCACGCTGGCGCATGAGGCGGGCCTGGAAGTGCGCGAACGGCGGATCACGCGCGACGAGGTGTATATCGCCGATGAGGCTTTTTTTACCGGCACCGCAGCGGAGGTTCTGCCGATTCGGGAGGTCGACGGGCGCCAGATTGGCAGTGGACGGCGCGGTCCGATCACCGAACAGCTGCAGACCGCCTATTTCGACCAGGTACGGGGCAAGGTGTCGGCTCATCCGGAGTGGCACACAGCGGTCGGTTGATCGGCTCATGCGTGGTCAGGGATCACCACGTCAGTCTCTGCCGATGCGTGTGCTGATCGTCGCCCCGGCGTGGGTTGGTGACATGGTCATGGCGCACAGCCTGGTGCAGGTCCTGCACGCCGACCACCCGGATTGCGAGATACACATGCTCGCCCCGAAATCGACCGCCGTGCTGGCGACACGCATGCCCGGCGTAACCCGTGTGCACGTCCTTGATGTCGGTCATGGTGAATTGGGAGCTCGCAAACGTTGGCGTGCAGGGCGAGCGATGAAGGCGCTTCGATTTGCGCAGGCGATCGTGTTGCCCAACAGCCTGAAATCTGCATGGGTTCCCTGGCTTGCCCGCATCCCGAAACGGTCAGGCTGGCTTGGCGAGAGTCGATACGGGTTGCTGAATGATCATCGTCATCTCGACAAGCAGGCGTACGCACTGCAGGTCGAGCGTTTCACGGCGCTCGCCCGCGCCCCGGGTCGGTCGTTGCCGTCACCGATGCCGAAACCTCGTCTGCTGGCTGATGCCGGGGAGGCCAGCAGTCTGGTCAGGCAGCTCGGGCTGACTCTCGACAGGGCGGTCACGATACTGTGCCCTGGAGCGGAATTCGGGCCTTCCAAACGATGGCCGGAACAGCATTATTCGACGGTGGCAACGCACATCGTCAATTCCGGTGGGCAAGTCTGGATACTCGGCTCGACAAAGGATGCACCCGTTGGCGAGAGCATCGCAGGACAGGTCGACGATCCTTGCGTGCATCAGCTGGCGGGCAGAACAACCCTCGAGAACGCCATCGATCTGATGTCACTGGCGCAACGGGTGATCAGCAACGACTCCGGCCTGATGCATGTCGCTGCGGCGCTCGATCTGCCGTTGATTGCCTTGTATGGCTCGACCTCACCCGACTTTACTCCACCGATGTCCGGGCGCGCTCAAATCCTGCGCCTTGGTCTGCCGTGCAGTCCCTGTTTTGCGCGAGAGTGTCCCCTTGGCCATCTGGATTGCCTGCGCAAACTGGATCCTGTTCAGGTGATCAACCGATTATGACCACGGCGCTGCTCATCAAGATGTCATCGCTTGGCGATGTCATTCATACCCTGCCTGCCGTGACCGATGCGGCGCTGACCGGTGTCACCTTTGATTGGGTGGTCGAAGAAGCGTTTGCACCGATCGCCGCCCTTCATCCGGCCGTGCGAAACGTCATACCGATAGCCTGGCGACGATGGCGTCGCAACCTGCGCGCAGGCTGGATCGAGATGCAGGACTTCTACGGTCGGCTGAGAGGTGAGCAGTACGATGTGATACTGGATTCCCAGGGGCTGGCCAAAAGCTGGGTGGTCAGCAGGGTTGCCCATGGTGAACGACGGGGGGGCTTCGCAGCAGATTCTGCTCGCGAGCCTATCGCTGCGTTCCTGCTCGACAAGGCCATGCACGTGCAGAAGGGGTTGCATGCCATCGACCGCCAGCGACAGCTGTTTGCGCAGATGTTTGGGTATGTGCAACCAGCCGGGTTCACCTACGGAATTGGTCGACGTCACGTTGATGTCGGCGGCGAAGCAGGGCGAAAGACCGAGCGGACCTGCCTGATCCTGCACGGGACGACCTGGTCATCAAAACACTACCCGGAATCTCTGTGGCAGGAACTGATCAGCCTGGCCAGGGCAGATGGCTTCAACGTCGCGCTGACGTGGGGAAATGAAGCAGAGCGCAAGCGCGCTGGTCAGTTGGCCGCGGCCGGTGCAACCATCTGGCCACACCGTTCGCTGGCTGACCTGACGGCAGCCATGGCAGAGGTCTCGCTCGTGATTGGTGTGGATTCCGGCTTGACACACCTCGCTGCTGCCCTGGATATTCCGACCATTGCGTTGTATGGCAGCACCCAGCCCCTGTTGACGGGGGTGCGTGGGCACCACGCCGAAAGCCTTGCAGCCGTGTTCGCCTGTGCGCCATGTCAAAAACCTGACTGCAAGTTCGAGAAAAACAGGGCAGCGCACACTCTCATGCCACCCTGTTATGGCTCGCTGCCTGCCGCACTGGTCTGGCAGGCAGCCAGGCGCCAGTTGATCAAAGTGTCATGATCCTCGGGTTCTCCATCTTCAAGTACTTCCCTTTTGGCGGAGTACAGCGTGACCTCATGAAGCTGGTGCGTGGTTGCCTGGATGCCGGGCACGAGGTCCGCATCTATGTGATCCGATGGCAGGGCGCCATTCCCGATGGTGTGGATGTTCGCAAGGCGCCGGTCAAGGCATGGACCAATCATCGCCTGTACGAACGTTTTGCCGACTGGGTAGCGATTGACGTGTTGCGGGATCCTGTCGATCTGCTGGTTGGCATGAACAAGATGCCGGGGATCGACGTGTACTACGCGGCCGATTCGTGTTTTGCAGACAAGGCACTGAACCAGCGGGGCATGCTGTACCGCCTGACACCTCGCTATAGGAGCTTTCGAGCTGCCGAGCATGCTGTCTTTGCACCGGAAGCCGATACCCGGATTCTCACCATCTCCGATCTTCACACCCCCTCGTTCCGTCGTTACTACGGAACGCCTCCAGAGCGATTTCACCGACTTCCTCCGGGTATCGAAAGGGATAGAAGGGCACCGTCGGATGCAGGTGAGAGGTTGCGTCGGCGCCAGATCAAACGCACGGAACTCGGTTTGGCCGAGGAGACTTCGCTCCTGCTCTTCATCGGCAGCGGATTCATCAAGAAAGGACTCGACCGTGTGCTGCGCGCACTCAAGTCATTGCCACCTGCCGCCTACGGTCGAACCCGATTGATGGTGGTTGGCAAGGACAATGCCGATCCGTTCCGTCGTCTGGCGATTCGACTGGGTGTGGCCGAACTTGTGCAGTTTTTTCCGGAGGGCCGCGATGATGTACCGGACCTGCTGTTGGCCGGGGACGCTCTGGTACTGCCGGCGTACGACGAAGCGGCCGGTATGGTGATACTCGAAGCCATGATTGCAGGATTGCCGGTGTTGACCACTGAAAACTGTGGGTATGCCCACTTTGTCAGCTCGAGCGGTGCCGGTATCGTTACGCCCATGCCATTCCAGCAATCCAGATTCGAGCAGGATCTGCTGCAGATACTCGATACTGACAAGGCGATGCAATGGAGCCAGGCGGGTCTTGCGCTTGGCGCGAACGAGTCGATCTATCAGATGGTGCCGGTCGCCGTACAGCTGTTCGAAAAATTTGCCCGGCACAGGCAGCGTCGAGCGGCGTCTGCAGACAGTCGGGAACAGGCCAGGTCAGTGGTGTGAACGGAAGATGACTCGATCGCTGACCGTTCGTGAACTGCAAGCGTCATCGCACGAACTGCAGGCACCCTTCAACCTCGTGCTGGACGATGGTTCATTCACCGTCGTCGAGATCCTTCGACATCTGCCAGGTCGCCGCCTCACCGCTTCAGTGGCCGACCCGGCGCGAGGTGAAGGTGTGCTGAAGCTGTTTGTTGGCAGGCGGGCCCTGCGTGACTGGCAGCGGGCGCGCCGTGGGCAGGAGGCGTTCAAACAGGCCGGGGTGAGAACCACGCCTGTCGTTACACAAAACGCGGGTGATGCGCCGTGGCTGCTGTTTGCCCGGCTGGTTGGCACCCGACACGCCGATGCGGCTGATGTTCAGCAACTGGCCGCCATACTCGGTCGCCTGCATCAGGCTGGTTATTCGCACACCGATCTTCATGTCGGCAATTTTCTGCGTGACCCGGATGGGATCATTCACTGCATCGATGGGGATGCCATCGTGCCCCGCGCTTACTCGATCGAAGGTGGATTGCCGGAGCTTGCAATCCTGCTGGCACAATTCCCGGTAAGTCAGCGACCGGATGTGGAGGCAAGTCTGGCCGCGTATCTGAATGAGCGTCATGCACCACCAGACTCGCGGCTCACGCAGAAACTGGATGCTGCGTTACGGGCAGCGATGCACCGACGTGTCCAGCACTACCTGGCCAAGGCCATGCGAGACTGTACCGACTTTGTGACCGGCAGATCAGCAACGTCCCGCTCGGTTGCCCGACGCGAAACTGCATCTCTGTTCGATCAGTTCGCGGCCGAACCGGATCGGTGGTTTCAGTCCGGTGGAAGTGCACTCAAACTCGGCAACAGTGCAACCGTTGTCCAGGTTGTCATCGGCGGTGTCACGCTGGTTGCAAAACGCTACAACATCACCGGGATCCTTCAACGTCTGCGACGCGTCTTCAAACGGCGCGGCAGGGACGCCTGGCGCAATGGTCTATGGCTTGCGTTCCTGGGCATACCCACGGCAAGACCACTGGGCCTGCTGGAGACCGGGCCACGCTGGTGGCCGGGGCCGGCGTATGTACTGATGGAGCACCTGGGCGGTCGGGATCTCGCCTCGCTGACCAGCAGTGGCGTGATCGACCGGTTCACGGTCCAGGAACTCTCCGATATCGTTTGCTGGTTTCGGATGGCCGGGTTGTCACATGGTGACTTCAAATCCACCAACTTCGTACTTCACGAAGGTCGCCTGCACGTGATCGATGTTGATGCAGTTCAGGCAGGCCCGCAGCGGGACGACATCGTGCGACTGCTTGCCAATTGGCCGGTGGGCTCTCCGGTTCGTGCCTCCGTGCGGGATGCTCTGCTGGCAGCCGGTATTCCGGTTGATGCAGCGTGATGGCGCCTGCGTCAATGACCACGTCCGGGTTGCCGATACCTTCACGCCCGTTCCTGCACACCCGGTATAGTGCGCGCACACAATCGCGCATGAGCACGTCTTGATCATTCTCGGTCTGTCCGGTGCCCTCGGTCATGATGCCTCGGCTGCGTTGGTGGCCGATGGCGAGATCGTGGCAGCGGCGGAAGAAGAACGTTTCATTCGCGACAAGCATGCCAAAGGCAGGATGCCGATCGAGGCCGCCAGGTTTTGTCTGCAGCAGGCCGGCATCAATCCCGGCGACGTCGATGCGGTCGCTTTCCCCTATGCACCGATCTCCCTGTTCTCACCGGCACGCTGGCACTATGCCAAACGCCACTGGTATGCACCGGATCGGGCGCTTGATGCCATCTTCAACGGCAATCGACGTTTCAGGCGCAATCGCAACCATGTGCTGGACGCCGGCAGAACGCTGGGGATTGACTGGGCGCGTACAAGGTTCGTACCGGTTGAGCATCACCTTTCGCATGCGTCGAGTGCCTATCATCTGTCCGGTTTCAAGGAGAGGACCGCCATCCTTGGCGTCGACGGCAAGGGTGAGTACGCCACGACCTTTTTTGGCTACGGTGAAAAAGGTCGTATCCACCGAATCAAGGAATTCTACGATCCGGACTCGCTGGCTGGAGCCTACGGCGCGATCACCGAGTTCCTCGGCTTCGAGATGCTGGATGGTGAATACAAGGTGATGGGAATGGCGCCCTTTGGTGATCCGGATCGTCATGACCTGAGCCGAATCCTGCCGATCACGGCCGATGGCTTCGAGGCGGACACGCGCCTGATCAATACCGTCGGACTGCGGCGTTACAAGGAAAACGGATCGGGTTTCTACTTCAGCCAGGCGCTGGTTGACTGGCTCGGACCACGTCGTGTCGGGGACGCGGCCGACGAGCCCTATATCCATTATGCGGCGGCGATGCAGAAGCTGTTCGAAGAGCGGTGCCTTGAACTGCTTGAACGTTACCTGGGCGACACGCTGCGCGAGACCGGGTTGCTTGCGTTTGCCGGTGGTGGTGCGCTCAACGTGAAGCTCAATCAGCGTATCGTCGCGCTGCCGCATGTTCGTGAACTGTTTGTGCAACCGGCATCGGGAGATTCCGGCACGGCGCTGGGAGCGGCGACGTTTGTGGCCGCGCAGGCGGGCGAGTGTCCGCCAAGAATGCGCCATGCCTACCTCGGCCCCGCTTATGACGACGATCAGATTCTCGTGGCTGTAAAAGCCTTCGGGTCGCGGGTCCACTGCGCGCGGGACAACAGGATCGTCGACACAACGGCCGATCTGCTCGCTGCGGGCAACCCCGTGGCATGGTTCCAGGGCAGGATGGAATTCGGACCCCGCGCGCTGGGCAATCGTTCCATCCTGGGCAGTCCGTCAGCACCCGGTATCGCTGACCGCATCAACGAGCAGATCAAGTTCCGTGAGCGCTGGCGCCCGTTCTGCCCCAGTGTACTGGATCGTGTTGCTGCCAAGATCATCCAGACGGATCACCCTGCGCCCTACATGACCATCACCTTCGACGTGGCACCGGAGTGGAAAGACCGTATTCCGGAAGTGGTTCATGCCGATGGGACGGCCCGGGTGCAGGTTGTCGAACAGGATACCAATCCGCGTTATTACGCATTGCTCGAGGCGCTTGAACAGCGAACGGGCAATGCAGTGGTGCTCAACACGTCGCTCAACCGACGGGGTGAGCCCATGGTGTGCTCGCCCACCGACGCCCTGAACATGTTCGTCGGGTGCGATCTCGAGTATCTGGTTCTTGGCGACTATCTGGTCACCAAAACCGATGTCTGAAGGTGGCCGGATCCTGCAGATCTGTCCGCATGACGTCCCGCCATTCGCAGATTTGTGCACGGTGTATTCACAGGCTCTGCAAAGGCTGGGCGTGACGACGACAACCGTGTTTCTGGCACCGGCAACAGGCATCCCGGTGCCGGAGGCGATCTATCTGGATGTCACGGACCTGTCTCGAACCCGGGCCATCGCAAGGATCATGTCCGACCGATTGGCGAATGCTCACGAAAACGACTTTTCCCTCGCCATCTGTCACCGTTACCGATCCTGGCGGGTGCTGGTTGGCAGCAGGGTGCGCGTTGCGCATACGCTGGTGGTGGCACATGAGTTTCGATTTTTTGATCGCCTGACACGGCGTTGGTCGGGACGTATGGCCCGCAAGACGACGTTTGCCGGTGTCTCCCCAACGGTGACACGCAGCATGACTCCTTACGTGCGCAAGGCGGTCACCGTGGCGAACGCCATCGATGCCGATGCGGTGAGGTCGACGATGCTGAGTCGCAGCGCGGCTCGTACCACGCTTGGCATTTCCGCTTCCGCGCTTGCCATCGGGGTAGTTGGCAGACTGCACGCAAAAAAGCAGCCTGAACTGGCGATGGCGGCATTCCGTCGCGCAGACTTGCCCGATTCCCAACTCGTCTTTGTGGGTGATGGACCGCTGCGAGAAACCCTGGACAGAGGTGAACCGGGTGTCGTGTTCTGTGGCCATGTGACCGATGCCAGACGGTACTTTCGCGCTTTTGACGGGCTGTTGCTGGCGAGTGGCGCGGTCGAGGCTTTTGGCATGGTCGCCCTGGAGGCGCTGGTCGCGTCCGTGCCGATGATCTGCCAGAGTGCAGCAGGCCCCGGGGATGTGCTGGGCGAACTGGGTTGTTACTACGATTCGCCGACAGTGGAAGCGATGGGCGAAGCCTTGCAGCGATTCCACGGTGCAAGGGTTGATCCGGATGACTACTCGCGCCGGGCTGGCGAGCGGGTGGAAGCGCTGTTTTCAGTGTCCGCCCTGGCGCGTTCGCTGACCGTTTTCCTCCATGCGGAATCAAGGGACTGACACGTGACCTCGAACGCCGTGACGGTCGGCTTCTTCGGATGCGACCGCCTACCGGTAAAAATCTGCCTTTCCTTCCGGTCGCGTCTTGAAACGCTTGTGCATCCACAGGTACTGCTCCGGTCGTTCCAGAACAAATCCTTCAATCAATCCGTTGATGCGGGTTGCGTCGGTGACGTCATCACCGGAAGGAAATCCGGTGAGTGGTGAATGAAAGGTGATGGACCAACGTTGTTGCTGCAAATCCCTGGCCGTGGTCATGAACAGCACCGGTGAGTTGTTCAGTCTGGCAAAGCGGCTGGTTGCGGTGATCGTGGCTGCCTGCACGCCGAAGAAGGGCGCAAAGACCGAATGCTTGCGGCCGTAGTCCTGGTCCGTCGCATACCAGATGGCGCGACCAGCCTTCAACCGTTTGAGTACCTGTCGGGTATCCTCGCGCTCGATGACCCCATCGAAGTATCGCCTGCGTCCGCTGACTTGCAGCCACTCCCAGGCCGGATTCTTGTTGTAGCGATACATCACGTCGAAACTGCCGAGTCGAGCCATTGGCTGGCTGATCACATCCATGGTGGTGAAATGGGCCGCCAGCACGAGTACGCCACGGCCCTGTGCCAGTGCGTCCGCATAGTGGTCGGCACCGATCACATCGATGCGTGGTGTCAGGTCCCGCGCCGGATTCAACCAGGGCAGCATGGCCTCAAGCGCGCCCAGTGCTGTGTGCACAAAATTGTCCTGCAACAACCGGCGCCGTGTTGCGGCATCGATCTGCGGCAGGCACATGGCGAGATTGGTGGCTGCAACCTGTCTTCTGGAACGAGCCAGGTGGAACAGCAACCGGCCAGCAAGCCGGCCGACGACAAACAGGGCTGGAATCGGCAGTCGCGCGACGCACCAGCCCAACCCGATGGCAATCCAGGCGGGCCAGACCCGCGGCGAATAACGTGGTGGAGGTGGAGCATGTCGTGGCATGCGCGGCACTGTATGTCATCGGACGAAAGCCGCCAAACAGCTCGTTCTGCCCGACAGGCGCCTGCCTTGTTAACATGAGGCCTTTCTGGTCGAGAGCCTTTTCATGCAGGACCTGCTGCTCCCCTCGCTGCGTGACACGCATGTCGTCGTGATTGGTGATGTCATGCTCGATCGGTACTGGCACGGTGAAGCACGTCGAGTCTCCCAGGAGGCCCCGGTGCCGGTTGTTGAGGTGCAGCGGGAGGAAGATCGTCCCGGCGGGGCGTCCAATGTCGCGATGAACGTCGCGAGTCTTGGTGCACGCTGCACGCTGGTGGGTGTCATTGGTGATGATCCGGCGGGTCGAACCCTGCGCGGACTGCTTGAAGCCGCAGGTGTCGTTTGCGAGTTCGTCACTGCACAGGATTTCACCACCATACTCAAACTGCGGCTGGTCAGTCAGCGTCAGCAACTCATCCGGGCCGACTTTGACACGGCCGTGCCTGATGTCACCCGCCTGTTGCTGGACCGGCTGCAGGGGCTGTTCAGATCGGCCGACGTACTGGTCCTCGAAGACTACGACAAGGGCACCATCGCCGATCCGGAATCGATGATTGCTGCTGCCCGCGCCGCCGGTGTGGCGATTGTGGTGGACCCCAAATCGAAGGGGCTGGCCCGCTACGCCGGGGCTGACATCGTGAAGCCGAACGATCTCGAATTCCGCGCGGCGACCGGTCAGTGGACAACCGAGGAGACGTTTGGCGAACAAGCGGTGCGCACCTGTCAGCAGCACGGTCTCGGCGCGCTGGTCATTACCCGAGGCAGTCGCGGCATGTCCGTGGTCAGGGAAGACCAGACCATCGAACACATTCCTGCGCATGAGGTGGAGGTCTTCGACGTGACCGGCGCCGGCGATACCGTTGCCGCCTTGCTCGCGGTGTGCACTGCCGTTGGCTGGGATGTTGCACGCAGTGCGCGACTGGCCAACCTTGCAGCAAGCCTCGTGGTCGCCAAGTCGGGCACCGCTACGATCAGCGGACCGGAACTTGCGTACGCCGTGGCAAGGCGTGCCGGGCGGGATCGCGGTGTGCTGTCGCGCGAGCAACTGCAGGCGACGGTCGCTGCGGCGCATGCCATGGGCGAGCGCATTGTCTTCACGAACGGCTGTTTCGACATTCTCCATGCCGGTCACGTCAGCTACCTCGAAGAAGCACGGGCGCTGGGTGATCGGCTGATTGTTGCGGTCAACGATGATGCTTCGGTACGGCGGCTGGAAAAAGGGCCGAATCGACCGGTCAATCCGCTGGACCGGCGCATGCGGGTGCTGGCCGGCTTGTCAGCGGTCGACTGGGTAGTCAGTTTTCACGAGGACACTCCCGAAGCACTGCTTGCGCTGTTGCAACCCGACGTACTGGCCAAGGGGGGTGACTACACCGAAGACGCCGTGGTCGGTCACGACATCGTCCACGGGTATGGTGGCGAGGTGAAGGTTCTGGGGTTGGTTGCAGATACGTCAACCACCGCCATAATCCGACGCATCCAGGAAAATGAATGACGCTCGGTGACATGTCGATGCACGGGTGGACCTGCCGGTGATACCGCGAGGGTCACTCAATCCGGCCCGGCTCCACGAGGTCAGCGAGCATGGCGACGTTTGCTGCCAGATGCTCAGGGTTGAGCGTTCCCGTGACAATACTGGATACTCCTGGAATACCCGCCGCTTCGCGAAGTGCTGACGGTGGGGCGTGTCCACTGCGCATCGCTTTTTTCACCAGCACACCGAGCCCCGCTGCATGCGCCGCGGCAATGGCGGGCAGCTCGGCGTCGTAGCCGGGATGGACAGTTGCCATCACGACATCAAGCGCTGCACGCGCCGCGGCGAATATGCCTTCGGGGCTTTTGCCCGACAAGCCGATGGCACGGATCAAACCCGCCTGTTTCAGATCAACCAGGGTGTGCAGCACCTCCTGCTGCTCGATGTTGGCGACGTCATTGCCATCGGAGTGGATGCAGACCAGATCGAGCTGTTCACGCTGCAGTCGGCGAAGGGAACGCTCCACGCTCATCCGGGTGTGACTGGCGCTGAAATCATGTCTTGATACGCCACTGTCGAAGGATTCCCCCACTTTGGTCGCGATGATCAGGGGTGTGCGGGTCAACGAGAGCAGCCTTCCCAGTCTTGTCTCGCTGTCACCGTACGCAGGAGCCGTGTCAAACAGGTTGATGCCCAGATCCAGTGCCCGTTTGAAGAGCGTGCTCAGCGCTTCATCGTCCGGCCGTTCGAACGCGGTGGGGTATTTGAGACCATCGATGCGACCGAATTTGACGCAACCGAGGGCCAGCAGCGAAACCCGCATGCCGGTCCTGCCCAGATGGCGATAGATCACGGTGTTTCCAGCCACGGTGGAGTGCCATACCCGGGCCTGGGAAGATTCAGCTGAGGTACTTCACTGCGTTCTGGTCCCCTGAATTGTGGCTCTGGAAGCATTGCCAGTACCTGATCGCCGAGGTCCGGGACAAGTGTCAGTTTGGTAGGCCAGGCCTGCAGCCACGCCCCTTCACGTTCGACAGATGCCTGATCGGGCCGTCCACCAGCAACCTGCAGTGGTTCTGCGCGATCGACACGCAGGGTCCTGATACGTGAATCACGCAAGTCGAGCCAGGGCAGGCAGTGGACCAGTTCGCTGCGGGTGTACTCGATCTGCTCGGTGACGGACCTGTTCACACCCGACGTTGCCAGTTGACCACCCAGATACAGGATTCCGCTTCCTCCGACCACATGGGTGGTCACGGTCAGGCGCGGCTCGGCACGGCTGATGCCGGTCAGGCAGTGGGCAAACAGACGCGTCGTGAGGTCGGTGTCCACCACGACCTGGTGGAGTGGCCGCAGCTGCATCGGAAAACGGCCTGGCAACAGGGATTGTGCGAGTACTCCGGCACCGGCACCACCGCAGTTGACAAGTCGACGTACGTGAAGCTCTGACCCACCTGCATTGATGACGACATGATCACCTTCCATCCGGCAGCAACTGTTGTCGAGGTGCAGCCGAAAGATGCGGTGCATTACCGGGGCCGCCAGCCGTCTGACCAGCGTGGGCACGTCGATCACGAAGTCGTCGAGTTCGTAGACCACGCCGTCAAATCTGCTGAAGGCTGCCGGATGCGCGGCGGTACGGAGTTTGCGGATACGACCGCGCAACGAGCGGCTGGCGAAGAAGGTGGTCAGCTTGCCGAGGGTGTTGTCGGCAGCGAAGAGATAATAACGATCGCTGGCAAGCGGCAGGCCACTGAGGTCAACATCGCCCTTGCCTTCGATGCATGAACGCCAGCGCTGTGGCATGGTGGCAATGGCCTCGGAGGCCGGATTCAGCAGGCCGGCGAGTGCGTACTTGAGGCCACCGTGGATCATGCCCTGACTCGCAAGACTCTGGATGCCACCCAGTTGGGCCGACTCGAACAGCAGGGCGTTGTACCCGGCTGCAAGCGCGCGGTGCAGGGTCCACAGTCCGGCAATGCCTCCACCAA
Source organism: Pseudomonadales bacterium (assembly GCA_041752315.1). GTDB lineage: Bacteria > Pseudomonadota > Gammaproteobacteria > Pseudomonadales > Azotimanducaceae > SYFY01. The sequence continues at coordinate 46,586 of JBGSHJ010000011.1, forward strand.
CAATAGCCAGATCGGCGTGTTGTATGCGGGTCAACGGATTTCGAGTGCTCTGAGCGTCATGCGCGGCTGCATCCAGGCGAGGAATTGTCAGGTCTAGTATGTTGTGATGTGCATGATTTTGGAAATTCCGGGACGGTCGCCGCCCCGGATTGGCAGAGCGATACGGAAGACACTCCCGGTGGCCGCATTCTTGATTCTCTTCTATCAACTGGTGCTGATTCTTGCCTGGCCTCTGGTGCGGGTGCGCCTGTGGTGGCGTGGTCGTTCTGAACCGGGATATCAGGAACGTGTGGCAGAAAGATTCGGTCTGGTACCGGCGAAGGTGCCCACCGGAGCGGTCTGGGTGCATGCGGTTTCAGCCGGTGAAACCATCGCCGCAGTGCCCATGATAGAACGCCTGCGCGTGGCCAACCCGGAGGTTCCCCTGCTCGTCACAACCATGACGCCGACGGGCTCAGGAGAAGTCACGAGACGACTGGGCCAGCAAGTCAGTCATTGTTATGCACCCTACGATTTCCCCTGGGCGGTTGATGCGTTTCTTGACCAGGCAAAGCCCAGAGCGCTGATCCTGGTCGAGACGGAGTTGTGGCCGAACCTCGTGCTGCGCAGCCGACGGCGAGGCATGCCCGTGGTGCTGGTCAATGGCAGGCTCTCCGAACGGTCTGCCCGTGGTTATGCTCGCATCGGTCCGCTGGTTGCGAAGATGCTGTCGGCATTTGATCTCATCGCCTGCCAGAGCGATGCGCATCGGACCCGCTTTCTGGCGCTGGGAGCAAGGCCAGAGAGCGTGCAGGTGCTTGGCAGCGTCAAATACGACCTGACCTTGAACGATCAGCTCAAGGCAGAGGCCGCACGATTGCGCCAGGTCTGGGGTCTTGTTGGTCGGCCAGTGCTGATTGCAGCCAGTACCCATCCGGGAGAAGAAGAGCAGGTCCTCGAAGCGTTCGGCACGTTGCGACGGGAGTTTCCGTCTGCCTGCCTGTTGCTGGTGCCGCGGCATCCCGTGCGAACGGCCGAAGTCATCGAACGCGTCAGGCGGCAGGGTCTGAAGGTGATGAGACAGAGCGAAACCGAGCGCTCCGCAGGAGACGTGGTGGTTGGCGATGTGATGGGCACCCTCCTCACACTTTATGGGGTCTCGGACATCGCCTTTGTCGGAGGCAGCCTCGTTCCACAGGGTGGGCACAATCCGATCGAAGCGGCCGTATGGGGCAAACCCGTCGTGGTCGGTCCACACGTCTTCAATTTCCAGGCGGTAGTCGATGGCTTCGTTGAAGCCGGTGCGCTGACGCTGGTTGGCGATGCATCGACGCTGGCCGACGCCGTCATCCGGTTGATGCGTGATCCGGACACCGCCTCGGCACTAGGCATGAAGGGAGCGGACGTGGTTGCTGCGAGTGCAGGCGCGCTTGACCGGACGCTGGACGCTCTTGGCAGAACCTTGTTACTGCGTGCTCAGTAGTGTCACGCGCCGAACGGGGTTGTTCGGGTCAGTGAATGTGTTGAGCTCCCGCAGATCGTCGACGATCAGCGTGCCGGCAGTCTGCTTCAGACGCATGAGATTGTTGACGTAGCTGTAGCGGCTGTCGGCGTACTGGAACTGCGCAAGGTAAAGCCGTTGCTGGGCCTGCAGCACATCGACGATATTCCTGGTCCCGACTTCGTACCCGGTCTGGGTTGCTTCCAGCGCGGATTGACTCGACTTTATGGCTTTCAGCCGGGCGTGCACCCGAACAACATCCGTAGCCACCGAACGAAACAGGTTGCGTGTATCCCTGCTGACCGTCAGACGCTGACCCTGCAACAGCTCTCTGGCCTGCTCGGCCAGGGCACCGGCTTCACGTCGGCGTGATTGGGTGAAGCCACCAAGATAGAGCGGCATCTGCAATTCCAGCGCGTACGTGGTGGTATCGATCTTGTTGCCAAGAAATGACTGACCACCGGTTGCAAAATGACTGTGGTTCACCACGCCGTTGATCGTTGGCAGGTGAGCGGCGCGACGCGCCATCAGTGTGCGTTCGGCCCCGCGCAACTGGGCATCGGCTGCCGCGATGTCCAGGTTGGTCGCCAATGCCGAACTCACCCACTCCTCTTCGTTTTTCGGGTTCGGGTCGACGATGGGGAGCGTCGATGCGAGCCGACTCAGTTCTTCGTGATTGATGCCGGTGAGCGTTCGCAGTGTTTCAAAAAAGATGTCGTAATCGCCATCCGCCTGGATGCGGCGAACGACCGAGCTGTCAAAGGCGGCCTGTGCTTCAAGCACGTCGGTGATTGCGACCAGACCGACATCAAAGCGCTGTTGTACCTGTTCCAGCTGACGCTTGACTGCGGTTTCTTCGGCGACAGTCGACTCGACCAGGTCGCGCGCCCGCAGCACGTCCAGGTACGCCAGTACAACCCGCACGATGAGATTCTGCTCAGTTGCCGCCAGCTGATTTCTTGACTGGTCAACCAATGCCTTTGCGCCGCCCAGGTTGTACCAGGCTTCGAGATCGAGAATAGGCTGGGAGATCCGTGCTTGCCAGGCGTGTTCGTTGAACTCCTGATCCGGAATATCGATCAGTTGTCCAAAGGTCGGGCTGTTTGGGTCGGTGTCCTGTATCGGTGGCACAGGAAAGCTGCGTTCCGTCCAGGTGGTCGAGGCGCCTGCAGTGACACTGGGCAGCAGTTGTGATCGCGCTTGCGGTATCGCTTCCTGGCGTGCCTTGAAGGTCGCCTGGGTGGCCCCGAGAACCGGATCATGGTCAACCGCAGCCTCATACACCTCGACGAGGTCATCGGTGTATGCCGGGCTGGCCCAGAACAACGCAAGCGTCAACGCCAAAAACAAGGGCACGTTCTTTTTTACTGGGCTGACTTGGGTCACTTGGCGAAAGTCCTTGTCTCGTACGCCGGCAAGTCTAACAGAGCCATGCAATTTCGGTCGCGGACCATGCCACGAATCCTTGGTGAGATGTGAACGAGTCCGCTTTTGCCCTTTTCGAAAGTGGGTTGATACTTCACAGCCTGTGGATATTCTGCCACGCCGACTCCCGACCCGCCTGCTGGCGGAGCAGACTGTGGTGTGTTTTAGTACCCGACTCTCTCGATGACACCCAGGACGATGCCGTTTTCGAACATGCTGCTGCGGATATGAACAGAACGTGACCAGAACATGAGATTGCTGACCAGGCGCTACAGCATCGATCTGCCCAGACACATGGCGGTCTGTGATGCCAACTTTCTACGCTTGATGAAGTTGTTTCCTGCCATGCGGGAAGAAAATCAGGTCGAGTTCTCCGTCAGCCCCGGGGATACCGCTGTGCGGGTCCGTCTGCAGGTGCTGGAGCGCGGCCCCTTCACGACCGTTCTGGGTCTGCTCCATCTGGCAGATGGTGAGGACGAGGGACTTGGGGAGGGTAGGCGAGCAGGTGGACAGGAAGGCAGGAACACCGTCGAACCCACGTTCAAGATCCGTGTCTATCATGATGCCCGAAGTGCCGAAGTGTTCGAGTTTCAGCGGCAGACCCGTTTTTCGGCAGTGTATGACTATCCCAATCCACGAATGCGTCAACGAGACGAAAAAGCCCAGGTGAATCTGTTCCTTGGCGAAGTTCTGGCGCATTGTCTGCGGTTCGGTGTTGCCAGCGCCAGTGCCCTGGTGACAATCTCGAGTTGATCAGCAGCCAGGAGCCTGTCGGACTTGTCTGTCCTGATCTTCGGTCACGTGCATCCGCTTGTTGACCTTCAGTACGTCCCGCATCACGGTCACCATCAGGAGTAAAACGCAACAGTGACTGAAGTCCGATATTCCGCTGCCTCGTTGCAGGTCCTCACCGGTCTCGAGCCCGTGCGCCGCCGACCCGGCATGTATACCGATACTACGCGCCCCAATCACCTGGTCCAGGAAGTCGTCGATAACAGCGTCGATGAAGCGCTGGCGGGACATGCCCAGAATATTGATGTCCGCATATTCAAGGATGGGTCGGCAGAAGTCATCGATGACGGTCGTGGCATGCCGGTGGATGTTCATCCGGAGCACAAGGTCTCAGGCGTTGAGCTGATCCTCACCAGGTTGCACGCAGGTGGAAAATTCAACAACGACAATTACCGGTTCTCCGGCGGCCTGCATGGTGTGGGTGTGTCGGTGGTCAATGCCCTGTCGGAAAAACTGCAGGTTGAAGTCAAGCGTGACGGCTTTGTCTATGTGCAGGATTACCGCAAAGGTGAACCCCAGGGCAAGCTGAAGCAGACGGGTGCGGTTGGCAAACGCAACACGGGAACACGGGTCTGGTTCTTGCCGGAAGCATCGTTTTTTGATTCACCCAACATTTCGGTCAGCCGTCTCAAGCACCTTTTGCGGGCCAAGGCGGTGCTGTGTCCGGGGCTGCGGCTGTCGATCAGCGTGGAAGGCCGTGAGCAAGAAAACGAAACCTGGTTTTTCGAAGATGGTCTCACCGGTTATCTGCGGCGTTCTCTGGAAGGGATTGACTGTGTTCTGGCTGAACCATTCCAGCACTCGGCAACCGGCAATACGGAAGCCGTGGACTGGGCGATCAACTGGGCACTGGAGAATGTCGAACTTACCTGCGAAAGCTATGTAAACCTGATTCCGACACCGCAAGGCGGAACCCACGTCAACGGCCTGCGTTCCGGTCTCATCGAAGCGCTCAAGGAATTCTGCGAATTCCGCAATCTGCTGCCACGAGGCATCAAGCTTTCGGGTGAAGATCTCTGGGACCAGTGCTGTTTTGTCCTCTCGGCGAAGATGGCCGACCCTCAGTTTTCCGGGCAGACCAAGGAAAAACTGTCTTCCCGGCAATCGGTGGCCTTTGTGGGAGGTGTGGCGAAGGACGCGTTCAGCCTTTGGCTCAATGAACATCCCCAGGATGGCGCGAAACTCGCGGAGCTTGCCATCAGCAATGCGCAGCGGCGAGCGCTGGCCGGTCGCAAGGTCGTGCGCAAGAAGATCACGGCGGGCCCCGCATTGCCCGGCAAGCTCGCTGACTGTTCGGGACAGGATGCCAGCCGATCCGAGCTCTTTCTGGTGGAAGGGGATTCTGCAGGGGGCAGTGCCAAACAGGCTCGTGATCGCGAATTCCAGGCGATCATGCCGCTGCGGGGCAAGATCCTGAACACCTGGGAAGTTGATGTCGATCAGGTGCTCGCGTCCCAGGAAGTACACGATATCGCCATCGCGATAGGCGTCGATCCTGGCTCTGCAGACCTGTCCAATCTGCGGTACGACAAAGTGTGCATCCTTGCCGATGCGGACTCCGATGGGGCACACATCGCAACGCTGCTGTGCGCACTGTTTCTCCGCCACTTTCGACCTCTGGTCTCGGCTGGTCATGTTTTCATCGCGATGCCGCCGCTGTATCGCATCGATGTTGGCAAGGAAGTTTTTTATGCACTTGACGAAAGCGAGAAGGCGGGTGTGCTGGACCGGATTGCTGCCGAGAAAAAAGGCGGCAAGGTGATCGTGCAGCGGTTCAAGGGTCTGGGCGAAATGAATCCGATGCAGTTGCGCGAGACCACCATGGATCCCGACACGCGGCGACTGGTGCGGCTGACCCTGGACACAGGGACCGAAACCGATGAGATGATGGATATGCTTCTGGCCAAGAAGCGGGCGGGTGATCGACGTGTCTGGCTGGAGAGCAACGGTGATCAGGCCGTCATCGACTGAGGGAACAGGCTCTCGATGACGTTGAATACCTGAAGCTAATGCGTACGTTCTCGAACAACTGAAATACAGGGCAATGCAAAACGACATCCAGGATCTTGAATCGCTGCCGATGCGGACCTATACGGAACGCGCGTACCTCGACTATGCGATGTATGTCATCAACGACCGCGCCCTGCCGCACATTGGCGATGGCCTGAAGCCGGTGCAGCGCCGGATCATATATGCGATGAGTGAGCTGGGGCTGGACAACACCGCCAAGTTCGCAAAGTCGTCCCGCACCGTTGGGGACGTGCTGGGCAAATTCCATCCGCACGGTGATTCGGCCTGTTATGAAGCCATGGTCCTGATGGCACAACCGTTTTCGTTCCGTTATCCGCTGATCGAAGGGCAAGGCAACTGGGGCTCTCCGGATGATCCGAAGAGCTTTGCGGCGATGCGTTACACCGAAGCAAAATTGTCGCGTTACGCCGCGTTGCTCCTGAACGAGGCAACCCAGGGCACGGTGGATGAAGTACCGAATTTCGACTCGTCCTTTACCGAGCCGAAGCTGTTGCCGGCCGAGGTGCCATTTGTTCTGCTGAACGGCTCCAGTGGCATAGCGGTGGGCATGGCGACGGACATCCCGCCGCACAACCTGAAGGAAATCGTTGGGGCCTGCGTGCACCTGCTGGACAACCCGAAAGCGACGATGGCCGACCTGATGGCCTGGATCAAGGCACCGGACTTTCCAAGCCAGGCGGAAATCATCACGCCAACCGCGGAACTGCTGGCCATCTATGAGTCCGGGCGCGGCACGCTGAAAACCAGGGCGCGTTACACCCGCGAGGATGGGGATATCGTCATCACGGCGCTGCCGTATCAGTCATCACCAGCCAAGGTGCTGGAACAGATCGCGGCTCAGATGCAGCAGAAAAAACTGCCGATGCTGAACGATCTGCGGGATGAATCAGATCATGAAAACCCGACGCGACTGGTCCTCGTGACACGTTCAAGCCGGATCGATGCGGATCGGTTGATGAGCCATCTGTTTGCAACCACGGATCTCGAGCGCACACATCGGGTCAATCTGAACATGATCGGCCTGGATCAGCGACCGCAGACCAAGACCCTGCTGGGGATACTCCACGAGTGGCTGCGTTTCCGGCAGGATACGGTGACGCGCCGATTGCAGTTCCGCCTCGACAAGATCAATGATCGGCTGCATATCCTCGACGGATTGCTGATTGCCTTCCTCAATATCGACGAAGTGATCCGCATCATTCGCGAGGAGGACCATCCACGAAACGCGTTGATGGCGCGTTTTGGTCTGAGTGAACGACAGGCCAACTCGATACTTGATATCCGGTTGCGGCAATTGGCCAAGCTGGAAGAAATCGAGATCCGCGGAGAAAAGGACCGGCTCGAAGCCGAGCGCTCCGACCTCGAAAAAGTGCTTGGTTCCCGCGCCAGACTGCTCACGCTGGTGAAAAAGGAGCTGCAGGAGATCGCCAAAAAATACGGCGATGAACGCATGTCGCCGATGGCTGGTGAGATTGTCGAAGCCGCTGCGTACACCGAAGAGGATCTGGTTTCCAACGAACCTGTCACGGTCGTCCTGTCCGACAAGGGATGGGTGCGTTCAGCCAAGGGTCATGAGCTGGATCCCAGAGAACTTGGATATCGGTCAGGAGATTCTTTTGGCCAGGCGGTCCGGGGTCGAAGCAATGACCTGCTGCTCTTTTTTGATACGACCGGACGCAGCTACTACCTCGCGCCTCACACGCTGCCGTCAGCGCGAGGTCAGGGTGAGCCGTTAACGGGGCGGCTGAACCCCCCGGACACGGCAAGATTCATCGGTGTAGTCATCGGCAATGCAGCGACCCGGGTACTGATGGCGTCCAACGCCGGCTACGGTTTTGTCGGTCGGCTCGAAGACATGCTGACCAAGAATCGGGCTGGCAAGGCTTGCCTGTCGGTGCCTGAGGGTGCACAGGCGCTGCCTCCGGTTTGCATCCCCGAGGGGGAAGGAACACTACGCGTTTGTGCGTTGACCAATCAGGGTCGGCTGCTGGTGTTTCCGCTGTCGGAGTTGCCGGAACTGCCCCGCGGCAAGGGCAACAAGATCCTCAACATCCCCAGTGCCGACTTCAAGAGCGGTGAGGAGTTTCTGCTTGGAGTGCAGGTTGTTGCTGAAGGACAGCACTTGCTGGTTCATGCCGGCCAACGGCATCTGCGCCTCAAGCGAGGTGATCTGGAGGATTATTCAGGGGAGCGCGCACGGCGTGGCAAGCAACTGCCGCGAGGATTTCAGCGGGTCGATGCGATGGCGGTCGAATAGCCCAGCAGGGCGTCGACCTGTTGATGCAACAATTCCGAGTGCGGTTCGGCAAGTGCATTGATGCAGAAGGAAGTGCCGGTGATGCTGGCGATATCGGCCAGCATGGGGTTGTCCAGCGCTTGTGCGAGGCAACGCTCTGGCTGGGCCAGCGATGTCATGAAATCATGACTGGCGATCAACGAATCTTCCGGCGCAAAGGCTGCGAGCAAGGATGCGTCGGCAATGACTTCAGCCCTGATGTCGCGATTGGGTGACGCCATGACACGATGCAGTGCGAAGCGAAACTGCACGTCCTGATCGGCCTCCGCGAGAACCCTGTTCAGCAGCCAGGCAGCACACACGGCGTTGAAACCGGCGTCTTCGCTCGCGGCAAATTCAAGCAACAGGCTGGCACTGACACCGATGCGAGCGCTGCCCTGATAGAGCCTGGCAACCCGTTCTGCCTTGAGCATCACACGCTCGCCGATCTCGCGACGGGCGTCACTGGAAAAGTTCAGCTGATTGTAGAAGTTGCCGACCAGCAGCCATCGAGGCGCAAGCGGCGCTTCTTCTTCGTTCTGATCCTCGATTTCGAGAGTGGCCGTCCGGTGACGACGGATCAGGAGCAATTCATGCAGCAGCATGGTCAGCAGCGGCGTCAACAGCAGGAGTGCGATGGTCGCTGTGAACTGAGGCAACCTGCCAGCCAGGCTGAATGCTTCCGCGGTCAATCTAACCCGTACCACTCCACGCGGAGTCTGTCCGACATTCACGGAACGGGTGAATTCCTGATGGTCTGCGACGGCAGAGGTCATGTCACCGCTTTCGACGATGGGTGCACCGGAAATGGCGTAAAAGCCCGTGCCCATCACATCACGCAGGCCGGCCAGGCGATTTGTCAAGACAAACAGATGCACGGTGTCCGGTGTCAGCATCGCTTCCTGTCCCTGCAGGGCGAGCGTTTCGGTGATCGAGTTGCCGTAGTCCGTAGCCCGCGACCGCTCGACCGACGAGCCATCCCAGATGATCCAGAAACCCGTCAGCACAATGGATGTACACAGGAGCGAGATCCATCCCGTTGCCTGTTGTCGTTTGACGAGTTCCAACCAAAACGCTAGCGTCAACGCGCGTCGACTCCGGGAAACAGCTGTTGTTGAAAAAGATTGTGCTGGTAACAGTCGCGGGTCGAGATCGGCCCGGGCTGATGGCCATGTTGACATCGACATTCCGACGATTTCAAGTGCAGGTCCTCGACGTTGGTCAATCTGTCATCCACGATCAGCTGGCGCTTGGCTTTTTGCTGAGGGTCGATGGATCCGCCGAGGCATCCGCACAGCAGGAAATTGCCAGGTTGTGCAGGGATGCCGGTGTGATTGCGCAATTCGAACTGGTTACGGCAGACCGATACGCCGACTGGGTCAGTGCTTCAGGCAAGCCGGCCTACATCATCACCCTGCTGGCAGCCGGAGATCCGGTCGCTGAATTGAATGCGGTCAGCTCCATCACCAGAGCCGAAGGGCTGAACATCGAGACCATTCGCAGACTGTCGGAACGGGTGCGTCTCGATCTGGTCGACACACCCAGGCAAAGCATCGTTGAAATGCGGGTTCGGGGCGAGCTTGCCGAGCCAGAGCGACTGCAGGCGGCACTGCTCGCAGTCGCTGCGGAACATGGTTTCGACTTCAGTGTCCAGGCCGACACCGTCTATCGTCGGCATCGGCGTCTGGTCGCCTTTGACATGGATTCCACGTTGATCAATGCCGAGGTCATTGATGAACTGGCGAAGTTGCACGGCGTTGGTGCCCAGGTTGCAGCGATCACCGAGAGTGCGATGCGAGGCGAGCTTGATTTTCAGGCGAGCTTCCGTGCACGCGTGGCGGCGTTGAAGGGGCTGTCGGCGGATGCTTTCCAGGTGGTGGCCGCGCGGGTCGAGCTGAATCCCGGGGCTGAACGACTGATCCGCACATTGCGGCACTTCGGCTACAAGACTGCGATCCTGTCCGGTGGCTTCACCTATGTCGGTGAACACCTGCGCAAACGATTGAAGATCGACTACGTCATCGCCAATGATCTGGTGATCAGGGATGGTCTCATTACCGGCGAGGTAGCCGGGGCCATTGTTGATGCGCGGCGCAAGGCGGAGGCGCTGGCACAGATCGCGCGGTCGGAAGACATACATATCGCGCAGACCATTGCCATCGGCGATGGTGCAAACGATTTGCCCATGCTGAGCATGGCTGGCCTGGGTGTGGCTTACCATGCAAAGCCCCTGGTTCGTCAATCGGCAAGCCATGCCATCTCGCGCTTTGGTCTGGACGCGATCCTGTATCTGCTGGGTTTTTCGGATTACGACCTGCAGCACCTGGAGCGGCCGGATGAACAGTGACCGGACCCGTTGGCGGGGGAGGAGACATTGAACGACCAGGTACAACTGCCCGGAATCGTCAGGTTCTGGGTGGATGAAAGTGTCTGTATCGCCCAGCGCCGATGTGTTCAGGAGGCGCCCGGTTTGATGCAAGACAGGCACGCCAGCGGTGGTCCGTTGATTGTCTGTGACAAGCCGGCCGATGCTGAACAGGCGCTGCAGATTCTCAATGCAGCCTGGGTTTGTCCGGTTGCTGCTTTCAAGGTGGAACTTGACGATGGGTCGGTGCGGGACAGTAACGACCGTTATGTGCGCGAACTAGTCAGGGAATACTCGAAGCTGGCCGGTCCCTGATCAGTCTTCATCCTCAACGCTGAAATCGTAGTCCATTTCTGATCGGGGCTCCTGGAGATAGTGGCCCTGAATGTAGTTGGCCCCAGCTTGCCAGAGTGCCGACAACTGGGCAGCGCTCTCCACCATTGGAACGACGGTGAATTTCCCGAGGCTCTGGAGCCGCTTCAGCATCGGACTGATCAGGTCTCCCTGCTGACCAAGGGTACGGATCAGGGAACCATCGATTTTTACCATGTCCACCGCAACGACCTCCAGCAGGTCGAATGGCGCAGTGACCAGACCAAACCGACCGATGGCAGCCTGACAGTGCATGCGTTTCAGTCCCAGAACAAAATCAGCGGTTTCCTTCCTGAAGGTTACTGCATCCTTTTCGGTGATCTGGAAGATTACCGCGTCGCTTGGCAATCGTGCTGCCTTGATCGCCACTGTCAACCACTTGATGAATTCGGCGTCAGCCACACTGTTGCTGGTGACGTTGATGGTCAATCGGGTGTTGTGGCCTTTGGCCCGATGGATGCACAGCGCCTTGATCGACTGGAGAATCACCCAACGATCCATCTTGGCGGCAACACCGTGTTCTATCGCAGTACGCAGGAACTGGTCGGGGACGTGTTCATTGCCTTCGCTGTCGATCATTCGCAGGAAAACTTCGTAGTGTTCGTCGTTGTCGCCGCGCAGACTGATGATGGGCTGGTATAACAGGCGGAACGACTGGTTTTCGATGGCTTCGGTAATCCGCGCCACCATCTTGCCTGCTTCGTCGAGAATGGCGGGTGAGACAGCAGGTGTCTCGCCTTCCACGGTAATGGAACTGGTCTGGTTGGCGGCGATGATGTCCTGGAGTTTCTGGTAGCCCGCGTCGAGGGCGTATTCGACGTCGGAGGCAATCCGCGCACCACACAGGGAAATCGTCAACGGAATGTTCTTGCCGGCCAGTTCGAAATTCTGTTTGGCAAGTTCCCGTTGCAGCGCATTCGCCCAGTCGAGTGCGGTGGCTCGATCGGTGCCGATCCGCGCGATCGTGAACTCGTTCTGGGAGAGACGGAGCACCGGATCACCGTTGCTGGCGGTTTGAACAAGCTCGAACACCTGATCTGCAATCCTGTCGGCGCGCAACAATCCGTACTCGGCGCGAATCTTGTCAAGCCCTTCGAGGCAGGCCAGGAACATTAAGGACTGTCGTTCGCCATTGGCGCTGTGGCGGTCTTCGCAGAGTTTGAGAAAGGAGCCGAGATCCAGGATGTCGCCTGGCGGAGGTGGTGGTGTTGCCATCGGGGCCGCCTGGAGAGGCAACAACGTAGCCTGCAGGCACGCCTCGCCTTCATAGGAGGAATTGGCGAGGACCAGAATCCCGTCCACCGATTGGTCGTCGGTCGTGGTCGCCGTAAAGGAAAACCGCACTTCTTCGTTGCTGTTTCGAAGTGCCTTCATCTGATCCTTGAAATCGGCGGCACTGGCCGACGACAGAAAGTCGATCATCGACACACCGAGCATGTCATCGACATCGGCACAGCCAAAAAACTGCAGATAGGCCGGGTTGGCGTACACGTGCATACCTTCGTGCAGATAGGCGATTGGAGCACGTGAACCTTGCAGGAGGAGCAGGCAGCGCTGCTCGACTTCCTTGAATGAGCGACTGAGCTGGGTTGCGCGTATGCGCTGGCAGACATGCTCGATTTCGCGCTGCGCGACGTGGCCAAGATGCTCTTCATCGCGCAAACAGACGAGGTCAGTCGCGCCCAGGGTCATTGCCTCACCCGTGGTCCAGGGTGAATGCTCGGTGCTGCACAGAATGATGGGAATGGTCCTGCTGGCGGCCCGCAGCCGGGGCAATAGACCCTCTACTCCAGGCTGGTCTACAAACAGGAAGGCGAGGTCACATTCATTGCCGGTAAACGCCTGCATCGTTGCATCGGCATCGGCCGTGCGCAGCATGCGCGTGGCATGGCCTGCATTGCGCAGAATCGAATCGATCCGCGCTGCGGTCTCTTCAGACTCTTCGGCGACCAATACCCGAATGGCTGCCGTGGGCGAGTGCGTAGCCGACATATCCTTTTCGAACCACGATCGTCCTTAATTTCCGTTCGTGGGCCGGTTTGCTCCATGAGAGTGCCTGTGTGCATTCATGGTCAGGCTGGTTGGCTGGTTTTCCAAGTAACTACCCAACATTCGAAATGAGAACTGGTTGTAGTTTTCAGTCTGACCTATGCAACTTCCCAGGTGAATGTTCGACTGGGTCCTCCCGCGCTGGATCTGGATCTTCTGCATTGGCTGAAATGGTACCCGGGGCGTAATCAGTGATGGAGGCCGCTGCATTACCGGTACCCCTGGCAGCAGGAGCGCCTTGGCAAATGCCGTCGAACCGCCTTTGGTTCGAACAACACGTGCAGAGACTGGAACAGCGGTCGGGCTGAGCAGTTCAACGCCGGTTACGGCGGTTCCGCTTTTTGATGCGCCAATCCAGCGCAGCACGCCGATTCGCCAGAGTTTGCTGCTGGCCTCCCTGATGCTGAGCAATTCACCGATCTGGGCCGATGCCGGCAGGCCTTCCGGCCACTTCACATTAAAACCAAGGGGACTGGTATCACGGGCATTGGTTGTGTGCACCGTCGGTCCATTCACTGCTGTCGGCGCGCTGACTGATCGGGTGCTGGTTCTCTGCTCGCTTCGGGTGCTTGTCCTGGCCAATTCGATTTCGTGGGCAAGACAGGCGGAAGCAACGCGCAAGCCAATGCCGATTTCCACAGGTTCATCGAGCGGCAGTCGCTGATGCTGACGGACCTGGGCGGTGCTCCAGGCGGAGGCAACGTGCTGCAGAACCTTTGCCCCTACGTATTCGGGAACCGCGACGCTGCTGGGAATTTCGCGCAGGAAGGCTTCGAGTTCGTAGGCCAGCACTTCGGTGTTCAGACCAAGCGACACCTGGTTAACGCGGGTCTGCGCGGTTGATGCGGGGCCCCGGTCCTGCATGAGGTCGATGGTGAACAGATCCTTGGCGTCGGCTGGCCGCACCTCTGCCTGGTTGCTCCAGGTTTCAAGCGCATTGAAGAGCTGGTTGAGTTCCATCGCCCGGAGCTGGTTCGGTTTGGCCAGCGCTATCAGTACAGGTCGCAGCCAGGCCTCGGTCGTACTCGTTTGTGCCTGGTTGTGATTTTCCGGGTCGCGAACCTTCTGTTCGGCCAGGCCGCACCGGCGAGCGATGTGGAAAAGCTGGTTAAGCTGCAACCAGACGCCTGCATCGGGTGTCAGGTAGTGGCGATGGCTGCGCAGGAGGACTCTCGACAGGTCGGATATGGCGCGGTGCAAGCCGTTGACCACTGCTTCGCGAGCGGATTTGTCTTCACCGCTGATGGGCAGAGCGGCAAGCACCACACTTTCGTACCCGGCAGCCAGCTTCAACTGGAGTGCCTGGGCTTGCTCCAGCTGAGGTGTCCAGCGGGTTCCACCGGCGGCGTTCTGGCGCTCGATTCGGGCGCACATGTAATACACGGTCGAGCGGATGCTCTCGAGCAGGTCGAGGCGGCTGAGGTAGTTGGTCCGCAGACGGCATAATTCGCCCACCAGTTCCAGCAATTGGGTGGTACTGGTGAACAGGTTTGCCATGGGCAGTTCCGCAACCCAGGCGTTGATGGCATCGGTATCGGCCTGGCACGCGCTCAGCGAGTTGAGGTCTGCGAGTTCTGCGGTCAGCAGGTGTACAAGTGTTCTGGGATCTTCCATGTCAGCGGGATTATAGGGAATCCTGGTCGATTGCGCGCTGTTGTCATTTATCCAGCCCAACTGAGGGGGGCGATGCGCCGGGTCATCGGTCAGAGGTGGTTGGAAGCGGCGGCCGGGAACGTGCTGCTCGAGTGTCTGGCTCCATGGCGATGGGCGTCTTGCCGGGTTCGCCGCTGACTTCCCTTACCAGTCGTGGCAGCAGATAACCGGGCAACCGTGCATGCATGGCGCGCAGCAGCGGTTGCACCTGCTGTTCAGCCACTTCGAATGCATGGGTACCGCGTACCCGATCCAGCATATGCAGGTAGTAGGGGAGCACCCCCTGCTCAAAGAGCCGATGCGCAAGTTCGCACTGTGCATCGGCAGAGTCGTTGATATCTTTCAGCAGCACGGCTTGATTCAGCAGCGTGACACCGGCTCGGCGCAGCAATGCAAAGGCACGATGGGTCTGCGCATCGAGTTCCTGTGCGTGATTGACGTGCAATACCATGACCACCGGCTTTGCGGCACTGGCCAGGGTCAGAAGCAAAGCCCCGGTGATGCGCTGTGGCAATACCACCGGCATCCGGGTATGGATCCGCAGGCGGCGGACGTGAGGGATGGCCGCGATGCTGTTGAACAGCGTCGCAAAGGTGTCGTCGGGCACGGTCAGCGGGTCGCCGCCGGACAGGATGATCTCGGTCAGGGAGGCATCCGCGCGAATCACATCGATCGCTTCCGCAAGCGCGCCGGGTGGGTGGTCTGCGTACGGAAACTCCCGGCGAAAACAGTATCGACAATGAACCGCACAGGCAGGACTCACAATGAGCAGGGCACGGTGCGCGTACTTCTGGATCAGACCCGGAGCGCGGGCCAGCTGAATCTCTTCAACAGCATCGGCGACAAATCCGGGCATGACCTGGCGCTCATTCACATCGGCAAGTACCTGCAACAGGAGCGGGTCGCGGAGGTTTCCGGGCTGAATTCGCGCCAGGAATGGGGCAGGGACCCGCACCGGAAAATCGGGCGTCGGATCCGCCTGCGCAACGTCAGCAATCGACAGACCCAGTTCCTGCAACAGGGTGTGACTCGTCCGGACGGCCCCTTTCAGGAGCAGGCGCCAGGTGTCGGGCTCCCACGGTTCAGGATTCACGGGTATCATGCGCGCCTTTTTCGAAAAACGCGGTATCGGCTGATGGCGACGTATAGTACCAATGAATTCAAGAGCGGAATCAAAGTGATGCTCGAGGGTGAACCCTGCTCGATACTGGACAACGAGTACGTCAAACCGGGCAAGGGGCAGGCATTCAACCGCGTGAAGCTCCGCAACCTGAAAACCGGTCGTGTCTGGGAACGCACCTTCAAGTCGGGAGACAGCCTCGACGGCGCCGATGTGATGGAGGCGGAAATGGAATATCTCTACAACGACGGAGAGTTCTATCATTTCATGAAAACCGACGGCAGCTTCGAGCAATTTGCGGCTTCGGAAAATCTCGTCGCAGATGCGAAGGAGTGGTTGCGCGAACAGGACAAATTCCAGGTCATCCTCTGGAACGATCAGCCCATTTCCATCGCAGCGCCAAATTTTGTCGAACTGGAAGTTGTTCGATGCGATCCGGGTTTGAAAGGGGATACCGCAACTGGAGCAACCAAGCCGGCAACACTGTCTTCCGGGGCCGTGGTACGCGTTCCGTTGTTTGTGAACGAAGGGGACGTGCTGCGTGTCGACACCCGCAATCGGGAGTACGTCAGCCGGGTTCGGTGACATTGGCCCCCACATCCTGGCGCCCGACAGCCGAAGTCGCGGCGCTGGTGGCCCGTGGCCAGTTGCTGGCCGACATCCGGGAGTTTTTCCGCAGGTGTCAGGTGCTCGAAGTACAGACTCCGATACTGATGCCTCACACCGTCACCGAGCCGATGATCGATTCGATCCCCGTGGTGGGAGGTGGCTGGCTGCAAACGTCACCCGAATACGCGATGAAACGCCTGCTGGCGGCCGGTGCACCGGCCATCTACCAGCTGGGTCCCGTGTTCAGGGCCGGTGAGCGCGGTCGCTGGCACAATCCTGAATTCACGATGCTCGAGTGGTACAGACCCGGTTTCGACGATCACCAGTTGATGCAGGAACTTGCGTCGCTGGTGGACACCTTGCTCGGCCCTGCACCGTACCGATATGTCCGTCATGGCGATCTGGTTCCCGCAGAGCTGTCCGGGGATGCCGCCGATCTTGCCTATGCACAAGCCTGTGCAGCGCTGGATGGACGGTGTTTTGTAACCCACTTCCCGCGCAGTCAGGCTTCCCTCGCCCGCTTGCACGAAGATGGAACGACGGCAGCCCGCTTCGAATTGATTGTTGCAGGTGTGGAGATTGCCAACGGTTACTTCGAAAACGGAGATGCTGTGCTGTTGCAGCAACGGTTCACCGCCGACAACAGGCGACGGCAGGAGCTTGGCAAGATCGAGCATGGTCTCGATCCAGCCTTTCTGGCCGCCAATGCCCATGGCATCCCGTTATGTGCCGGAGTTGCAGTTGGTGTTGATCGCCTGTTGATGCTGCGACTGGGGGCAGGGCACATTCACGAGGTGCTGACCTTTCCCGCCTAGGAGGCTGCGCGCGGGAGTGCCACGCGCAGGAACGGTTCTGCAGGGCAGGGGAACCTGCAGCGAAGTCCCCATTCCGCGCTCAGCGACTCAGACGCGTCACCAGGGGCTGCGCGATGGTCTCGCCCATACGTACAGGTCGACCCGCGACAAGTCTTTCTTCCAGGCGAACGGCGTCACGTTCGAATGCGAGAATCACTGTCGAGCCGAGAAGAAACCGGCCAACTTCGTCACCGCGGGCAAACCCCAGGCCGTGTTCACGGACAATCTTCTGCCGATAGGGAGAGCGAGGTCCGGGCCAGGTGGTCTCGATGCTCGCTACAATCATTGCGCCTACCATGATGACCAGCATTCGTCCGACGTCAGTGCGAAATGCCATGACCAGTCTTTCGTTGCGACAGAACAGCCCTTCGATCTCACCTTCGGTATGTCCATTGACCGAAAACAGTGCGCCTGGAATGGCCACGCTCTTGCTGAGTTCGCCCGCGATTGGCAGATGCACCCGATGGTAGTCACGCGGTGCGAGATAGACCGTCAGGAATTGCCCACCTTCAAACTCTTCGGTGGCCGCCTCCCCGCCCAGGGCGGCAAAGGAATAGCGGATTCCCTTGGCCTGCAGGAGTGTTCCGTTTTCGATGCGGCCGACCTGGCTGATGACCCCGTCGGCCGGGCACATCAAGGCTCGCGAGTCGGCTGGAAACGGGCGAGCGCCGGGCCTGAGGGTGCGGGTAAAAAAGTCGTTGAATGAATCGTAGGCGCCCGGATCAGGCCGCTCGGCTTCGGCCATGTTGACGTCGTAGCTGCGCGCAAACAGGCGAATGAACGGAGAGCTGATGAACGGCAGACTCGTACTGGCAAGCAGGCCGACTGCACGCGACAGCAGATGCTGGGGCAACACCCGTTGCAGGTTGACAAACAAACTCACGCGACACTCCAGGGTTTTTCCGTCACTGCTGCGACTTGGTCAGAGTTCGATCGGCGTGTCGTCGCGGTTACCCCACTCGGACCATGAACCATGATAGGCCTGAACATGGGGATATCCGAGCAAGCGCATCACAAGATACGAAAGTCCAGAACGATGGTGGGTCTGACAGTGTGTGATGACATGCTTGTCCGGGGTAATGCCGTGTGATTCGAGCAACTGCGCGATATTGGTGACCAGTCGCGTTGCACGCGCTGGATCCTGCATGCGCATCCAGTCGATGTTGACCGCGCCGGGTATATGCCCGCTGCGGGCCGAGGCAGCACGCACCCCTGCATATTCTTCGGCCGTCCGCACATCGAGCACCACATGGTCGGGTGAACCCAGTGTTGCCAGAATGTCCGCAATTTCTGCGATCGGCTCGTGATGCAGGGTGATCCGGACGCTGGTCGGTACAACCGGTACCGGTGGACCCGCAACCAGCCCCACACGACAGGCATGCATGGCGTGTACCCCGCCATTGATGTACCCCCAGTTGCGATGGCCTATCACGTCGAGAGTCCAGCCAAAACGTCCGGCCCAGCCACCACCTTCATCATCGTACGTGACGATGTGCTGGTCCGGTCGATAGCCGATACGGCAAAACATGGCTTCGAGTTGTGCCACCGGTGGCAGACGACCGGGTGCGGGAGGTGATCCAAGGACCAGTTCGCGCGGAGTGACCAGGCGCGCCTCGGGCAGATGCGCCTGCGCGAATGCATCCGCCTGGGCAACGTGGACGATCAGCCAGTTACGGGTATCAAGACCGGACAGCTCTTCGGGTTCATATAATCTGGGCGTACTGATTGAGGCTCTCCTGCATGGTGTGCTGCACATGCCGCCAATCGGCGTGCACCAGGGGAGACTTCTTACAGTAGCTTTGCCCGGACGATCAAGTTCAAATTGGCGGTCAAGAACCAACCTCTCGTGGAGAACCTGATGGCGGCCACCCTGGTGTGGATGGATATGGAAATGACCGGACTTGATCCAGACCGGGATACCGTCCTTGAAATTGCGACGCTTCTGACCGATGACGAACTGAACATCGTTGCTGAAGGTCCGGTGTTGGCCATCTCCCAGACCGAAACGACGCTGGCAGGCATGGATGAGTGGAACCAGCGCACACATGGCGAATCGGGCCTGCTGGACCGGGTACGCAAATCCGGGGTATCCCTTGCGCAGGCGGAGACCTCCACCCTTCAGTTCATACAGGCGTACGTGGGTGAAAAATCTGCACCGCTGTGTGGCAATACCGTCTGGCAGGACCGACGATTCCTGTTCCGCCACATGCCGACCCTCGAGGCCTGGCTGCATTACCGGATCATCGACGTCAGCACATTGAAGGAACTGGCGCGTCGCTGGCAGCCGGCAATTGCCAGCGGTTTCCGCAAACAGGGGGCACATACGGCGTTGGCGGATATTCGCGAGTCGCTGGAAGAGCTGCGCTATTACAGGTCGACCTTCCTGCGTTCCAGTTGATCCAGCGCCCACCGGATGTGGGGCGCCAGCAACACGCTTGCCGTCACCAGGCGTGCCTCGAGTGCGGCCACCCGATCTGCGCTCCATGGTGCATTGCCCAACGCCACGGCAAGATTGCGTTGCCATTGCTGGTAATTGATCCGGCGGATCGCTGAACCCTCGGTGCGCTGCAGGAATTCAGCCTCGCTCCAGGCGAACAGGGTGTCGAGATCTGCGTCCAGCAGTGATCGGCGTGGGGAAAAGTCCTCCTCCCGGGTCGGCGGCGCGGCGCGGTTCCACGGACAGAAGCTCTGGCAATCATCGCAGCCAAATACCCGGTTGCCGATCGCCTTCCTGTGGACTTCCGGAATTTCGCCCTTGTTCTCGATGGTCAGCCAGGCGATGCAGCGACGTGCATCGATGGTGCGATCGTCGCGTATCGCGTCGGTCGGGCAAACGCGCATGCAGGCCTTGCAGTTCCCACAGTGGTCGGTGTCTTCCGGAGAATCGAGCGGTAGTGGCAGATTGGTGAAAATCTCACCAAGAAAAAACCAGGATCCCGCCTCTCGATTCAGGACCAGGCTGTGGCGACCAACCCAGCCGTGGCCGGCTTTGACGGCGAGTGCACGTTCGAGTACCGGCGCAGAATCGGTGAAGACGCGAAAGTTGTTGTCCAGAGGCAATGCGGCGTCGCTCAGCAGCAGGGCCAGTCTGGCCAATCGCTTGCGCATGACCTTGTGGTAGTCGCGGCCGAGGGCATAGCGGGCAATCTGGCCTCGCCCGGTATCTTCCGGCCCAGCCAGCACGGTGCTGGTGCCGGGGTGATAGTTCATGCGCACGACGATCACCCGCAAGGTTCCCGGGTGCAGGAGTTCCGGATGCAGCCGCTTGTCGACATTGCGGGCCAGGTAGTCCATGTCTGCATGGCACCCGTCGGCCAGCCATGCCTGCAGCCGTGTTTCGTGCGCGGACAGGTCGATGTCCGTGACGCCCACGCCATCAAAGCCAAGCTCGGTTGCCCACCGGGTGAGCTGATCTTTCAGTCGAGCGAGTGTTGCAGCGTCCGGACCCGTCATGACGCCAGTATACTGGTGGCTGCTCGCCGGAAGTCGCCCGTGATCCATCTCCATACTGCTGCCCAGAGTCGCGCCGCCGATGCGCGTGCCATCGCCGAACTCGGAGTTTCCGGCTTCGAGCTGATGATGCGTGCTGGCCGTTTTGCTTTGGACTGCCTGTTGGACACATGGCCTTCGGCTGCCTCCATATCGATCTTTGCAGGCAAGGGCAACAATGCAGGCGACGGGTACGTGATCGCTGCACTGGCCAGCGAGCTGGGGCTGAAGGTCGAGATCATCCAGGTTGGCGCTGCGCCGACCGTCGGTGACGCGGCGAAGGCTGTCACCCTGGCTGCGCAGCGCGCGGTGGCAGTCAGTCCTTTTTCACCGGATTGCCTCTCTCGTGGCGCCGGTGGAGTGGTTCTGGTTGATGCCTTGCTGGGCACGGGGCAGACCGGCGCACCGCGTGGTGACTTCGCGCTTGCCGTGGTTGCACTCAATGCCAGTGGGCGACCAGTGCTTGCGGTGGACATCCCGACCGGTCTGGACGCCGACACCGGCGGCCCCTGCGGGGACGATTCCGCCGCAGTCGTCCGGGCAGATCTGACGGCAACCTTCATTACCCGAAAGGTCGGTCAGTACACCGGGCTCGGCAAGCAGATCTGCGGACGTGTCTGTTTCGACTCTCTGGGCGTGGATTCCCGTTGGTGTGGTGCAGGCATTGCATTGCTGGAAGCCATTCCACCGCGTTTGCCACTGCCGGTTCATGCGTACAAACATCAACGGGGTCATGTTGTCGTTGCGGGGGGTGACCTGTCCATGGGTGGCGCCGTGATGCTGGCCGGCGAGGCAGCGCTGCGGGCAGGCGCTGGCATGGTCACCATCATTACCCGACCAGAACATCGATCGGCGATCCTCGCACGCCGCCCGGAGCTCATGGTGATGGATGCACAGGACGATGCTGCCGTGGCTTCCGTCCTGGGCAGGGCGAGCTGTGTGGTGCTTGGTCCCGGTCTCGATCGACGCGAGTGGGGTCGCGCGCTTTATCGGGCGGTGACCGATACGACCCGGGCTCCGGTGCTGCTCGATGCCGATGGCTTTCATCATTGGCTCGAAAGCCCCGGAGCCTTCAGACCTGCAATCGCCACTCCGCATGTGGCTGAAGCCGCCCGGCTGCTGGCGATCTCGACCGGCTCCGTACAGCACGATCGACCTGCCGCAGCCAGGGCGCTGGTTGAACGCCTCGGCGATGTGGTGGTTCTCAAGGGAGCAGGTTCGCTGATTGCCGATCGGAACAAGCTTGCGGTCTGCGGTGCCGGTAACCCGTCAATGGCGAGCGCCGGTATGGGTGACGTGCTGTGTGGCGTGATTGCCGCGCAAATGGCGGATAGCCAGTCATTCTATGATGCGGCAGTTCGCGGTGTGCTCATGCACTCGGTTGCCGGTGACCGGGCGGCGACTCGTGGCTCGGCACACAGTCTGCTGGCCACTGATCTGATTGACGAGTTGCGCCAGCTGTCATGAGATTCGAATTGCCAGACGAAGCTGCAACCCTGCAGTTGGGCGGCAAACTGGCGACTTGCCTGCGTGATCGTTTCCAGCTTGATGCGTGTGTCTACCTGCGGGGCGATCTGGGTGCCGGCAAGACAACACTCACCCGAGGTATATTGCGCGCCTTCGGCTTCCAGGGTGCCGTAAAAAGTCCGACCTATACCTTGATGGAACCTTACGAGCTCGAGGCGTGCACAGTGCTGCACCTGGATCTCTACCGACTGGCGCGGGCTGATGAGCTGGTTTTTGTGGGGCTGGACGAGGCACTGGAGACACCCGGCATCAGGCTCATCGAATGGCCGGAGCGTGGCGAGGGATTTCTGCCACAGGCCGACATCAGTGTGCTGCTGGAACTGGCAGGAGAAGGCAGGGTGGCGAACATCGACGTACGTGGGCCAACTGGATGAATAACGTAGTTCTGCCGCGCAGACTCCTCGTCTGGGCGGGCATCCTTGCCTTCCTGCTGATGCATGCCTCCGTGGCTGCCAATGTGCTGCAGAACATTCGGGTGCATGAAGCCCCGGATCACACGCGGGTAGTCTTCGACACCGCGGAGGCCGTTCAGTACACCCTGGCCAACGAAGCGTCCCCTGCACGCGTGATCCTCGAGTTTGCCAACACCAGTCCAGCCGAGGGGCTTGATACCGAACTGGTAGCTGCCTCCCGCCAGCGAATCCGCAAGATGCAGGGAGACTCCGTCAAGGGTGTCTACAGGCTTGTTATCGACCTGTCGGCGAAACACACGCCCAAGGCGTTTACACTTGCACCCATCCCACCCTACAGCCATCGACTGGTCCTCGACCTGTTTACCGATGGTGCTGCACCGGTTCGGCCGGCAGTAACGGTCAGCCCGACTGGTGCGCGCACAGTGCTGGTGGCCATCGATGCCGGACATGGCGGAGAAGATCCCGGTGCCATTGCTGCGAATCGCCGTTACGAAAAGGACATCGTCCTGCAGATTTCGCGCAAGGTGGCCTCGAAACTTGATGCAGTCAGCGGGTTCAAGACCGTTCTGGTGCGGGATGGTGACTACTACATTGCCTTGCGTGACCGGGTACGGATCGCGCGTGAAGCACGAGCGGATCTTTTTGTGTCGATACACGCTGATGCATTCACACGTGCGCATGTGAGTGGTGCATCGGTGTTTACCTTGTCGGATCGCGGTGCCACTTCAGAAACGGCGCGCTGGCTGGCCGACAAGGAAAATCGTGCCGACCTGATCGGCGGCGTGGGTGAAGTGACCCTGGCGGACAAGGACCCGGTACTGCGTTCGGTGTTGCTGGATCTGGCCATGGACGGTAATCGTTCGGCCAGCCTGGAAGCAGGGAAGTCCGTACTGTCCAGTCTTGGCGGCACGACGCATCTGCACAAGCGATTTGTCGAGCAGGCAGGTTTCATGGTTCTGAAGTCTCCCGATGTGCCATCCATACTGGTGGAAACCGGGTTCCTGTCGAATCCGGCAGAAGCCCGGCGTCTGTCCCAGGCTGATCACCAGGACAAGGTCGCCGCAGCCATCGCGCGCGGTATCCGGACGTTCCTCGAGAACTCGCCGCCGCCGGGGACTCTGCTGGCCAAGCGGCTGGCCGCCGATCCGGGTCGTGTGGCCGGAGCGCGGTACACTATCGTTCGCGGCGATACCCTTTCACAGATTGCCGACCGCTTCGGAGTCAGCAGGGAAAAGTTGCGCAAGGCCAATGCCCTGAAATCCGATGATCACATCCGGATTGGTCAGGTCATTGTGATTCCGGCAGGGTGATCGCGTGTTGCTGAGTCATCTCGCGTTGTTGACTGTCTCGCTGGCAACGCGCACCGGCAGGACAAGTATGGGACGCCGTCGATGACCAGGCGAATCGACGTCCTGCCAACGGTTGTAGCCAACCAGATTGCTGCCGGCGAGGTGGTGGAACGACCAGCGTCCATCGTCAAGGAACTGGTGGAAAACAGCCTTGATGCGGGCGCCACGCGCATCGTCATCCAGACCGAAACAGGTGGCCTCGATCGCATCCTGGTGCGGGACGATGGACATGGCATCACCGAAGACGACTTGCCCCGTGCGTTTGCGCGGCATGCGACCAGCAAGATCCGGACCGCGGAAGATCTGTTCCTGGTGCAAAGCCTCGGGTTTCGCGGTGAGGCACTGGCAAGCATCGCGAGTGTCGCCAGAGTCGAGATTCAGTCGCGGACGGCCGGGATGACCGCAGGTTGGTCGATGGCCATGAGCGGCGGTGTCACTGACTTCGAGCGACCTGTTGCGCATCCGGTGGGTACCACGGTCGAAGTGCGTGATCTTTTTTTCAATACGCCGGCCCGTCGCAAGTTCATGAAGACCGAGCGCAGCGAAGCGCAGGCGATTGATACCGTGATCAGGCGATTGATTCTTGCCGAACCGGATGTGGCGTTTGAACTTGTTCAGGGAGGCGCGCGCCTGCAGGTTGGCGCAGGTGGTATGGAAGCACGGCTTGCACGTGTACTGGGGCAGGGTTTTCTCACCAGTCACATTGCACTGGATGAGCGTCGCGGACCCTATCGGCTGCATGGCTGGGTTGGATTGCCAACGTGGTCGCGCAGTCATGCCGATCATCAGTTCTTCTTCGTGAACCGCCGCGTGGTGCGCGACAAACTGGTTGCGCATGCCCTGCGTCAGGCCTATCGGGATGTGCTCTATGGAGCGCGCCACCCTGTTTTTGTACTGTCACTGGAACTCGCGCCTGAACTGGTGGATGTCAATGTGCACCCGACCAAGCATGAAGTTCGATTCCGGGATGCTCGCGACGTTCACGATTTTGTTTTTGGCACCCTCAACCGTTTGTTGAGAGACGTGCGACCGACTCAACTGCACGGCGCGCCATTGACCGCTGCACCATCGGCAACCCCGTCTCCGTCGCTTGCGCCGGTACCGGGTACCGGACAGCTGACCGGGTTCGAGGAGTCCTTGCGCGCTCGTGGGCCTGACGTGGCGTCGCCGCTCGGGCATCGGTCGCTGGGAGGCGCTTCCTCTGGGTACCTGGCAGGCAGGCAGTGGCCCGTCGAGCCACTCACGGTCAGCGAGGGGAAGGCGCAACTTCCGTTTCCAATGGGTGGGCTCGCAACAGGAGTTCCCCCGCTTGGTTATGCCATCGGTCAGCTGCATGGAATTTATCTGCTTGCACAGAACGCCACCGGGCTAGTGCTGGTTGATATCCACGCCGCACATGAGCGAATTGTCTACGAGAGGATGAAACGGCAACGCAGTACCCAGGGCATCGTTGCCCAGCGTCTGCTGGTGCCCCTGCTGCTGAACGTTTCGGAGCAGGAAGCAGACCTGGCCGAAACGTCCGCCGAACTGCTGGCCAGCATGGGTCTGGTGGTAGACCGGTCCGGTCCCGGTGCGATAACAATTCGTGAAGTACCGCAGACTCTGCAGGGTGGAGACATGCAGGCCCTGGTCAGGGATGTGCTTGCCGAACTGGCTGAAGAAGGAGGGTCGACGCTGATCGAAGCCCGCCAGCTGGAACTGCTGGGAACCATGGCCTGTCATGGATCGGTACGAGCCAATCGATCGATGGGTCTGGCGGAACTGAACGCGCTGCTCCGGGAGATGGAAGTGACGGAGAACGCTGGCCAGTGCAACCATGGTCGACCTACGTATCGGGAAATGAGTGTGGAAGAACTGGATCGACTGTTTCTCCGGGGGCGTTGATGGTTGGCAGCAGGCCACTGCTGGTCATCACGGGAGTCACTGCCACGGGCAAGACCGATCTGGCGCTGAGGCTTGCCGATCGATTGCCTGTGCATCTCGTCAGCGTCGATTCCGCGATGGTCTATCGTGGCATGGATGTCGGTACGGCCAAACCGTCGGCTGAAGAACTTGCCCGGCACCCGCATGCGCTCATTGATATCCGGGACCCCACGGAGTCTTACACGGTAGCCGACTTCGTGACAGACGCCGACCGGGAAGTGGCGTGGGCGTTTGCCAACGGGCGCATCCCGATTCTCGTTGGTGGAACCATGATGTACCTGCGTGCCTTTCGTGACGGTCTGGATGCCATACCGGCGTCAACGCCGTCCGTGCGTGCGCTTGTTGCGCAGAGGGCCGATCAGGAAGGCTGGTCCTCATTGCACGAAGAGCTGCTGATAGCGGACCCCGTGGCCGCTGCGCGCATTCACCCCAACAATCCGCAGCGTCTGGCGCGAGCCATGGAAGTGTTGCTGCTGACCGGCAGACCATTGTCGAGCTATTGGGGCACTGCAAAAAACGCGCAGACCAGGCATTCCTGCCGGGTTGTCGAGGTGTGGCTTGACTGGCCGGAGCGGCAGACGGTTCACCAACGCATCGCGCAGCGATTTGAGCGCATGCTGGCGTCCGGGTTCATTGACGAAGTCACCCGGCTGCGCATGCGCGAGGATCTGCATGTCGGGCTGCCAGCGCTGCGTGCAGTCGGTTATCGGCAGGTGTGGGAGTACCTGGATGGGAAGTTGCACGCCAGCCAGATGCGCGAGGACGTTCTTGCCGCTACCCGCGGTCTGGCACGAAGACAGTACACGTGGCTGCGTGCATGGACACCGTTGCTTCGTCTGCATGCAGGAGAACCTGAAACCGCGCTCGAGCAGGTCGCACGGCTTGCAATCCAAGAGGCCTCTGGCCATAGTGCCGCGGAAATCGCCGGGCTTGCTGAAGACTGACATTCGGTGTAACCAATCGCCGATCAGTCGAGGCCGTGCTGCTTCACAGGATGTGCGGGTGCGATCGAAGCGAGCGGCGGAGAGAATAGCGAGAGTGCCAGGAGAGCAACATGTCGAAAGGGCAGAGCCTACAAGACCCTTACCTCAACGCCTTGCGGCGTGAACGCGTGCCGGTGTCCATCTATCTGGTGAGCGGCATCAAGCTGCAAGGCCAGATTGAATCGTTCGATCAATTTGTGATCCTGTTGCGCAACACCGTCAGTCAGATGATCTACAAACACGCCATTTCGACCGTCGTCCCGTCGCGCAACATCAAGCTGGTGGGACTGCCAAACGACGATGACAACGACGACAACAAAAAGGTGTCGGCTGACTAGCCTGGGCTGGAATCCGACCCGCTGGAGAACTGATGCCTGGATTTGCTGGTCAGTGTTCGAATCGGAAACCTGCAACCCGTGTTTGTTGATCGTCCGACTGCAGGCAAGCGTGCACTGCTCCTGCATGTCGATTTCAAGCAGCGCCGGCAGAACACCGGTGATCCGGAAAGTCAGCTGGGCGAGCTCGCAGAACTGTGTCGTGCCCTCTCCGTGGAAGTGTGCGGAACCCTGACTGCCCGTCGCGATGCGCCTCATCCACGCTGGTTTGTCGGTGAAGGGAAGGTCGATGAGGTCAAGGCAGAAGCCCTGGCAAAAGGCGCTGATCTGCTGGTGGTTGATCATGAGTTGTCACCCAGCCAGCAGCGCAATCTGGAAAAGTCACTCGACTTTGCAGTCCTGACGCGCACCGAAGTGATCCTGCACATCTTTCGTGCCCGGGCACAGACCCACGAAGGCAAGCTGCAGGTTGAACTCGCCGAGCTTGAACACGCGCAGTCACGACTGGTACGCGGCTGGACTCACCTTGATCGACAGAAAGGCGGGATCGGCATGCGTGGCGGGGTCGGAGAAACCCAGATCGAACTCGACCAGCGAATGCTGAGTACGCGCATCAAGTCGATCAAGGTCCGCCTTGAGGAAGTTGAACAGCGGCGGGCCATGTCGCGCAAGCGGCGTCAGCGCAATCATGCACCTTCGATTTCGCTGGTCGGATATACCAATGCCGGCAAGTCGACGCTCTTCAATCGGCTGACTCACGCCGATGCGCTGGTTCAGGACCAGGTGTTTGCAACACTCGACCCGACCATGCGACGTCTGCTGGTGCCTGGTGTGGGTGAGTGCATTGTCGCCGACACGGTTGGCTTCATCAGCAATTTGCCCCACACGCTGGTCGAAGCCTTCAAGGCGACCCTGGAGGAGGTTGGCAACGCCGATCTGCTGCTCCACATCGTCGACGCCAGTGACCCACACAGCGCCGACAAGATCAGCGCGGTCGAAAAGGTGCTCAGCGAGATCGGTGCCGCCTCTGTGCCGACGCTGATGGTCTGGAACAAGATCGACCGTCTTGAATCGCCACGTCTGGAATCGGGTGTCGCGGTCAGCGCTGTCACCGGTGAAGGTGTTCCGTCGCTCATCAATGCCATCGGTAACACGCTCGGAGTCCAGCGACCTGCCGTGCGCCTCCTCCTCGCACCGGAAGATGGTCAGACCCGGGCCTGGTTGTATGGGTTGGGTGCCGTGCTGAGCGAAGAAACCCGCGAAGACGGTTCCGTCTCGCTGACAATCTCGGCCGATCTTCAGTTGCTTGGCCGATTGAAGCAGTTGCACAAGGGCATTCTTGAAGAGTTGCCAACTCCCGTGACGCCGCCCTAGGCGCCGATTCTGCTCCAATGGCCGGTCCGCTTCGATCTGGGATAGAATCAAGTCCCTTATCGCAACCTGACTGAACAATCATATGGCGTGGAATGAGCCCGGTGGTGGCAACCGTGATCCCTGGGGTGGCCGTGGTGGTGACCAGGGTCCTCCGGATCTGGATGAGGCGTTTCGCAAACTTCAAGCTCAGCTGTCGGGCATCTTTGGTGGTGGGCGTTCCGGCGGTGGTGGCGTTTCCGGCCCTTCGAGTCGAATGTTCGTGATCGGTGGTGTACTCCTGGTGCTTCTCTATTTTGCCCTGGGTGTCTACCAGGTGGACGAGCAGGAGCGGGGAGTCGTGTTCCGGTTTGGCGCCATCCAGGCCGATCCTGTAATGCCCGGCCTGCATTGGAACCCGCCCATCGTAGATCGGGTCGAGAAGGTCAATGTCACACGCGTCCAGGGCCACGAACACTCGGCGCTCATGCTCACTGAAGACGAGAACATCGTCGAGGTCAGCCTGACTGTGCAGTGGGTCATCAACGACCCGCAGAAATATGTTGTCGAAGTACGCGATCCGAAACGCAGCCTGGAGCATGCGACGGAAAGCGCGCTGCGCCATGTGGTCGGTGGCTCGGTCATGGATCAGGTCATCACCGATGGCCGTGAGGCCGTGGGACTCGAGGTACAGGAACGATTGCAGAACTACCTTGATCGTTACAACACGGGCATTCTCGTGTCGAAGGTCAACATCGATTCCACGGCACCTCCGAACCAGGTAAGGGATGCCTTCGATGATGTCCAGAAGGCCAAGGAGGATGAGCAACGCGTGATCAACGAAGCCAACGCGGTCGCCGAGAGCGTGGTCCCACGTGCCCGCGGTGGTGCTCAGAAGCAGATGGAACAGGCCAATGGGTATCGTGAGCAGGTCATCGCACGTGCAGAAGGTGAAGCTTCACGTTTCGAGAAGCTGCTCACCGAGTATCAGTCGGCGAAAGGCGTGACCAGGGATCGTCTGTACATAGACGCAATGGAGAGCGTGCTTGGCTCGACGTCCAAAATCATGGTGGATGTGGGCGATGGAAACAACCTGATGGTGCTGCCGCTTGATCGTCTGCAAGCTGCCGCAGCATTGCCTTACGTGAACCCCGCCTATGAAGGCGCAGTACGTTCGATACCCGAATCCGGGTCTGCTTCTGACAACAGTTCCAGTACACCCCGTGATCGTGTGCTGCGTTAGTCGATAGCGCCAAGGAGCAATCATGAACAATCGTAATATGTTGATTTTCGGAGTGGCTGGTGTGTTGCTCCTGTTTGCGTACGCGTCGCTGTTTGTTGTCAAACAGACGGAACGCGCGGTCCTGTTGCGATTCGGTGCGGTGGTGCAGGCCGATATCCCTCCGGGCCTCTACTTTCGCTGGCCGATTGCCGAAGAGGTCAAGAAGTTCGATGGACGCATTCTCACGTTCGATTCGGAAGCCGAGCGTTATTACACACTTGAGAAGAAGCCGGTCATCGTCGATTCGTTTGCCAAGTGGAAGATCGCCGATGTCTCGCGTTTTTATACAGCCACGTCAGGTGATGAAACCACGGCGACACGAATTCTGGCGGAGCGGGTCAAGGAAGGTCTGCGTAACCAGATCAGTCGGCGCGACATGCACGAAGTGGTATCCGGCAAGCGTGATGAACTGATGGAAGAACTCACCTCATCGCTCGACAAGGTGATGCGTGAAGCTGCGGGTGTGCAGGTCATCGACGTCCGGGTGAAACGGATAGATCTGCCGCAGGAGGTATCGAGCGAAGTTTATGCGCGCATGTCCTCAGAGCGTGAAATCGAAGCCAAACGATATCGTGCCCAGGGAGAGGAACTGGCAGCCGGCATTCGCGCGGACGCCGAGCGTCAGACGCTGGTCATCGAAGCGAATGCGTATCGTGATTCGGAACGTATTCGCGGTGATGGTGACGCCAAGGCGGCAGCGATCTACGCGGCTGCATTCAATCGCGATCCGGAGTTTTATGCGTTCTATCGCAGCCTGAACGCCTACACGAAGATCTTTGCAGGAAAAGAAGATGTCATGGTCGTTGACCCGTCCAGTGACTTCTTCAAGTATCTGAAGAAAAACGACGGCTGATCACGAACGAGCGTGCGGTGAACGACAATAAATGGCGATTGCCGCATGGCGTTGATGAGCTGCTTCCTCCAAGGGCATGGGCTCTTGAGCAGCTGCGCCGGTCGGTTCTGGACCTGTTCCAGGGTTGGGGTTACGAATACATCGACCCCCCGCTGATCGAGTATCTCGATTCATTGCTGGTTGGCAGTGGACGCGATCTGGATCTGCAAACCCTGAAGGTCATCGACCAGCAATCCGGACGGATGCTGGGGGTGCGGGCGGACATGACGTCACAGGCTGTGCGGATTGATTCCCACAGCCGCCGCAGCGAAGGTATCCAGCGTTTTTGTTACGCAGGCCCCGTTGTTCATGCCAATCCGCGCGGTGCGCTGGATGCGCGCATCCAGTTCAAGGCAGGCGCTGAACTCTTTGGCTCGGCTGAGACCACGGCAGATGCCGAAGTGGTCGCGCTGATGCTGGAAGCACTGGCGGTCGCCGGGGTCAGAAAACCTGTACTGCTGCTCGGTCACATGGGGGTATTCCGGGCTTTGGTAGAACCCCTGCAGCTGTCAGGCGCCAGTGCACGGCAGCTGTTCGAAGCGGTACAGAGAAAGTCCGAAACCGACATCGGCGATCTGGTGAAAGCGCTGGATGCACCGCCAGTACTTGTCCAGCTGCCGGGAATGATGGGCGATGCCTCGTTGCTGGCCTCCGCCCGCCAGACGTTTGCGTCCGCACCACCGTCGGTTCTGACGGCTCTTGCCGAACTGGACGATGTCGCCGGGCGAGTCGCGACGAGCAATCCGGACGTCGAGATTCGGTTTGATCTTTCGGAACTGTCGGGTTATGGGTACCACAATGGTCCCGTCTTTGCGGCCTATCAGAAAGATCAGGGAGCGCCGGTGGCCCAGGGTGGACGGTATGATGGGATTGGTGCCCATTTTGGCAGGGCACGACCCGCGACCGGGTTTGACATGAATCTCCACCGGCTCGTGATGGATGAATCACCCCGCGAGGCAGTCTGGTCGCCCTGGAGTGATCAGATGGACGCCTCCCTCCTGCAGTGTATCCACGAACTGCGGGCTGCAGGCCAGGTTGTTGTCCAGGCGCTTGGCGAGACGGATATCGCGCCGTCTCGATGTGTACGTGAAATTGTCAGATCAGGAGATGACTGGGTGTTGAGGAATCGGCATGGGAAGTAATGTTGTCGTCATCGGAACACAGTGGGGCGATGAAGGCAAAGGCAAGATCGTCGATCTTCTGACCGATCGGGTTGCTGCGGTCGTTCGTTTCCAGGGTGGTCACAACGCGGGACATACGCTGGTCATCGAAGGGCAGAAGACGGTCCTGCATGTTGTACCCAGTGGCATTCTCCGGGATGGGGTTGAATGCATCATCGGCAACGGTGTGGTGCTGGAACCGCATGCGCTTTTGAAGGAAGTGCAGAATCTGGAGGCTCGGGGAGTGCCCGTCCGCGAGCGTCTGAAGATCTCTCCGGCGTGCCCGCTCATCCTGCCCTACCATGTTGCACTGGACCTTGCCCGTGAAGACGCACGCGGCAGTCAGAAGATTGGCACCACCGGTCGTGGCATAGGCCCCGCGTACGAAGACAAGGTTGCACGTCGAGGTGTACGGCTGGGTGACATGTTTCACTGGCAGAGTTTTGCGAGCAAGCTCTCGGAAGTGATGGAATATCACAACTTCATGCTGGTGAGTTACTACAAGGTCAAGCCGGTGGACTTCCAGAAGACTCTGGATGATTGCGCAGCGATCTGCGAGCAGATCAAACCCATGGTCACCGATGTGGTGGCGTTGTTGCATGGTCTGCGTGAAGCCGGGGAGAACATCCTGTTTGAAGGCGCGCAGGGCGCGCTGCTCGATATCGACCTGGGCACCTATCCCTTTGTGACAAGTTCCAATACCACTGCTGGTGGCACGGCAGTAGGCAGTGGCTTTGGCCCCAAGTATCTCGACTACATCCTCGGCATCACCAAGGCTTACGCAACACGTGTAGGCTCCGGACCGTTTCCGACGGAACTTTTCGATGAGGTTGGTCAACGGCTGGCCACTCGTGGCCACGAGTTTGGTTCGACCACAGGACGTCCGCGGCGCTGCGGCTGGTTCGACGCGGTGGCGCTTCGGCAGGCCGTCCAGATCAACAGCATCTCCGGTCTTTGTCTTACCAAACTCGATGTGCTGGATGGTCTGCAGGAAATCCGCATCTGCACCGGGTACGAACGGCCCGAGCATGCCGAATATCTGCCGAACTTCGGGAGTGAGTACTACGCCGAAATCACGCCCATCTATGAAACGATTCCGGGCTGGCAGCAGTCGACACTTGGCATCAAGCGGCTGGAAGAACTGCCGGAAAACGCCCGTCGTTACATTCGCAAGGTCGAGGACGCCGTAGGCGCGAGCATCGATATCATTTCAACCGGTCCGGATCGAAGCGAGACGATAGTGCTCAAGGATCCATTCAATTGTTAGACCCGAGGCTTCTTGAGATTCTGGTCTGCCCGATCACCAAGGCGCCACTGCTCTACAAGCGGGAGCGCAACGAATTGTGGTGCCGGCAGAGTGAACTGGCCTATCCGGTCGTCGACGACATACCCATGATGGTGGAGGACGAAGCGCGCCCGCTCACTGCGGAAGAACTGCGCAGTCTGGAGCGCGTGTGAATCAGGTTGTGCTCAGTGGGGTGGGGCTCTGGCATCCACCTCACGTCATCACCAATGCCGAACTCGTCGCCAGTTACAACGCCTGGGCTGAACGTTTCAATGCAGAGCATGCTGCGCAGATCGCAGCCGGGACCCTGGATGCCGCAACGCCTTCCAGCGTCGAGTTCATCGAAAAGGCGTCCGGTGTAAAACAGCGCTATGCCTATGAAAAAGAGGGCATTCTCGATATCAGGCGAATGCGGCCGAACCTCAGCGAGCGCGGCGAGGATGAACTCTCCCATCAAGCCGAGATGGCTCTGGCCGCAGCCCGACCGGCACTCCTGGCTGCCAACAAGCAGCCGCACGAGATCGACATGGTCATCGTCTCCTGCGCCTACACGCAGCGGGCCTATCCTGCGATTGCCATCGAAGTGCAGGCTGCGTTGGGTATCGATGGGTTTGGTTTCGACATGCTGGTGGCCTGCTCGGCAGCAACCTTTGCGTTGCAAAGGGCATATGACGCGATTGCGGCCGGTTCGGCGCGCGCAGTACTCGTCATCAACCCCGAGCTGACCTCGCCTCAGGTCAACTACAAGGATCGTGACGGCCACTTCATCTTTGGCGATGTGGCGACGGCAGTCGTTCTGGAGCGCGCTGAAACCTGCACCGCAAGACACAGTTATTCGGTACTGGGCACGCGTGCCCGCACAGTCTATTCCAATAATATCCGCTCGAACTTTGGCTATCTCTCGTTTGTTGACGATTCGGTGCCGTTTGGTGCAGACAAGCTGTTCCACCAGAACGGGCGAAAGGTATTCAAGGAAGTCTGTCCGATGGCGGCGGATCACCTGCTGGCGCAGATCGAGTCGCTAGGGCTTCGTGTGCCTGACATTCGGCGCTGGTGGCTGCATCAGGCCAACATCAACATGAACCAGCTCATCGTGCGTCGGCTGCTTGGCAGCGATCCCTCACCTGATGTCGCTCCCATCGTGCTCGACGAGTACGCCAACACGGCATCCGCCGGTTCGCTGATCGCCTTTGCACTGCATCACGAAGATCTGCAGGACGGCGATCTCGGGGTGATCTGCTCTTTTGGGGCAGGTTATTCAATCGGTTCTCTTGTGTTGAAAAAAGTTCTCAAAAAGGTCGTCAACAAGCGGTTGTCGGACAGCGCTGACGCCCATGCCTGACCGTGGGAACACTCACGCCCGCAGGATGCTGCTGTCTTCACTGGTGGTGGTCGGCATGGGTTTTACCGTGCTGTTCCCGGTCCTGGCTCCGTTGGGCCGCGAGATGGGCCTCAGCGAACTGCAGATCACTGCGATTATCGCCGCCTCGTCATTGACGGTTTTCCTGTCGAGCCCTTTCTGGGGGCGACTATCCGACAGGTACGGCCGCAAGCGCATCATGCTGACGGGAATCTTCGGATTCACTGCCGGCACCGTGCTGTTCAATTCGACACTGCACGCAGGTCTTGCAGGCTGGATCACCGGCACGGTCCTGTTCGTCGCCCTGATCGTCACGCGAATGATGCATGCCGGGGTGATGTCCGCCACGATGCCGGCGGCCAATGCCTACATGTCGGATGTGACGAGTATTGCCAATCGTACGAAGGGGATGGGCGCTGCCGGTGCGGCCAACAACATCGGTGCCATCCTCGGGCCTGCTGTCGCTGTATTTGCAGTGGTTTCATTGATCACGCCGCTCTGGATAATGGCCTGCCTTGCACTCCTCAATGGCCTTTTTGTATGGCGCTTCCTGCCGGAGTTGCCGCGTCATTCGCCCAGTGTCCTGCCGCCTCGCATGAAGTACACCGACCCACGCATTGCGCCGTTCATCGTGGTTGGTGTGACCATGTTCATGGGGAATGCACTGGTGCAGCAGACCATGGGCTTTCGCTTTCAGGATGCCCTCGGTCTGACCGGGGCGGAAACTGCGCAGACCATGGGCGTTGCCATGATGGCGTCTGCGGTGTGTTCATTGATCGCGCAGGGCGTGGTCGTGCAACGCCTCGAAATCGCACCCTTTGCGCTGTTGCGTCTGGCGCTGCCGCTGCTGATTCTGGCCTTCATCATCATGGCGCTGGTCGAAGATCGCTGGGCGCTCACCGGCGCCCTCATGATCCAGGGATTTGGCATGGGACTCGCCGGTCCGGGTTTCATGGCCGGTGCGTCACTCGCGGTGTCGCAACAGGAGCAGGGCGCGGTCGCCGGTGTTGCGGGCTCCTGCGGTCCGCTCGGATTCACGATCGGCCCGCTGTTGGGAGGATTGTTGTACCAGTTCGCACCGACCCTTCCCTACGCGACCGCAGCGGTCATCTATGTGATCCTGCTCGCCTGCATGCCATGGCTCGGTCGGCGGGTCGCGGTACATCGAAACGAGTAACGACAGGGCCTACACATGTACTACGACACACGGTTGCATCAGGCGGACTGTCCGTACTGCGGCGAATCCATTGAACTGGTGATCGACCCCAGCGAGCCGGAGCAGGCTTACATCGAAGACTGCTCCGTCTGCTGCCGCCCCATCTTCATGACGGTGACCGTCGATGAGGACGAGATCACCGTCTATCTGCAGTCGGAAGACGAGACCTGAAAATGTTGCTCTTGCTGCCTCAGCCCTCCCGCGCAAAATTGGCAATGGCCTGAGCCGTATCCCGGCTCACGTCCGGGCAGGCGATGGCAAAGATATCGGTGCCGTGAACGGTACCCAGCACCGTTCTGGCGCGCGCCGGAACACCCGCCTTGAGCAGCAGGCGGTAGAATGCGATACCTTCATCGCGCAATGGATCACATTCGTTGACGCTGATGATGGTCGGTACCAGTCCTTTGACATCCTCTTCTGACGCAAAGCCAGGCCACGCCAATGGATCCCTGCGGTTGAACGCATCGATACCGTAGGCCATTGCGCCGTTGTTGTTGTGCAGGTCCAGCAGGATGCCGTTGTTTTCCACGGAGGAAGGGTATCGCTCGTCAGGCCATTGCCCGGCGATGTAGGGACACAATGCGAACAGTCCCTTGATCAGCCCCTGATCCCCGGCGCGCTTCAGCGCAAGGCCGGTTGCCAGCGTGAGATTGCCGCCTCCACTCTCGCCCGCGAGGATGATGCGATCCTGGTCGATGCCAAGGGTTGCCGCCTGTTGATGAACCCAATGTACGCCGGAGACACAGTCGTTGAGGCCCGCTGGAAATGGCTTGACCTCCGGGGATGAAGAGGGTGTCAGGCAATTGCGGAAGTCGATCATTGCCACTGCGACCCCCTGATTGGCGATGATTCGTCCCCAGGCCCGGTACATGCCGTCGAAGCAGGACATGGACTGCATGCCGCCGCCATGGAAGTAGACCACGCAGGGTGGCTTGAGAGTGCCTTTGGGACGCATGAACAAAACCTGGATGGTGTTGTTGTCCGGGGTGGAACTGAACTCGCAGGTCGAGATGTCGAGACCCGCGGATGGAGCGATCTGCTCGTTGTCCATCATCTTGAACATCGCCTGCATGCCTTCCCGCCGCTCGAGCGCTTCGGGCGTGTTCACTGCCGCGATCAGCGTTTCCCGATCCGCGACGTTTCCGGGATTGCCGGTTGGCAGGCCGCCCATCACGGCCTTGATGCGAGGGTCGATGCGAACGTCATTGAGTATCTTGCTCATTCGAAGTCTTCGTTGTGATCTGGCCTACTCTGTAGCAGAGTCCTCAGCATGAACGCAACGTCCCCTGCCTTCCGGATCGTCCTTGACCGTTTTTCTGGTCTCCCTTGATCTCTTTTTGGTACTTTCGGGGCGGAACATTCGAGCGAACGGCATCGAAACCAACGTACAGGAGTTAATCCCATGAGCGCTCTGGCAAGCAGACTTAGGGATCCCGCGCTGCTGCGCACGCAGGCTTTCATCGACGGCGCATGGACCGACGCCGATTCGGGTGCGACGGTGCCCATCCAGAATCCCGCCACGGGAGAAACCATAGCGACGGTTGCACGCTGCGGGACGGCCGAAACGCGACGGGCCATTCTCGCCGCAGAGCGTGCCCAGTTGGGCTGGCGAAAACTCACGGCCAAGGCGCGCAGCGATCTCCTCCGGCGCTGGTTTGATCTCATGATGGCCAACCAGGACGACCTGGCCGAAATCCTCACGGCTGAAATGGGCAAACCGCTCGCCGAGGCGCGTGGCGAAATCGCGTATGGCGCTGGCTATGTCGAATGGTTTGCAGAAGAAGCCAGGCGTATCTACGGCGATGTCATCCCGGCTGCTGCGCCAAACCAGCGGATCATCGTCACCAAACAGCCGGTGGGTGTCGTGGCGTGCATAACACCGTGGAATTTTCCGAATGCGATGCTGACACGCAAGGTTGCACCCGCGCTGGCCGCCGGTTGTACGGTGGTTTGCAAACCTGCCAATGCAACACCGCTGTCAGCCTATGCCATCGCCGAACTGGCAGCGCGCGCCGGTATTCCGCACGGTGTGATCAATGTGGTTACTGGCAATACGTCCCAGATTGGTGCCGAGCTGACAGGCAATCCCATCGTTCGCAAACTGACTTTCACGGGCTCTACACCGGTGGGCAAGACGCTGATGGCCGAGTGCGCGCAGACCGTCAAGCGCACTTCGATGGAGTTGGGTGGCAATGCGCCCTTCATCGTGTTTGACGATGCCGATCTCGACGCCGCCGTCACCGGAGCCATGGCGTCGAAGTTCCGCAATGCCGGCCAGACCTGTGTGTGCACCAACCGCATTCTGGTGCAGGACAGTGTGCATGACGCGTTTGCTGCGAAACTGGCTGCCGCTGTTGCGCAGCTGAAGCTTGGCAATGGTACGGAAGCTGGCATCACGATCGGTCCGTTGATCGATGAAGGAGCGGCCAATACGGTGCTCGAGTTTGTTGCAGAAGCCGTGCAACTGGGGGCAACGATAGTCACCGGCGGGCGTCGCTCCTCTCTTGGCGCGTGTTTTGTCGAGCCAACGATACTGACCAATGTCACCACCCGGATGAAGGTATTCCAGGAAGAGATTTTCGGACCGGTGGCGCCATTGATCCGTTTCCGGGATGAAGCCGAGGCAATTTCCATGGCCAACGACACGCCCTTTGGCCTTGCCTGCTACTTTTACGCGCGCGATGTCGGGCGCGTCTGGCGGGTCAGCGAGGCGCTCGAATATGGCATCGTCGGAATCAATGAGGGGCTGGTTTCCAATCCCGCTGCGCCCTTTGGTGGTATCAAGGAGTCTGGCCAGGGCCACGAAGGCTCGAAGTATGGCCTTGATGATTACACCGAACTGAAATACCTGTGCATGGGTGGTATCTGACAAGCCGTCCCACGCCCTGACGCTGTTGGTGGGCAGCTCTGGCCCGACCGGCCGGGCTGCTCTATCCTCGCCGCTTCCAGAGCGAGAGGGGTTTTTTTGTGTCAGCGATCAAAACCAGCCTGCTGATAGTCCTGATAGGTCTCTCTCTCGATCTTGCCGCTCGCGAACCTTATGTTCCCCCGGAGCTTTCACCCTGGGTCGTCTGGGTGCTCGACACACATCCGGAGTTGGCATGTCCCCGCGATGGCCGTAGTGGCCAGAGCGCCGGGTGTGTCTGGATCAGTCGTCTTGACGTGAAGGTCGGGGAAGGTCTCGAATTTGCCATGGATGTGCGGGTCTGGGCTGAAGGACCGGTGCTGTTGCCGGGCAACGCCGAACTGCGCCCGATGTCGGTTCAGGCGGATGGTCGACTTGTCCCGGTGATCGGTGGCGCCGGGCCGCGCATCATTCTCGCACCTGGAAAGTACAGGGTTGTCGGCTCCATCAACTGGACACGGCGCCCGCCATCCCTGGCGGTTCCTGCTCAATTCGGGTTGTTGGCGTTGCAGATGGATGGTGCGGTCGTGACACAACCGCTGGTTCGCAACGGAGAACTGGTGCTCGCACAATCCCGAGCCAGCGATTCAGATCGTGACACTGACAGTCTTGCCGTCGATGTCTTCCGATTGATCGAGGATGACTACCCGCTGCGCATGACCACACAGGTCCAACTCGATGTGTCCGGACGTCCTCGCTTGGTGACCGTTGGCCGCGCCCTGCTCGACGGATTTGCATTGACACACTTTGCCTCGGAACTGCCTGCTCGCATCAACGAAGCGGGGAATCTGGAAGTCCAGGTCACTGCCGGTCGGCACGCCATCACAGTGGGCGCCCGAGCCCTCGGCGCCTCGATGGATGCATCCAGCGACACCACCACGTCCCTTGGGACGACTCGCGTTGGAAAGGACTGGCCGGAGCAGGAGATCTGGGGCTTTGTACCCGATCGCAATCTGCGGCTGGTGGAAGCGGGCGGTGCACCTGGCATGGATCTGTCCCAGGTGAGCTGGCCATTCAATTCGGAGGCCCAGGGGTTTCTCGTCTCACCCGGACAGCCGCTCACATTGACCGAAATGCAACGCGGCAATCCCAACCCACCTCCGGATAACATCGCGGTGCAACGGGATCTCTGGGTCAACTTTGCCGGTGACGGGTTGATCATCAAGGATGTACTGAACGCACAGATACAGCAATCCAGGCGGCTTTCTGCGGGTTACTCGCTTGGCCGGATCGAGATCGACGGCCAGGCAGAACTGGTCAACACCGTCGATGGGGGTGAGCCAGGCATCGAGCTGCAACAAGGCAGCTACAACATCGAGTCCGTCAGTGCCGTACCCCGTGGCGAGGATCAGCTCGCCAATGGCTGGCTGGTCGATGCGCAATCGCTGGGAGCGACGCTCCACCTGCCACCCGGATGGCGGTTGCTGTGGGCAGAAGGTGTGGACAGTGCTCCGGATTCGTGGCTCGAACGCTGGTCGCTGTGGAACATATTCGTGCTGGTTTTTGCGGTTGTCCTTGCGTTCCGTTTCCTGCGTCCGATGTTTGCGGTGCTGGCACTGTCCGGCCTGCTGTTGTTGTTGCCAACGCATGAAGGTCTCGCCGTCGGCTGGTTGATCGCCATTGGTGCAGTTGCCATCGTCCGGCGATTTCCTGAAGGTCGGCTGGTGGCCATCAGCCGTACCGTGACCTGGATCTGGCTGGTGATCACGTCGCTGGCGACACTCGGCCTGGCGGTCAGCTCCGCCCAACAGACCGTGTATCCACAACTCGAAGCACACAACGATTACGGTTATGACTCGTCTGTACAGCAGAGTTATCCGGAGGCTATGGCCGACGCGGCAATGCCTGCTTCTGCACCGGCCGAAATGGAACTGCGCAAAAACGTCCGTGAAGTTGTGGTTACGGCGCAAAGCCGCCAGTCCTACCAGAACAAGTATCAGGAAGGTATGCAGATTCAGACCGGCCCCGGTCTGCCCCAGTGGCAGTGGACTTCCAGTGCGTTGGTCTGGAGTGGCCCGGTTGCGGCCTCCCAGACCATGTCACTGATGCTGGCTTCACCCGGCTGGGTACGATTGGGTCACGCAATGACGACGCTGGTTTCCGTGCTGGTCATGGCGCTGCTGTTCCTGTCGTTGATGCGCAGCGACACCTTACGGGCACGCACGCCACGCGCCATCCTTGCATGGTTGCCGTCCGTGCTGCTGGTGATGATGTTCGCACCCGGCGTTGTCGATGCGGCCCAGACTCCGTCCAGCGAGATCCTGAAAACGCTCGAAGACCGCCTGACAGCCACACCTTCGTGTTTTCCGGAGTGCGCAAGCATCGAACTGCTGACGGTCGATCTGAGTGATGGAAAGGCGCGGCTTGAAATGATCGTGCACGCACAATCACTGGTCTCTCTGTCCATACCCACCAGTCTGGTGTGGCATCCATCTGCCGTGGACCTGAATGGTGATGCCGCTGATACCTCTCGTCAGAATGATGCCCTCACGGTTGCGGTTCCCGAAGGTGTGCATCGTCTGACAGTCTCGGGAAGTGTTGCGCATCTCGAGCGGTTCGAGCTTGGCCTGCCAACGATGCCTGGAAAAATCGTTCTCGGGAATCTGTCTGACTGGCAGGTTTCTGGTGTGGTGGAAGGGCAGGCAGTGGGTGGGTCGCTCGGGTTGGAACGACAGCGAAAAGCCGAAGAAACAGCGGCTCGACAGACCCTGCAACAGGACAATGCACCGGCGTTTGTCGAAGTCCGACGTTCGATAGAATTTGATCTCGACTGGGTCGTACGCACCCGGGTGATACGGATTGCACCTGCAGTTGGCAGTTTTACCGTCCAGATTCCCATGCTTGAAGGCGAATCCATCCTTGATGGCCGCTTTTCCGCCCGCAACAAAACAGTGGGTGTCGTGTTTGGCGCCAGCGAATCGGAACACGAATACTCCGGTGTCCTCAAACGTGCGTCACCAGTAGTACTGACAGCCGCCCCTGTAGCCGACCGGCGTGAGCACTGGACGCTCATCTCTTCGAATCTCTGGCACGTTTCACATGAAGGTGTGCCCCCGGTTCTGGACGCGGGCGGTGAAGGACTGAGCTTTCGTCCGCGCACCGGCGAGACCTTGACGGTTGTGGTGGTTCCCACCGAGCCAGTGCCCGGACTGACTTCAACGGTCGAACGTGTCCGCCACTTTGTCAAACCCGGTGATCGTCTGTCGACTCACTTGCTTGAAGTCGACCTGCGGGCAAGCCAGGGTGGCTCCTACCTGCTCACACTCCCGACGAGCGCCAGCACCGTGACCGGAGTGACCATCAACGGCTCATCTGCACCGATCCCGCTCAAGGACAGCCAGCTGGCGCTGCCGGTACTGCCTGGCACCACGAGTTATGTCATCAACTGGAACAGCGAGGAGAATGTTGGTGTCCGGTATCACGCAACACCACCCACCTTTGCTTCCGCAACCAGCAATGTCACCACAGAGGTCGAGTTCCCCCAGAATCGGTGGGTGTTGTTGCTGGGTGGGCCAATGATGGGACCGGCGATGCTGTTCTGGGGTGTTCTGGTGGTGGTACTCGTGCTGGCGGCAGGAGTTGCCCGGATTCCAGGCATCGCGCTCACCCGTACCGATGCGTTGCTGCTGGCCGCTGGCCTGAGTCTGTGCAACATGGGAGCGACCCTGCTGGTCGCGGTGTGGCTTCTGCTGCTGGCGGTCCGACCACGATGGCTTGAGTCCGTATCGTCTGCTGCGACCAGGAATCTGGTGCAGATCCTTACCGGGAGCCTGACGGTGATTACCGTGCTGGTGCTGGTCTACAGCGTACCCGGGGCCTTGTTGTCGACTCCGGACATGCACATCGAAGGCAATGGATCGAGTGCCTACTACTTCAGATGGTTCACGGATCAGTCCGCTGAAGTGCCCCCGGCACCGTGGATCATTTCGCTGCCGATGTGGGTCTACCGCGCGGCGATGCTCGGCTGGTCACTGTGGCTGGCTTTTGCGCTGATCCGCTGGGTGCGCGCGGCGTGGGAAGGCTTCAGGACGCCGGTAGTGTGGTATCAGCGAACGATGCCGGCGGCAGCCCCTGGTGCTGAAGGCACGCCTGAGTCGGGGAATGCGCAACCACGGTGACCTTGCGCCTGCAGGCCTCGAACCGGCAGAGCCTGCAAAAGTAGAGCGTGCAAAAAATGGTGCCGAGGAAAGGACTTGAACCTTCACGGGGTTACCCCCACCAGCACCTGAAGCTGGCGTGTCTACCAATTTCACCACCTCGGCAGGTGGGTCCTCTGCGGTGTCATGCGCAGAGGATGCACCGACAGGGGCGCGCAATTTACTGAATGCATCGCTAGAGTGTCAAACCATGGCTCATCAAAGAATCACGGCTGCGGCAATCACTGCCCTGTTGAGAGAGGCACAACGAGGACTTTCCTGGCTCGAATTCAAGGCCGCGCTGACCGATTCAGGTGGTCGCGACACCCGTGAACTGAAGCAGGTTTTGCGCGGCATGCTGCGCAATGGCGACCTGGAACAGGACGAGGCCGGTGCCTGGCATCTGGTTGAAGCGGCGCAGGTCATCGACGGTGTGGTGACCCAGCAAGGCAAGGTGCTGCAGGTGGGCGGGGTCGAGATCGAACGCGATCGGAACAGTCGGGTTCGCGCCGGAGATACCGTGCGAGCCCGCATTGCCGGCGACAGGGCGCAGGTGCTGGAAACGCTGAGCCGTACGAACCGGATCCTCATCGGCGAGCTGGTTTGGCTGGGTTCCTGGCCCTATGTGGAGTCGCTGGGCCAGGACTATCGCGGGCGGGTACAACTGATCGGTAAACCGGACGCGGGGGCGCATGGCGACATCGTGCGTGTGGAGGTCACCGGTGAAAGCCGCGAAGGACTCACCGGCAGAATCGTCGAAGTTGTGCGCGGTGAGACCGTGCTCGAAAGAGCGATCCAGACCCAGATCGACGGACTGAACATCCCGGATGTCTGGCCCGCTGCGGTTCTGGCGGCAGTCGAAAGTCTGCCTGGCTCCGTGGCCAATCGGCTCCCCAGGGGTCGAACCGATCTGCGCGATCTGCCCCTGGTCACCATCGACGGAGAGACGGCCAAGGATTTCGACGACGCGGTGTATTGCGAACGTGATGGTCGTGGCTGGCGGCTGGTGGTTGCCATTGCTGACGTCGCGCACTATGTGAAACACGGCGGGGCGCTGGACGTCGAGGCGGCCGAGCGAGGCAACTCCGTTTACCTTCCGGGTACCGTTGTGCCGATGCTGCCGGAGGCACTGTCCAACGAACTGTGCTCGCTGAAGCCCAAGGTGCCTCGACTGGCCATGGTTTGTGACATGAAGGTGTCTTCAGCCGGCCGGGTGCGCGAGTTTGTTTTCCAGGAAGCAATCATCCGTTCCTGGCAACGTCTTACCTACACGAAGGTTGGCGCGTGGTTCGATGGTGAGGCACTCGACGTCGAACCGGAAGTGCTGGCCTCGCTGGGTGCGCTGCATCGTTGTTACCAGGCGCTTCTCAAAGCACGGGAAACACGAGGCGCGCTGGACTTTGACAGTCACGAGTGCACCCTCGAACTCAAGGGCGGGCGAGCGGTTGCAGTCACCCCGGTCGAGCGCAACGACGCCCACCGCGTCATCGAAGAAGCCATGATCAGTGCCAACGTGTGCGCCGCTGAATTCATCGAAAAGAACGGTTCGCAGGCGCTGTATCGGGTGCATGGCCAGCCAGAACTCCTGAAACTCCAGTTGCTGCGCAGCGCTTTTGCGATGGCGAGCGTGCAACTGGGCAATGAAGTATCGCCTCGCGCCATACAGGCGGCGCTGGAGCAGATCGAAGGTCGGCCCGACGCGTGGATCTTCGAGATGCTGACTCTGCGAACCATGCAGCAGGCCGTCTATCAACCCGGCAACATCGGCCACTTCGGACTCGCGCTCAGTCACTACATGCATTTCACCTCGCCGATCCGGCGGTACGCAGATCTGGTGGTGCATCGTGCGATCAAGGCGGTATTGCATGCCAGGAAACCGCCGGTCGAAGAAGCGGTGCTTGCCGACATCGGAACGCACATTTCATTCACCGAACGTCGTGCGGAGCAGGCAGAGCGTGCGGTCGACAGCTGGCTGAAATGCGATCTCGTGCAGGAACACATTGGCGAGGAGATCA
Source organism: Pseudomonadales bacterium (assembly GCA_041752315.1). GTDB lineage: Bacteria > Pseudomonadota > Gammaproteobacteria > Pseudomonadales > Azotimanducaceae > SYFY01. The sequence goes on from JBGSHJ010000011.1 coordinate 91,231, forward strand.
GCGGTCGTGTTGGCGGTGTCACCGAATTTGGTCTGTTTGTCGAACTCGACGGTTATTATGTGCAGGGCCTGGTTCATATCTCCGAACTCGGTCAGGACTACTATCGATTTCACCCCCAGTCCATGGCGCTGATTGGCGATCGTTCGGGGCAGCGCTTCCAGCTTGGTGATGTCCTGCGCGTGCGTATTCGTGATGTTCGTCCACCGCTGGGTCGTATCGATCTCGAGATCGTTCAAGGCGGCAGGCAGCGCGACAAGGCCGCCAATGGGAAGTCCCGCGACCGGCGCACCGACCAGGGACGTGATCGAGGCGGACGTCGACCCAGGCGATGAGCTATGTCCATGGGTTTCATGCGGTACGCGAGGTACTGACCACGCACCCTGAGCGGGTTCGCTCCCTGCATTACGTTCAGGGCCGACGCGACAGTCGGGTGCAGGAGCTGATTGCACTGGCCAAGGAAGCGGGTCTTCGGTTCGAGGCCGTTGACAGAGCGTGGCTCGACTCCCGTGTGGATGGCGCGCATCAAGGTGTCGCGGCCTATTGCCAGGCCCTGGCACCGATGTCCGAACACGATTTCATCCCGATGCTTGCAACCCTGCCCAAGCCCAGGCTGCTGCTCGTCCTGGACGGCGTCACCGATCCGCGCAACCTGGGAGCCTGTCTGCGTTCTGCCAATGCAGCGGGTGTGCAGGCAGTGATCTTTCCGGAACGGCACACGGCACCCATCAACGATGTGGTCCTGAAGACTGCGGCAGGAGGCGCCGAGGCGCTCACGCTGGTGGCCGTGACCAACCTCGCCAGACACCTGGAAGCCCTCAAGGAGGCCGGTATCTGGCTCGTTGGCACGGATGATCAGGTCGATCTGCCATGGCACCACGCTGACTTTCGAGGCGATATTGCCCTCATCATGGGCAGCGAGGGAGAGGGCATGCGGCGCCTGACCCGGGAAGCCTGTGACCACCTGGTCGGCATTCCCATGGCGGGGTCGGTATCGAGCCTGAATGTTTCGGTCGCTGCCGGAATTCTGCTGTTTGAGGTGGTCCGGCAAAGGACATCGGTCAAATAGGCTGATCTGCAGGCGTCCAAAGCTTGCCCTTGCGCGATCGCCTCTCTAGAATTCGCGGCCCTTCAACCTTGTGCCACGCACTATCTGTTCCGGAACGATTCAGACCGGGACCCTCTGCGGGCGCGCGAAGCCGGATTTCGGAGTTCGGCGGGTACACCAAAAGGAGACGCAATGCGTCATTACGAGATCGTTTTTCTTGTGCATCCTGATCAGAGCGATCAGGTGCCGGGAATGGTCGAGCGTTATCAGTCCCTGATCGAACGCGGCGGCGGCAAGGTCCACCGTATCGAAGACTGGGGTCGACGCCAGCTCACCTTCATCATCGCCAAGATCCACAAGGCACACTACGTGATGATGAACATCGAAGTCGACAAGCCGACACTCGACGAACTCGAGAGTTCCTTTCGTTTCAACGACGCAGTGATCCGCCATCTGATGATTCGCCGCAAGCAGGCAGAAACCGGCCAGTCGAAGATTTATGAAGAAGAGCTGCGCGACCAGGAAAAGGAACGCGAGCGTGATCGAAGACGTGAGGAAGACGTTGCCTCCCGCCGTCGCGATGGCAGCAGTGATGAAGAGGGCGGTCGAGCAGAAAACACCGCCGATGACACCGCCGTGGAGAGAGCAGAATGAGCCGTTTTCGTCGTCGTCGTCAGGGCGAAGTCAATATCCAGTCGGAAGAAGCGGACTACAAGGATCTCGATTTCCTGCGCCAGTTCATTGGTGAAACCGGCAAGATCGTGCCTGCGCGCATCTCCGGCGCTTCGGCAAAGTTCCAGCGCAAGCTGACCAACGAGATCAATCGGGCGCGCTTTCTGGCTCTGCTGCCCTACACCGACCAGCACAAGTAAGGAGCAGTCATGGTTCATGTCATTTTGCTGGAGCCCGTGACCAACCTTGGCACCCTCGGTGATGAGGTCAATGTCAAACCAGGCTATGCGCGCAACTTCCTGCTGCCGCAGCATCTTGCAGTGCGCGCAACGCCGGAAAACCGCGATCTTTTCGAAGGTCGTCGAGCAGAACTCGAGCGCGCCGCCAATGACAAGATGACCGCCGCGCATGGTCGCGCTGCGGGTCTGGCAGGCGTTGCAGTGACGATCTTTGCAAAAGTGGGTGACGAAGGCCGTCTGTTCGGATCAGTGGGTACCGGCGAAGTGGCCGACTCGCTGACTGCGCTGGGTCACGAAGTTCGCAAGTCCGAAGTGCGCATGCCCTCTGGTGTGATCCGCGTCGTGGGCGAATACGATATCGCCATTCAGCTGCACTCCGACGTCACGACCACGGTCAAGGTCATCGTCGCCGGCGAATAAGCGCCCGCTGGAGCCCCCGATGCTGTGTAATCCAGCATCGGGTCGCGATGTGGATGGGTCTGGCCTGCCATTAAACGGCCAAAAACGACAAACGCTGCAATTGTGCCGGATCGGCAGCAGAGACCAGCCATGTTCCGTTGGCGATTTGGACGATTCAACCGCACCACTCTTTCAACTGGTGTTCATCCCGCGTAATTTATCCGGCCGTCCTGCCGATTTGTCTGCATGTCCGAGCAACCCCTGGCCTCAGCACCCCAACGTGTATTCAGCGCCTCGATGCTGAAGGTGCCACCCCATTCGGTGGAAGCCGAAACTTCGGTTCTGGGTGGTCTGATGCTTTCGAACGAACGCTGGTTCGACGTGGTGGAGATCTGTCAGTCGGCCGATTTCTATCGCCCGCAGCACCAGCTCATTTTCGAGGCAATGAAGGCGCTGGCAGACGAAGACGAACCTCTGGATGCCGTCACGGTCTCGGAAAAGCTGCAATCGACCGGCATGCTCGAGCGGGCGGGTGGCCTGACCTACCTTGCGGAAGTTCTTGATGGCACGCCCGGTGCCTCAAACATCCTGGCGTATGCCCGCATCGTGCGCGAGCGATCAACGCTCCGGCAGATGATTGCGGCCGCCAACCAGATTGCCGAGATGGCCTTTGCACCGCAGGGAAAGGATACAGGGACACTGCTCGACTTTGCCGAGCAGGCCGTGTTCCGAATTTCTGAAGGCCGCCTGCGTGAAGGTGGCCCGGAAAAAGTGACCGAGTTGCTGGTTCGCGCAGTCAAACGCGTCAATGAGCTGTTTGAATCGAAAAGTCATCTGACCGGAATCTCGACCGGCTTTGACGACCTGGATACCGAAACCGCAGGGTTGCAGAAAGCGGATCTCGTCATCGTGGCCGGCCGGCCATCGATGGGCAAGACGTCATTTGCGATGAACCTCGCAGAACATGCCGCCATGGCCAGTCAGGGCGCGGTCGTCGTGTTCAGCATGGAGATGCCTGCTGAACAACTCGTGATGCGCATGCTGGCATCCCTTGGACGCATCGATTTTTCGCGATTGCGAACCGGCAAGCTCAAGGATGAAGACTGGTCGCGATTCACGGGCGCTGTTGCGCAGCTGAAGGACAAGGAGCTGTACATCGATGATACACCGTCGATGACGCCCAACGAGTTGCGTTCACGGGCGCGCCGAATCGCGCGTCAGTCCAAACACGGTATCGGCATGATCGTCGTGGATTATCTGCAGCTGATGCGAACTGCGCAGGAAGCAGAAAATCGCGTGAACGAGATCTCCGAAATCTCCCGGTCGCTCAAGTCCATTGCCAAGGAGCTGAATTGCCCGGTGATTGCGTTGTCGCAGCTCAATCGCAGCCTCGAGAATCGGGCCGACAAACGTCCGATGATGTCGGACCTGCGTGAATCCGGTGCCATCGAGCAGGATGCCGACCTCATCCTCTTCATCTATCGTGATGAGGTTTACAACGATGCCTCTGCGGACAAGGGAATAGCCGAGATCATCATCGGCAAACAGCGCAACGGACCGATAGGCACAATTCGTCTGGCGTTCAACGGATCGTTGACGAAGTTCGAAAATCTCGCCAGCGATGTGTATCGCGGGTATTCGTGATGGCCACCAGAAAGGCGCGCAGCGCCTTTGTTTGTGCCGAGTGTGGTGCAGAGCACGCCAAATGGCAGGGTCAGTGCAATGCCTGCGAAGCGTGGAATACCTTGTCACGCATCAGCATCGGCCCCATCACGGAGCCGGTGCGCGGATTTGCCGGGGCTCCGAGTGAAGTAAAACGACTGGCGGACGTCAAGGCCGAGGAAGTGGAGCGGATCTCCACCGGACTTGGTGAGCTGGATCGGGTGTTGGGTGGGGGCCTGGTCCCCGGTTCCATGATCCTGATCGGCGGTGATCCCGGTGCCGGCAAAAGCACGTTGCTGCTGCAGGTCGCGACGATGCTCGCACGCACTCACAAGGTGCTCTACGTGACCGGTGAAGAATCCCTGACCCAGCTTGCCATGCGAGCACATCGACTGCGCCTGCCCGTGGACGAGCTTGTGGTTGCCGCAGAGACGATGGCCGAGACCATCGCCGCCGAAATCGAGCAGCGGCGACCCGATCTGGTGATTCTGGACTCGATACAGGTGATGCAGCTGTCCAGTGTTGATTCCACCCCGGGAAGTGTCACCCAGGTGCGAGAAACCGCTGCGTATTTCACGCGTCTGGCAAAACGAACCGGAACCATTTTCATACTGGTCGGCCATGTCACCAAGGAAGGCAGCCTGGCTGGGCCCAAAGTGCTCGAACACATGATCGACGCCTTTCTCATGCTCGACAGCCCGGCGGGTGCGCGGTATCGCACCCTGCGCAGCCACAAGAACCGGTTTGGTGCGGTCAATGAACTGGGCATCTTCGCGATGACCGAACTGGGCATGAAGGAAGTCGCCAATCCGTCAGCGATTTTCCTGCAACGCGGAGAACTCGATGCACCGGGCAGCGTCGCCACGGTGACCTGGGAAGGAACACGACCACTGCTGGTCGAAATACAGGCGCTGGTTGATGAAGTCCAGGGAGGATATGGCAAGCGCGTGGGAGTGGGGCTCGACCAGCAGCGTCTGGCCATGCATCTCGCTGTACTGCATCGACACTGCGGCGTCGCACTCGCCGACCAGGACGTTTTTGTCAACGTTGTGGGGGGCGTGCGCATCACCGAAACCGGAGCCGATCTGGCGGCGATACTGGCGGTGTTGTCCTCGTTACGGAACCGGCAGTTGCCGCGGGACCTCATCGTCTTTGGCGAACTCGGATTGACGGGTGAGATACGGCCGGTGGTAAATGGTCAGGAACGTATGCGTGAAGCCGCCAAACATGGCTTCAAACGAGCCATCGTGCCATTTGGCAATCGCCCGCGGGAGACGATTGCCGGCATGGCGGTGCATGGGGTGAAGAGCTTGTCTGCAGCACTGGATGTTCTTGCGGAATTCTAGGCTGCACTGACCATCAACTTTTGCAGCGGTCACCGAACGCTGCGAAGCCGTTGTAGTTGAGGTCTCATCGTTGCGGCGAAGAAGGTGCGGCGAAGAGAATGGGAGAGGCTGGTGCGGTTGTGCGCGTGCGCAGCCTGAAGGGAGGGTCCGCTGCTGGGCGTGGTATCGCCGGTGGGACGCTGTAGTTTGATGACTGGAGGGGATTGGCATGCAGAGAAGCCGCGACCGCTTTCTGACTACTCATGCAGGCAGCCTGCCACGCAGCGACGAGCTGATCGCGCTGCAGGTGGCGCTGAGCCGTGGCGAAGTTGTATCGCCAACACAACTTCGCGATTCCGTGGCGTCAGCGACCGAGACGGTCATCGACCGCCAGGTAGCCGCTGGCGTCGACATCGGCAACAACGGTGAGCAGGCACGCGAGAGCTTTTTCACTTATGTGCAACATCGCATGTCGGGATTTTCCGGCACAAGCAACAGACCGGCGTTCCAGGACATGGTGCGTTACCCGGCGTGGATCCGGCTGAAGTTTCCGAGCTACCAGGGCGGGGTGAGCCTGACCTCTGCGCCGCAAGCCCGGGGTGAGGTTCGGTACGTGGACCGGGCACCCCTGGATGAGGAGCTCGCGCAGTTCGCACAGGCGCTGGCGCGGCGGCGCACGCCGTTTACCGAAACGTTTGTAACCGCACCTTCGCCCGGCATCATCGCTGCGGCCATGCAGGATGTGTACTACCGCGACCTCGATGCCTACATAGAGGCACTGGGTCGTGCCCTGAAGACGGAATACGATGCCATACACGCAGCTGGCCACGTGCTGCAGCTGGACTGTCCTGACCTGGCAATGGAGCGCCATACCTACTTCGCCGACCGCAGCGACGCCGATTTCCTCGCGTTCGCCGACAAGGTGATCGCGACCATCGGTGACGCACTGGTCGACGTGCCGAAGGACCGGGTGCGCATGCATGTCTGCTGGGGAAACTACAACGGGCCGCACGATGCCGATGTTCCGCTGGCGACGATTCTCCCGAGCCTGCTACGTGCCAATGTGGGAGCGTTGATGTTGTCTCTCGCCAATCCACGCCATGCGCACGAGTACCGGCTGCTGACGAAGGAGGCGTTGCCCGACGATCTCGTGATCATTGCCGGCGTCATTGATACCACCACCCACTACGTCGAACATCCGGAGGTCGTTGCCGATCGCCTCACGCAGGTGGCGGAAACCCTCGGCGACCCAACCCGTGTCATCGCCGGTACGGATTGCGGATTCGAGACTGCCGCCGGTTTCCGCGACGTGGCGCAGGATGTGGTCTGGGCCAAGCTGGCAGCCCTGGCAGAAGGAGCGGCGTTGGCGTCAGCCAGGATGTTCTGAAATTCCTGTACAGCTTGCGAGCCGGAGCCTCCGGGCCACCCGTGTCGACGGAGAAGCGCGCTGAAGAAGATTCGCGAAGTTCTACTTGTCCTCTGAGTCTGCGCGCTCATGGTCTGTCGATCAAAGGGTGGCGAGTCTACCGCGCGTCGACGGCGGATGTGGATGAGCTGGCAAGTCGACACGACAGCGTAATGCGGGGATGGATCGCCCACTATGGAAAGTACTGGTGCCGGAATTTCAGCTACCACCTTCAAAGCGTTGACCCGTACACCTATTTCTTCGTCGATGTCCTCAAATTCGTCGTTGTGCATCCGGACAAGGACATCCTTGGGTTCACACCGAGACTGTGTGAGGAGACAAGTGCGGCAATGACCTGGCGCGATCAATCGTGGACCTTGTGGCGGCCTGCTACGCTGACGGTTTAGCCGTTTGCGATCAAAAAAAACGCTCACCTTTTCATTACTGGCGGGAATAGCCGATAGTCAGTGAAAGCAAGGCACTCTTCTCGCCGTCGGGATATCACCCTAGTACCGATAGTGTGATTTGAAGTGGTTGGGCTCAGGTCTTTGGGGGGATCTGTGGAACCAGAAGCGACGTGGCTTTTCGAGAAGAATCAGCGTTTCAAGCGGATATAAACGTTGTCTGCACATACGTCCGCTTTCGACCGCGATACGGACGTTTCAGATGTGCCAGGATCGGATGCAGCCGACGCAATCGTCTGTCCGCAGTAGCGCGTTCGCCACTCCGTCAAGATTACTCATGACACTCAAGCTCAAACTTCTTGGACTTCTTCGGTTCGCCATTCCTCAGGTGCGCCAAAGCAACGTCCTCACCAGGGGGTCCCCTGGTGTACGCAGCTGCTGGCTGCCGAACTCTCCATCTGACACCAACTCACACTGGGTGGCCGACGCGCGTGGCCCTGGATACCTGATACGAGGAGCTTCACCACGCAGTTCAAGTCATCGAAGGGCTGTAAGGGTGACACCGGGTGCGCCAATTGACGGCAAACGCAATATTCTGTGAGTCCCGGTCGCGCTATCCAGGGCCTTGGTTCGTTGGCTCCAGCGAGTGAATTCCATTCTCCTACGGAGAAATGCCTGGACCGGTCATCGCCGTGCATCCTTCGATGCTCATAACGTCGCGGTATCTTACGCACTCTGCTGGAACCAAGAAGTCCGGGAGATGTGTGTTGTCTACCGAAGTTTCGACTATTCTTGATACCCCGCTTCGATCGCATGTGAGAGAAACCCAACTCAAGGTACTGGATCGCGAAACTGTTTTGGCGTCCTCTAGTTTTGTCTCGATGGCGAAGTGCATGGTGGAAGGCCGAAAGTCGAGCATCTCTGAGTACATTTGGTCCCCTTACTGCATTGTCACCGTACCCGCTGGTTCTACGTCTGGATCTGCCACGCCAGTTCCACTGGTGGTATTTCATCGCGCGTGGATAGACCTCACCGGCGGCTCCGGACCCGTGGCGGGCAACCGCGATATACGCGCCGACGACGACAGGAAAGTCACAACCAGGCCATCGATGAAGGAAGCAAGGATGAGCGCTGCTTCCTCGGGAGATCTGACGCGATAGGTACATGAGCAATCATCTCGTTTCCCGAGCGATCTGGTCTTTTCACCTACTCCGCACATCTGTTGTTGCAGGTGACGGTCAGGGACTTACCGGCAACGGCGCGCCCGGCAACTGCCCTGCCGTCATTCAGCTATTGAGCCATGCGATGTCCAAAAGGCTTGTCACGCGACATCAACGAAGCCGTTGATCCACCGACATATCATTTTGCTACTGCAATCTTGCTACTAGTACTACGCGCCGGTTCAACGCCCGACTTGCACCACTACCGTTGCTGGCCTGTGGAGACAGTGGACCTACCCCGCGCCCTTCGAGCCGACCGGCTGCAACGCCATAGTCTTTCACCAGTGCTGCAGTGACGGCCTTTGCGCGTCCTTCCGAAAGCTGCATATTGTAGGCTAGGCTGCCTTGCATATCGGTATGTCCCACAACATAGAGCATTAGCGCAGGTCGCTCTTTCAGCAACGTTGCTACCTCCTGCAATGCAGGGGTGGATTCGGACCTCAGAGTCGTTTTGTCGGTATCGAAGTAGATTCCATCGACAACTACAAATCCGTTCTTGTCCAAACCATCACCGAGTGCGCCGGCATCGATGTTAACCATGCCTTTGTCCATGTCCTGCACTTCAACCACATGAATGTTGGTGAAAGGTGCACCGACGGCGACCGCGACATAGGCCACGTGATCTTCGGCGTTGACCTTACCCACGATGTACCGCCCGTTCGTGTTGCTGATTGCCGTGAGGCCGTTGTACTTGCCTAGAACGGCTTGTGCATACCCCGGTGCGCATTCGTATTGTGCTTGATCGCACTGATACAGTATTTCCGCACCCGCAACTTTTAGTGCACTTTCATAGTTCCGGAAGATCTCAAGTACCGAACGATCCGCCGGATTCTTATACAGAATTTTGGTCACACGTCCTTCAAGCTTTGGACCACTTGGAACTTTTTCCTCCTTGTCGAATCCTGTCATCAATCGATACTCATCAAATTCCTTCGTGTCCTTGCTTCTCAAATCCGAACCCGTGTAGGCCTGTATCAACGGATGATCGGTTTTGTCCGCCGCCGAATAGGCGGGCAGTGCAACAAAAAGCAGAATGATTAGAATCGGCGGAGTCTGCATAGGAACTCTCTCCTGAATGGTCTCGTGACTCTGAAGCATTCTCGGCGCAAGCCTGCAGATTCGCAAATCGCGTGGCTGAGACTAACGCAGGACTGCAGCCGTGGAGAGGTGTCGGGCGGGCATCCGAGTTAGCAGGTCCACCAAGCATCTGATTGGATGTACCGTGAACCACGGGCTCGTCTCCTGTGTTGTTCAGGATGGTGATGCGATGACAACAACCTCAACACAGGAGCATCCCAGATTGAACAGTCTGCAGATGTCGAATCTTGGAAGCAGGGTGCTACTGACTACCGCGAGAGCGATTTGGTACTCCGGCCGTGAAGTGGGCCTCGTTTGCTGCGTTAGTATCTGCGATGGGCTACACAGTCAGCGCAATCATCCTGACGCCGCAGCACGAAGTACTTCTGTTAGCGGCAATGTAACTCTGACCCATGGCATATTCGTGGCGGGTTGATCATCTTTGGATGATGCCGCGGGTGTAGTCGAGCACGATGGAAAACCAGAAGCGGTTGTTGTTTGTGAGGTCTATGAGGAAACAGGTGCATCCACGATAATCGTCGTCGACGGAGCTTGGCCGTGCGAGCCATTCGTGGAGGCGACAATGACCTATCTCAAGCAACGCTATGACCTGACTTTCTTCGCTCGCTTCGAGGCGACGCCAACCCGATTCTCTGAGCAGGAAGCGGAATGGGTTCGGGAGTACCGCTGGTGGTGTCTGCACTTCCAGCACTCTGAATGGCCCCATGTGGAACCGGAGCGAATCGCCCTCGGAAATCAAGGCCTAGTCAAACACGGATTGCCACCGAACCCTCTTGGAATGGACACTCTGTGACTGGCTGTTTTGGGTCCAAAGGGGGTGCTCAGGCAGTTTGGGACTGCGTCGGTTCCCGGCCGCAAAGCGGACGTTCCCCTACTAAGTTTATAGGCAGTAGACTGGAGCCGTCAGCAATCGGTCGCGCAATTCGGCCAGCGGCTATCAATCAGAGAACACGGCACTGTATATGCGATGAAGTATATCCGGGAGTGGAGTGATAATTGGGCGAACGACTTCGAGGAAATTGTCCGACGTCTGAAATCCTATCTACCCGGCGGATGTCAGTTGCATCATGTCGGCAGCACTTCAATCCCCAACATGCCAGCGAAGGACGTTATTGACGTCGACATAGAGTGTCCGCGGGGGTCGATGGACCGAGTCATAGGGCGACTAGCCGAAGCTGGCTACAAGCACGAAGGGAGTCTCGGAATACCAACTCGGGAAGCATTCAGACTCTGTAACGAAACCGGTATAGTCCGGCTACCCTCTCACCACCTTTATGCGTGCGAGACTGACTCTCCCGAACTTCGCCGACATCTCGCTTTCCGCGACTATTTGATTGCACTTCCGGAACGAGCTCGTTGGTTAGCCAATGAAAAGAGAGCAGCCGATAGGCGTGCGGCATCGCGTGATGCGTACATCGAGGGAAAGGCAGTTGCATACGAGAAAATCATCTCAGAAGCGATGTCATGGATAGGCAAGAAGTGACTGCCTCGGTCCAAAACGGGCGCTCCGCAAGGTCAGATCTATGTCGGTTCCCAGCCGCGTTTCGGTCATTCGTTGATCAGCTTGTACATCGCAGTCGGTAACGCCCCTTCATGAGATTTGTAGCCACACTTGCGGTAGAACGGAACCGCGTCTTCGTCTACGGATGATTCAATGCGATCTGCTCCGTTCTGCCGAGCAAAATTCTCAGCGAGCGCTAGCAGCGCTCTTCCATGCCCATTGCGTTGTAGATCTTCCTTGATGGCTACCCGACGAAACCAGGCTGCCTTTCCCTGTAAGTCAATGCGAATGACACCAATAGCGGCACTATCGTGTAGAAGTAGTTTGGGAAAGTGATTGTGCTTGTGTTCGTCAGGATGTTTATCGTCATAGACACCGAAATTGCCGCGAGCCTCCCAAAGCACAGTACGGCGTATTTCGTGGTAGTTGCGCCAATGGTCGGACGATCCTGGAGATATTAGTTCGTGTGTCATCCCACCAACCTACCACGTAGTCGACCGTCCGCAAGGGGACTAAAAGGGACGCTCAGGCTGGTTGGATCATTGTCGGTTTCCGGCTGCAAAGCGGGCGCGCCTGTATCACGATCGTTGAGCTTCCACACTCAGCAGTAGGTGATCCAAGATGGCGGCGCTCATTGCAATCATTCGGTCAATATCATCATCCAGTGCTAGCGCAACAATGCTCAACTTGTGCTCTGGCATCCTCATAAGTTTCGCTGTGGATCCGGGCCAACTCCCCCCGTGACTCTGAATCCGGAAGCCTTGGTCAGTAAAAACACGCGTACCCCAGGCATAGTCCAACGGCGTGCCATCATCAAGGCTGCCTACCGTGTGCACCATGTCAGAGACAGACAACTTCCCATAGTTGAGGCCATCGTTCCAACGTAGCAGGTCGAACAACGTTGACCACAAACCTCCGTCTCCCAAAGATAGAGGTGCAGGCGCAAGGGCCTTACCTAGCGCAACGCCGCTACTTGGTTTTGGTTCCGGTCCGCTCCAGAAGCAAGAGTTAGGCATGTTCAATGGTTTGAAAATGCGTTCATCCGCGAACACAGACAAAGGCTGTGCTGTGACTCGCTCAATGATCAAGGCCAGGCAAATATACCCAGAATTTGAGTAGTCATACGCAACTCCGGGGTTTGCTCGGTGGTTCGATAGTCGAGCAAGCGCTTCCATGACACCTAACGACGTTCGATCTAGAGTACGAAAAGCCTGCATCTCATCCCAGACCACCAACTCTGCAGGAAAGTCGGCCGTATGGTGAATCAGGTGCCGAACGCGTATTGAGCTCGCCCACGCAGGCAGTTCCTTCAACCAGTTGGTTATCGCATGATCTGTGTTGAGTTCGCCTGATTGAACAAGCATTGCTGCACATGCTGCCGTTACCTGTTTGGCAAGGGAACCCGCATAGATCATGGTGTCTGGCGCAAAGGCAATATCTTCGGGGGTAAACCCAGTCGTTTTCACAATATCAGCGCCGAACGGACCGCTTACACCGACAGCGACTGCAGTGCCACATGGATAGCCTGCAGCGTCGATACAGTCTGATAACTCGCCAATGCTCAGGGGGTTCTTCATCACTTTTATTCTATCAGTCAGGGGGACCAAACCTCTGATGTCGATCGAGTATCGAATTTCCCACCAAACACCAGCCGGTTCGTGGGAGCCTAATTGGAACTGGTACGGTTCTCTTCCCGACGAATAGGCGTGCGCAAAATTGGAATGGGCTGGAGCTATCACGCTCAAAACTCTCTATCTTCTGCGGTCTTTTGAGGATTAATCGGAGGATGTTAGATATTGGGTCAGGAGTGACCATCAACTCTCCGGTTGGGAGGTGTCGAATACAAAAGGGTGTTTCCAGTGCGCGCGCCTGTTAGCCTCGCAAGACCCTCATTGGAGCTGATTCTATGATCCGCCAAGTCACGTACCTAGCCGCACTAGCGGCCATCTTCATTGTGCTACCCGCGCAGGGCGCCAAGTTCAGTTTCGTGGCGCTGGGCGACACCGCATACAACATCCCGGAAGACTACCCGACGTATCAGGCGCTCATCCGAAAGATCAACGATTCGCAGCCAGCCTTTTCGATCCACGTGGGTGACATATGGGGCGTGAACAAGTGCAGTGAAGAAGAGTACAGGCGCCATCTTGGCTTCTTCAGGGAATACGATCACCCGGTCATCTACACCCCGGGAGACAACGAGTGGGCTGACTGTGCGCCATTCGAACATCTGGATACCGTGTCTAGATTTGTCGTGGGAAAGGCCACTGAACGAGATCTTGAGATTATTGTTGACGGAACAAACCTCAAAGGGGGCTTCGAACGCAAGCTTTACGGAGATTGGCGCGGTGGGTTGAGCGGAATTCGAAAAACGTTCTTTGCAACCAATGAAAGTCTCGGTCAGAAGCCGATCAAGCTAGTTCGCCAGGCTGATGTTTCTGAATTCACGGAAATCGTAGAAAACGCCGCCTGGACACACGGTGATGTTTCTTTCGCGACACTTCATGTGAGTGGGTCCGCGAACAACTTTGCCATCAACGAAAAGGAGCGGGCGTTAGAAGCCATTGATCGAAATCGTGCCAATTTTGCCTGGATAAATCGTGTCTTCGCAGAAGCGAAGGAGAAAGATGCAAGAGCAGTCGTCATTGCCCTTCACGCATCCCTGTTCCAGAACGGAGATGGGGACAATTTCACTGGAAAAGCGGTACGCGGTGGACAGGAAGGCGGTTACTACTGGATCGTCCGTGCGATACGTGACCTTGGAGCCGAATTCAAGCGACCCGTGCTAGTGGTACACGTCGACGCTCATGAGTTCATCGTCGATCGGCCGTTTCTGGTATCCAAGGGGGAGTTCGAGCTGCCAAGCTATGCAAACATCACACGTTTGCAAGTATACGGAGCTCCCGAAATCAAGGCGGTTCAAATCAACGTTGATACAGAAACGCCTTGGGTCTTCAGCTTTTCTCCCTTACACAACTAAGAACATCTGTTGGACTGGGAAAGGCTGTAAAGGGTCCGAAGCGGATGCACCGGATCTGACAGCATGGGAGGAAGGCTACAGGTGAAATTATCCACTGGTCGCGATCTATCCATGTTTGTTACGCGGCTGTATGGCCGAGCATCTGAAAGACCGCTCGAACACACCGGGCATTGTTGGCGAAAGTGAGCAGAGAAAGAGCGTCTGATTCACTGCACCAACGAAACGCTTTGTGCTCGCGAGATAACTTAGGCACCAACGGTTCGGGGATGATGCTGTAGAAAATCTTCTCCTGTACTTGCGTAGGTTCCGGCCCATAGCTATTGCGCCACTCTGGTTTGATTGGAAAGACCTGCTCGAAATCCGCCGAGCTGACCGATGGCAGATTGATTGATGTTTCCTCTGCTACTTCTCGGAGTGCAGCCGCTTCAAAGGACTCACCAGGCTCTAGAGCGCTAGAAACGCCTTGCCAGAAATCTGGAAGCGCAAGTTCCGGTCGGGCATTGCGCTGAAGAAGTAGCACGGACCAAGCGAAGCTCTGCCTTACAGCTAAGAAAACCTGGACGGAGAAGGGCTGTCGCATCTCAGACTCCTAACGAGTAAGGGTTTGTACGCAGGGAGGATGATGGCGTACAGATTCGCTTTGGACGATACCACCACGACGACGTAAGACAATCGTTTGGAAAGGGCTGATGAACTGCAATGGAAACCTGCGGGTTGAATCCGCAGTCCAAAGCGGACGTTCTGTCCCGTTAGGTCCAGGTCGGTTCCCGGCCGCGAAGCGGACATTCCGGATGTACCAGCATTGGGGGAAAGATACGGAAGCCGGGCTGGTCCGCTGCGCGCGACCTATCCTTATTTGTTAGGCAGCCGATGGGATAAGATCGGTTGCACACCGTCCAAAGCGAGGATACAAGGACATGGTACGCAACCCCCCTATAGGTGTGCCTCGGATCTTAGCAAGGTTGGCTTACAAAGACGTCGCGAGCGCAATCCATTTTCTCGACGCGGCGTTTGGCTTCCCTGAACGTGTTGACGCGCGGATCACTGACGATAACGGGCAGGTGACGTTGACGGAGCTGGATGTGCTCGATAGCCGCATCATGGTTGGTCAAGAAGGTGCTCATGGCATCGCAAGTCCCAAGACGCTTGGCGGCTCGACGCAAGCGCTGATCGTTTATGTCGATAGAATTGATGTGCACTATGCGCGGGCGCGAGCAGCCGACGCTGAAATAGTATCCGTGCCCGCGGATCAGTTCTGGGGTGATCGCAGATATGAAGCCAAGGACAATGAAGATCATCTCTGGAGCTTCCACGAGCGGGTTAGGGATGTCTCGCCCGAGGAAATGAAGTCGGCTTTGCTGGCATTGCGACGACGTTGAGCAAGGCCGACTAACGAATAAGGGTTTACACGCCGTCAGGATCATGGCTTACAAACACATGTTGGACAATGCCGCCACGACGAACAAAGAAGATCGTTTTCATAAGGCTGATGGACCGCAAGGGTAACCTGCGGCTTGACCCGTGACAGGCTCCTTCAACGAGTCCAGAACGGACGCTCAGACAGGTCGAATCTACGTCGGTTCCCGGCCAGGAGCGGAAGCTAGGTCGCACTTCAAGTTGAGGGGCAATGCACCCGCTGCATCGGACTGGTAGGCGTGGGTTGTTGCACTTCGACTGTGAACCGAAACGCTCCCCGATTCATTCTGGACTCGATCGCTTCATTACCTCACGAAGCCCACCTTCTTCAAGTGACTTGACTTGCTGGTACCCACTCTCAAGTCTCTTGTGGAATCCCCAGTGATAGCCACCAGGATCGGTGATAGAAAAATTGCGGACTCCCCACGATTGGTCCATTGGCTTGGATGCGCGTCCACCTGCGGTGACAACTTTATCGTATTGCGCATCAACATCATCCACCCAAACCACCAAGTATTGTTCAGGCCCTGTATAGCCGTCGGCGCTGTCAGATAAAAACACTTCGGTAGAGCCAACGTATAGTTCAGCTTGCCGGACTACGTTGTCCGCATCGACATAGCGTGCACGCTCTCTAAACCCGACGACACGCTCGAACCAATCTAGTGCCTGCGCAACATTCGAGTAGACCAGACATGGGGTTATCGTTCCAAAAGCTACCGACTTTTCAGGCATGACAATCTCCAAGTTACGCCCAACCAAAAATATACGAACAAGAGTCGCATGTTACCTGAAGCGAAAAGGTCTTCAGGGTAGTGCAGCAAAGCGGAAGCGTCAGCTATCGGCCGCAAAGCGGCCGATTAGGCCTTAGTCCAACAGGTAGCGATTGCGAAATGTTCGTCGGCTGCATCCAGATCATTCAGGTTCAGATCAAGCAACCCGCAGGATACGTGTTCGATGAATCCCCACTGCCAAATCGACTCACTATCGACCTCAGTTTGCCGACTAAGGAACTCGCAACGCTCAAGACCCAAGGCCAAAACATCTCCTGAAAGCAGCTCTTCCCGCCACTCACGAAGCGATATTGCCAAGTCGATTGCGCGCTCGCCGAACAGACCATCAGGGTCGACGAACTTGTAGCCGGTTGGGGAATCTGGCGACTCGAGCGCATTCCAGATATGCGCGTCCCCGTGAATCAGGAAGCTGTTCGAAGGGTCATAGGCCGCTTTTCGAATTGAAGCAAAGGCCAGCGCTCGATCAACTATGTGTTGTGGAAACGGTCTACCTAGCGATTCCCACTGAGTAAGAATGTAGTCGGCTTGAGCCTGTGCCTTTTCGGCTCCAGTCATGAGGCCATTTGCGATATCGATGCGCAACCAACCAGACTTGAGCGTAGAACAAAGTACCTCAATCATCTGTTCTACCGTCATTGGGGCTTCCGCCAACTGCGCCCCTAAACGTTCAATGAGAATTGCATCATGTTCTTCATCGAACGCCAATAACTTAGCGTAGGAAAGACCTCCAGCTCTGCGCAGCACCTCGATCTCTCGTCCAAGACTGTTAGGAAGTCCGAGCTTTAGGACTGAATTGCTTGCTACATTGCTGGTAGCAAACACCAACGCTTCAGTGCCACCACTGAGCTGTCTATCAATCTTCACATTCCAGGAGCCAGCCACAAGCGCCAGCAACTTTTCTAGGCCATTCAGCCAAGCTTTGCCCACATCACCCAGCAACAAGGCTCGATGTTTCATCAAGACGGGGATCGAAATATTCATGCCAGGATGTTATAGCAGCAGAAAGTGAACGGCAGCCTCGGGTCCAGAGCGGTCGTACAGGCCGGCTCCCCCCACGTCGGCCGCAAAGCCGACGTTGCCGGCACTCAACTCCTTGCTCTTGTTCTGAGTATCAAAACGGCAGCTGCCGCAGCAACTATTGCGGAGCCCAGCATCGCTGAAGGAATATTGACCATCTGAGCCACTACACCAAGGCCGAACCCAATAGACACCTCGCCTAAGTTTTCAGCTTGAGATAGAAACGACTGTAGAGTTGCTCTTACTTTGCTTTCTGCTCGTTCGTTGACCCATATAGCCGCGACCACACGCGCCACGTTCCATGCAATTCCATGAACAACAATGACGCCTGCCATTCCGATAATGTGATTGGGCGCGAAGCCGAATAGCAGGATGCCAGTTCCACCCAGAAGGCAAGCGGCCAAGTACAAAATGCGGAGCGATGCTTCGCCTTGCAGTCGATTCTCTACAAGCCGTAGGGTTATCGCACCGACTCCGACCGCGACTAAACCAAGCGTGGTCAACCACAACATTGGGTCTGGTTCTATCGGCAGACCGAGGTCGATGAGCCCTTTAGGAATCAACCTTGCAAAGACCTCATCCGCACCGTTAACGAGGAAGGTTACAGTCAGAACGAGCATTATCGACCGGTCAGAACCCGCAAGTTTCAGGCCGCTCTTTAACGTTGTCCAAAATCCCTGCATTGCACTGCTATCGGAAGGAACGAAGCGACGCTCAGTGAAGCGAATCGCTACATAGCCTCCTAAAACCAACATTAGGGCACCTGCTAACACAATCGCCGTTGACAGAGAGGTTAGCCATGCGAGTAAACCGAAGAAGACGAGACCCACGGCAGCTCCTATCTGTCCCCAACGGGCGGCGACGCCCAACAACCTGCCGGTTTCATTAGGTTGGTCAAGCTCATCGGTTAGCCACGCCACATCAGCACCTGATGAAAACGTCCAGGAAAGACCCCAGAGCGTTTGCGTCAGCATCAAGGCTGGGAAAGATGTGACAAGCCCGGTCGTCAACATGCCGATACCCATGAGCACGTGCGCGACTACAATCGACCATTTTCGGCTGTAGTTGTCAGCAACAACTCCCGTAGGAATTTCGAAAAGGATAACGGTAAGGCCTTGAGCTGTACCAAGGGATACCAGCTGTAGAGGACTTAGATTTGCCTCAACGACGAGGTAGAGGCTGGTGACAAGCCACCAGCCTCTATGAAAAATTGCGCGAAAAAATGTCCACCGAACGTACACAGCGGCGAGGGGATGCATTTCTTGGGAAGACAACGTTGAACTCCAATTCCAGACACAGATAGGCGCTGACAAGTCAGGTACGCCGGGCAATCAATCTGTGTGGAATTAGTTACGCATTCAGGCAGGTTACCGCGTTTCCATTTTTCGTAAAAGGTCAGCAACGGGTCCGTAACAGCCATGCTGATGGATGTATCCGAGTGACCGCTCACAGATTCTATCAACACGATAGCGGGCAATATGCTTCCAGTCACCGAAGGACGTAAGCGATTATGGAAGCAATGTTCGAATTCCTGGACGACACGACGGCATCAGGGAAGGTTCGGCCCGAGCCGTGGAACAAGCGCAAACTTGTCGGACAGAAAAATCCGCTAAAACTCAAGGAAATATGGGAAATCAGAATCAGGTTGAAGATCGCAGGACGAGCGCGAGATCTCGCGCTTTTCAATCTCGCCATCGACAGCAAGCTGCGCAGCTGTGATCTCGTTAGATTGCGAGTCACCGACGTGATGCACGGCGGACGGGTAGCCTCAAGAGCGAAGGTCATGCAACTGAAGACTGGGCTACCTGTCCAGTTTGAGATCTCTGCTGAAACTCGTGAATCGATCTCTGCATGGATAGAAGGGGGCTCCATGGATGCTTCTGAGTTCCTCTTTCCCAGTCGGCTCACATCCTGTGAGCACCTGTCTACCCGGCAGTACGCGCGGATTCTCCACGGATGGATCACTGACATCGGTCTCGATCCGGGACCTTATGGCACTCACTCGATGCGACGTACCAAAGCCACGCTGATTTACCGACGCACGAAGAACCTTCGTGCCATCCAGTTGCTTCTCGGACACTCCAAGCTGGAACACACAGTGAGGTATCTCGGAATCGAGGTCGAAGACGCCTTAGAGATGGCGGAACAGACCGAGGTCTAACCCGTCAAAGCGGCCCTTGAACCAGGGTCGCCAACCGGCTGCAAAGCGGACCGGCGCGTATCAAACAGAGGGAGGCACAGTGTGCCTTCGTGGCAACACTTCAGAGCTTTTCAACGCTCGACTACAAAGAGGTTGCAGCGATTCGCTTCGCCCATTCAGTCGGCAGCTTCATCCGAACCAAAAAAGCCTCAAAGCGCGGGTCATCTGCAATGTTCGCGAACAGCACTTCCCCAACAATGTCGGACAGCCCCAAGTCCTTTTCCCGATAGGCGCGATCCAGCCAATCGAATGCCTGATCCGCCTCTCCTCTATAGGCATAGTTCATCGCGACCCAGTAAGACCCGCTGCCCAGAGTTAGTCGCGCAATGAGCTCAGTCAGCGCTTGGTCCGCTTCCGTGTCTTTACCGGTCGCACGCAACACGATCGGTAGATAAAAATGTCGCGTAAAATCGTCGTTTTCCTGTCGCACCGATTCGAGCGCCGCTTCTGGTTTTCCTTGTGCCAGATAGGTTGCGCCGAGGTATGCGTGTGCCCAGTAAAACTCAGGGGCGAGTTCAAGGGTCCTGCGGTACCTGCGTTCCGAGTCGGCGAATTGACCTACGCTGTAGTGAGCCATGGCCAGAAGGAAGTTGTACCAAGGGTTGAGTGGATCTTGGACGAGAGCCAACTGCAACTGCTGCACGGCCTGCTCGCCACGTCCGAGGGTGGTTGAGAGTATTCCCAAGACTCGCAGCACCTCAGGGTCCGATGGATCGATCGCGAACGCTCGTTGCCCCTCCGCTTCGGCAGCCGCCCAGTCCCAATCATGTATTTTGTGGATGTAACTCAGCCCTGTGTGCGCGCGGGCAAGTTCTGGGCTCAGCCTAAGAGCTTTTTCGAATTGCTCTCGTGCAAGTTCGAAGCCTTCTGGTTCCAATCGCACGTCCAGTTCCTTCTTGGCGATACTCGTCGCACCAAGCATTACCCAACCGAGACCAAAGTCTGGGTCGAGAGATGTCGCCTTTCCAAGATCCTGAGTAGCGGCCTCGATACCCGACAGCGTGTTTTCTGCGTAACGGCTCAGACTGCGGAGGTACAAAAGGTAGGCCTCGAGGTTTTGCGTACCGCCTTTCCGGCGATTCACTTCGCCGCCCGCGAGCTTGATCTGCAGTGCCTGCACGACTGCGCTGGCGATCTCATCCTGCACCTTGAACACGTCGTCCAGATTTCGGTCATAGGTCTCCGACCACAGGTGATAGCCGTTGTCGGCCCTGACCAGTTGGGCGGTCACGCGCAGACGATCGCCGGACCGACGGATACTCCCTTCGAGGACGTTGACAACACCAAGCTCGCGCGCGATGTCGGGGATTTTCACTTGCTTCCCCTTGAAGTAGAACGACGAGGTCCGCGCTGGCACCAGCAGACCGGGAACCCGGGCAAGCAGATTCAGGATCTCTTCTGCCATCCCGTCCGCGAGGTATTCCTGGTCCCTCTTCTCGCTCATATCCGCGAATGGCAGCACAGCAATGGACTTGACTGCCACACTTGCCGTGACATCCGGTTGCGCTGGGTCTGACTCAGGCAGCTTTGCGTCTGACGCGACTTGCATCGAGTTGGAGGACCACCACCACGATCCAGCGAAGGCAAGGGCGATGACGAAGACCACCGCGATCAAGCCCACAATCAGAGATCGGCTACTCGCTTCCGTAGAAAGTGAGGGCTGGACCTTCAACGTTACGCCGCGTGGATCGGCGTCAACCCTTGCCGGTGAGGCATTCGCTTGCGGTGATTTGCCCAGTACCCGTGTGACTTCATCCAACGCATGCATGAATTCAGCGGCTGTCTGGTAACGTTGAGACGCCTCCCTTGCGGTGCCTTTCAGGATCACTGCTTCCAGTTCTTCACTAATTTTCGGGTTCAGCGTGCGCGGCGTAGGCATCGGATCGTTCAGGCTCTTCAGGAGCACGGCAAGTGGCGTGTCAGCCTGAAATGGAGCGCGCCCGGTCAGCAGTTCAAACAAGACAATCGAGAGCGAATACACATCGGTGTAAGGCCCGACTTTCAGTGCCTTCAACTGCTCGGGTGCCATATAAGTCGGCGTACCGATGCCCATTCCGGTGGCGGTGAGATTGCCGTCACCGATGATGAGTCTGGCAATGCCGAAGTCCATCAACACTGCTCGATGGTGGGCGTCCAGCATGATGTTGTCGGGCTTGATGTCGCGATGAATCAGCCCCTGCTGATGAGCGTGGTCAAGAGCGCCAGCGATCTCCTTGACGAGTGCAACGGCAGTATCGATGGCCATTGGTTCATGGTTGGCAATCACAGCCTTCAGCGACTGCCCATCGACGTATTCCATGACCATGTAGAACCGGCCGTCGTGTTCGCCGAAGTCATGTACCTGTACGATATTCGGATGACGCAGTCGAGCCACACTCCGTGCTTCCTTCTGGAATCTCGCACGAAAATCGGCAGCCATTGAAAACTCAGGACGGATGAACTTGATCGCCCGAAAAACCTCCAGTCCGGCGTGATAGGCCTTGTACACCTCGCCCATGCCACCGACACCGAGCGGTTCGGTGATCTGGTATGGACCTATGGTGCTGCCGACCTGATCAGCCATTGTTCTGCACTCTCCCTGTCTGGGGAGTATCAGTGTCCGACCACTGGCTGGCAATCGGAGCATGGCGTGCTTACGTAAGTAAGGAGTTGACTCGTCACCGGAGCAAAGCCGGGATGTTGACCCTGCCTCGCTTCGACGTACACCAGACTGCCCAGCCATGAAGAAAAGGACTTGCCCTCAGTGTTTGAGATCTTTCGAAAGAAGCTCGGCGGGAAAGACTAACCACTTCGGTTCGGCACGGCGATCTGCGCACTGGACCAGACTGCAAGCTAGGTGGGATTCTTCAGAACTGATGTGGTCAGAGCGGACATAAAAGCCTCATTTGACGACGGCAAGAATGGGTCCAAAACGGACGCTCAGGGCAGGCCGGACATTTGTCGGTTCCCGGCCGCGAAGGAGACGAAGCTTGCTCTCGGCGATCTGACGCTACCATCCATTCCAGTGCACAATGGTCTCGACGCGTGGGCGCGAAGCGACCTTGAAGTCAGTGCCTATCGTGTAAGCCACGGGCAAGAGCGCATAGACGGAAACGTTATCGGGGATACCCAGCACCCGCAACTTCTCTTCCTTCGAGACCATGGCCAAG
>JBGSHJ010000012.1:0-4801 GCA_041752315.1 Pseudomonadales bacterium
GGACTGTTCGGCGGTGCGGGCGTGGGCAAGACCGTCTTGCTCACCGAAATGATTCACAACATGGTGGGACACCATGAAGGTGTCAGCATCTTCTGCGGCATCGGCGAACGATGTCGCGAAGGTGAAGAACTCTACCGTGAGATGAAAGAAGCCGGTGTGCTGCCGAACATGGTGATGGTGTTCGGTCAAATGAACGAGCCGCCGGGGAGTCGATTTCGAATCGGTCATGCCGCGCTGACGATGGCGGAGTACTTTCGCGACGACGAACAACGCGACGTACTGCTGCTCATTGACAATATTTTTCGGTTCATTCAGGCGGGCATGGAAGTCTCCGGTCTGATGGGGCAAATGCCATCGCGGCTGGGGTATCAACCGACGATGGGCACGGAGTTGTCGGCGCTGGAAGAGCGGATTGCCAATACCGACACGGGCGCGATTACTTCCATCCAGGCGGTCTATGTGCCGGCAGATGATCTCACCGACCCCGCCGCGGTTCACACGTTCTCGCACCTCTCCGCGTCTCTGGTGCTGTCGCGCAGGCGGGCCAGTGAAGGTCTGTATCCGGCTGTCGATCTGCTGCAATCCAGTTCCAAAATGGCCACACCGGGGATCGTGGGCGAGCGGCATTACCTGCTGGCGCAAGACATCCGCAGGACTCTCGCGCAATACGAGGATCTCAAAGACATCATCGCCATGCTCGGGCTGGAGCAACTTTCGCCGGAAGATCGCAACGTGGTGGCGCGCGCGCGCCGACTGGAGCGGTTTTTGACGCAGCCGTTCTTCGCCACCGAACAATTCAGCGGTATCGAAGGCAAGGTGGTCAGCCTTGAAGACTCACTCGATGGCTGCGAGCGCATCCTGCGCGACGAGTTCAAAGATTATCCGGAGAGTGCGCTGTACATGATCGGAAAGATCGACGAAGCGAAACAACCCAAGGAAACTCTACCGAAAGCCAAGCATGCCACAGTCGCTGATGAAGCTTAAGGTGTTGCTGCCGTTCCAGGTCTTCGCCGAGGAAAGCCGCGTGTTGCGCATCGTCGCCGAGACGCATGAGGGATCGTACGGATTTATGCCGAGTCGGCTGGATTGTGTTGCCGCGCTCGTCCCCGGAATTCTGGTGTATGAGACAGAAGCGGAAGGCGAGGTTTATGTTGCGGTCGATGAAGGGGTGCTCGTCAAGACCGGTCTGGAGGTGCTCGTCTCCGTTCGCAATGCCATCGGTGGCTCAGAACTGGACCAGCTCCGTGAGGCCGTCGACCGGGAATTTCTCACCTTGGACGAGCACGAACAAGGTGTGCGCTCCGTGTTGGCGCGAATGGAAAGTGGCTTCATTCGCCGTCTGGCGAGGTTCCATCATGAATGAAAGAGCGAAACATCCAGGTGAGAAAGGCCCGTCGGCATTGAGTCGCGCGATTGGGGCAAAGGCGGCCCGTAAACAGAAGGCCTTGCGCAATCGGAGTCCGGGCGTCTGGTACGGCTTGGGCATGATGGGGCTCATCGGTTGGTCGGTCGCCATTCCGACACTTTTAGGTGCGGCGCTCGGTTTGTGGCTCGACAAACAGCACTGGGGGCAGCGTTCCTGGACATTAGCTCTCCTGATGGCTGGGCTCGCGATCGGCTGCTTGAATGCCTGGATCTGGGTCGACAAAGAAGCCAAGGCCATGCGCGACGACGACGGGGATCAGAATGATTGACACGCTGACGTTGCCACTGGCAGGATTCGCGGGAGTGTTGCTCGGCATGCTGTTCTTTGGGGGTCTCTGGTGGACCATTCGCGCCGGTGTTGTGTCGAAACAGCCCGCGCTGTGGTTCCTCGGCAGCATGATTGGACGGACAAGCCTGATTCTGGCGGGATTCTATTTCGTCGGCGGTGGTCATTGGCAGCGACTGCTGATCTGCCTGCTGGGATTTATTCTTGGGCGAGGAGTCGTGATATGGCTGACCCGACCAGCACTTGAGCGGCATTCCGCCTCGGCTAAGGAGACACGTCATGCAACTGAGTCCTGACGAACTCGTTTTCTGGCAATCCGGCGTTTTCAAACTCAACGCCACCATTGTCTTCACCTGGGGGATCATGCCAGGGCAATTGCATGTTAAACCGCGGAAAAAGCGGTCCAGATTTGTTCGAGGACGTCCTCGTCCCAGCCGGCGCGGAGACGTTTGCCGCGGATGTTATCTTTGACCGTCGTGTCGCGCTGTAAAATGTTGAGTGCCATCCGCCGTAGCGACGCGGAGATCTCGGGGGCGTGGCCGCGGCGAATGCGACTGGCGTCCTCTGTAAAAGTGACATCGAGGACGTGATGCAGGCTGTTCTCAATCCCCCAGTGACCGCGGATGTGCGCGGCCAGCGCGCGGACTTTCGGCGCATGGCTACTGATGTAATACGCCACTTCCTGCGACTCTTTGTCGGCCTCTGTTCGCTGGCGAAACACCATGATCAGCGACTGCAACCCCGGCCAGCGCTTCAGGGCTTGCTGGTCCGCACTGGTCGCTTCGAGGACGTAGTATTGCCGCCGTTCATCCCGGCCGTGGGAGCGCGCTTTCGTCACCAGCCGCGTGAGTCCTTTCCCTTTGAAGCCGGCTTCCGCGCAGGCTTCAAAGCGGTCTTGCAAGTACTGATGCAACGTCGGCTGATTGTCCTTCACGCTCAGCAGGTAGTCGGCCTTCCGACTCAAAATCGCCTGAGCCGTTTCCACCTGGCAGTGCATGGCATCCAGCGTGACGGTCGCCCCTTCGAGCTCCAATAATTGCAGCAAGATCGGCACCGCCGGAATCTCGTTCGACTTGTCGTCCACCGCCATCTGCCGCAAACACAACCGCGTTTCCGTGGCGAAGGCCGTGATGGTATGGAGCGCCGATTGACCCGTCGCAGCATCATGCGAACCGCGATGGGCCTTGCCATCGATCGCCACCCCTTGTCCCCGCAGGCTGCCGCAGAACTCGTCGACCCAGCCATGCATCGCCGTGAGAAACTCGCCGGTGTCGAGCCGCGCGAAGACGCGGCCGAACGTGTCATGACTGGGCACGCCTTGCTCCAGCGCCAGGAACCGCGCGAACCAGTCGCACTTGGCGTTCACAAACCGCTCGACGTCGGCCCAACTGTTGGCCCCGCAGATCGTCGCCGTCAGCGCCATGAAAATCATCTCGTGCAGATCGTGATTCGTCCCACGATTCACCCGCGGATCGGTCAGATTTGCAAAATGTTTGTCGACGTTACAAGCCGGTCCCGTCCCCATCCCACCGCTCCTTCGTCAACCACGCCGGAAATTTCTGCCACCCTTGACGAAGGCCACCCCCATGCAATCATTGGGCCAAATCACGCCGCCAACATGCGATTGCCCTGGGGATCATGCTGATCCTGGTGATCGGTTCCAGAGTCATCACGCGCAGGCTTTCCACCGAGCACCAGCGTTCCCGTTGGCAAAACCTGCTGGAAATCATCGTCACGGGGATCATGAAGCAAGTCGAAGAAGTCGGGTTGAGTCAGCCACAGAAGTATCTTGGCTTTCTCGGCACACTCTTTCTGTTCATTGCCGCCGCCAGCCTGTTCACCATCGTTCCAGGATATCAGCCGCCAACAGGGTCCCTCTCGACCACAACGGCGTTGGCACTCTGTGTGCTGGTGGCGGTCCCCTTGTTTGGCATCCAGGAACAAGGTGTCGGCGGCTACCTCAAGTCGTACGTGCAACCGACGTTGATCATGCTGCCGTTCAATCTCATCAGCGAAGTTTCACGCACGCTGGCACTGGCGGTGCGGCTGTTCGGCAACATGATGAGTGGGGGCATGATCATCGGCATCCTGCTGGCAATCACTCCGTTTGTGTTTCCGATCGTGATGACGCTGCTCGGACTGCTGACCGGACTGGTTCAGGCTTACATCTTCAGCATTCTCGCAGCGGTCTATATTGCGGCTGCCGTCAAAGTACATCAACCACAACCTCAACTGGCAACACACCAGCCCACCGCGAACACCAATACGAACGGAAACTCACATGGATAGCATGACCATCATTGCGACCGCCTCCATCATTACCGCCGGCGTGACGACCGCTTTCGGCACAATGGCTCCGGCCTTGGGGGAAGGCAAAGCGGTCTCCACCGCACTCACATCACTCGCGCAACAGCCAGATGCGTCTCCCACGATCACGCGCACGCTATTCGTCGGTCTGGCAATGATCGAATCGACGGCGATCTACTGCTTTGTGGTCTCGATGATTCTGATCTTCGCCAACCCGTTCTGGAATCACTTCATCGCCCAGACCTCAGGACAATAAGCCCATGCTGATCGATTGGTTCACCGTCGTTGCTCAGACCAACAACTTTCTAATTCTGGTGTGGCTATTGAAGCGTTTTCTTTATCAGCCAGTTCTCGACGCTATCGATGCGCGCGAGCAGCGGATTGCCAAGGAACTGGCTGATGCCGAGGCAAAACGGGCCGAAGCCCGTCAGGAGCGAGATGAATATGAGCGCAAGAACAAGGAGTTCACGAGCGAGCGCGAAGCCCTGGTGAGCCAGATGCAGGATGAGATCGTCGTCAAACGCCAGAAGTTGCTCGACGATGCGCATCAGGCCGCTGACGCGATCAGTGCTAAACGGCACGAAGCCTTGCAACGGGAACAGAAAACAATTGGAGTTGAGATTGCTCGCCGTGCTCAAGACCAGGTGTTTTCCATCACGCGCAAGGCTTTACAGGACTTGGCCGACACGGACCTGGAAGTGAGTATCACCAATGTCTTCTCGCGCCGAGTGCGCGAGCTTAACGGCAATGCAAAGCAGGAGATTGCCGAGGCGCTGACCACAT
>JBGSHJ010000013.1:0-2541 GCA_041752315.1 Pseudomonadales bacterium
CCTTGAACTCCCCTCCAAACTGCTCCGCACACACCTTCGTCAACGCCGCCGTCAACGTCGTCTTGCCATGGTCAACATGACCAATCGTCCCCACGTTCACGTGCGGCTTCTTCCGCTGAAACTTCTCTTTTCCCATCTCTAGATCTCCAACTCGATTTGTCGCCGTGGGTTCTTCACGCACCGACCTGCCCTTGCGAAGTCTGTGCGGTACCAATTTCTGTACATGTCACTACCAACCATACGTCATCTGGTGCTCACAATCGGAATCGAACCGATGACCTCTTCCTTACCAAGGAAGTGCTCTACCGACTGAGCTATGTGAGCAGTATCTTCCTAGTCTGCTGCCCATTCGACGCCAGGAGAGGCGTTTCCTGTTCATACCGCATCTATATGCGCTTGGAGCGGGTAGCGGGAATCGAACCCGCGTCATCAGCTTGGAAGGCTGAGGTTCTACCGCTGAACTATACCCGCCGATCCTCTGGCTTGAAGTGGTGGTGGGGGAAGGATTCGAACCTTCGAAGGCTGAGCCGTCAGATTTACAGTCTGATCCCTTTGACCGCTCGGGAACCCCACCAGTACACAACAACCTGCCACTAAAAACGTTCTATATTTTTTCCCTTGTCATTCGTATCAACCTGCCAATAAACCGGCGCTTGCTGACAACTGCGCGCCCTGGCAACTCTCCTTGCTCAGCCAACCGCATTCTTCGACCGTGTTTCCACTTTCTGGCGGCCTCCCTGACGGACTTTCTCCACCAGACTGAACTGCCAATCACGCGGCGCAGCCCGTGCCATTCGGGGTTTGCGCTCACTACGCCTTGGTGCCGCCACAAGGAGTTGAACCCTGGACCTTCTCATTACAAGTGAGTTGCTCTACCGACTGAGCTATGGCGGCAAAATGGGAGCGGCAGTCTATAGAATGGTTTTCCGCCTTGCAAACGCATCAACCGTATATCGGTGGTGTGCGGTCAGCTGATCGAAGGGATACCTCTCCTGAAATGAAGTTCCGGTGTTCTCCTTCGACAAGCATTACCAGGCTTCCGTCTTCCTTCACGTCAACGACCCGCCCACTTATGTAGCCGTCAGCCGACGAGACATTGCATTCCCGACCATCAAGAACGTGCAGCGCCTTGAACGCCCGTATCGCGCTCTTTCTGTCTCCATCAACAAATCGACGGACGTGTTCCTCGACCGCCTGGATTATGCCGAACGCAATCATTGTTCGATCTGGAACAACACCGAGATCACATAGATCAACGATCGGCTGGACTATCGAGGACTTTTCGCCGTCCGACAACGCCACATTGACGCCAATGCCGATGACAAACTGCGATACGTTGTTTCGTGTTTGATGTTCAACAAGGATTCCGGCGAGTTTGCCATCCGAGGTGATCACGTCGTTGGGCCACTTCAATCCGCAGGGGTGGGCACCCGCGGCCCTGAGACTGCGGCACACGGCAACCCCGACAGCCAGACTCAGAGCCTGCAGTTCGAAAATGGACTTCGTGGTTTCGAAGCCGACGCTAAGTGCGAGACTGCGGGCAAACGGTGAAACCCACATTCGTCCCCTCCTGCCTCGGCCGCTTGCCTGGTGTTCCGCAAGGTGCACCATCTTGTGAATGGATTGCGTTCGGCCTCGCTCGAGCAGATCGGAATTCGTAGATCCAGTCGAGTACGCTCGCGTGAACTGCAATCCGGAGTCGGGTTCAAACATGCCCCGCAAGCGTTGAAGGTCGAGAAAATTGGGCTTTTTGTGGAAAGAGAGGTGCCCCGTCCTTTCTTCGAACAATCCAAATTCACTACTCTCGAGGTTGCCTGCAGGCCAGTCCTCGCCGCGAACTGGCATGCCGCGATCCAGTTGCTCCAGAATCTCGTTCAATCGTGAGTTCGACATCACTGCCTCGAGGCGCGATCTGTTTTGAAGGGCAAAAAAAAAGCCTCGCTGTTCAGCGAGGCTTTTCGTTTAAATGCCTGACGATGTCCTACTCTCACATGGGGAGACCCCACACTACCATCGGCGCTGAATCGTTTCACTGCTGAGTTCGGGATGGGATCAGGTGGTTCCAACTCGCTATTGTCGTCAGACAAACCGGTCTGCCGCCCTGGGGCGGCCAATACTTAGATTTGCAGCTGCATGATGTGCTTTGCGATAAACCGAACGCATACGCTCGATTATATGGTCAAGCCACACGGGCAATTAGTACAGGTTAGCTCAACGCCTCACAGCGCTTACACACCCTGCCTATCAACCTCGTAGTCTACGAGGGCCCTTAAGAAATCCGAAGATTTGTGAGATCTCATCTTGAGGGAGGCTTCCCGCTTAGATGCTTTCAGCGGTTATCCCGTCCGAACATAGCTACCCGGCGATGCCACTGGCGTGACAACCGGAACACCAGAGGTTCGTCCACTCCGGTCCTCTCGTACTAGGAGCAGCTCCTCTCAAATCTCAAACGCCCACGGCAGATAGGGACCGAACTGTCTCACGACGTTCTAAACCCAGCTCGCGTACCACTTTAAATGGCGAACAGCCATACCCTTGGGA